>CAKUES010000016.1 GCA_934646835.1 uncultured Coriobacteriales bacterium
AAACTTGACAAAGAAATAGCCGCATGACCTGCGGCTTTAGCGAGGGATCGGGGTGCTCAAACTGTCAAATTATGGAGGTCAACAAGGTATTTGTCCTCATTCTCATATCTGTTATTATCCCACTTATTCTCCAGCAACAAAACCTTCAAGCCGGTGTAAAAAATGTGATTACACAGCGCCTCAAAGTCCTTTTCTGTCAGAAAAGTTTTGAGATTTACAAACACGAAAACCCTATCAAAACCTGCATCGAAAGCCATCGAAAGAAACTTTATTAACTTATCAAGGAACGGCTCATCGTCACGAATGTCGATGTCAAACGCCATCATTTTGAGATAGCGTTTGAAATCCCACTCCATTTTAAACGCGTAATCAGAATCACAATCCAAGCTCAATAGGGCAATAACGCTAGAGAGATTCCGAGAGAGATTCTCCAGCTTAAGCCTCAGCTCCTCATCTTCAAGAATCTCTTTCTCCATGCGAGAAACAACAGCAGGCAAGAGTAAACGATGTTCCCAAGGCAGATTCAGGGCATCTGAAACCACCAAAAACTCGTCCTTGATCTTCAGACGTGCATCACCCTCCCAAAGCGAATAAGGTTCTTGAGCTTGCTCACCATCCATAGACGCAACAGACGAGACCACACGTGCAAAGAGCGCAGAGTTCTCGACCTGAAGAGTGGCAATACGCCCCCTCTCAATCTCAATCGCCCTTTCCAAGCCCTCAAAAACCAACTTCATAGTACAAGCAGCTCCTCCGTTGAATCCACCTCGTCATAGTCGGCTCTCTCGCCCGTGATGAATTCCATCGTCGAAAACTGACCCTCGGTCACCTTCAAAATCTGCACAAGACCCTCTGGCGGGCGATTCTTCTTGACGCGATTCACAGAAGCAGCAGCAAGCCCATCATTCAAAACAAGCTTTGCGTAAACAGACTCTTGCAACTGCAGGAAACCATCCTTGAGCAAAAACTTCCTGAAGACGCGATAGTCTCTACGCTGCTTCGACGTCAGCACCGGTAAGTCGAAGAAAAGAATAAGCCTCATATACCTCACCCGCTCTCCAGCGCTCATGAAAGATCAAACCCCTCTATCTCATCCACAGCCAGCCTCTTATTGAGTGCGTTCAGGCAATCCTGCACATACAGAGAAATGATGGAGCTGAGCTTGTATGAACCTCCCCTATAAGGCAATGTATGATTAAGAGAGTCAATCAATATCAGCCTGATTACTTGGTTAAACTCATCATTAACATTGTCAAACACGATACGATCAATCACGGGCCTGAACGGTTCCATGAGATCGCAGCTCAAATTGAACTGATTGTATTCATTCCTGTGACAGATTCCTGCCTGTGTAAGGTAACCTCTAGACACGACCTCGCGATTCACTGCCGAGAGAATGACAGCATAGCCGTAATCAAGAGCGGCATTAATCGCACACTCCTGATCACGGGTGAACCCATCTCCAAAGAGAGCTTGAAAGTAGAGACGTGCGGCACAGGCCTCACGACAGGTGGTATCTCCCGACCGCACCTCCCCTACCATCTGCTTTAGCTGCAACGCTGAGTCTTCTCGAGCACGCTGTGCCAGTACCTGCGACTGATGAGCTATCTTATCCCGCACAACTCGCTGCCAGACACGCTTCTTGATTGGCTCGCCCCACTCAAGCTGCTCGCCAATCCTCTTACTCGTATTATGGGCTCCATAAAGCGGCAGATACTGACCCACAGGATTGCTCTTCTCATCAGAGATGACAAAGGATATCTTTGCCTTTGCCAGCTCGGACAGCAGATAAGCACTCACGTAAGCTTGAGTTGTCTGCAAGGTGATGGACGAGATTTCCGAAAGATGAACCTTGGAAGTCCCGTCCTCCTTGCGCACCACCAGATAGCCGCCTTTGTACGAACATCGACAGGGGCTCGCTATGACCACATTCCTAAAGGCCAACTCTGGTCTTCCTCTCGAACATGCCTGTCACGGATTGATCGACAACGCTGAAATTAACAGAGGGGTCACTAAGCAACTTTCCTCCAGTCATTTTCATGGCGCCTGCATTTGCCGAACCGCCAACACTACTCAAATTGACAACACGATCGTTACCATTGGCAATTCGCAATACTCCAGAAAAGACAGCACTCTTTTGCTCCAGCGTCGCTGCATAAAAAGCATCACGGTATGTGTCTAGTTTCAATTGTTTAGCAAGCTTCAATGAATAAGATGAAAGCCTCCTGCAAATCACGCTGAACAGTTCATCAACAGCCTTAGCATCATCTTCTGAAACCCTGTTAGACAAAAGATTCTCAATCAACGACAGCTCTTTTGCTGTAAAACCGAGCTCAATACCACTTCGAACCTCTTTGAGTCCAGTAATAATCAGCCTGTCGTCATCGATTTCGATTAACTGACGCTTAAGAAGCTTAGCTCGAACAATATGCACAAACTCCAACCCTTCAGCCTCCGCAAGCTCCTTTGCATAAACTTCAAGGGCACCAGGATCCCCACTAATCTTTGACGCAAGCCATACAGGCACAGCTTCAAATTTAAACAGCGATTGATTCTTCTTTGGTTTCACAGCCTCATAGACAAAGAAGTACGCAAACTGCTGGCTAGAGAAGCCGCCAAACTGCTGCGGATCAAGACCCTCTTTCAACGGCAAAGCAAGCTTCGGGCCCATCTTCGCATCGCGTGGCGAGTAAACCGTCGCATCCCAGAACTTGCCTGTATCCTCATACGGCATGCGAGTGATATAGCACTGGCGATAATCCAAGGCCTTACGAATACCCGCAATCTCCTTCTCCGCATCCCATTCATCCTTGAAGATCTCGCCCGTCTCCTTATCGAAGCCGGAAGACATAAAGCTATTCACAATGAAGCCACTGGAGCCAGGCATCTTGTGATGAGCATTGAACAGCTTGGACTGCGAACGAACGTAATTTCTGATGACGTGAGCATAGCCAATGGGGTTGTCATACATACCTGCATGACGCATCTGAATGAACAAACCAACACGGCATGCCAAGAATGCGTCGTGCGCATGATGGTAGTCGTTAGCCTCACGGCACTTGACAAAACCAGCAGCCTCACGAAGGTCATGAGAAAGGCTCGCCTTAACCGGCACAACCATTGTTTCCTCATAACGAGAATCAAGCAAAGACTGAACAAGCTTCACCATCTGGCTCGTCTCAACAAGCTGACGTGCAATAAAGCCCCTCATCATGCCCTCGTTCACCTGAGAACGCATGAGGTTGTTGTACTTCTTGTCACCAATCAATTTGCAATCGTGTAGCGTCTTCCAATAACCGCTCATTTGCTGTCGAACCGCCGTATCAATGAGCATGGCGTCAGTCTTGCGCTGGTTTGCAGAGCGCAAGACAAGAGCCTTGTTCTCAAGGCTGTCATCCTTCACATAAGAGCGCGGGATAATATGGTCGACCTCGTAGAGACCAGCATTAGAGAGCTGGTTGATATCGATAGGCGTCCCGGAGTACAGGCACTTGCCTCCCTGGGCAAAGTACAGCATGAGCTTCTCATCATCGATATCTTGAGGAGCATATTCCTTGAGCTCTTTGCACTGCTGAGCAAAGTTGTCCTTGCACGCAGTCAAGGTTTCCTTGAGCTGGTCATACCTACGCTTAGTGCGACGTCCCTTGTTCCTCGGATCCTCATCCCTAGTGACTTCGACAAAGATACTTTTGGGCGCTTTGCCGGCGATTTTGGCAATCTCATCAACGATACGAATCGCCTGGTTGATACTCCTGCGAATTGCAGGAGAACCAGGAAGCTCGTTTACATCAAGCTCGCCCTTGTGGTCGCCAAAATAGCTCTTATTGAATTCATCCACCAAGCCCTGGAAGCGAAGGCCTTCATCATGGAGAATCTCCATAAGGACCATGGAACGACCCTGGCGCGAAGAAGAATTGGGGTCGCCTTCGCGGAGAACATCCATGATGCTACGAAGCCCACAGTCAGTCCGAGCTTTGATTCCAGTCAAGAATCGCTTGGAGAGCCTGCCCCATCCTGCAAAGCGTTTCTTGCATATTTTCTTAATCTGAGCAGCATCAAGCGCTCCGTTGCCCCTGGAGCCATACTTCTCCTCGAGCTTCTCCTTAAGGATGACACGGTCCTCGAAAAGCGTGTTCCAGAGAATAATCTCCTCAATCATCGGGTAGTCAGACTCATCGAGCTTCTCAACGCCAAAAACATCCTTACAGAAGAAGATATACGAGCTCATCTTGGACTCGAGGCCGGTCTCTCCCTGACCGCCAAAAACACGGGCATTGCCGATGCCGCACTCGCGCTCCAGCCATTCTGCAATTCGCTTGTAGCCAATCGTCTTGTACTTATGGAACAAGTCCTCGATGATTCCCTCACGTTGGGCAGCATCCAAGCGATGTTCCTTGTCCCCGTCAACGCTTACCTTAAGTCCGTTCAACTCATTGAGAACGCAGAATTCCTCATACAACAGGGAGCATTTGGGCAACACATCCTCACCCTGCAGATAAGTACAGTTACCAGTCATACGCAGGATGAACTTCTCCGCGGCCTTATTTCGATCAATGACGTCTTCCCAGTTCCATGGCTTGATAGCAACACTATCCATGCCAGGCTTTCTCTCTGCCCAAGAGAAACGACGGTTACCTCGCTTATCGAGTGGAGCGTCGTTGTTTTGCAGTGGGCCAACGTAATAAGGAATCCTAAACGTCACCAGCTTTTCGAGCTTCTCTTTGTCTTCGAGGAGGAAGTCGTAGAAACGCGACTGATTCTTGATAATAGCCTGCAACTCCTCAAGATGGAGCTGATAGTAGATACTGCCGTTGTCGCTCGTCTTGAGGCGACGCAAGAACAACTGACGAGCAAACTCATCCATCATCTTGTCATAGCGGGGATCGTCAACAGCAGCGGTCTTACCCAGCAGTTTCTTGACCTCATTGGCAAAGCCGTCGTAATCGAGCTTTGACGTACCGAGGTTGTACTTAGTATAACCCTGAGCCTTAGCGGCATCGTAGATGTTCGTACCCTCATAGAGCGGACCGCGGAAGAAGGCGTCATACTTCTCCGGGGCATACGTTTTGACAAGCCCCTTGAGAAGAGCAAGGTCTTCCGCATACCTATCGTACTTGGCAACCATATTCTTGGAGATAGACTTGCCCGGCGCATAAGACAACAAACCTTGAAGGAGATAAGAAGAGTACACGCCGCAGAGCGCCTCGAAGAGCTCCACGCCGTCATCAGGACACGCATCCCTAAATGCCTCAACATGCTCCTCATTAGACAGGGAGAAGTTGCTTGTCTCGCAAGAAGTCTCCCCAAAGACATTCTTGAATTCAGCTTTCAATCCAACAATTGCGCCAGCGATCGCCTCGTTAAACTTCTTGCTGTTTGCAGGCTCATCGCCCAAAGAGACACCGATGAGAGGAGCAAGAGCCTTCTTCTTGTCGGACGGACGCATGTCGCTGTCAGCGAAAATCTCAAGTATCTGAGCCGTTTTGTCTTCGGCCAGCATGTGATCGTTTTCACCGCACCAATCCTTGAGTGCCTCGCGCAACGCCTTGAGAGCATCATCGGGCTTGGCACCCTCAGAGTTCAGCGGCTTGCCCTCACGCAAGAAATTGCCGCGATGTTTGACAATGTTATGAAGTGCCAGGTAAACGAGGCGAATATCAGCTTTCTCATCCGTCTCCATCAGCCACTTGCGCAGATGATAGATAGTTGGAAAGCGCTTATAGTAATCCGCTTTGGTGAAGTCAGAACCGTTGAAAATGGGATCACCCTCGACAGTCCTGGAATGAGCAAGTCGATTGAAAAAATCAGGATCGGCCTTGACCATCTCCTCCTCGAACAGCTGCTGGAGAAGGTTTAGACGCCAGCGCCTTCGAATATAGCGACGCCTTTGTCCGCGATGCACACGAGCATCGGCAGCAGTGTTGGCCGTATCAAACAGCCTGGAGCCCCAAGTAGGCTGCTTTTTGAAATGGAGGAGCTCACCATTTTCATCGGTCACAGCCCAGCCAACCGAACCAGTGCCCAAATCCAGTCCAATATTGTACTCACCTGAGATATTTCTCAAATTCATAGTGCACATCCCTTCAAGTCTGTACTACAATGTGCCCGTCTTGATTACCAGTCAGGACGACACTGCGAGTCAAAATACGGCCTAGCCAAAAATGTCTTTCGAGACGCCCCGTAGGGGGAAGTTGACTTGCCGAAAGCCTCTTCGGAGGCTTTCTTTTTTTGCTGTAGAGCAGCTGGTCAGCAAGCAAATCTCCTCTCATATCCCCTAAACGAAACTTGCTTCATTCTACTCATATTGCGATAGGTAAATCCATAGCTCTAAGCAAAGAATGGCGCCTCAGTCCAAATAACCTCCCAATCCTCTGCTGCGAGTCGGCTCGCGAGATGTTACAGTGATTGAAGATTGGTTCTGAACGCTTGGAGACAAAACATGGCATCGAAGAATCAGAAGCTCAAGCTCTTCTACCTCGCGCAGATCCTCAAGGCGGAGACCGACGAGTACAATGGCCTCACGCGCGAGGAGATAACGGAGCTGCTCGCCGAGCACGAGATCAAGGTCGAGCGCAAGACCTTCTACGACGACATCCGCTGCCTCAAGGACTTTGGCTACGACATCGGCACCTTTAGCTCCGAGGGCTCAACCCGCTACGCGCTCGTCTCGCGCGAGTGGGAGGACGCAGAGCTCCTGCTCCTCGCCGACGCGATCCAATCCTCCAAGTTCCTCACCACGCGCAAGTCCAACGCCCTCATCGAGCACATCGGCACCCTGGGCAGCTACCGCCTCGCCGCCACGCTCAAGAAGAAGATCCACGTCGAGGGCCGCATCCGCAACCAGAACGAGTCCGTCTTCTACAACCTCGACGCTGCCCACCGCGCCATCGCAGAGGGCAAGAAGATCAGCTTTCACTACTTCAAGTACGGCCTCAACAAGCGCCCCGTCTTCCAACACGACAGCGAGCGCTACGTCGAGACCCCCGTCCAGCTCATGTACATGGACGACTTCTACTACCTCATCACCTGGAACGACAAGCACGCCAACTTCACGACCTACCGCCTCGACCGCATGCGCAGCATCTCCGTCACCAACGAGCCCTGCACCGTCAACGACGAGATCAAGCACTTTGACGTCGCGAAGTTCCAGCAGCGCGTCTTTGGCATGTTCTCCGGCACCCCGATCAACGTCACGCTCCGCGTCAACGCCAGCGTCATGAGCGCGATCGTCGACCGCTTTGGCAAGGACGTCGGCACGGAGGTCCTCGACGACGACACCGCCCGCATCCACGTCACCGTCATGGAGGCCCCGACGTTTTACGGGTGGCTGGCGACGTTTGGCACGCAGATCGTCATCGAGTCGCCGGATTCGATGCGCGCGGGGTATTTGCGGCATTTGGATGCGATACGCGAGGCGTATGGGGAGTAGCAGGCGGCCGGGTGGCGGTCGGGGGTCGTTGGTGCTGACGCGAGGACCGGCAGTGAGTTGCAGCGGTGGCGCCGACTTCGTCTGGCGCCTCTACGGGTCCTTGCGAGTCGCAGGTGCTAATGCGACGATCAACTGACCCTTGTAGCGGTGGGTCGAATAAATTCGAACCAATCGCAAAATCAGAACAAACGCATGGTATATGGGGAGGGACAGGGTCCCTCCCCTACGGGGGGCTGCGAGTCCCCCGTATAGGTGCGCGTGAAGCGCGAGGACTTTTGCCGCGAGGGCTCTTACTCGCTGGTGAGCAGGGCGATGAGCTCGTCGCGAGAGAGGGTGCCGAGGCTCGCGCCATCGGCGGCGAGGACGGCATCGGCCAGATCGCTTTTGGCCTCCTGCAGCGCAAGGATGCGCTCCTCGATCGTCCCATCGGCAATCACCTTGAACACGCTCACATCCTGGGTCTGACCAATACGGTGCGCGCGATCCGTCGCTTGATTTTGCGCCGCGGCATTCCACCACGGATCCGCGTGGATGACCACGCTCGCGCCCACCAGGTTCAAGCCCGTGCCGCCCGCCTTGAGGCTGATGAGGAACACGGGCACCTCGTCGCCGTTGAAGCGCTCCACCAGCTCCAGCCTCTCCTGCTTGGGCGTCGAGCCGGTGATCTTGTAGTGCGCAAGTCCCCTCTTGTCGAGCGCCTCCTCGATCAGCGCCAAGAAGCTCGTGAACTGCGAGAACACGAGCACCTTCTGGTCGTTATCGACAGCACTCTCAACCAGCTCGCAGATCGCCGCCATCTTCGCCGCATCCTGCTTGAAATCCGCGTACAGCAGCCTCGGGTCGCAGCAGATCTGGCGCAGCTTCATCAGCTCCGCCAGCACGGCGATCTTGCCGCCCTTGATCTCTTGCTCGTCGCTTTGCAGCAGCGACTGGCGCAGGCGCGTCTCGTGTGCCTCGTACAGCTTGAGCTGCTCGCCCTCGAGTTTGGCGTGGATGACGGTCTCGAGCTTGTCCGGCAAATCGCTCAGCACCTCCGCCTTGAGGCGGCGCAGGATGAACGGGCCCACCTTGGCGCGCAGGCGCTGCGCGACCTCCTCGTCGCCGTTCACAATCGGCAGCTCATAGCGCTCGCGAAAGCTCCTGTAGGAGCCGAGCATGCCCGGCATGAGGTAGTCGAAGATGCTCCACAGCTCCGACAGGCGGTTCTCGATGGGCGTGCCGGTCAGCGCGATGCGGTGGTCCGCTTGCACGATCTTCACGGCCTTGGCAGCCTTGGTGGAGTGGTTCTTGATGAACTGCGCCTCGTCGATGACCTGGTAGGAGAAGCGCTCCTCCACCATGTCCTCGATGTCAACGCGCAGGGTGTCGTAGCTCGTCACCAGCACGTCGTAGCCGCCCGCCTCACGCACGGCGTCGCGCGCGGGTTTGTTGCCGGCAAGCGCCTCCGCCCTCAGCTGCGGCGCGAACTTCTTGAACTCCGCAAGCCAGTTGTAGACCAAGCTCGCCGGGCACACGATCAGCGCTGGGTGCTCCGCCAGCTCGCTTGCACGGCACAGCAGCAGGCTGATTGTCTGCAGGGACTTGCCCAGGCCCATCTCGTCGGCCAGGATGCCGCCCAGGCCCGTGTCCGCCAGCGTGTTAAGCCACGCAAAGCCCTCGCGCTGGTAGGGGCGCATGACATCGGCAAGGCTGGCCGGCAGCTCGCGGTCCGTGTGGCGCATGTCGCCAAAGCCCTCGACAAAGGCCTTGAAGCTCGCATCTTTCTCGTCGTCTTGCGCCAGCGCGTCGAGGATGAAGGCGTTGTAGCTGTCGACAGAGACCATGCCGCGGGCAAGGTCCTCTGCGTCGATGCCCAGCTCCGCCGCGATCAACTGCAGGCGCTCGAGGTCCGCAAGCTCGTCCTTGTTACCGGCGTCCAAGTTGATGAAGGTGCCGTCCTTGAGCTTGTGGTAGCGCTTCTTACCCTGGTAGCTGGCGATGAGAGCGGCGATCTCATCCGCGTCCATATCCTCCGCACTCACCGTGAGGTTGATGAGGTTGCTCTCGACGGAAACACCCGTCGAGAGCGTGGAGCGGCGCGTGTTCTTGCGCTTGGCAAAGGCATCCGTCGTGAAGACCTCGCCAAAGCGCTGCAGCTCGTCCACGCCGTAGAACAGCAGGCGGGCCGTGCCGTCGTCATCGGCCGTATGCGCGGTGAAGGCGTCGTCCACAATCGGCAGATAGCGCTTGACCACGGTGCTCGCTGCAGACTCCAGCGCCTCGTCGCGCACGGGCTTGCCCTTCTCGCTGCCGGCCTTGAGCAACAGGTAGATGGCGTCGCCGTACAGCGCCTTGCACACACACTCCGCACCGCCGTCGGTCGCGTCGAGGTAGAACTCGACTTTGCCCTCCACCGGCTTCATGTCGTCGAGCTCCTTGGGGACCTCGACCTCGATGCCGCCCTCGAGCAGCGGCAGCAGCGTGCTGCAAAACAGCGGCAGGTCGTCCGCACTCACGCACAAGCGCTCCTCGCCCTTGGCGTAGACCTCCTGCAAGAACTCACCGCAGCTGGCCATCTCCTTGCCGCAGCAGTAGAAGCTGCGCTCGTCGTAGGCATAGAGGCGCATGCCGCTTGCGACAAAGCCCAACAGCTCGCCGCGTTCTATCTCATACGCACCGTCCTCGAGCGGCTTGATCGCCACGGAGAGCTTGGGATCGTGGCGCACGACGCGCATCATGGGGACCTTGCCGAGTATGTCCTCGCCCTCGAAGAGCACTTGCTGGCCCTGGTAGAGGTCGAGCAAGGCGATGACTTGCGCGGGGCTGAGGAAGATGTAGCGCTTGGTGCCGCCTGACTGCCACTCGTACTGGTGCCACCAGCCGGTTGAGGCGCTCGTGGTGGCGCGCAGCCACTCGACGACCGCCCAGCCTTGCTCAGTGAACATATCCTGCGCGTGCGTGAAGCCAAGCTTCTTGCCGTATTCGTAGTAGCTGTTGGCCTCGACGCGGTCGAGGAACTCCTGGATGTCCTTCAAGACGTAGGATGCCTGCGCGCTGCAGATCTTGAAGCTCGCGTTCCAGCGGTCCAGGCGCGACGCCTCGAAGATGAGTTGGAGATAGACCGAGCCAGCCGGCTGGTCGCCCTGCACGGCGGCAGGCGCGCTGTTGCGAGCAGCCAGGCGGCGCATGAGGGCGGAGATGGAGCGCGAGGTGGTCGTGGCGCGCACGGGCGCGTAGCCGCGGAAGGTCTCCGGCTCGTTGTTGTAAAGCAAGACGAGCGCCGCGCTGTGCTTGCACATGCCGGGGTAGCGGTAGTGCGCAGGGCAGGTGCACTCGTAGTCCATGATCGTGCCCGTGACCTCGTCGAGCTCGACGTGAACGTCATAGGGGTAGTCGTTCCAGCTGCTGCTCTCCACGCAGGCGCGGATGATCGTGACGTCAGGCTCGTAGTCGACGCTGCGGCTGTAGACAAAGCCGCCGTTCTTGGCCACGTTGCGCGCACGAGCAAGCGTCTTGCTCATGCACTCCTTGGAGATAGCAGACTCGCTGATCAAAGATGGACTCCTAGCTGCACCATGGGGATTGTCGGACTTTATAGGATAACGCATCAAGCACCCGCCGCAGCCAGAAGGCAGCTGGATTTTGCGGGGTCTTAACGAGGCAGAGAGGACGAGTGACGCGTGACACACATTGTGCCAGTGACATTGTGTTTCACGCCGTGGGGGTGCAGGTTAACGCGAATCCTCTGCGTGATACACAATGTCACTGGCACAATGTGTGTCACGCCCTCCCCCTCTCCTGCGGGCAACAAAAAAGGCGAGGACCGTGTGGCCCTCGCCCCTCGTTGCGCTATGTGGTGCGAGCTTACTTCTTCTGGCCGGGCTCGACGACGAGGGTCTCCTCGTAGTCAACGCCGTAGGTGTCTGCGAGGGTCTTCTCGTAGTCCTCGTGGAAGAAGTTCTTGCTGCCCAGGGTCTTGAGCTCGTCGTTGAGCCAGTTGAGCAGGGACTCGTTGCCCTTGCTCACAGCCGGGGCGATGGTATCGGGGTTGCCCAGGGACTCGATACCGACGACGTACTCGTCCTTGTCACCGTTGGCGAATGCGATGACCTCGGTGTTGTCGTTGAGCCACAGAGCGTTCTTGTCGTTCTCGAACGCGGTCTTAGCAGCTGCGTAGGTGTCGAACTTCTGCTGGGTCAGGTTGGGGTAGTTGGCGGTCAGGTAGGTCTCTGCGGTGGTGCCGGAGATGACGATGACCTTCTCGTCCTTGACGTCGTCAAGGGACTTGATGACGTGGTCCTTGTGGGAGACAGCGCCCAGTGCGACGTTCATGTAGGGCTCTGCAAAGTCGACGGCCTGTGCGCGCTCCTCGGTCACCGTGAAGTTGGCCAGGATGAGGTCGACCTTGTTGGTCTCGAGGTACTCGACACGGTTGGCGGCCTCCGTGGAGACGAACTCGACCTCGACGCCCAGGTCCTCGCCGATCTGGCGTGCGAGCTCGATATCGTAGCCCTGGTACTCGCCGTTCTCATCGACGTAGCCAAAGGGGTTCTTGTCGCTGAAGACGCCGATCTCGATCTTGCCGGATGCCTTGATGTCGTCGACGGAGCGGTAAGATGCGGAGCTGCTGGAGCCGCTGTCGCCAGAACCGCTGTTGCTGGAGCCGCAGCCTGCCAGCATGGAACCTGCCAGCGCCACAGCGGCGACGGTTGCAACGATGCCGAGCAATCTCTTCTTCATGTCTCTCTCCCTTTCTAGAGAATTACCCTGAAATCCTCCAAGGTTTCAGGTTTTTGGGTTGATGAGAAGATACGCCGACCCAATCAGCAGGTCAAGATAAAACCTACTAGTTTGGTATGTTTTCTTTAATCGGCCTAAAACTCCTCCATCGAACCATCCTGTCCCACATTACACAACAGCCCGCAACGCTTGGACGCTACGGACTGTTGACAAAACCTTATTCGGCGCGCGTGGCTCCGGTCGAGTGCTCGCGCACCTGCTCGAACTCGAAGGTGTGCAAGAACTTCTTGGCACGCTCCGTCTTGGGGTGGTCGAAGAACTCCTCCGGGATGTCCTCCTCGACGATCTCTCCCCCGTCGAAGAAGAGCACGCGGTCGGCGACAGCGCGGGCAAAGCTCATCTCGTGCGTGACGATGAGCATCGTCTTGCCCTCGCGCGCCAGATCCAAGATGACGTCGAGGACCTCGCGCACCATCTCCGGGTCGAGCGCTGCCGTGATCTCGTCCAGCAGCATGACCTCCGGGCGCATGGCCAGCGCGCGTGCGATGGCGACGCGCTGCTTCTGGCCACCGGAGAGCTGGCGCGGAAAGCTATCCGCCTTGTCCTTGAGGCCGACGCGGTCCAGCAATGCGAGCGCCTCCTCCTTGACCTCTGCCTTGGGGCGCTTCTGGACCTTGAGGGGGCTGAGCATCACGTTGTCGAGCACCGTCTTGTGCGGGAAGAGCTCGTAGCTCTGGAAGACCATGCCGATGCGCTGGCGCAGCTTGGTGATGTCCTTGGACGCGCCGTCGATGACCTGGCCCTCGATGCTCACCTGGCCGCCCTGGATGGGCTCCAGGCCGTTGATGCAGCGCAGGAAGGTGGACTTGCCGCAGCCGGAGGGGCCGATGACGACGATGACCTCGCCGCGGGCGACGTCGACGTTGATGTCCTTGAGGACGACGTTGTCGCCATATGCCTTCTTGAGGTGCTCGATTTTAAGCAAGGGCTCCGTCATGGTTTAGTTCCACTTCTTTTCGAGGTAGTTAGCGAGCATGCTGAGCGGCCAGCACGCGATGAAATACAGGAAGAAGATCGTGCCGTAGATGCCAAAGACGGCGTTGGGGCTGGTCATGCGGTTGGCCTCGATGATCTGCTGGCCCACCTTCATGACCTCGACCACGCCGATCATCATGACAAACGACGTCGTCTTGATCATGCGGGTGATGAGGTTGACGCTCATCGGGATAAGGCGGCGCACCGCCTGCGGGATGACGATGTGGTAGTAGACCTGCGCCTTGGACATGCCCAGGGCCTCTGCGCTCTCGTACTGGTGCTTGGGGATGCTCACCAAGGCGCCGCGTACGAGGTCGCCCATCTCGCCGATGCCCCAGAAGGAGAAGACGATAATCGACGAGACCTCCGCGGAGAGGTCCAGGCCAAAGACGCGCGTCGCGCCAAAGAAGACGATGAACAGCAAGACCAGCTGCGGCATCACGCGGACGATCTCCAAGTAGATGCGGCTGATGACCTTGGCGACCGGATTCTTCCACGTCATGAAGACGCCAAAGAGCAGGCCAAAGACAATCGAGAAGAGCACCGAGATGAGGCCGATCTCCACGGAGACCCAAAGGCCCTGCAGCAGGCGGATGGCGTTCGTGCCCTTGAAGAGGACATCAATTCCCAAAAGCTCCATGGCGCAACCTCCTCTCAAGCACGCTGCCCAAGATGGAGATGGGCAAGATGATGATCAGGTAGAAGATCACGAGCATGAACAGGCACTCCGTGGTCTTGTAGTACAGGCCGATGAGGTCCTTTGCGACGAACATGAGGTCCATAAGGCTGATCGCAGAGAAGACGCTCGTCTCCTTGAGCAGGAAGATGACGTTGGCGACAAAGGCCTGGATGGAGAGCGTGAAGGCCTGGGGCAAGACGATGTAGCGCATGACCTGCATGCGGCTCATGCCGAGCGACAAGGCGGTCTCTGTCTGGATGGGCTCGACGGCCTCGAGGCCGGCGCGGAAGCTCTCTGCCATGTACGCGCCGCCGAGCAGCGCGACGCCGATCATGCCGCAGGCCTCTGCGGAGATGACGATGCCCATACGCGGCAGGCCAAAGTAGATGAAGAAGAGCTGGATGAGCAACGGGGTGTTGCGGAAGAGCTCGACGTAGACGCGGCAGACCTGATGGAGAACCGGGATCTTGAAGTGGTTGACGATGGCGACGACGAGGCCGATGACGATGGAGCCGAGGATGCCCACCCAGCCGATACGCAAGGTCAGCCACATAGCCGTCTCGTACAGCGGCAGGTATTGTGCCATTGCGGCGAAGTCCATCGAGTCACCTCCTCCAAGTGTCCAATCATGGTACCGCTTAATTCCTACTAATTTTTAGGAATTACGACTTTTCATCCTTAGCGGCGCAAAACTTGCCCATTGTCTCACAAGCTTCAAGGATTTGGGGCAGGCGTTGCAGCTGTTTGGCAAGCGTAACTAATGCGCAAGCAACAAAGAAGGCGGGACCGCGATGGCCCCGCCTCAATGCGTGCGAATGTGGGTTGCTCCCCTACTCCGCCTTCTTGTCTTCTGCAGGCTTGGGGCGGATGGCGAACTTCTGGAAGAAGGCCTTAGGACGCTCGAGCTCGTGCGTGGAGGTCACGTCCTTGCCCAAGATCAGGCCGCCGGTCCAGTCGCCAAAGATGCGCAGCTTGCGCTCCCAAGTCGGCATGGCAAAGCCGTGGTAGCCGCGGTGCATGCACCAGGCCAGGGGGCCCTTGATGATGAGCTTCTTCTGGCCGGAGGCAAAGATGCCGATCCAAGCACCCAAGCCCGCGACGCAGCCGGCGTTCTTGTGGCAGTAATCGCCCAGCTGGCCGCCGCGGATGGTGGCGGTGACGTTTTTAACCAGCTGGTTTGCCTGGCGCAGCGCATGCTGGGCAGTCGGCGCGCAGGAGCCGTCGGGCAGGCCGCCGCCGGAGAGATCCGGGCAGACGGTCGCGTCGCCGCAGCCCCAGACGCCCTTGACGATGCCGTCATCGCCCTCGACGCGCAGGTCGGGGCGCACCCTCAGGCGGCCGCGGCCGTCGAGCGGGAGGTCGGAGTCGCGCAGGACAGGGCAGGCGGAGGTGCCAGCGGTCCAAACGATGAGGTCCGTGGGGTACTCCTTGCCGTCGGAGGTCTTGACGACGCCGTCGACTGCGCTCTCGACAAAGGTCTTGAGATGCACGTGAGCGCCGCGCTGCTCCATCTTGTCGATGGCGTACTGGCTGTGCTCAGGCGGAAGCTCGGGCATGATGCGGTCTGCGGCCTCGATCAAGTGCAGCTCGAGGTCTTCGAGCTTAATGTTCGGATGGGTCTTGAGCAGCACGTGGCACAGATCGACCATCTCCGCGAAGCCCTCACCGCCGGAGAAGCCACCACCGACGACGATGAAGGTCAGCAGGCGCTTGCGACGGGGGTCGTCGGCGGGCAGGCTGTTGGCGATGGAGAAGTTCTCGACGATCTTGTTGCGGATATAGACGGCTTCCTCGGTCGTCTTGAGACCGATGGCGTTGTCCGCGATGCCGGGCGTCGGGAAGGTCTTGGTGACTGCGCCGAGCGTGACGATCAGCTGATCGTAGGGGATGTCCCACACGTGGTCGCGCTTCTTGACGGTGACCTTCTTGTTGGCCGTGTCGATGACCTTGGCCTTTGCCTCGATGACGTTGACGCCCTTGAGGTGGCTGCGCAGGGGGACCTGGATGTGACGGGACTCGATAGAGCCGGAGACAACCTCCGCCAGGAAGGGCTGGTAGCACATGTGCGTGCGGATATCGACCAGGGTGATCTGGGCCTCGTCGGCCTTGAGGGACTTGGCAAGGCCCTTGGCGACGTGGAATCCGGCAAAGCCGCCGCCCAGAATCAGAATCTTCTGCATAAGCTGCCTCTCATCTCTTGGATACGGAACACTAACAGCCGCTTTAGGCGGCTGCGTAACATCAGGATTCGTTTGTTGCTACTTGATGTGCGGTACATTAAAGCATGCACTCTTGGCAAAAAGGCTGCTCAGCAGGGTAATTTACCTGCAATTAATGGCGAGCGGTATCTCGCAACGCAGCGGAAACGAACATGCGGAGCACCCTGCAGGTCCCGTTATGTTGAGCGCAGCGCACAGCGCGTTGCAGGTTCCGTCATGCCAAGCAAGGTGAGCAGTGACACCAAATGTACCAGTGACAAATGGTGTCACCACAGCGAGTCGCTCAAATCCCCGGCCAATCGTGGTGACACCATTTGTCACTGGTACATTTGGTGTCACAGAGGGTGTCGCCGACTCCCCCTCACAACACAAAACGACCCCGGCAGTAGGGGCTGCCGGGGTCGCTCCCAGATATGTTGGGGATGATTTAGAAGGTAACGCCCTTGTCATGAACGTGAGAGCAGCGGCAACCCTCTGCGCACTCGATCAGGTTGACGGGGTTGGCGTTCTTGAAGACCTGACGGCAGACCAGGCATGCGCAGGTGTACTCGTCACCCTCCTTGCCGATCTTCTCGTTGTCTGCGTACCACTTGATCGTAGCGGGAGCGACGACCTTGGACTCGGCGGCCTGAGCCTCAATCTCAGAATAAGCAACCATGATGTTTTCCTTTCCTCAGATTTGCCTTTTGCAAATCCCCTTGCAAACTAAGATAGGGGCCTTCGCTAAAGTGAGCCTAAAGTCTGGCAGTCTGTTTGCAATTTCTTTTGCAAACGCGAGACATGTTTGCAAGCATCCCATCCTGAGCCTGCAGGCAGCGCAACACTTCAGTCAGGCTAAAGTGTTGCGCTGCCTGCTTTATGCCGATAATCCGATCGCCCTACCTCGAGAGCATGGCGCCGACGCCGCTAAAGCAGTAGCTGACGTCCGTGCCGACGATCAGCCAGTTCTCCTCGCCGGCAAACTCCTCGTCAAAACAGCTGATGGCGTACACGTTGTCAAAGCCCTCGAGCATGATCTCCATGAAGGTGCGCAGTCTGTCGTCGTCACCCTCGCCCACCACCGCGTTGAGCAGGTAGAGGCCACCGGGGCGCAGCGTGCGCTTTGCCTCGAGCAGGGCAGTGCTGGTGAGCAAGCCGACTGTGGGATTCGCGCCGTCGAAGGAGTCGTTGATGACCACGTCGTAGCGCGCATCCGGCGTCTCGCGCAGGAAGTCGAGCCCGTCTTGCACGTAGATGCCCAAGCGGCCGGTACCGCCGTCTCCGTGCTCGGCCTCGAGCTCGTCGACAAAGAAGTGCTTGCGTGCGATGTCTAAGATCGCCGGGTCGAGCTCGACAACGTCGATCGCCACATCGTCTTGGGACTTGAGCAGATGCTTGGGATAGGAGAAGCCTCCCCCACCGAGCATGAGTACGCGGTCGATGTCGATGCCAGCCTCAAACATGTGGTCGAAGGCGCGGTAGTACTCGAACACCGGCTTGAAGCGGTCACGGCCCAGGTAGGTCGCGGACTGGAAGCCACCGCCAACGTAGAGCACGCGCACGGGCGTGCCGTCGTCGGTCTCCATGGTGAAGACCTCTGCGTCGCCGAACATCGAAGGGTAGGAGTACTCCCCGCGCAGCTTGCGGTCGTGGCGACGGCGGGCGATCTTTGCCACAACGGCGACAGCGGAAGCGGCAACGACAGGGACGGCGGCAGCGGCGGCGATGATCGCAGCGCGTTTTCTCATGGGTACTCCTTTGCAGATATATGTGCAGGCGCTTGTTCAGGCGTTCGCCTTATACGCTACTAGCCTAATTTGGGACTATAATTTGATGACGAAAGACAAAAATTCACAGCAAAAATATTGAATTTCTGCTCGATATATGACTTAATCGAATTGCTCAAATTTGCCCTTAGAGGATGCAGGAAACATATTCTCAGCTGGGATTATTTCTTGCAAGGAAGGGTGGCAAATCAAAGCGCGATTTTTGAAGAGAGAGATCGCACACAAAACCGAAAGGAGCCATATCATGGCAGAGCAGATCGCAGAGCAGCAGAAGATCGACCCGAACTGGGAGTGGGGCCTGGGTTATCGTCACGCAGAGGGCACGGAGGAGCATGGCGAGCACGCCCTGTACATCTCCCGCTTCTCCTGCAACCATCAGCACAACTAAGCGGCTGCCTGCTCGGCAGGCTCATCGCAATCAAAAGGCGCGCGCCACACGGCCCGCGCCTTTTTCATTTTTGGAGGCGATGCGGACGAGGGTGAAGGAACTGGGCAGCTTGCTCGGATAACGCGACGAACTGGGTGGTTTGTGAAGTTTATTTCGCGAACTGGGTAGTTTGATTCGTCTATTGAAGCAAACCGACGCAAACGCTTTTGCAAAACCGCAGGTCAGAGGCTCGCGGTTTGTTGACCAAACTTGCCACCTTTATCAAAACCACCCAGTTCGCGCAACAGAGCAACAAGAATGCGCGGTTGCGATAGCCCGCGACCCATTGCGCCCTGATGGCGCCGACTTCGTCTGGCGCCTACGTGAGCGTAGCGACTCAACGACGCTAACGCGAAGGCTGCACTCCCCTGACATGACACACAATGTCACTGGCACAAAGTGTGTCATGGGCCGCGCGTCATCGCCCTATACTGTCTCCCTAGCACAACGATAGGAAAAGGAGTGCTGAAGATGAAGCTGCTGATAGCATCCGATTTGCACGGAGGCGCGGACGCCGTGCGCACGCTGGCTGCGCGCATCGAGGAGTTCTCGCCGGACAAGATCTTGCTTTTGGGCGACCTCCTCTACCACGGCCCGCGCAACGACCTGCCGCAGGGCTACGCACCCAAGCAGGTGATCCCCATTCTCAACGAGCTCAAGGACAAGATCGTCGCCGTGCGCGGCAACTGCGAGGCCGAGGTCGACCAGATGGTCCTCGATTTCCCCTGCATGGGCGATTACGCCGTCGTCGAAGCAGACGGCCTGGTGATGGTCCTCTCCCACGGCCACGTCTACAACGCAGAGAAGCTCCCTCCTGCCGAGAATATCGACGTCTTCATGAGCGGACACACCCACGTCAAGGTGCTCGAGCGCCGCAATGGTGGCCTCATCGTCTTGAACCCCGGCTCGACCACCATCCCCAAGGACGGCAGCGCATCGTATGCCACCTACGAGGACGGCGTCTTCGCCCTGCGTGCGCTGGAGAGCGGCAAGGTGTTGCAGGAGCTTGCCGTGAGGTAGGCGCGACATGACGACCTACGACACGTGACACACTTTGTGCCAGTGACATTGTGTTTCACGCCGTCGAGTCGCAGGTTAACGCAAGCTTTCTGCGTGATACACAATGTCACTGGCACAAAGTGTGTCACGTCACTCAGGGCAATCTGCTGCTTGCCAACGTCATGTTGCGCTCCCGCCAACTCCTTTTGGGACGACCCCTTCCCTTTTCGCTCCGTTGGTTTTGATATACTAAACTAGTTTAGTTACTTTGATCAGAGGTTGGAGAGAGCATGATCATTCGCCAGTTCAAGGACAAGGACGTGAGCCTCTACGGCATGGGTTGCATGCGCCTGCCGCAGATCGACCCCGCGGTCGACACCTCCGTCGACGAGGCCGCGACCTTCGAGATGGTCGACTGCGCCATCGAGGCCGGCGTCAACTACTTCGACACGGCCCACTGCTACCACGGCGGAGTCTCCGAGGTCGTCATGGGCAAGGCGCTTTCCCGCTACCCGCGCGACAGCTTCATGATCGCCGACAAGTTCCCTGGCTTCGATGCCAGCTTCTGGGGCAAGCACGAGGAAGTCCTCGCAGAGCAGCTCGAGCGCCTGCAGATGGAATACATCGACATGTACCTCATCCACAACGTCTGCGAGACTAACATCGACGCCTACCTCGACACGGAGAAGTACGGCGACGTCGAGTACTTCATCGGCTTGCGCGACGCCGGCGAGAAGATCCGCCACCTGGGTTTCTCCGCCCACGGCAGCTATGAGACGACCAAGCGCTTCCTCGAGAAGTACGGCGAGCAGATGGAGTTCATCCAGATCCAGCTCAACTTCCTCGACTACGCCTTCCAGGACGCAAAGGCCAAGATCGAGCTCGCACGCGAGTACCACCTGCCCGTCATCGTCATGGAGCCGCTGCGCGGCGGCTCACTGGCAAAGGCAAGCGACGAAGAGACGGCCAAGCTCGACGCGGCGCGCCCCGGCACTAAGATCGTCGAGTGGTCCGAGCGCTACCTTCAGGGCTTCGACGAGGTCTTCACCATCCTCAACGGCGCCTCCACGCTCGAGCAGATGCAGGAGAACCTCTCCTACTTCGAGGACGACAAGCTGCTCAGCGACGACGAGGTCGAGCTGCTCTACAGCATCGCCCGCGAGCGCCTCGAGGGCGGCATCGCACCGTGCACTGCCTGCCGCTACTGCGTCGACCACTGCCCCATCGGCATCAACATCCCCTGGATGCTCGAGCTCTTCAACGAGCACAAATTCTCCAACGGCGGTTTCATCGCCCCGATGGCGCTGGCCACCGTCGAGGACGGCAAGCATCCCAAGGACTGCATCGCCTGCGGCGCTTGCGCGCAGGTCTGCCCGCAGTCCATCGACATCCCGCAGATGCTGGCGGAGTTTTCCGCCATGTTCGACGGAGAGTTCTAGGGGAGCACCTATCCCCCGTAGGGGAGGGGACAGGGTCCCTCCCCATAAGCCTCGCATCAATCAACACTTCCCTGGGAACCCAACGATTACCGTAAGGTATATGGGGAGGGACAGGGTCCCTCCCCTACGGGGGAAGCAAAACCCGCGGTACACGACACGAGCGCTGGCCGCAGGAATACGGGGAAAGCAAACCCACGACATGTGACGCGAGCGCAAGCCGCAGAAAGCAAGCCCGCAGTGCACGAGCAAGACGACGACCACAGCGAAGGAGACAGCATGAGCGACTCACCATCGAGCGATAAGCTGGGCTACGCCACCGTGGACCTCGACCGCGCGCGCCGCCAAGGCGTAAGCGAGGTCATCTACGGCGCCGGCAAAACGGCCGAGCAAATCGCCGGCATCATGGCATCCCTGCACGACGCCGGCCAGTCGCCCATCTTTGCCACGCGCGTGGACGCGGACAAGGCCCTTGAGGCTCTCTCGCTCATGCCGGCCGAGCTCTCCGCCGCATGCTCCTACGACGAGTGCTCCCGCATTCTGCTGTACGGCCAAGCACCTCACCCCGACGGCAACGGGCGCATCATCGTCGCCTGCGCCGGCACGAGCGACCTGCCCGTGGCAGAGGAGGCGGCCATCACCGCCGAGGTGCTCGGCAACGAGGTGACCCGCCTCTACGACGTGGGCGTCGCCGGCATCCACCGCCTGCTCGAGCACGAGGGCGAGCTGCGCGCCGCCCAGTGCATCATCGCCGTCGCCGGCATGGAGGGCGCGCTGCCCAGCGTCATCGGCGGCTTGGTGAGCTGCCCGGTCATCGCCGTGCCCACGAGCGTGGGCTACGGGGCGTCCTTTGGCGGCGTCACGGCCTTGCTCGCCATGCTCAACAGCTGCGCGAGCGGCGTGAGCGTCGTCAACATCGACAACGGCTTTGGCGCAGCTTACCAGGCAAACCTCATCAACCACCTCAAGGCGAGCTAGGCAAGCGCCGATTATCGCGAGGTTTATGGGGAGGGACAGGGTCCCTCCCCTACGAGGGCGGCGCCTCCCTCGAGGTAGGGAGGCAGAAACGCCAGACAGGGCGATTCACGGCCACATCTTTCATTTTGCTATGCGATACTAGGGGCAAGGCCCTTAGCGAAAAGGTGTATCCTATGCAGCGTATCGCGTCTTTCATCGTGCGCTTTCACAGCGCGATCTTCTTTGCCTTCATGGCCATCGCCGTCGTGTGTGGTTTCCTCGCCGTGCACGTCGATGTCAACACCGACATGACCAAATACCTGCCACCTGAGATGCAGATGAAGCAGGGCTCGGACATCATGAGCGAGGAGTTTGGCGACGCGACGATCATCGACGTCATGGTCACCGGCCCCAAGACCGACGACGACCGTCAGAACTTCGCCGATGCGCTGGATGACTTTGCCCACATCGACTCCGTCGCCTACAAGACCGACGACGCGCGCTACGTCGACGGCGACTACACCCACTACACCCTCACGGTGAAAGCGGATACCTACTCAGACGACATCGACCGCGCCATGAACGAGGTCAAGGGCGCATGCCAGTCGCGCGGCTACGAGTGCTGGATCGACACCGAGTCGCTCAACAACGTCACGAACAACCTCACCATCGTGCTGGTTGCCGCAGTCGCCTTCGCGATGGTCATCCTCTTCATCCTCGCCGCGAGCTGGATCGAGCCGCTGCTGCTCCTGTTCACCATCATGATCGCAGTGGTCATCAACTTAGGCACCAACATCATCTTTGGGAGCATCTCCGACACCACCTACGCCTGCGGCTCCATCCTCCAGCTGGCGCTGTCGATGGACTACCTCATCATGCTCCTCAACCGCTATCGTGCCGAGCACGTCGGCGCAGCATCTCCTGCCCAGGCGATGGAGCGCGCAATCGCCGGCGGCATGAAGGCCATCGCCTCGAGCTCCGCCACCACCGTCGCCGGTTTGCTGTGCCTCGTGCTCATGAGCTTCACCATCGGCCGCGACATGGGCCTCGTACTCGCCAAGGGCGTCTTCTTGAGCCTGGTCTGCGCGTTTGCGATCATGCCAGCGCTGGTGCTGTGGTTCGACGGCCTCATGGAGCGCACGCGCAAACCCTCTCCCTACCCCCAGATGAAGACCCTGTCGGCGATGTCCTTCAAGGGGCGCTACGTCATCTGCGGCGCCTTCATCGTCTTGCTCGCCTGCGGCCTGGCCTTCAAGGGCTTGGCAACGCCGGCCTACATCACGCCGAACAAGAACCCCGACCAAACCGCGATCGCCGAGCACTTCGAGCTCGAGCAGCAGGTCGTCGTCCTCTATACGAGCACCGACCAAGACAAATCCGCCGCGCTCACCAAGGAGATCGGCAAGATGGACGGCGTGAGCGAGGCGACGAGCTACGCGACCACGCTCGCCAAGAAGCAGACCGCAGCCAAGCTCGCGGACGAGACCGACATGGACGCCAGCCTGCTGCGCATGCTCTACTACTACGGCTTTGAAGACGGCAAGACCCCCGCGATGACGGGCGGCGAGTTTGCAAGCTACATCCGCAACGGCTTTGCGCAGGACATGGGCGACATGATGGACTCTGCGACGGCGGACAAGCTCGACAGCCTGGCCGACCTCGTCGCAGGCGACCTGAGTGCCAGCAAGAGCTACAGCGCCGCGAGCGCCTATGCGGCGCTTGCCGACCATGCGAGCATCCGCCGCAGCACCGTCGAGATGATCTACCTCGCACACGCCGCCAACAGCGACGCCTACCAAGCGAGCTGGAAGATGTCGACCGAGGAGCTCATGGACTTGCTCACGGGCAAGGTCCTAAAGGATGCGACCTTCGACGACGTCATCGGCGACAAGCAGCGCACCCAGATCCTCGACGCGGCCGACCAAGTCGAGGAGGGCAAGGCGAACCTCGTCACAGACGACTACGGTCGCATCATCTGCAACGTGACCTACGCGGCGGACTCCGCAGAGATGGACGCGCTGTGCACGCAGCTGCGCGAGAAGCTCGACGGCGAGCTCGACGGTGCGTACTGGCTCGTCGGCCGCGGGCCCATGGTCCAGGAGATGGCAGCGTCCTTTGACAGCGAGTTCAACTTCATCAGCATCGTGACGGCCGCCGCGATCTTCGCCATCGTCGCTATCACCTTCCGCAACCTCATCATCCCCGCCGTGCTCGTCTCGCTTATCTCGACGGCGTTTAACTGGGACATGATATTTGGCGGCTTGGCGGGAGAGCCGATCTACTACGTCGCAATCATCGTCGTGCAGGCGATCCTCATGGGCGCGACCATCGACTACGCCATCCTCACGACGACCAACTACCGCGAGGCACGGCAGACGCAGCCTATCCGCGAAGCTGTGCAGACCGCGTACCGCAACTCCATCAGGACGGTCAGCATGAGCGGTTCGATCCTTGTGATCGTGTGCCTCATCTTGGGCCTTACCGCCGGCGGCATCACCGGCCAGATCTGCCTCGTCATCAGCGAGGGCGCCTTCGCGTCCGTCGTTTTGGTGCTGCTGGTGCTGCCCGGTTTGCTCGCCGCCCTCGACCGCCTCATGGTCCCCAAACGCGAGCGCTTCGAGGAGTAACGGAGGCCTGCCAGCCCGCTGCATCCCGATGGCGCCGACTTCGTCTGGCGCCTACGTGAAGTTTGAGGCCCCTGGTGCTGACGCGACGGCCCGCTGCGATTTGCTGCGATGTGACCTGCGAGATTCAATGTCCTTGCAAGTGAAGCGCGTGGCACCAGATGTGCCAGTGACAAATCTGAATCAACCCGCAACGAAGCAAGCAAACTGCTCCCCTAGCGCTCGCCTTCGAGCCAGGAAGCCAGATCGCGAGCAGCGGCAAGTGCTGCCTCGTCTTCGCAAGCGGGGATCTTGTCTGTGTCAAGCGACATGACGATGTGCTCGCGCCAGCTCTGCTCTGCACCCACCATCCTAAAGAAGATGCTGGAGGAGCGGATCGCGCCCTGCTCGTTGTGCTTCTCGCCGCCGAGCAAGATAAGAGCACCGCGTTTGGCCTTGAGTTTCAAGTCCTCCTTGGGCAGCGTGCGACCAAAGGCGCGCTGGTTTTGGAAGCGGCTCATCAGGCTCAGCACCTGACCGGGCAGGGTGCTGTAGTAGATGGGCGCCGCAAGCACGACGTTGTCAAAGTCATCGCCGTAGATGATGTCCATGTCGTCGTGAATGATGCACTTGCCGGTATCGGAGCATTTGCGGCAGTCGATGCAGGGGCTGATGTTAGAGCGAAACGCAGAGAGCTCCACAACCTCGCCTTCCAACCCCTCCTTGAGCGCCCTGAGCAAGGCGACGGTGTCTCCGTTGGGACGCGGCGATCCGTTGACGATAAGGGTCCTCACGAACATCCTCCTAGTTGTTGCGGTCCTCTGCCAGCGCGACGACGCGCGCTGCAAACTCCTCGATACTCTCCAAGCCTTCAAACCCCTCTGCAGCCTCAGGGTACTCTGCCGCCCACTTGGCAAAGGCCGAGGTGCGCACCTGCGGCTCGAGGCAGGTGACGCCGATGTCGTCAGCCTCCCACTCGCTTGCCGCAACGCGACTCAAACCGCGCAGTCCCTCCTTGCTTGCGGCAAGCAGGCCCATACCCGGCTGGCCAGACGCTGCACCTGCAGACAGCAGGTTGACGACTAAACCACACGTCTGGGCAAGCTGCGGATAAAAGGCGCGCATGAGGAGATAGGCTCCCGTCACCCCCGTGTCGAGGGCTGTGAAGAGGTCAGCGGGCTTGGATGCCTGCAACCTGTCACCGACCTTTGCAGCCTGAGACGCGTTGACGAGCACCGCGGCAGCCCCCAGGCCCTCCTCAACACGCACGGCAAGTTTGGCGGCGTCCTCTTCGCCCGCCTCGCGCGTCGACTCGAAGACGAGCGCCTCGACCCTCGCACCACTCTGAGCTGCGATCTGCTTGGCGGCCTGCGCTGTGCGCTTCATGTGGCGGCCGACCACGGCAACGCTCCAACCAGCCTCCGCAAAGGCATGCGCTATACCATAGGCTATATCTCCCGCAGAGCTGACTCCGGCGATGACGGCAACGCGCTTATCGGTCATATACGCTTCCCTTCTAACTAGCCGAGCTGGTAGGCCCTCACGAGGTCGATGAGCTCTTGCTTCTTGTGGATGTCGAGCTTCACGTAGATGCGCTTGGTGTGCGTACGCACCGTGTTCTCGCTCACAAAGAGCTGCTCGGCGATGCGAGCAACCGTGTCGCCGCGTGCGACCATCTCCGCGACCTCTGCCTCACGCGCAGACAGCGCGTAGTCTTCCTTGAGCATCTGTACCTGCTTGGACAGGCGGTCCGTGTAGGCGCGATCCCCGCCATCCGCATGCAGTTTGGGCTCGTACGGCTCGGACAGCTGGGACCTGCTATCCCCTTGGGTAGAACTCTCTGAAGCATCTACCCTATAGTTTATCGCAGGCGAAGCCGCAGCTTCCTCCCCGCTCTTGGTATCGCAGGCAGCGGGCTTTGCAGCGGCCCTTTTATCGGCAGCGTCATCAGCAACGTCGTCATCGTCGCCATCGTCGCCTGCGTCACCCAAAGCAGCAACCGCCGCTGCAACGTAGGGGCGCGCAAGCGATGCGTCATCCTTCCAAGCAGGGCGCCTGAGCAACTCGAAGCTTTCTGCGCCGAGCGTGGTGCCGAGGTTGGACGCGAACTCACGGTGGCTGAGGTAGTACATCAACGCCAGCAGCCAGATTGCAACGACAGCCGCAGCGCCAAAGACGGAGATACCGCTATCCGCAAGGCGCTCTGACAAACACCCGGCGATGAAGCCGACGTCATGCAGACCAAAGACGATGCCGCCAAAGCAACCATAGGAGAACAGCGGGTTGATACCACGGTCGCGCGAGATCTGCGCGCACTGCATCATCATCAAGAGGATCAAAAGCGCATGTATGGCATAGAGGATAGCGGCGAGGGCCTGGCAGTAGCCCTCCCCAAGAAACGGCAGCCAGACAAGCAGGGTGATGATAAAGGGGAAGAGCACGCGGTAGATGCTGATGATGTTGAAGCGCAGGTTCTTGCGGCTCCAGAGCAAGAGGATGACAAGCGAGCCTGCAAAGAGGGCGACCATCGACATCACGTTGACCCAACTGCCGATGGACGGGTCTGCGATCGCGAGCGCGCGCATGATGCCCGCAGAAAACGCGCCAGCGCCCATGCACAGGGCGCTCGGCCACAGGTCGTGCAGCGCTCGGCGGTAGACCAACGGATGCGCCGTCGGAATATCCTCGAACATGGGATGTGAGAGGTCCACCTTGCGCCCGGCAAGCACGATGCCCAGGCAGAACAGGGGCAAGAAGACGAGGGGGATGAGGTAGGTCGTCAGCGCGACGGGGATGACATAGAGCGCGAAGTAGAGAATCGCCGCCATGCAGGTGCCGCAGACCAGCTCGCGGTTGCCCTCCACCGGTGACTGGCCCGCAAAAACGCGCTGCCAGAGCATGTAGAAGCCAGCAGAGCCCATACCGAGGCACGCGCCTCCGGCAATCGCCAGCGGCATACTCAGCTTATGCAAGTAGATAGCGGCAATAAGAAACGCCCAGCCCGCAAAGTAGGGTACTGCCGCCAAGGGCAAGAGCGCCTTTCTCATCAAGCGCGGGAAATAGTACGAGGTGACCGCCGTCGCTAGGAACACGCCTGCAAAGCACAGCGCCTGGGCAAGGAAGAAGCCAAAGAGGATCTGCGGGGTCTGGAATGAGATGGGCAGAAACGGGAACACGCCGCCCCAGATGCCCGTGGCGTTCACGGCGATGAACAAGGCGAAGCACACCGATGCCGGTGTGACTCCAAACTCTCTCAATCTCTGTGACATGTCCCTCCCTTCCCTCTGCATATCGCAGAGGCCATGGTACTCCAATATTATGCTCCGCCGCGTCACATACTCGCAAAAAACCGCAGGTCACAGCTATCACATACTTAAATTCCCACGTTTTATGTGACACAGGGTTCTTGCTACTTACGTATAGTCGAAGGCGTAAAGGGAGGGCTCTCAAGACATGGAGAGACACTTGGAAGTCCGAACCAAAACACCCATTTGAGAGGAAATGGAGGGAACCATGCAAGATAAGAGCGTGAGCAGGAGGACGTTCGTCAAAGCCACCGGCGCACTCGGCGCACTGGCCGCGGGAACCGGCCTGGCAAGCAACGAGCTCTTCTCCGCAAAGACCCCCGAGGCCTTCGCCGAGGCTGAGGACAGCATCCACTGGGGTATGTGCAACGTGAACTGCGGCGGCAGCTGCATCTTCAAGTGGCACAGCAAGGATGGCAAGATCCAGTACATGGAGACCGACGACCTGGGCGACAAGGAGCTGCAGGCCCGCGCCTGCCTGCGCGGTCGCTCCATGCGCCGTTGGATCAACCACCCGGACCGCCTCATGAAGCCGCTCAAGCGCACCGGTCGCCGCGGTGGCAACGACTTCGAAGAAATCAGCTGGGACGAGGCCCTCGACACCATCGAGGAGCGCCTGCGCAAGGTCATGAAGGAGTACGGCCCCAACGCCGTCCACATCATCTACGCCACCGGCATGTACGCCAACACCGGCAAGACCATCAACCGCTTCCAGAGCCTGATCGGCGGCTATGTTAACCAGGGCGCTGACTACTCCACCCACATGATGCAGATCGCGATGCCGTACATGTTCGGCTCCGACCCCGAGAAGGGCTCCGTCTACAGCCCCTACGACAACTACAACGGCTCCTCGTTCTCTGAGGCCGAGGCACACTCCGACCTCGTCGTGATGTTTGGCAACAGCCCCGCAGAGACCCGCATGGGCGGCGCCAACGCCGTCTGGGACTTCTCCCGCGTCCGCGAGGCCGTCACCGGCCGCGGCGGCAAGATCATCAACATCGACTACCGCCTCAACGAGACCTCCGCTGGCAACTCCGACGAGTGGCTGCCCATCCGCACGGGCACTGACGCCGCCCTCGTTGCCGCTATCGCTCATGAGTGGATCAAGGGCAACAAGGTCGACAAGAAGTTCCTCGACAAGTACTGCGTCGGCTACGACGAGGACACCATGCCTAAGTCCGCCAAGGGCAAGCACCTGTCCTACAAGGACTACGTCATGGGCACCGGCTACGACAAGGTCGAGAAGACCCCCGAGTGGGCCGCACCCATCACCCAGATCCCCGCAGACAAGATCCGCGAGCTGGCAGACACCATCGCCAGCGCCAAGGCGCCCTTCATCGTCCAGGGCTGGGGCCCGCAGCGCCACTCCAACGGCGAGGAGGCATGCCGCGCCATCTCCATGCTGCCCATCCTCATCGGCCAGATCGGCCTGCCCGGCACCAACACCGGCCAGCGCGAGGCTGAGCCCCCCGTGTACCTCACCGGTGGCCTGCCCTCCGCCAACCCCTGCACCACCACCATCCCCGTCTACCAGTGGCTCAACGCCGTTGACCACGGCCACGAGATGACTGCCACCAACGCGGGCATTACCGGTGCAGACAAGCTGGGTACCGACATCCGCTTCATCTGGAACTACGCAGGCAACTGCATCACCAACCAGCATGGCGACATCAACAAGGTCGACGAGATCTTGAACTCCAAGTCCGACGAGGACCTCTTCATCGTCGGCTGGGACACCGTCATGACCGACTCCCTGCGCTACTCCGACATCATCCTGCCGGACGCCATGCGCTGCGAGCAGTACAACATGTACACCCAGGGCTACTCCGAGTACTACATCGGCCTCAAGGTCGGTACCCCCGCGCAGGAGGCTCCCGGCGAGTGCCGCAGCAGCTACGACGTGTGCACCGAGCTCGCCAAGCGCTTTGGCGTCGAGAAGGAGTACACCGAGGGCCGCACCCATGACGAATGGGTCAAGTACCTCTACGAGAACAACTACGGCGAGTCCGCCGGCATCAAGCTGCCGAGCTGGGACGAGTTCGTCGAGCAGGGCGTCTTCAAGAAGGAGCTGCCTCCCTGCATCGGCCTCGAGGCCTTCCGCAAGGACCCCGTCAAGAACCCCCTGGGCACCCCGTCCGGCAAGATCGAGATCTACTCCGAGACCCTGGCCGAGCTCAACGACACCTGGGAGCTTGCAGAGGACGAGACCATCTGGGCTCTCCCCGTCTTCAACCCGGGTTATGAGGGCTACGGCAGCGTGACCGAGGAGTACCCGCTGTACTGCTCCGGTTTCCATCACAAGAGCCGCACGCACTCCTCCTTTGGCTTCATCGAGGAGCTCGAGCACGTCGCCCGCCAGCAGGCATGGATCAATCCTGCCGATGCAGAGGCACGCGGTGTGAAGAGCGGCGACCAGGTCATCATCACCTCCCCGTCTGGCTCCATCCAGATCGAGGCGCTTGTCACGACCTGCATCATCCCCGGCACCGTCGGCATCCCGCAGGGTGCATGGCACAAGGCCGATATGACGGGCGACAAGCTCGACCGCGGCGGCTGCGTCAACACGCTCAGCTGTTATCGCCCGACCCCGCTCGCAAAGGGCAACGGCCAGGCACATTCCATGATCGTCGAGGTCAAGAAGGCTTAAGAGGAGGGAGTAGAAGATGACTCAGTACGCATTTTATTTCGATAGCTCCCGCTGCACCGGCTGCCGCACCTGCGAGATGGCCTGCAAGGACTACAACGACACCACCACCGAGTTCAACTACCGCAAGGTGTACGACTACGAGGGCGGCGAGTGGACGACCAACGAGGACGGCAGCTGCACCTGCTCTGCCTTCGTCTACCACGTGAGCCTGGGTTGCCAGCACTGCGACGACCCCGCTTGTACGCACGTCTGCCCCACCGGCGCCATGCACAAGGACCCCGAGACCGGCCTGGTCTCCGTCGATGCCGACAAGTGCATCGGCTGCGGCTACTGCCACATGGCATGCCCCTACAACGTGCCTGAGGTCGACCGCAGCCAGGGCCACTCCGTCAAGTGCGACGGATGCGCGGACCGCGTTGCGGCTGGCAAGAACCCCATGTGCGTCGACGCCTGCCCGCTGCGCGCACTGGACTTTGGCCCTGTCGAGGAGATTTCCAAGCTCGGCGAGCGCGCAAGCATCGCCCCGCTGCCCGATCCTTCCCTGACCAACCCCAACCTCTACGTCAAGGCCTGCAAGGACGCGCAGGCAAGCGCAGAGGGCACGGGCAAGGTCGTTAACACCCTGGAGGTGATGTAGCATGTTCGCATCTGCAGAGCTGCCCTTGGCAATCTTCACCACCCTGGCTCCTATCGGCGCAGGCGGTTTCGTCGGACTTGCCGCCCTGCTCTTTGCAGGCGCCATCGGCGAGGACAAGTACAAGAAGGCCGACATCGTCGCCCTCGTCGCACTGATCCTCACCTGCGTCGGCTTTTTGGCCTCCACCATGCATGTCGCCAACGCCGGCCACATCATGGGCGCCTTTAGCGGCATCGGCTCCTCGCCCATGTCCAACGAGGTCGTCTGCGGCATCGTCTTCGTCGTCGTCGCAGCCATCTACGTGATCTTGGCCTGGACCGGCAAGCTGGCCGCAGGCGCTCGTAAGGGCTTCGCGGCTGTCGTCGCCGTCGTCGGCATCGTCTTCATGATCATGACCGCCATGGCCTACATGATCGCCACGATCGCCACCTGGAACTCCGTGCTGACCATCGCCGAGATCCTCGGCATCGGCATCACCGGCGCCGCAGCCTTCGCAGCGCTGACCCTCGCCATGACCGATGAGGGCTCCGCCGCTAAGAGCTGCGTGATGGCGCTCGCCGTCATCGGCGCCGCGCTCGCTGTCATCGGCGTCATCGGCATCGCAGTCGTCGCCAGCGGCACCGCATCCTACGTCGTCGATGGTGGCGCGGTCGTTTCCGGCAACATGGTTGCGATCGTCTGCTCCATCATCTGCTTCGTCGCAGCTGCAGCACTCAACATCATCGGCCGCAGCAGCACCCTCGCAGCCGCTGCCGTCGTCCTCGCAGTCGTCGCCGGTCTCGCCGCACGCTGCGCCTTCTATGGCATGATGATCTCCGTGGGTCTGGCCCTATAGGCATCAAGCGCAAAGCTGCCATCGAGCAACACCGAAGGGAGCCAGCTCATCTCGAGTTGGCTCCCTTTTTGCTTCGAGCGGCCGATGCGGTCGACGTGTACCAGTGACAAAGTGACCAACATAGAGCGCTTTCGGTGCCACGAAGTCAACGATGTTGGTCACTTTGTCACTGGTACACGTCGACCACCGTCCGATACAACGACCCGACCTGTCCATCCCCACCACCCAACCAACCCCAAAGGAGGCCGACCATGAGCAACCGCTTCAATGCTGCCACGCTGGAGGCAATCGCCTTCATCGGCAACACGCTCTCCCCTCTCTTCCTCGAAGACCCCGTCAAGGGAGACCAGGCAGCCTACAACGCCTTCAAGGCACTCGACGCAAACGCTGGCGCCGCAGAGTGGCCCTTCGCCGAGCCCGCCCTTGCCGCAGAGTGCCTCGCAACCATGGTCCGCGAGCTCAACGACACGCCGGCTGCAGACCTCGCGCACGATTTCCGAGTGATGTTTGTCGGTCCCTTCAAGAAGACCTGCCCACCCTGGGGCTCGGTCTACATGGACCACGAAGGCGTGACCTTTGGGCCGACGACGCTCGCCCTGCGCGAGTGGATGCGCAAGACGGGCATCGAGCGCGTGCAAGACGAGCGCATGCCAGACGACCACATCGGCTACCTGCTCTCGATGATGGCTTGGACCGCGCTCAACAGGCCGGAGGCACTCGAAGAGCTGCTCACCGAACACCTGCTGACATGGGCTGCGCATTTCTTTAACTTGATGGAGAATAGTGCAGAGCAAGCGTTCTACGTCGCGCTTGCCAGGCTGACGAGAGACAGCCTGGAGGGAATCAAGGAAATCGCGGGTCTCGAGGTCGAGACGCCGCGCTTCTTCAGGTAACACGAGGGGGGCGAGCAAGAGCATGGGCTTGGGTTTTGCCAACGCAATCGGAGAGCTGGCGCTCGTGGTCTTCACGACGCTCGCACCGGCAGCAGCCGTCGGCTACGCGCTGTCGTGCCTGGCGCTCGTGTTCAACGACTGCGAGCCCCTCGAGCGCAACGAGCGCCTCCACAAGCTCTTCGTGCCGTTGTCCATCTGCATGATCGGCCTCATCGCCAGCGCCGCCCACCTGGGCAACCCCGCCAACGTCCTCTACGTGCTCACCGGCATCACCCGCAGCCCGCTGTCAAACGAGGTCACCGGCGCTGTGGTCTTCCTCGCGTTCGCGGCGATGTTTTGGCTCTATTCCTTTGGGCTCAAGCCCAACGTCATGCTCCAACGCATTTGGGCGGGTCTCATCTGCGCCGCCGCGCTCGTCTTCATCACGTTGGTCAGCATCGCCTACGACGTCGAGACCATCGTCACCTGGCACAGCTTCCACACACCGCTGAGCATCTGGTGCAACGCCTTTGCCGCAGGCCCGCTGCTCGCCATCCTCACGATCAAGCTCGGCGGCCCGCTCAACGGCGAGACGTGTTTCTTCAAGCCGATGGCGACCATCTGCCTCGCTGCAACCGCGATCGGCATCATCGTCTATCTGCTCCAGGGATTCAGCCTCTACAGCATGGGCAACTACATCCTAACGGCGCAGGAGCTCTTCCCCTATTACTGGGCCGCCTTCGCGCTGCACGTCGTGCTGGGCGCCGCGGCTGTGCTCACGCGTCGTCGCATCGCGCTGTCGACCACGCTGATGTTCACCGCGATCTTTGTCATGCGCTTCAGCTTCTACATCTTCCACATGACCGCCGGTTTGGGCATCTAGACCCTCAGCGCCCAGAAGGCGACCGCACTAGCGGCAGCCACGTTGAGGCTGTCGACCTCGTGCGCCATGGGGATCTTCACCGTGTAATCGCAGTCCGCGATCGTCTGCTTGGCCAGACCGTCGCCCTCCGTGCCGAGCACGATGGCGAGCTTGTCCTCTGCCTGCAAGACCTCGTCTTCGATGCTGACCGACTTGTCGTCAAGTGCCATGGCAGCCGTCTTGAAACCAAGCTCGCGCAGCCTGGTAATACCCGCCTCCGGCCAATCAGCCGGCGCCTCGCCGATGCGCGTCCAAGGCACCTGGAAGACCGTGCCCATGCTCACGCGCACCGCGCGGCGGTACAGCGGATCACAGCAGGTGGGTGTGACGAGCACCGCGTCGATGTTGAGCGCGGCCGCACTGCGAAAGATCGCGCCGATGTTGGTATGGTCGACGATACCCTCGAGGACAGCGACGCGTCGTGCATCTGCCAGCAGCTCCTCCACGCTGGGCAGGGGCTTGCGATGAAAGGCGCACAGGACGCCGCGCGTGAGCTTGAAGCCCGTGAGCTGGCACAAGACGTCGAGGGTGCCCGTGTAGACGGGGATGCCCGGGACCAATGCCTCACAGCGCTCGATGATGCCTGCTGCCTGGCCCTCGACGTGCTTGTGTTCCATCAGCAGACTGATGGGCTCGTAGCCGGCGTTGAGAGCGCGGTCGATGACCTTGGGGCTCTCCGCGATGAAGATGCCCTTCTCGGGCTCGAGGCGATTGCGCAGCTGGGCCTCCGTCAGGCGGGCGAAGGCGTCAAGGTTGGGGTCTGAGAAGTCTGTGACTTCGATGACGTTGGACATGAAACGTGCTCCTTGGCATCGGTTGGTTCAAGTGTTGCAAAGTATCGTAGCGCATCGACGTGCGATGTGGTCAGCGTGTACCAGTGACAAAGTGAGCAACATCCACGTTGCCGCACCCCGACGATGCTGACACGACACCAAACATATTCTGCTGCGTAGGGGCCGAATGAATTCGACCCCACCCTTGCAGCAGATTACTGGACATGCGTCAGCGTTTGGACTTGCTCCCCGTAGGGGAGGGACCCTGTCCCTCCCGAGAAACCTTGCTGCAAATCGACGATCCTTGCGTCAGCACCCTCGATCCGCAAGAACACGTAGGCGCCAGACGAAGTCGGCGCCACTCCCCTGCAGCACACAGCCGGCCCTACGTCAGCCGCATCGAGGCCGAAAAATCGACAACGCCCCCATCGCAAAAAGAGGGACGCGGGATTACCCCACGCCCCTCTTCCTTACGTGCGTTCTATGCTCCGCAGGCCTTAGCGCTGCAGCGGCGTGCGGCCGTCGGAAAACTCCGTGCCCCACTCCTCGTTGAGCTCCTTCATGAGCTTCTTGGCCTTGTGGGACAGCTTGCGCGGAACCTCGACCGTGATGTGGACGATGAGGTCGCCACGGCTGTCGCGGCGCAGGCGCGGCATGCCAGCGCCCTTGCAGCGGACGGTGTCGCCCGTCTGCGTGCCCTCCGGCACCTTCACCTCTACCTTCTCGTCCGGCATGATGCCGACGACCTCGATCTTGGCGCCAAGCGCCGCCTGCGCGACAGAGATCGTCGCACGGCAGTGGAGGTTGTCGCCCTCGCGCTCGAAGTACTTGTTGGGCTCGATGCGCACGGTTGCGAGCAAATCGCCCGAGGGAGCGCCGTTCATACCGGCCTCGCCACGGCCGGTCAGGCGCACCTGCTGGCCGTCACGGATACCCGCGGGGATGTCGATGGTGACGTGCTCGCGGTCCGGAACGCGACCCTGGCCATCGCACTCGGGGCAGGGGTTCTCGATAACAGTGCCCTTGCCACCGCAATCCGGGCAGGTGGAAGAAGTCTGCATGTCGCCGAGGAAGGTGCGCTGCACACTGGTCACGCGACCGCTGCCGTGGCAGGTCTTGCACTCGACTTCCTTGCCGTCATCTGCGCTGCCGGTGCCGCCGCACTCCTCGCAAGGAGCCAGGCGATCATAGGCAATCTCCTTCTTGGCACCGGTTGCAACCTCCTCGAGAGTGAGGCGCAGGCCGATGGCCATGTCCCGACCATCGCGGCGCACACGCGCACCGCCGCCACCGCGGCCGCCCATGCCGCCAAAGAAGGAGCTGAACAAGTCGCCCATGCCGCCAAAGAGGTCGTCCATGTTGACGGACTGATAGCCGCCGCCAAAGCCCTGCGCGGCATCAGGGGTGCCAAACTGGTCGTACATGCGCTTCTTGTTGGGGTCGCTCAGGCAATCGTATGCCTCGTTGAGCTGTTTGAACTGCTCCTCTGCATCAGGGGCTTTGTTGACGTCCGGATGCAGCTGACGCGCCTTGCGACGGAAGGCCTTCTTGATGTCGGCCTCGCTGGCGTCACGCTCCACACCCAAGATGTCGTAATACTCGTAAGCCAAAACAAACTCCCCGTTTACGTTCGTGCAAATAATCCCGCCCAAAGCGGGTCTCGTTTATTCACGATATTTTGGGGTATGAGCAGGCCCCTGCACAGCTACCGTTTAGGAACCGTCACCAAGCGACACCTTTTGTAACTTGCGGGCTTGGCAGCACTGCCGAATGTGGGACAGATGCAACCGCCTGTGGGTTGCAATTACGATGCCGAACGCTTGATGGCCCCCTGTTTTGTGACACAAAATGCACCAGTGGCATAAGGTGTCACCGCTGAGGGCCACAGGCACAGAGTGGGTCTTCTCGGTGATACCTTATGTCGCTGGTACATTTGGTGTCACGTTCAGCGGCAGCGCCCCTACACGTACACGCGGGGAAAGACCGCGGTCTTGGCAGCGGCAAAGGTGCGGCAGGCGTCGATCTTGCGATGCACGCTGCCCATGCGCATGTCGAGGTCCGCGCAGCTATCAGCGCAATCGCGCAACTCGCCTGCCAAGCTCTCGGCAAGGTCGGGGTCAAGGTCCTGCTTGTAGCGCAGGCGATGCTCGAGCTCCGCCCAAAGCTCCATGGCGATGGTGCGCAGCTGGATCTCCACGCGCACATACTCCTTGGAGTCCGGCAAGAAGACCGGCGTCTCGATGATGAGGTGGAGGCTACGATAGCCATTGGGCTTGGGGCGCTCGATGTAGTCCTTCTTCTCGACGAGGAAGACGTCGTCTTGGCCAAGAAGGCAATCCGCAACCGCGTAGATGTCCTCCTCGAAGGGGCAGATGATGCGGATGCCGGCAACGTCGTTAAGGTTCCTGCGTACGGAGTCGAGCGTCACGGGAAGCCCGCGGCGGGTGAGCTTCTCCTCGATACTCTCCGGAGACTTGAGGCGGCACTTGATCGAGTCGATGGGGTTGTAGGAGTTGGTGGCGTTGAACTGCGTGTTGAGGACGTTGAACTTGGTCTCAATCTTCATCAGAGCGCAGTTATAGAGCGCCATGATCTCTTTGAACTCATCGGGATTGCTTTGGAGCATTCGCTTGCCTTTCGCTTTTTGAGCAGGTAAACGCGTATTTCTGCATGAAGCGCCGCACACGGGCGCTTTACTATCTGAAACTATCCTACCCCGCTTGCACCAAAGCGACACATACCTACACCAAACCGACACTTCCCTTTCAGGATTCCTTAAGATTGGCCGCTTATAGTGGAATACGTAGTCGGCGATAGGACCCCTAAACTCCCTCCCTTCTATCCCATCCCTTCCCTTTGCGCTGACTATGCTTGACAACGGCGGGCTCTGGCGTCGCAAATTCCAGAGCACCAACTACTCAGGCCGGTTCCTCCCAGGGAGCCGGCCTTTTCGTGTTGAATGGGACGGCAAGGGCAATCCAGCGCAACACTTTCGTCAGACTGATTTGTTGACCAAGCTGCAGCTGCAGCTTGGTCAACAAATCAGTCTGACTAAAGTGTTGCGCGTCAGCAGCCTGCTAAGATACAGGGAGCTAAACTCAACCGACAAGGAGTCCCCCCATGGCTAAGCTCGAAGACACCCGCAAAGAGATCGACAACATCGACAACGAGCTCAAAGAGCTGCTGATGAAGCGCCTCGACTGCTCCTTGGCCGCTGCCATGGCAAAGCACGAGGCCGGCAGCCTCGACGTCTTCAGGGCAGACCGCGAGGCAGAGGTGCTGGAGAGGCTGAGCGCAGACGTCGCGGACGACCGCAAGCCCGAGTACCTCGCCATGGTCAGCAAGATCATGGAGGCAAGCCGCATGTACCAGTACGACCTGCTCTACGACTGGAACGAGAACGCCTTCGAGACCGTGACCGGCCACGAGAAGGCAAACATCGAGAGCATGTGCGTCATCGTGCGCTTCAACCGCAAGAACGCCCCCAACGCGCTGGGTGCCATCCTGACCATGGTCGGCGACCACGGCTTCAACATGCGCCGCGTCGAGCTGGCAGAAAACACCCCCGAGACCACGGCCTTCGAGCTCGAGATCAAAGGCGACGTGAGGGAGAAGCGCATGCGCAAGCTGCTCTTCCAGCTCTCCCGCGAGACCAGCGACTTCAAGATCATCGGCTGCTACTAGGACGCGCTTTGACGACACAGATCACGACACAGGCGGCGCATGCCGCAGCTGCCGCGGGACTCGAGCTCGTTGCCACCGGCGACGGGCTCGTCTTGCGCGGTGAGGGACTCGAGCTGCGCGGGGACTTCTCCGATATGATCGGCCGCATCAAGTCCGGCCGCTTTGGCCAAGAGCAACTGGTGAAAGCCGTGCGCATCAAAGGCCACGAGGGCACGCTGCGCGTCGTCGACGCAACCGCGGGCTTGGGCGAGGACTCGCTCATCTTAGCGGCGGCAGGCTTCGAGGTCACCCTCTTCGAGCGCGACCCGGTCATCGCCGCCCTACTCGCTGACACCATGGCGCGCGCAGCATCAGACGACATCCTCGCCCCTGCTATCGAGCGCATGAGCCTGCACTGCCAAGACAGCATCGAGGGGCTGCAGGCGCTGGGCCTTGAGCCTGACGTCGTCTTGCTCGACCCAATGTTTCCCGCCAAGCAGAAAAACGCCAAGACGAAGAAGAAGCTCCAGCTCTTCCAGAAACTCGAGAGCCCCTGTGAAGACGAGCAGGCGCTAATGGACGCCGCTTTGGCCGCCAACCCTCGCAAAATCGTGGTGAAGCGCCCGCTCAAAGGCCCCTATCTTGCCGAGCGCAAGCCCAGCTACTCCCTCGATGGCAAGACCATCCGCTACGACTGCATCGTTATCCCAAGGTAGCGAGGAGGGAGTCAACACTTCAGTCAGACTGTTTTGTTGACCAAGCCGCAGCTGCGGCATGGTCAGCAAAACAGTCTGACTGAAATGTTGACTCCTTGTGCAGCCCGACGGCCAAGCGTATCCGTCATCCTGAGCGGAAGCGCTGTTTACGTAGGGGAGGGACCCTGTCCCTCCCCATAAAGCTCGCGGCAACCAGTGCCTCCCTAAAGCGCTCCCTCTGTCCCAAAATAGACAGGTCCCTGATGGGACACGATTGATCGCACATCCTAACAGCGGCGGCTCCCCTACTCCAGCAGGTCCTCGACTTCCTCGATGCAGCTGGCGGCCTCGAGAGCATCGCGCCCGGCGAGGCTGCAGATGCTCACAGGGTCGCTGTATGTGCGTAGACGCTCGCCGGCAAGGTGCAGATCCGCCGGCGTGGCATGGATGATCTGGGAGCGCATCCTCTGCCTGTCCTCGAGCGGACGTCCGTTGAAGTACAGCGAGGCGTAACGCGTCAGACGCTCCTGCGGTTTGCGCGGCTTGTCCGCCTTGGCAATCGTGCTGAGAACGAATCCATCGACATCCTCATCAGTGAACTCCTGCTCCGCCAGCCACTGCGTCGCCGCCTTGAAATCAGCAATCGTCTCGTCGATGCGCGGGTCCCTCATCGACACCGCATAGAAGTTGCCAAAGCGGTCGAAAACGCAGCTGCAGCCATAGGCACCGCCCTTGACGCGCACGCTATCCCACAGGCAGTCCCAGTTGAGCGCGAGCTCCGCCAGACTGTCGTAGCCGTCTACACGGCGCGGCTGCGCGGGGCGCATGACTGCGGCGTTTGCCGCAACGAGGCTCGGGAAGGCGTAGCCCTTGGCAAGCCTCTCCCCCAACTCGATAGCGAAGGGCTGCAGTTCCCGTGCCTCCTCGCTCACCTGCATGCAAGGAGACGCCGCGCAAGCGACCCTAAGCCCCTCCTCATCACCCGCAAAGCAGACAAGGTTAGGCCTGCGGGCAATAAGCCAGCTGGCAAGCTCCTCGAGGCGCTGAGAGACCCCTGTAAGGTCCTCCATCGCCTGCAAGCGCTTGTAGAAGCGATAGCTCTCGATGCCGTCGATGAGGTCGTTGACGGCATAGGTGCGCGACACCGTCTTGCGTACCTCGCTCAGCGCAAGCGTCGCAGCACTGCTGCTCAGTGTTTGCTCGTAACCCAAGACCACCAAGTCGATGACACGCGCGATCTTGTCTGTATCGGAGAAATCCGTCTGAGAGAAGAGCTTCCACATGAGCTCGTTAGCCTCATGGCGCTTGCTTGCCAGCATGGAGAACTCAAGGTTGAGCAGGGCGTAAGCCTCGCCGTCATCCCAGCGCGAGCTCTGCATGCAGTCACAGCTCGCGCTGCCAAGGAAGCGCTTCATAGCCAGCTGGACCTCCGCCGCGCTCATACCGGCGGCAGGCAGCTCTCCCACAACCGTGCACAGCAGCGAAAGGTACTGCACGTCTTCCGCAGAGCGCGAGGACAAGTCGAAGTAGAAGTCGACGTAGTCGATGCCGTTAGTGGGCACGAGCAGGCGAGCGATGTCCGTACCGGCCTCGCTTGACCGCACGGCCTCCGCAGGCTTGATCTCCTCACGCAGGCCGTCGCGTGTCAGGCGCGGCAGTGCTGCCAGGGCCTGGGCAGAATCCGGCTCCATGCGCTGCGCACGCATGCAAGCGGCCTTCTGCGCCATCGTACTAAGAGCTTGAACCCCCTCCCTTGCCTCGAGCTCAGCGAGACGGTCTTGCTCGGCAAAGGGGTCGAAGTCCTCGTCAGGGACGAAGGCGACGCAAGCAGCGTGCTTGCAATCGATGAACAGCGCCTTGAGGATCTCCTCGTAGACGCCATTTTGCAGCGCCTCCTCATGCCATGCAAGGAAGCCCTCGTAGCAGGTGGCGACAAGGGGATCGTCGCAATGAGGCCAGCAGGAGATGACCTCCTGGACCAGCGAGATGCCCACAGGGCCACTGTCGCCTTGGCGCCACGAGAACTCGAGGTTGGACACTGTCGCCTCCACAAGCTCCCTCAAGCTGCCATCGGTAAGGATCTGATGGCAGCCGTTGGAGATCAGCTCAAGGAAGCGCGCACGGTCCTCCTCAAGGGCACCGAGCGCAAGCACCATGACATGACTCTGCCTGCCGGAGTTAAGGTTGCAGGCAAGAGCGTCCTTGCAAACCCCGCTGTCGAGCAGCAAGCTGCGAAGCGGCGCCTCCACGTTGCCGAAGAGCGCATCGCAGAGGATGCCAGCGGCCGTGGTCTTGTAGAAGTCAAAAGAACCCGCCAGCGCAGAGCCAAAGGCGAGCATGGCGTTCTCTGGGCCGCCCATCACCTTGCAGCTGTGCTCGAGCTTGACCAAGGGCTCCTGCACGACAACTTGGTTAGGGGCATCCAGCGCGTCAAGGCCCGCGGCGTGTTGCTTGACCCAGGGCATCAGGTGGCGCTCATCCAGGCGGCCGAGCACCTGCTCGATGTCCATAGCGCCGTAGAGCACGATATAGCTGTTGTCCAGGCGATAGTGGCGGCGGTAAGCATCAAGGAAGGCCTCGTAGCCGAGCGAAGTGATGGCAGCGGGGCTTCCGCCGGACTCGTAGCCGTACGTACCCTGGGGCAGCAGCACCGCCTGCAGATTGCTCATCGCATAGCGGATCGGCGAAGAGAGCGCGCCCTTCATCTCGTTGTAGACAACGCCGTTGAAGGCAAAGCCGTCCTCTGCCTCCTCGAGGTGCCAACCCTCTTGTGCGAAGATCGCCTCGTCCTTTACAAATAGCGGGTTCAAAACCGCATCCATGTAGACGTCCATGAGGTTCATGAGGTCTTGCTGGTTGGTCGTGGCAACCGGATAGCAGGTGTAATCAGCCGCGGTAAAGGCATTGAGGAAGGTCTTCATCGACGACTTGAGCATAGCGGTGAAAGGCTTCTTGAGCGGATAAGACTCAGAGCCGCACAGCATGGAGTGCTCGAGGATATGGAACACGCCCGTATCGTCTGCAGCAGGCGTGGAAAACGCGATCGAGAAGCTCATCTCCTCGTCCTCGTTTTGAAGGTAGAGCAAGCGCGCACCGCTTGCCTCGTGGCGCATAACATACGCTGTCCCGTTATGCTCTTTGACGGCACGGACTTCCTCGACGGTAAAGCCCGCAAGCTCGTGGCCCTGCTTAATCTCCAAAGAAAACCCCTTTGCTCGATGTGTTCACACGAAGATAGCGCAGGGTTGCGACACAGAAAGCCAGGAGAAAGCAAGACCCCCGCCATTTCCTCGATGACGGGGGTCTCGGAACGCCTAACTAAGTGCTAAGCGACTCTGGGGTAAGAGATACTTGCTCGAATACTTCTTAGTTCTTCTTGAGGGCCTGCGGGCCGGCGAAGATGAAGAAGTGGACGAACGGGAGCAGCAGTGCGATGAGGTC
>CAKUES010000017.1 GCA_934646835.1 uncultured Coriobacteriales bacterium
CTGGCCGCGCACCCCACCTCCCCCAGGGCGCTCGCATTTCCACTGCAGTTGCGGTGTGCCGGGAGAGTGTTGCGCGCTGCGCGCGCTCTAATTGGGTCGCGGCTGGCGCCGCGACGGGTGGTTGCTGCGCGTTGGCGCGACGCATCGCTGCGCTCGCTTTGCGGGTGCCGTATATGCTTCGATGAAGATTAGACTCTCGTCGCACGTCCCACAAAAGACCAGGTGCATTCTGGGACGCTCTGCTTCTCGTAAATCATCTTTTTGTTTAAAGTGCGGATTACTCCGCACTGTCGAAAAGCTGGCAATTGCTTTAATCCCTGATGCGTCCAATAATCCTCAGTGAGGATTTATCTACTGTGTGTAGAAACCAAAGGATCGCAAATAGGGAGGTTGCGCGATGAAAGCGACAGACCAGATCAAGCGTGCGGCGATGATGAAGGCCATCAGCTACTTGCTCGAGGACCCTGAGAAGAACATCGTCAAGGTCATGGACATGATCGACAAGGTTGCGCCGGCGGACTTGTTCCCCTCGCAGCGCAAGGCGTTTCGCGGGGCAATCGACTCCAAGAACAACTGGTATCAGCTGATTATGCGCGTTATGGACCTCAACCCCGAGGTACGTGACGACCTGGTCAAGAACCTGATCGTCGATGGCAACCTCATGGCCTGGCCGCGCCAGGAGGAGATGCGCAAGCTGCATCAGTGCAACATTCCCTGGGCGATCCTGCTCGACCCCACCAGCGCTTGCAACCTCCACTGCACTGGTTGCTGGGCAGCAGAATACGGCCACAAGCTCAACTTGAGCTACGAGGATATCGACTCCATCATCAACCAAGGCGTCGAGCTGGGCATTCACATCTATATCTACACGGGAGGCGAGCCGTTGGTCCGCAAGAAGGACCTCATCCGCCTGTGCGAGGCCCATCCCGATTGCAGCTTCCTGTGCTTTACCAACGCCACCCTCATCGACGAGGAGTTCTGCCAGGACCTGATCCGCGTGAAGAACTTCGTGCCGGCGATCAGCGCGGAGGGCTCCGAGGAGACCACTGACGCTCGTCGTGGCGAAGGCGTCTACAAGAAAGTCGACCGTGCTATGACTCTGCTGCGCGAGCATGGCCTCCCCTTTGGCGTCTCTGCTTGCGCCACCTCTGCCAACGCCGACACCGTCGGCTCCGAGGGGTTTGTGGACTGGATGATCGAGCAGGGTGCTTTGTTCTGCTGGATCTTCAACTACATGCCCGTCGGCATGGGTGCCCCGGCAGAGCTTATGCTCACGGTCGAGCAGCGCGAGCGCATGTATCACTTTGTGCGCGAGATGCGCGAGAAGAAGCCGCTGTTCATCATGGACTTCCAAAACGATGGCGAGTTCGTGGGCGGATGCATCGCCGGTGGGCGCCGCTACCTGCACATTAACGCGGCGGGCGATGTGGAGCCGTGCGTCTTCGTCCACTACTCCAACGCCAACATCCACGATATGCCCCTGATCGAGTGCTTGAAGTCGCCAATCTTCATGCGGTACTACGAGGGCCAGCCCTTTAGCGACAACCTGCTGCGCCCCTGCCCCATGCTCGAGAATCCCGATGCCCTCGAGGGCATGGTGAAAGCCTCCGGTGCTCACTGCACGGACCTTCAGCAGGAGGAGCCCGTCGAGCATCTGTGCGGCAAGTGCCGTAGCTTTGCCAAGGACTGGGCGCCTGTCGCGGACGTGCTTTGGAAGAACGCCGATGACCCGCGCTATCCCTATCGAAAAGACATCACCTGCAACATGGCGGACACGGACAAGGAGAAGTTCGCCAAGCAGGGTAGGAGGTTTCAACGGCTGTAGCTGATGCCGAGCTTGCGAGTATCTGTGGCCCGTTGCGCGATCGCAGTGCGGCGGGTCGCGCGCTTTTGCCGTGCGCTGGCAAAAACTTCGTTTCAACTTGAGATTTGCCCTGTTAATCGGGGCAAAATGCTCGTATTATTCGGCTTTGTCAAATCATCTCTCTTTAAGGATAAACACTGCATGTCGAATGTTTCTAGTCGACAGCTGAATACCGTTGCGCGTCGTGTCATCGCCTGTAGCCTGTGTGTTGCACTGGCTGGCTTTGGCGTTGCTCCCGTGAGTGCGTCGGCTGATCCCCAGGACTCGACTGATATCGTCGATAGCTCTACGGCGGTTACGGGCCAGGACAGCTCTGCTGCCGGTGGCGCTGCAAAGGGCGACAAGGGCAGCAAGCCTGCCAAGGCGGACAAGTCCAGCAAGAAGTCCGACAAGAAGGCCAAGCAGGCTAAGAAGAAGGCCAAGGCCGCCAAGCTCAAGGCAAAGGCGGAGGAGAAGGCCAAGGTCGCAACTGCCAAGCAGGCTATCGCGGAGATGAACCGCCTGAGCACGCGCATGGAGATCGCCTACGAGGACCTCGCGCAAGAGGAGAAGCGCCTCAAGAAGCTCAAGAAGGAAGTCAAGCAGACCAAGAAGACCATCCGCGACACGGACAAGGCGCTCAAGCAGACGCGCGAGCGTGTCTCGACTTGGGCAAAGGCCACCTACACCAGCGGTGAGGTGCGCTATATGTCCGTGCTGCTCAACACGACGACTTTTGGCGACTTCGTCGACCGCTTGGGCTTCATGACCAGGATCACCGCAGAGGAGCAAAGGCTCGTCGAGGAGATCAAGGACCTCCAGAAGGACCTGTCGAAGTCGAACAAGCTCTTGCTCGACAAGTACGCGGAGCAAAAGCGCCTCACGGCGAGCGTGAGCTCCAACGCGGAGCTCATCCAGCGCTCCCTCATCGAGCAGGCCGATTATTTTGCCGCCTTGCCGAGCAAGATCCGCAAGAAGGTTCTGGCCTATGACGGCGTGGCCAACTCGCTTTCTGCCGCCGCCGGCCTCACTGGCTCTACGAGTACCGAGGGTTCGCACCCGGAGGTCGTCAAGGCTGCGCTCAAGTACCTGGGCGTCAAGTACGTCTGGGGTGGCGAGACCCCCAGCGGCTTCGACTGCAGCGGTCTGACCATGTACTGTTACAAGAAGGCGACCGGCAAGAACCTGACGCACTTTGCACGCACCCAGTACAGCGAGGGCACGGCGATCGCCAAGTCCGCTCTCATGCCCGGCGACCTCGTCTTCTTTGGCGAGACAGTTGCCAGCATCCACCACGTGGGTATCTATATGGGCAGCGACAAGTTCATCCACGCGCCGCATACCGGCGACGTCGTTAAGATTAGCACGCTCTCTAGCCGCAGCGACTACATCGGAGCCTGCAGGCCATAGGCGCTACGCGGAAACGCGCGGCTGGCATCGCGTCAGCGCTGATGGGATGCAAGGGTGACGCACTTTGTCACTGGCACAATGTGTGTCAATGCTTTCTAAAGCTCGTAGGGGAAGGACCCTGTCCCTCCCCATATGCCATGCTTTGCCATCGAGTCCGCTAACTGCGTTTGTGCTGTCAGCTCCGCGGCCTCACAGTTGTTTTGCGCCTTTAATTTGCCCCTTCACGCTCATTTTACTTTCGCTTTCGCATGTCTCTGCTATCTTTCATCTCATACGCAGTTTGAGGACTGCGAGGCATTGATAGAAACCGGTCACGGGGAGAGACCATGATGAGGATTAACAAGGTGGCAGGGCGCTTGCTCGCAGCGAGCATGGCCGCAACGCTTGCCATGAGCATGGGTGCTGTCGCCTATGCAGACGACGCTGCAACGGGCGGCTCGGGCACCAACGCCAGTCAGCCGTCGACGGGCGAGGGCACGGCCAACCCCACGCCCAACCCGGACCCGACTCCGGCAGTCGAGCTCACCAAGGACAACGCCAAGGTCAAGCTCTCCCAGACGCGTTACCTCTACGCCAAGGGCAAGACCTTCCATCCCAAGGTCACCGTTACTGTCGACGGCGAGGTCCTTGCTGCTGCCAACTACAAAGTGAGCTACGTGGCCGATGACGGCAAGGGCGGCTATACTGCCAAGTCCAAGGTCAACGCACCTGGTTCTTACGCCGTCAAGGTCGAGGGCATCGGCAGCTACAGCGGCGTGGTCTACTCGGATTACTACCAGGTCGACGGCATCACCTACGCGGCGCATGCCTCCAAGTGGTCGAGCTCAGTCAAGCAGGGCTCGACGGCGAGCGTCAGCGGCAAGAAGCTTAACGCCATTCGCATCTCCATCGCCAAGAAGGGCATGAGCGGCACCGTCAAGTACAAGGTTCTCAAGGGCGACTCTTGGACCGACTACGTCGCCAACGGCGAGACCGCGGGCAACAAGAGCACCACGATCCAGGGTATCCAGGTCAAGCTCACGGGAGATTTGGCCGAGAAATACACCGTCTACTACCGCGTTAAGGTACAGAGTTACGGCTGGATGGGCTGGGCCAAGAACGGTGCCAAGGCCGGCACCAAGAACCTCGGCAAGAAGGTCGTGTCCTACCAGGTCCAGCTCAAGAAGCGCGGCTCCTCCGCGCCGGGCTACGACAACCTGAGCTACGTGACCTCCGGCGACAGCGGCGCTAAGAAGCTTGCCATGCGCGCGAAGATCTACAACAAGGCGAGCGACACCAAGTACACCATCGTCTGCAGCACGAGCTACAACAAGGTCGCCATCTTCAAGGGCTCCAAAGGCGACTGGAGGCTCATCAAGTTTTGGAGCTGCTGTACGGGCGCGCCTGGCTCCCCCACGGTGAAGGGAAACTTCAAGATCGGCTCGAGGTCCTATCACTTTGGCGAGGAGAAGGGCTATACCTGCTGGTACGCAACGCAGTTCCACGGTAACTACCTCTTCCACTCTGTGCTCTACGTGCCGGGCAGCAAGTCGAGCCTGATCGACGGGTCGTTGGGCTACAACATCTCGCACGGCTGCGTGCGTCTGGCGATTGGCAACGCCAAGTGGATCTACAATAACGTGTCTACTCGCTCCCATGTCTACGTTTACGGCGGAGTGTAGGGCGAGGCCACAACAGCTTGCAGAATCAAAAGGGGCCGAATCCGTTCGGTCCCTTTCTTCATGCGGTATAACTTAAGGTGCTCGTGCGGATAGCCTGCGCGGTGTGTCTGCTAGAATGCAGCGATATATTCTTCTAAAAGATAACTGCGCTCCCCCTTCCTGGGGAGGGGCGCTTGTGGATTCTGATGAGGGTTCGATGGCGGTTGTCTTGCCGCAGGTCGTCGGCATTTTAATGGTCGTCTCATCTCCAAACCGCGTCGTCTTTCTAAGATGAAAGCGGGTTGGAGCGTTTGCTATAGATGGGTTGGTCTTATGAGTGTAAAAGATGAAAGCAGCTTTGGGGATCTTGCCAGCAGGCAGATGAGTCGCCGCCGCATGGTGACGCTTTCGATCGGCGCGGCGTCGGCTGCGGTCTTTGGGCTGTCCGGCAATGCCTACGCAGCCAAGAAGACAGAGCCCAAGAAGTACGAGATCATTTACGTCCTCAACGGCGGAACCCAGGCGAAAGACCAACGCCTTACGCTCAAGCCGGATGTGATCTACTCCGCAACGAAGCTCCTCGCCCCTAAGCGCCGCGGCTACTCCTTCACCGGTTGGTATGCCGACGAAGACCTCGAGAAACAGCTCGAGGTGCTGCAGGGTGTCAAGAAGAAGTCCAAGCGCACGGCCTATGCAGGTTGGAAGAAGAAGACCTATACGTACACGTACGTCGACAACGATGCCTACGGCACGGTGCGCACCAAAAGCTACACCGTCACGACGGCGACCTTCACGCACGAGAAGCCGTCGCGCAAGGGCCATGCCTTTGCCGGCTGGTTCTTGGACGAGGAGTTCGAGGAGCCGGCGTCCAACACCGTCAGCAAGGGGAGCGTCGGCAGCAAGAAACTCTATGCCAAGTGGGACCTTAAAAGCGAGTGGAAAACCTACCTCGCCGAGATGATTCCCAAGGTCAAGGCCAAGAAGGAGGCTTACGCCGCAGCGGGCGAGTCTTTCGTTTTCATCACGGACCCGCATGTCAAGAAGAACGCCCTGTGCTCGCTGCCGGCGATCGGGGAGATTGTCGCCAAGACCAAGATCAACCTCCTCTTCAACGGCGGCGATATTCTGGACTTCCATGCCTCGAGGGAGACGGCGTTCAATCGCTTCAAGCAATGGAATGCAGAGACCGTATACGCCACCATCTACAATATGCGCGGCAATCACGACAACAACACGACGGGTTCCAACTACGCTCGCCCAGAGCGTCATGTTACCGACGACGAGCTCTGCACGCTGCTCTTCCCCAATCTGCTTGGGGTGGACGGCAAGTGCATCGAGACCATCCCACGAGAGAGCACCTATGTGCCCGGTCTCGCTTCGAGCGCCCCGTACAGCAGCGGCGTCAGCGTTATGGAGAACATCGGCGCCGTCAGCACGGTGAGGAGGCTCAAGGCCGCCAAGCGCGAGGCTGCCCCCGCAGGTGGGGAAGAGTTCGAGATGCGGACGTTTTGCTATGTCGTCGACAATGCGGAGAGAAAGATCCGCCATATTGTGCTGGATACGGGGTCGCCGAGCTACCGCGTCATCGAGACTGCGCAGCTGGAGTGGATGCAGCGTCGCATTCTCGAGCTTTCCGCTGGGTGGACGGTCATCATCTTTGCCCATGAGTTCTTCTACTCGAAGGGCCTCCACATGAACGGTCAGCTGATCATGCAGGCACTCGACGCGGTCTACGACAGGGCCGATGCGATTATTGCCGGCGTCATCTCCGGTCACTCGCATCGCGACTTCTCCTACATCACGCCCAAGGGTTACCTTGCCATTTGCATCGCGTGTGACGCCTACAAGGCGACGGTGACCGACGAGCTGCGCCAATCGAGGCAGGCCGGCGTGCATCGCCAAGCCTTCGACGTGGTTCACATCGACACGGCCAAGCGCCAGTTCTACTTCCAGCGCATCGGTTTTGGTGCGGACCGCATCTTCAAGTACTAGAGAAGCGCCGCTGTGCGCGATTAACAGAAGTGCCGCGAGTCCCTCCCATGTGTTTTACGGGGCAAGTGGCACCGCATGGCTCAGCAATGTGACAGAGCACCGCCGCAAGGTGCGGCGAGTTTCGCGTTAGCGCCAGCGTGCAGCGCCCCCCCCCGATGCGGGCGCGGCGTCAACTCGATGTAGCGCCAAACGTTGATATTGTGGTCGATTGCCCCTGTTCTGGAAGCATCCGCGCGCTTGCGGTAAGCTTGGGCGTCGACAACAAAGGGCTGCAGACAAGGAGTAAAAGCGATGATGATGAAGCTGATGGCGAGCGTGTTCAGGCTCGTGGCATCGCTGCTGCACTTGCTGCCGCTCAAGCAGCGCGTCGTCTTCATGTCGCGCCAGAGCAGCAAGCTCTCCCTGGACTTCAAGATGCTGGTTGACGAGCTGCAACGCGAGTACCCCGACGTGCGGGTGAAGACTTGCCTCTCCGAGCCGGAGCTCGCGGGCAAACTTGCTTTCATCGGCGGCACGCTCAGGCAGCTGGTAGTGGCCAGCACCGCCAAGGTCGTCGTCGTCGACGGCTACGTCCCCGCTGTGTGCATCCCCAAGAAGCGCAAGGGCGCGCGGGTCCTGCAAGTCTGGCATGCTCCCGGCGCTGTCAAGAAGTTTGGCTACCAAAGCGTCGACACTCCTGCTGGTCGCAGCTCCAAGAGCGCGAAGGCAGCGCATATGCACGAGAACTACGACGTCATCGTCGCCGGCGGCCCGGGTGCCGTCGCCTCTCTTGCAGAGGCCTTTGGCTATGCCCAAGATGCCGTGAAGCCGCTTGGCCTTCCCAGGGTCGACTATCTCGTCGATGTGCGCCCCGAGGGCTCGCGTTGCGTGAGGATGGAGTCTATCCGATGCACGAATCCCGTCTTTAGCGGCGGCAAGGTCACCGTCCTCTATGCCCCCACGCTGCGCAAGGGCGCCGCGTATGAGGGCTGGCTCACCAAGGCGGTGGAAGAGCTGGCAAGTGGCTTTGACGGCGAGCGCTATAACTTCATCATCGCCGGTCATCCCCTTAACAACGGCTTCGACCCTGCGGTTATGGAGCGCCTGCCGCATGTGAGCTTCGTGCGCGGAGCTGCGACGATCGACCTTTTGGGCTTGGCGGATTGCGTCGTTACGGACTACTCCGCTGTCTCCCTCGAGGCAGGTGTGCTCGGCAAGCCCGTCTACTTCTACACGCCTGACATCGATGTATACCGCCAGTCCCCGGGCCTCAACATCGACCCGGTACTGAGCTTTCCCGATGTTGCCTCAAGCGACCCTGCCTGGCTTGCCAAGAAGATCCAGCAAGATGCGGCTTCCGAGCGCGGCCTTCATCAAGACGAGGCTTTTGCGCGGCTGATAACGAGTGGTTTTGGCGGTGTGCTCGATGGTTGCTGCTCTCAGCGCATTGTTGAAGAAATTGTGAGCCTATTGGACAGGTGTTAGCTGTACGGGTATCCTTTAGGGGTTAATGACCTGTTACCAAACCCAAAAGGACTGAGATAAATGTCTGAAAACACTGCAACCCCCGCAGTCCGCTTTACTACGGGCGACGACTACAAGGGCATCCGTCGCGTCCTCACCTATGGCACCTTCGACCTGCTGCACTACGGTCATGTCCGCCTGCTCAAGCGCGCAGCGGAGCTGGGCGACTACCTGATCGTCGCACTGTCCACAGACGAGTTCAATGCCAGCAAGGGCAAGAGCAGCTTCTACTCTTACGGCGTTCGCAAGGAGATTCTCGAGGCCATCCGCTACGTCGACCTCGTCATCCCGGAGGAGAACTGGGAGCAGAAGATCAGCGACGTCGAGAAGTACAACGTCGATGTCGTCGTCATGGGCGGTGACTGGGCTGGCTCCGACCGCTTCGAGTACCTCAAGGATTACTGCGATGTCGTCTACTTGGACCGCACGGAGGGCATCTCCACTACGGACGTCAAGAAGGAGCTCAAGGCCTAAGCCTGGGACATCTGTATATATCTTGTGGACCTTGGTCGCATGACCGGGGTCCTTCCATATCAACGCATGAAATACCTGCCCGCAGCTGCAAAGGGCTGCGGGAGCACCGCAAAAGAAAGACGGAAGGCACTAAGAATGAACACCTCTTCTGCCCTCATGAAGAAAATCAGGAAGTTCGGGCGCACCCTGAACAAGCACATCCCTGCGACGCGCAAGTGGCGCTTCAAGTATTGGGACGTGCAGACAGAGCGCTTTATGAAGATGACCAAGGACGTGGAGACCAATCCCCATGCCGTGGTGTTCGAGGCTTTTGGCGGGCGTTCCTTCGCATGCTCTCCCAGGGCGATCTACAAGGCGATGTGCGCCGACCACCGCTTCGACGATTGGGACTTCTACTGGTCCTTCACGACGGGCAGGGTCAAGAGACAGAGGCTTGATCTCGCCATCAGCTCCCGTGCCACCGTCATCGCTCGTGGCAGCCAGGAATACTTCGATGCGATGACCGCCTCCAAGTACTGGGTCGTCAACAACCGCGTGCCTGAGTACGTCGTCCCCCGCGAGGATCAGGTCTACGTGCAGTGCTGGCACGGTACGCCGCTCAAGCGCCTGGGCTTCGATGTCCCGGCAGACAGCACCGGTGGTGCGCTCAATACGGCAGAGGAGCTTGCAAGGCGCTTCAACGTTGACTCCGAGAAGTGGACTTACCTGCTCTCCCCGTCGTCGTTTACCTCTGAGCACCTCGCGAGTGCCTTTGGCCTGTCTGAGGACAAGATTGCAGATACGATCATCGAGGAGGGCTACCCTCGCAACGACTTCATCGTCAACACCTGCAACGCGCCTGACAGTGAGGGTCGTATCAACGCCTTGAAGGAGCGCTACGGCATCCCCATGGACAAGAAGGTGCTGCTCTTTGCTCCCACGTGGCGCGACGACCAGTACGAGCCCGGCGTGGGCTACACCATGGATTGCCTCATCGATTTCGACAAGCTGCGCGAGGGCCTTGGCGACGAGTGGATCGTCGTGCTGCGCACGCATTACTACATCGCCAACAAGATCGATTTGACCCCGTGGCGCGGTTTTGTCTACAACGCCTCCAAGGTCGAGGACATCAACCATCTGTACTGCATGGCAGATGCGCTGTGCACGGATTACTCGAGCGTGTTCTTCGACTATGCCAACACTGGTCGCCCGCTGTATTTCTACTGGCCGGACTTCGACCACTACGCCAACGAGCTGCATGGTTTCTACTTCGACGCAAGGACCATCCCCGGCCCTAAGTGCACGACGCCGGAGGAGCTCGTCGACGCGCTTCACAAGTTCGATACCTGGGATGCGGAGTACGGCGAGGCCTACAAGGAATTCCAGAAGGAGTTCTGTCCCAAGGACGACGGCGAGGCTGCACAGCGCGTCATCGACCGCATCTTCGAGGCCTCTCAGCAGGCATAGACCAGCTGCGATAGGTGTTAATTAACAGCTCCTGCTTAACAGATTGTTCTGCTAAGCAGGAGCTGTTTGCTTGCTATCTGCAAGTTTCGATTGTGTGTGATTGGCAATAGGGCTGAACACGTAGGGGGGATTGAAGCCCCTTCCCTAAGCTTTGCATTGATTGCGCGATGGAGCGTGAAACTTGCTTGGCGGCGTGCGGTGTTGTCAACGACAGCACCGCACCTTGCAAAACCCTAAGAAACGCTTAATCGCATGGACAGTCTTCCAGGACACGTCTATCCTTTAATTGAATTTTAATGCTTGTGCCCGCCCTTGCCTTGGCGGGCCTTTTGGCGTGTCTGTGAGCATATAGTCGCGAGGGGGGACGGCTGTGAACGATAAACAACGCAAGCTGCTTAAGATGATGCTCGAGCTCGACGATCGCTGCACGCGCTTTGGGATCGACTTCAGCATCGGCGGCGGAAACGCACTCGGCGCCGTGCGCAACGGCGGCTTTCTGCCTTGGGATGACGATGTCGACATCTACATAACGCGCGATAACTTCGAGAAGATGCTCGCCGTGCGCGACGAGTTCTTCTCCGATGACTTCATCCTAGTCGACTACAAGAGCCATCCTGGTTATGGCAACCCGCTGCCTCGTATCGTCAGTACGGACGATACGGTTGTGTCTAAGTCGCGCTTGGCAGACGGGACGCCCAAGGGCACTTTCCTCGAGCTCTTCGTGCTCGATCCCATGCCCAACGACCCTGTCCAGCGCAGGGAGTGGCTGGAGCTGCACTGGCTCTACACGGAGCTCGTGGCGCTGAACTTCCGCGTTGCAAGCCCCTATGTTGAGGAGCATGTCAACCTCGAACGCTACGAGGAGTGGCTTGGTCGCTGCAACGTCGAGGGGCGCTTCAAGGTCTTGGCGCAGCTCGAGGAGCAGCTCTTCAACATCCCCTTCGAGGGTACGAACGAGCTCTGCGCCCGTTGGGGAGTGCAGGACTGCATCTACAAGACATCCGCGTTTGCCAGCTACACGCGCATCGCGTTCGAGGATGTTGAGCTGCCGATCGCAAGCGGGTACATTGACAACCTGTACTCGGACTACGGCAACTCCTGGATGTACATCCCCAAGGAGGAGCAGCGTCGTACGCACAAGATCGTCGAGAACATGAACGTCCCCTATGAGCGCTTCATGGAGGACTGCGATCGCTTCATCGACGAGGAGAAGCTCTCGGAGGCCTTCCACGAGCGCAAGGTGCTGCTCGTGAAGATCTTCGCGGCCGAGCGCAAGAACCACTACACCCGCCTCGCCCTCAAAGCGGCGGCTGTCCGCGCGCGCCTGGCTCTGGAGCCCCTGGAGGACCGCGCGGTCGACAACGCGCTCAAGACGGGCGACTTTGGCTATCTGGAGCAGCGCTACGGCTACTGGAGGTCGATGCAGTTCTCGCCGTCCTTCTGGAAGTGGAGCGTCCCCGTCGACATTCGCGACGACGAGCTCTTCTGCGCGCTCGCCTGGCTTTTTGAGCGCGGCGAGTACGACTACGCCCTCAAGATTCTTAACATGCGCCAGCGCCTGGGAGGTTTGGGCTCCTTCTGCCAGCAGCTGCTTGTTGCGGTCAAGGGTATCGAGGCGGTCTATCGCGCCTTGGGCCACAGGGACCTTGCAGCAGCGCAGGCTGCCTTTGCGGCGCTTGAGGCGACGGGCTACTCCTATTGGGAGCAGCAGTTTGACAGGCGCTATTTGAGCTTGTACCTGCGGACGCGCGATGACGTCTACGAGGGAGAGCGTCCTTTGAGCGAGCTGTCGGCAGACGTTGCTGCTTTGCTCATCGATTACCCCGAGAGCGGAAGCGTCGCCTCGCTTGCTGCGGATATCGCCTTGCTCGGGGGAGATGCGCAGGGCGCCCAGGCACTTTATGCGCGCGCGCTCGATAAGACGCGCAACGCGTTTACCCTGCGTCATGCCAGAAGGCGCTTGCTTGAGATCGAGGAGGATCAGCGATGACAACGAAATGCCAAGAGGTCGCCCTGACCTTGCTCGACGAGATCGATGCTGCCTGCCAGGAGTGCGGAGCAAGCTACTTTTTGTCCGGCGAGTACTCGTGCGCTGCGTATCGCGGCGGGCAATTTCTCTCTGCAAACGCGGCGCCGAGCATCCTCATGACCTTGCCTGATATCGCGAAGCTGATGGCTGTGCTGGAGAAGAAGGCGACTCCCAACAGGATCTTCGAGTCGCTTGCCAGCAACGAAGAGCTCGACACGCTGGGCTTCTACTACTGCGCGACGGATACGCTTTTCTTGAAGCTCTCCGAGGTCTCCAAGCGCAAGACGGCCGGTATCAGCGTGCGCATCGTGCCTTTGAGGGGCGAGCTCGATAATGCCGCCTACCTTGCAGGCCTGGCTTGCGAGGGGCGTTGGCTTTTCGACAACAAAAAGCGCAAGGAGAAGCCGCAGGTCGAGGTCGAGGGCTGGTTCAAGGAGCGCGCCGTGCGCAAGGCGCTCGAGAAGCTCAGGGAGCTTGCCAAGACTGACAAAAAGGCATATGCGCGCTGTGTGCTCGACAGTGTGGTCAAGGGTCAGCGCAAGGTGGGCTTTGACCAGGTGCTCTTCACAGAGAACTCCAAGGGCGTGCGCAAGGAGTACCCTGCGGGGCTGTTTGCCTCGCCTAAGCGCATCGAGCTCGAGGGTCACAGTTATCTCATGGCCGCCGACCGTGAGGCCTTCCTCGACGTGCTTTACGAGGGCGATTGGCGCGAGAGAAAGTACAACTCCGAGGAGTTTGGCAGCTACACGCTCATGTGCGTCGACCTGCCCTACGAGGTCTACCTCAAGCGCGTGGCCGACGAAGGCGTGCCGATGATCACCCAGCAGGACCTCTCTGCGGTCAAGCGCCTCAAGCGCCAAGACAGGCCCTTGGCGGCGAGGGCTGCCGGAGCATGGGCCGCAGCGCATCGCAGCGGCATGCGCTTCGACCTGGCGGCCGAGCTTTTGCCGCGCAAGGAGGAGATCTGCGCGCTGCATGAGAGCGGCGCCTATGACGAGCTCGCCAAGGTGCTTGCGCACTACGACGAGTGTGCTCGCAAGCTCAAGGGCATGGGGCTTGGCCTGTGCTTCGACGAGGACATCCTCGTCTGCTATCTGGATCTTCTGCGCAGCAGGGGAGAGGGACGTCTCGCCGATGAGATCAACGCCATCGTCCCCGACTGCGATCGCGAGCCAATGCAGCTGCCGTAGGGTTGGGGTTGCAAGGAGTGGGAGACTGCCTGCGGTCGACACTTCAGTCAGACTGAAGTGTCGACCGCATTTTTGCTTGCTTGCCTGTTGCAACCTGATGGCGCCGACTTCGTCTGGCGCCTACGTCAGGCTTGCAGCTTGCAGGTGCTGACGCATGTCTGCATTGTTCTCGCAGCGATGGGGTCGGATGAATTCGACCCCTACGTAATCTCGTGCTGCCACGCGTTGGCCACGTATGTGGCCTTGCAGCGCAAATACGTAGGGGCCGATTTCAATCGGCCCCATCGTTGCAGGTCACGGTGTGTTTCGCGTTGGCGCCGGCGGGGTTCAGGCCCTACGTAGGCGCCAGACGAAGTCGGCGCCATCAGGTTGCAGCGGGCCGGCGGATGCCCGTATTCTTGCCCAATCGTGACACACTTTGTCACTGGCACAATGTGTGTCATGCGTGCGCAACCTTGCAGCGCAGATACGTAGGGGCCGATTTCAATCGGCCCCATCGGTGCAGCTCGCGGCGCGTTGCGCGTGAGCATCTTTGGTTGTCGGGAACATCGCTGCGCGAGCCCTTAACCCTTCTTCGAGAAGAGCTCCTTCCAGTCGCAGGCGGCGAGCACGGTGCCCGCAAGGATCAACACGCAGCATCCCAGCTCGAAAAGCGTCGGGACGTTGCCTAGCAAGATGACGCCCAAGACCACGGCCCAAGCGGAGTACGAGATGTTGAGCGCCATGCCCTTGGCAGCGCCGATGGTCGAGATGCCCTTGTAGTAGAAGAGGTAGCTGGCGGTGCCGGCCAGCGCAGCCAGCGCGACGATGCCTGCGCCCAGCGTGGGGATGCAGCCGGCGGCATAGGACCAGGCGCCAAAGGCGGGCAGCACAATTGCTGCGTAGACGAGCCCCGAGGTGGTCTCGCGGATCTGCAGCGCGGTCTCGTTGTCGACGGCATCGTCTCGCATGCCCCAAGCGCAAAAGACCGCCTCGCTACCCCAGCCGACGACACACAGCAGCGCGCAACAGACGCCGAGCACAGGGTTGGCTATCGTGTCGTTGCCCACGGTCGCGACGCTCATGGCGACGATGCCGCCAAGCGCGCAGGCCAAGGCGATGACGCGCGGGACGGTGATCTTCTCCTTGAGGACGAGTGCGGCGAGCAAGGTGCCAAAGGCCGGGTAGAAGGCCGAGATGATGGCCGTGTAGGCAGAGCCGATCTCGTTGATGGCGATGACGTAGCCGCTCATGCCAATCGGTCCGCCGAGCAGCGCGCCGATCATCACGATCTTGCCGCTGCGGGTTTTAAGCGCGGCGAGCGTGTCGGCAAGGCGCCCGCGCACGCCCATGAAGATAAAGAGCCAAATCGCGCAGAGGATGTCGTGAAAGGCAGAGCTCACGATAGCCGCGAAGGCAATGGCCTGCGCGGTATCGATGAAGGGCGCCATGCCCAGCGCGATGCCGAGCACGACGGTGTCGAGCGCCCAAAGTATGCCGCTGAAGATTCCGTAGCGCATCGCCTAGGCCTCCTTCTCGTAAAGCTCGCAGACCTTGGGCAGGTATTCCTTGGCGTAGCGGTAGTAGATGTAGAGCCAATCTCCCACGCAATCGCCCTCGGACTCCTTGAGCAGCGCCCAGACATACCAACACCAGCCGGCCAAACCGACGAAGGCAAGGCAGTGGCGCAACTCTGCAGCGCTCGGTTCGCGGCCAAAGTAATAGGCGAGGGCCTGTTCGGCGCGTTCCGCGTCGAGCTTGCAGGTCACGACGAAAGTCCCGAAGTCGCTTGCGTAGTCGGACATGCCGGCGTACTCCCAGTCGATGAGGTTGAGCTCGCCGTCCTTGTCGATGAGAAGGTTGAGGTCGAAGAAATCGTTGTGCGTGAGGCAGTGGCGTGCGTTGTCCGCCTTCGCATGTGCGTCGACGGCAAGTGCCTGCGCACGCAGCTCGTCGTAGCCGGGGATCTCGATCGGTCCCTTCTCGAGCAGTGCCTGCTCGTACTTGAGGCCCTCTGCGAGATAGTCGAAGCTGCGGTCGAGCTCGATGTCCTGGTTGTGGAGAGAGCGCGCGAGCTCCATCGCGCGCTTGAGCTCCGCGTCGTCAGCAGGGTCGAGCGTGCGGCAGTCGGGGAGGAATCGAGAGATCTTCCAGCCGCTCTGGGGGTCCTCCTTGATGAAGGTCTTGTCGATGCCGAGCTCGACGGCGAGCTTTTCTGTCTGCTCCTCGACGGCGCGGTCGATGATCTTGTCCGTTCCAATGCCGGGGTGGCGGTAGACGTACTCCCCGTCGCTGGTGGAGAAGTGGCACGAGAGGTTGGTCAGGCCCTTCTTGAGCGGGTAGACGTCGTGTATCTCCTCCTGGCTGCAGCCCAGCGTGTCGCAGATGTTGCGGAAGATATCGAGGTCGAGGTTCTCGAGGAAGAGCGGGTCGAAGTCGCGCAGCTCGTCCAGCGAGTCGAACTCGTGGATGACGCCGGGCTCGTAGCGCTTGATCTCCATATCGAGCTCGTCGATGTGCTCGAGGTAGAGGCTCTCCCAGAGCATGTCGCGGGTCAGGGGGTTGTCGTACTCGGCTTCGAGGATCTGCACGTAGCGCCTGGAGAAAGCGTTGTCGAAGAAGACGTGGCCGATCATGTACCAGGCGTCGCGTCCGCCGATGGTCGCGCCGACGATGCGGTCCTTGGCGCCCGTCTCGATGCACCACTCCTTCGTGGGGCCCTCTGCGAACTCTGCGGCGTAGTAGGCCTTGTAGACGTAGGGCTCGAAGGGGTTTTGCGTGAAGTAGTTGTCAGAAGAGCAGATGTAGCTGCGGTGCAGCCTGTCTTTGACGGCCATGAGCGAGCTGTGGTTGTTGCGGGAGGCGAACTCGCGGTTGACGGCGATGCTCACGCCGTACTTCTCCTCGAGGTAGAAGAAGAGTTCCTTCTTGTAGCCTACGACGACGGTGATGTCGGTGATGCCGGCCTCGTGGAGCTGCTCGATCTGGCGCTCGATCATGACCTGGCCGCGCACCTTGAGCAGGCCCTTGGGACGCTCGTAGGAGATGGGCGCAAAGCGCGAGGAAAGCCCCGCTGCGAGGATGATCGCGTTGTCGACTTTGTAGGGGGCCAGCGCGGCAAGACCTGCGGCGCTTGCCCGCTTGCCCTCGATCAAGCCGTCTGCTACCAGCGCCTTGAGTGTCGAGTTGACGGTGCCGAGCGACAATCCGGTGTCGTCGGCAAGCGCGCGCTGTGAGGCTTCAGGTGCCTTGGTCAGGGCCGCCAAGACGGCAAAGCGGTTCTTATCCACGAGTCTCCCCCTCGGTTGAAACAACTGATGAGGAGAGTATATGTTCAATTTTCTCGTTGTATTGGCAAAAATTGAACACTTAAGAAAGCGGTCCGCCGGCGTCGCTTGAATCCTTAAGCTTTCGTTAACGCGACTGTTGTATATAATATGCCGTTACGAAAAAAATTCCCTTAGATGCTTGATAAGGAGTTTGATATGCGCGAGACCGTCCTCGAGATTCTGGAAGAGATCCGTAGCGACATCGATTTTGAGAACGCCACTGCCCTCATCGACGACGGAGAGCTCACCTCTCTCGACGTTGTTGCAATCGTCAGCGAGCTCAACGAGGAGTTTGACGTCGAGATCTCCCCGGACGATCTTCTGCCGGAGAACTTCAACTCTCTGGACGCCATCTGCAAGCTGGTTGCCTCCCTGTAGTTTCCCATGGCCTTTACATCGTTTGAGTTCCTCATATTCGCCGCCATCGTCGTGGCGGCGTACTACGTGTGCCCAAAAAAGGTGCGCTGGGTCCTTCTGCTCGTCGCAAGCTTTGCGTTTTACCTGCTTTCGAGCATGAAGACCTTTGTCTTCCTCCTTGCAGCGACGGCCATCACCTTCTTTGGTGGGCGCATGATCGGCAAGGTCAACGCCCAGACCAAGCAGGCCATTGCAGATGCGGGTGATGCGCTCGACCGTGCGGGCAAGAAGGAGATCAAGGCCCAGGCCAAGAAGAAGCTGCGCAAGGTCGTCGCGCTCATCCTCGTGCTTGACTTTGGCATGCTGGCCGTGCTCAAGTACTTCTCCGTCTACCTGACGGATATCGCCTCTCTCATCGGCGTGCATTTCGAGCTCGGCTTCCTGATCCCGCTGGGCATCTCGTTTTATACCTTCCAGAGCGCGGCCTATATCTTTGACCTGTACCGCGGTAAGTACGAGCCGGACACTAATATCGCCAAGTTTGCGCTGTTCCTCTCGTTCTTCCCCCAGATTATCCAGGGCCCTATCGCACGTCACGACCATCTGGCGCACCAGCTCTACGAGGGCCACTCCTTCAAGTACGAGAACCTAGCCCACGGCGCGCAGCTCATGCTCTGGGGCTTCTTCAAGAAGCTCGTTATCGCAGACCGCTGCGCGATCCTGGTCAACAGCGTCTTCGACGCGCCGAGCGAGTACCAGGGCTGGGCGGTTCTGCTTGCGGCGTTCTTCTACACCATCCAGATCTACGCTGACTTCTCCGGTGGCATCGACATCGCCCGCGGTGTCGCGCGCTGCATGGGCATCGACATGCCCCACAACTTCAAGCGCCCCTACTTTGCGGACAGCCTGAGCGAGTTCTGGCGCAGGTGGCACATGTCGTTGAGCTTCTGGACTCGTGACTACATCTTCTTCCCGATCGCCATGTCCAAGGCCTTTGGCAAGGCGGGCAAGAGTCTGCGCAAGGTGCTGGGAGACCGCGTCGGCAAGCTCTTCCCGGTTATCTGCGCGCAGCTCGCCACCTTCATCATCATCGGCCTGTGGCACGGCGCGGAGTTCAAGTACGTCGCCTACGGCCTCTACAACGGCTTCATCATCATCGGCAGCCTGCTGCTCGAGCCCTACTTCAAGGCCTGGGCGGAGAAGCTCCACATCAACACGGCGAGCTTTGGCTGGAAGGTCTTCTCCATCCTGCGCACGCTGCTGCTCGTGACCTTTGGCCGCATCTTTCCCAAGGCGCAGTCCTTCACGGTTGCGCTCTCCATGATGGGATCCATCTTTGCCATCACCAACTACAAGGGCCTCACGGCCACCATCCACTCCTTTGGCCTGACCAAGTACGACTACCTTGTGCTCATCGTCGCCTGCGCCGTCTGGTTCATCGTCAGCCTGCTGCAGGAGCGCCAGGAGAACAAGGCCAAGGAGGACGCACCCGAAAAGAAGGGTATCGTCCAGGGTAAGGCGCAAGGCGACGGCGACGAGGAGACAGGTGCGGAAGTCAGGCTCCTCATCGACGGCTTGCCCCTGCCCATCCGCTGGGTGATCTACCTTGCGGGATTTGCCGCCATCCTGGGTTTTGGCGTTTACGGCCCGGGCTTTGACGCATCCACGTTCATCTACCGCGGCTTCTAGCCCGCGTATCTCACGGTTATCGTTTAAGGTAAGTGATTGAAATGATTGACTGCACATCCGTTGTCGCCGGCGTGGGTACCCACGCCATGCAGAACCCTGACGGGTTCTGCATGGCAGACACCAAGAAGTCCCTCTCCTATGCCCAAACATGGGATGCCGTGCGGGGCTTCGCCTCCCACCTGTGCGGCATCGCGCCGGCGGGCTCCTATGCCGTCATGGAGTGCAACCAGCGCTGCGAGTTCATCGTAGCCATGCTCGCCATGCAGTTAGCCGGCATCGTCGCCGTCCCCGCAGAACGCAACGCGGCGGATTCCCGCATAACGGAGATCTGCGAGGAGACGGGCGCTGCGATGTTCATCGCCGCCAAGCCGCGCGATTGCGTGGCCTCTCTGCCCTATGTTGACCTGACGACAGCCTGCGAGTTTGCGCCGGCGGGCGAGAGCTTCGAGCTTCCCGCCCCTGACGACGTGGCAGAGATCCTTTTCTCCACCGGCACCACGGGAAAGTCCAAGGGCATCGTCATCACACATCGCAACAACGTCGCCATCGCCCAGAACATCGCGCAGGGCGTCGAGGCCAAGGAGGGCAATGTGGAGATCGTGCCCGTGCCCTTGAGCCACTCCCATGGTCTGCGCACGGTCTACTCCAACCTCGCTGCCGGCAACGGCGTCGTGTTTTGCGACGGCGTGCTTGCCGTCAAGGTGATGTTCAACCTGATGGAGCAATACAACGTCACGGCGATGGACCTCGTCCCCAGCATGCTCTCCATCATCTTCAAGCTCACCAAGGACCGCCTGGGCGAGTACGCAGAGCAGCTCGATTACGTCGAGCTCGGCAGTGCGCCGCTCACGGAGGAGGACAAGGAGCATCTTGCCCGCGTCCTGCCTGCCACGCGCCTCTACAACTTCTACGGCTCGACGGAGTCCGGCCGCACCTGCGTGCTCGACTTCGCCGCGATGAAGGACAAGCCCAACTGCATCGGCCGTCCCTCTGTTAACGCCACCTTCGTCGTGGTCGACGACGATCGCAACCCCATCGAGTCCTCTGCAGACAACATGGGTCTGCTCGCCACTTCCGGCCCCATGAACATGAAGTGCTACTTCAACGCACCCCAGCTCACGGAGGAGGCCATGGAGAACGGCTTCATCTACACCAAGGACCTCGGTTACATCGGTGAGGACGGCCTCATCTACATGCTCGGCCGCAAGGACGACGTCATCAACTTTGGCGGCGTGAAGATCTCCCCGGAGGAGATCGAACACGAGGTCGCCAAGAACCCCATCGTCAAGGACTGCGCGCTCGTCCCCAAGCACGACGCCATCTCCGGCCAGGTGCCTAAGCTCTATATCTCCCTCGAGGAAGGCGCCGATTACAACGCCAAGGAGTTCAAGGCGTTTCTCGCCAAGGCGCTTGACGCAACCAAGCAGCCGCAGGCCGTCGAGGTCATCGACGAGATCCCCCGCACGTACAATGGCAAGATCAAGCGCAAAGAGCTTGTGAACAGGAAGTAAACATGGCGCAGGGACAACACACTGTGAAAAAGGACAAGAGGGGCCCGTTTGCCATCGTGCTCAGCGTGATCATCTTCCTCATGCTGGCTGCGGCGGTCTTCGTGTACGCCAACATGGCGATCGGCTTCTACGGCACCAAGCAGAGCAAGGGCGCCTTCAACGCCTTCGATGACTTGGAGAAGGACTCCGTTGACGTGGTGCTCATCGGGTCGAGTGCGACGAGCCGCTACTTCATCCCCGGCAAGGCCCACAACGACGAGGGCTTCGCCTCCTTTGAGCTGGCACCTCCTGCAGCGCCGCTGATCTTTACGGACAACATCATAGATCTTGTCGAGGAGACCCAAAGCCCCAAGCTCTACGTGGTGGAGCTGCGCAACGTCCTCGATGGCTACAATGCCGTCGACGAGGCCTCTGTGCGCAAGGTGGCCGACTCGATCAAGGTCACGAAGCGCGAGCGCTACGAGATGATCAACGAGGCTCTCGATGTCATGGCTGAGCACGCCCCCGAGGGCAGCTATGACACAGAGGTCATGGACTACTACTTCCCCGTCATCAAGTACCACAACCGCCTCACTGCTGGCGACAACGACAGCCATCTGAAGGCCAGCGAGCTCTTGCTGCAGGGTTCGTACAATAAGATGCAGGGCTTCCAGTACAGCGCGCCAACTTTGACAAAGGTTGCGCAGGAGACTCCTCACTATGTCGAGGAGTCTGCCGAGCTCGACCCTGATATCGAGGAGATCGTCGGCAACTTGTTCGATTACTGCGACAAACTCGATGCGGATGTTGTCTTTACTTTCTCCCCGTTTGTCATGAGCGAGGAGAAGAGCGCAATGTCGAACGCGATAACGGACTACGTGGAGTCGCGCGGTTACACCTGTCTCAACTTCAACAGCTTTGAGATGGCCGACGAGCTGGGGATCGACTGGTCGAACGACTTCTACAACACCAACCACTGCAATTTCCAGGGTTCCGAGAAGTACACGGACTATCTCGAAGAGTACATCAGCTCCCACTACGACCTGCCCGACCACCGCGGCGACAGCGCTTACGCGGCGTGGGAGGAAAGCTACAAGAAGTACGAGGACTACGTGGCCGACGGCATCCTCTATGTGAGCGATGAGAACGTGAGCGACGAGTAGGGTTTTGCATAAACTTTGCACGCCCTTAACGACAGCTTAATTTTTAATTGTCATATTGTGTAAATTTAGCCGCTGACATGCGTTTTGTCGTATATTAGAGCTTCATTAAAAACACCAAGTACCTTGCCTGGAGACAGCGTTGGCGAGGTTACTGGTAGGAGGTTCTATGTACACAGCGCTTATCGAGGAGCTCTATCTCGATGACTCTGCCGATCAGCTCAACCAGCAGATCGACAAAACCGAAAAGCCCTTTATTATGTTCGCGGAGCGAGGCGGAAGGCCCTCGGGGAAGCATGTGCTCCGTTTGATGGAGTATCTCGAGGCCCATGCGGAGTGCCCGGCAGCCCAGGGCCTCGTCTCCACGAGGGGCAACAAGGTCCTCTCCTACATGAAGCGCCTCTCCAAGAAGGCGCTGGTTCTCGATGCCTCGAAGGATTGGCACGATGTGCTCATCCATCTTCAAGGCTTGATTATCCGCACGAGCGTGCTGCGTGAGAGCGGTGTGAGGTTCGACGGGGCGTTCGAGTATGTCCGCGACCAGGTCTTTGCCTGCCAGCTTTCTCGCGTTGTTCCGGTGCGCTACTCCTATGGCTACGTGCGCTACTACTCCACCGAGCTGCTTGATGTGGCCTCTATCTCCGCACCTTTTGCAAACAACGCGGAATGGTACTGGGAGACCACCTATCCGTTTGTCGACGCCTTGAAGCAAGAGGACGGCTCTCTGTCCCTCGCGGACCAGTTCGTCTTCCTTTACCTTACGAGCCTGCGCTTTAGGGCCAACTTCAAGAACGCCGTCAAGCTCGCTTTCGAGAATCCGGAGGACAAGAGCCGCTATCTTGCCCAGGTTGCAGAGCTGCTCAAGAAGGTCGGCAACGACGTTCTCTACGGCGAGGGCCCCTTGGGCTGCTCCAGCCGCAACGATCGCTTCTACTTTGCGATCATGCGCAACGACGACGTGGTGCCGGAGCTGTCCTTCGACATGCGCGACGGCGGCGCGTACCTGATCGCCAAGGATTCCTACGGCGAGGGCGTGGTCTGCAAGCAGACGCAGCAGCGCATGGAGGTGCGCAACCTCAACTACGTCGAGGAGGACGGCAAGGTCTTCCTCGACTTCGACATGCGCTTCCTCTCGGTGTTCCCGGTCGATAAGTTCGAGGTTGTCGGCTGCCTCGAGGCAAACGGCGAGAAGCACTTCAGCGTTGCCGAGCACACGCCGCTCTACTGCGGCGGCGGTACCTACTTCGACTTCGAGACCTACCGCTACATCGGCTTCTCCCTGCGCGTCCCCCTGCAGGGCAAGGGCGTGGCTCAAAAGCTCACGGTTTGCGTCAGGGCCAACGGTGAGATCGCCCCGCTCAGGCTCAGGTATACCGCTACCTATTGCTCCCGCTTGTTTACGGCGGATTCCGATGCTCCCTATTGGGGCATCCCCGGCTTCATCGTCCGCGACGAGGATGGCGTGATCACCCTCACCCCGGCTTCTCGCCTTGACAAGGTCAAGCAGGAGAAGAGGTTCATCAAGTGGATCTCCGAGCAAAAAGGCGGTAAGCCCTTCGCCAAGGCGAGGAGGGCCTTCTGGCTCACGAGGCCCTTCTATAAGAACAAACGCATCTGGATTTACTCCGACAAGCTCTTCAAGGGCGGCGACAACGCCGACTTCGCGTACGGCTATGCCAACAAGCAGGAGGACGGTATCGAGAAGTACTACTACCTCGATCCCCAGAGCTCGGATTGGGAGAGGATGGAGAAGGACGGCTACAAGCTGCTCGATCCTCGCAGCCCCAAGGGCATGCTGTGCATGCTCAACGCAGAGGTTCTCTATGCCACGCACAACCCGGGGCACAAGAAGTTTGGCATTGGCGAAAGGACGATCAACTACATCAAGGGCATCGTCGACCCTGCCTGCATCCGCTTGTTCCACGGCTTCCCCAACAACTTCAACGCAACGTACAACCGCTGCTACATGAACTACAAGGGCGTCGTCGTGTGCTCCAACTACGAGCGCGAGCTCTATGGTAGCCCGGAGAACGGCTTTGCGCCGGATCAGATCATCGAGTCGAGCAACCCGCGCTATGACGAGCTGGTGCCGGACAACCAGAAGTGGCTTATGATCGCCCCTTCCTGGCGACCCTCGCTGCGCGGTGCGATGCAAGGCGATCAATCGTCCGCCTACAACCCGGAGTTCAAGAACAGCCGCTACTTCCAGCTCTACAACCAGGTGCTCACGGACGAGAAGTTCTTGGAGACGGCGCGCCGCACGGGCTACAAGGCCAAGGTCTTCATGCATCCGCGCCTTGCCGTCCAGACGCCGGACTTCGTTCACAACGACGTTGTCCAGGCGCTCGATTGCACCAAGGACATGGACTACGTCACCATCATGCGCAAAAGCGACCTCATGGTGACGGACTACAGCTCTGTGCAGTACGACTTCGCCTCCATGCGCAAGCCGGTTGTGTACTTCCACGAGCCCACGCTGCCGTATTGGCGCGTTGTGGACTACGACTACGAGAAGATCGGCTTTGGCGAGGTCTGCAAGACGGCCCAGCAGCTGATCGACACGCTGTGCGAGTACATGGAGCGCGATTGCGAGCTGAGCGATTTCTACCGCAAGCGCATCGACGATTTCTTCATCGCGCCTAACGGAGAGGCCTCCAAGCGCCTCTACGAGGCAACACGCAAGATCGTCGGCTAGGAGGCGGGCTGCGAAGCTTAGATAGGCAAAACGAGGGAGACCGGATAGTTCGGTCTCCCTCGTTTTTTATGTTGAGCCGCTGTGTGGGATGGCGGCAGTTTTGCTTTCTGCGGTAGCGGTGCGGGCGGTCGGAGCAGATCGCCTGTTGATTGTGTGCCTTGCATTGCGTGCATAAAGAAAGGCCCGGACGCAGTGTCCGGGCCTTTCTGGTCTTGCTTGACTATATGCTGGGGAAGCGCCGATTAGGGCAAGCGTCCGTCGCATGCGGTTAGCAAAACCGCTGTTCACGCAGGGGTGGGACCGAAGTCCCTCCCCATAGACCTCTCATTAATCAGTACTTCCCTAGATCTGGCTGAAGAGCGGCCAGTAGGTCATGAGCGCCCAGCTGAGGGCAGTCATGACGATGACAATGGCCACGGAGATCTTCCAGCCCTCCTTGAGCATGTACTTGGGCGACAAGCCGTAACCGACGGGGATGGCGCGCACGGAGGTCGGCAGCATGAAGGAGAGGTTGACACCGATGGAGGCGATGTAGATGTAGGGGATGGGGTTTTCGCCCATGCCCTGGACAATGGAGATGATGATGGGGATTGCCACCGCCGCCGTTGCGGTGTTGGACGTGCAGTCGCTCATCAGCAGCGTGAAGAGGATGATGACGAAGATCAGCACGATGCCACCGGAGAGGCCTGCGGCGGAGACGGCGTCGCCAATCGCCTGCGCAGCGCCCGTGCCGTTGATGATGGAGCCAACAGCCAGACCACCGGCGTAGATGTAGATGAGCTCCCAGGTGATCTTGCCCTCGACGCTCTTCCAGCGCATGAGGCGCTCGGGCTCGCCGCTCTCGTTCTTCCTGCTGATCACGAAGGTGATGAGGCCGGCGATGATGAAGACGTAGGCGGGCTTGAGGCCGGGCATCATGCTCGCATACAGCTGGCGCGTGAAGGCCAAGACGGTTGCCACGACGAAGACGACGAGGCAGATGACCTCTTCGCGCGACATCTTGCCGAGCTCCTTGTAGGACTGCTGGAAGTACTCCCTGCTGCCGCCAAGGGTCTCTTCCTTCTTGACGTTGCGCAGCATGAAGATGACGCAGATGACGTAGAGCGTGATCATGATCGGCAGGAAGCGGATAACCCAGTCGATGTACATGTACTCCTCGCCGGTGAGCTGCTGGATGTACTCGACTGTGACGAGGTTCATCGCGCCGCCGAGCGGGGAGGCTAGGCCGCCGAGGCCGGCGCCGTAGGCGATGTAGAGCAGCAGCCTTGCGCCGATGCGGCTCTTGGAGATGTCGCCCTCGCCTACGAACTTGAGCATGGACAGCGCGATGGGGCTGATGGTCGCGCAGACGACTGCGTTGGGCAGGATCGTGGACATCAGCGTGCACAGGGTGAACCAGAATAGGAGCTGGCTGCGGAAGGAGCTGCCGACAAGTCCGAGGAAGCGCGCGGCAATGCGCTTGTCGAGGCCGGTCTCTTCCCAAGACACGGAGATGATGGATGCGCCGAGCAGCAGCAAGATGATCTCGGACGCGTAGTTTGCGATGACGGAGGACATGTCCGTCAGCTGGAAGACGGCGTTGATTGCGATGGGCAAGAAGGCCGTGATCGCGTAGTCGACGGGTGCGGTGACCCACCAGTAAGCCATCCAGGCAACCGTGCCGATTGCGGCGCGGCTCACGAAGCTCTCGAAGACGCTCTGCGGCAGCAGCAGGCAGCACAGCGCAAAGAGAGCCGGGCCAACGAAGATGTTGACCAAGCGCTTGGTGTTGGAGTTCATTACGTTCCTTTCTCAAGGTTAAATCGGGAACATAATACAACCCTTATGACAATATAATGAAAATTTAATGTAAAGAAATGCGGACGAATTCCGCAGGTCAGGGTGGGTGTGGCTGGAAATAACGTCGGTTGCGTAGGGGAGGGACCCTGGGGAAATGCTGGTTGCGTAGGGGAGGGACCCTGGGGAAATGCTGGTTGCGTAGGGGAGGGACCCTGTCCCTCCCCATAAGCCATGCGATAAACAGCGATTACCTAGCGCTGCACGGTTTCCTTCAACACGCGGGCGAATTCCTCCTCCGCGCGCGAGCGCGATGTGCTCTTGAGGCGCGCGACGTAGAGCTTGCGCGAGCAGATGCCCTCGTCTGCCAGATAGAGTGCGGGGCGCTGGCTTGCGGGCATGTCGAGCATCGCGCTTTCTGCGACGAAGCCGACGCCAGCACCCGCCATGCTCAAGGCATATCCCGTGCTCGTCTGGTCGACGGTAATGGCGTGCGCGGGCTCGATTCCGTAGAGCTCGAAGAGCTGCTTGAGCTTGCGGCCGAGCTGCAGCGTCGGGTCGAGCATGATGAACGGCTCGGCTGCCAGGATCTTGAACTCCGCTGCCCCGATGCGCGCAAAGCCCTCTCGGCCCATGTCGGGTAGACGCTCGGCAGCTTTCAAGTCTCGCGGAATGCAGAGGAGGAGGCGCTCTGTCAGCAGCTCCTCGGACTCGAGGTTGAGGTTGTCGTTGGGGACGGGCGTCACGAAGAGGTCGATTGCGCCGGAGAGCGCGGCCTGGGTCAGGTTGGGGACGGTGTCGGTCACGATGCGCACCTCGATGCCCGGGTACTGCTCGGCAAAGCGCGCGACGGCTTTGGGCAGCAGCGTCGAGTTGAAGAGGCTTGCTCCGCCGACGACGAGGCGTCCGCTCTTGAGTCCCTGCATGTCGCTGATGCGCTGAGCGAGACGGCGCTTGAGGGCTTCGATGCCCTCTTGCGTCTCGAGATAGGCCAAGCCAGCGTCCGTGATGCTGATCGGTGTGCGGCTTCTGTCGAAGACCTGTGCACCGAGCTCGCCCTCGAGCTTTTTGATGCGCGTCGACAGCGCTGGCTGAGAGACGCCGAGCGCCTCCGCGGCTGCGGATATGCTGCGCAGCTCCGCCACGGTCTTGACGCAGTTTGCCGTTGTGAGGGCTTCCATGTGAGACTCCTGCTCTTGCCTTGCGCGCCGCGCGTTGGGCGTCGCTTTTTCATGCCATTGTAACCGCGCTGTTTGAGTTGGATTGACTATCATAGGCGAGTTAAGTCGCACTTGGCGTTCGGCTTGCGTTTCGATGATGAGCAGGAGGAGTGCAGATGGCCAAGACATATCTTGTAACCGGTGGCGCCGGGTTTATCGGGTCGAACTTCGTGCACTACCTGCTGTGGACGCATGAGGACGCGATCGTCGTCAACGTGGATTCCCTGACCTATGCCGGCAACCTCGACAATATCGCCGATTTAGCCGACCATCCGCGTCACGTTTTCGTGCATGCCGATATCTGCGACGAGAGGGCGCTCGATGCTATCTTTGGTAAATACGGCCCGGATTATGTGGTGAACTTTGCGGCGGAAAGCCATGTCGACCGCTCGCTCGAGGACCCGTTTGCCTTCAACCGCACCAATGTCGAGGGTGTTTTGACCTTGCTCGCGGCTGCGCGTCACGATTGGGAGGAGCCTGACGGCAGCTATGGCGATCACGTCTTCTTGCAGGTCAGCACGGACGAGGTTTACGGCTCGCTGCCTGCGGGAGAGAACGTTGCGCGTTTCAAGGAGGCGTCTTTGCTGGCGCCGGGCAATCCCTACAGCGCTAGCAAGGCGAGTGCCGAGCTCTACACCATGGCCTATGCGAATACCTACGGCCTGCCGGTGATTATCACGCGCTGCGGCAACAACTACGGCCCCTACCAACATCCGGAGAAGTTGATGCCACTGGTCATCGCCAAGGCGCTCGCGGATGAGCCGATTCCCCTGTATGGCGATGGGAGCAACATCCGCGATTGGATCTACGTGGCCGACCACTGTCGTGCGCTCGATTCTGTGCTCGAGCGCGGGCGCGTACGCCAGGTTTACAACATCAGTGCTGGTTATGAGCGCGAGAACGCGGAGGTCGTGGTTGCGCTGGTCGACGAGCTTGCCCGTCAGACGGGTGAGGAGGCTTACTCGGACTCCAAGGTGCAGTTTGTCGAGGACCGCAAGGGCCATGACTTTCGCTATGGGACCGACAGCTCCAAGCTGCGCCGCGAGCTGGGTTGGGAGCCGCAGACTAGCTTCGAGGAGGGTATTCGCAAGACGGTTTACTGGTATCTGACGCATCGGGATTGGGTCAAGCGCACCCTCGAGGATGGTGTTGCAGAGAACAACCAGCGTCTGCTCGAGGAGTGGGACGAGGAGGCCAAAGCCGCCAAGAAGCAGGAGCGCAAGGATGCGGAGAAAGCCGCCAAAGCTGCCAAGCGCGCCAGCCGCCACCGCCGTGGCCGTCATTTGCTGAAGAAGTAGCTGCTTCGCCGGTATCGGTAAGCCTTGCTGCTGACATCGAGATTCGCGTCAGCACCGAGGGGCTGCAACTCGTCGTAGGGGAGGGACCCTGTCCCTCCCCATGGCCCTTGCGTAGATGGGATGGTTGCGATTGAGGCTTGGCCTTTGCTCGAGGGTCGGGGTAATCGCGCGGTATCTGGGGAGGGACAGGGTCCCTCCCCTACGTTGGGCGCACGGGACGGTTGCGCGAGGCGTTTCGCCGACCCCTCCCCGACGGCGCTGCTGGTTCTCGCGTTATCGGCCCAAACTTTGCTGCTGACATCGGGATCTGCGTCAGCACCGAGGGGCTGCAGCTCATCGTAGGGGAGGGACCCTGTCCCTCCCCAGGTGCTTTGCAGCCCGCAGGGGGTCTTTCGCGTCAGCACCACCGAGCCCCAGACCCCACGTAGGCGCCAGACGAAGTCGGCGCCATAGGTTGCAGCGGGCTTGCGGAGACCCGCGCCCCGCGCCGCCGGGAGAGAGGTCGCAACCCTACAGCTCTCGTTTCTCGTAGAGCCTGCAGGCAATCAGCGCGCTAGCGCAGTAGATGGCAAATGCTGCCACCACCAGGCCCAACATCGTCAGCAGGCTCGTGGTCGGCAAGGAGAAGATGCTGTCGATCACCGGCGCAACAACGTCGATCCAAGCGCCTGAGCTCTCCAGGGCAACGCCGGCTACTACCATCACAAGGACGAGGAGGAGCGGCATGAAGCGCATGCCGTTGGTCATCCCCGCCTTGAAGATAAGCGGCTGTGTCGCTGCGAGGATGAGAATCGCACACGCCGTGCTCGCAAGGAGAATGCATGCGGACTCGACGGGCTCGATATTGGCGGCGATCGAGCCGGCGTTGGGGAGAGCGGGGATCAAGCAAGCGATAGCTGTGGAGGCTGTTGCGACAAGCGCGCCAAAGACCAGACCTGCAAGCGTCATCAAAGCTCCCATGCCATAGCGTCCAAAGACGACTCCACGACGCGAGAGCGGCAACGCGAGCCTGAAGCTCTCCCACCCTTTTTGCTCGTCAAGCGCAAAGAGCGTGAAGCTGAGGACCATGGGGATCATCGGGGTGAATGCCGCGGGGATTACGTTGGCGTTGCCGATGGCAAAGGGGAGGATCAAAGCCAGGGGGATGATGAGGACGAGCTCTTGCTTGACGTACTTGGCGATGGTGCTCATATCGAGCGAGATCATGGTTTTCACAGCTGCTCTCCCTTCATCATGAGCTGCATGTAGCTCTCGGTATTGGCGGGCTCGAGGGCGATATGTGGGAACTGCTGCGCGAATCCAAAGCGGTTGGGGACGAGGGCGCGCACGGCGTAAGCCTCGCGGATAATCCGCACCCCAGCGGCTTGGCTGTTGTTTGCGAGCGCACTGAGCTCTGATTCTCGGCAAAGCGCGATGCCTGCTTGCTCAATCTCGTCGCGGCTGACGCTGAAGACGATGTGCCCTGCGTCAATGCAGACGATGATGTCGGCGAGCTTGTCGAGGTCGCTGGTGATGTGGCTCGAGATGAGGATGCCGCGTTCCTCGTCTTGCAGCATGAAGTCGCGCAGGATCTCGATGACCTCGTCGCGTGCGATGGGATCGAGTCCGGCTGTCGCCTCGTCGAGGACGAGCAGCTTGGGGGAGTGTGCGAGCGCGCAGGCGAGGGTAAGCTTCATTCCCATGCCGCGGGAGAGGTCCTTGACTTTGCGGTCGGCCGGCAGGTCAAAACGCTGTGTGAGCTGGGCGAATACGGCGTTGTCCCAGGTGGGGTAGGCGCCTTTCATGGTCTTGGCGCACTTGGCGACCGTGAGGTCTTCGGGGTAGGAGCAAGCGTCGAGGACGACGCCGATGTTCTCCTTGAGTTTGGCGAGTTGGTTTGGGTTCATGGTGGCGATGTCCTCGCCGAACACTTGGACGCTGCCGTCAAATGACGGTGTGATTCCCAGGATGGCTTTGATGAGCGTGGTCTTTCCGGCTCCGTTGCTGCCGATGAGGCCGACAACAGAGCCGCACGGGACGACGAAGTCGTCGATTTCAAGCGAGAAGTCCTTGAAGTGCTTGGAGAACCCTTCGATGCGGACGAGTTCGTTCATGGCGGTTTCCTTACGGTCGGGTTTGGGATGGAGGTGTTTTGAGCGGCGCAGGGTGGTGCGGTTTTGTGTCTGTGTTAGCTATTGAGCCAGCAGGTCGAGCATCTCTTTGAGCTCGGCTGGTTCGATGCCGGCTTCCCTTGCCTCGTCGATCGCCTGCTCGAGGAGCTCTTCGATGTGACGGAGATGCTCTTCACGCACGAGTTCCTTGTTTCCGCCTGCGACAAAGCTGCCTCTGCCGGGGGCGGTCACGATGAAGCCCTGCGCCTCGAGGTCTGCGTAGGCGCGTTTGGTGGTGATGACGCTTACGCGAAGGTCGTTGGCCAGCGCACGAATAGAGGGGAGTTGCTCTCCCTCTGCCAAGGCGCCTTGCATGATCTGCGATTTGACCTGTCCGGCGATCTGCTCGTATATGGGCTTGCTGCCTGCGTTTGAGACGATGATTTCCAAGGGTCACCTGCCCTATGCGTTGCGGATATGAGAGCCGGGTTCGCTGCGTCCAGCTTGCCCGGCTCACGGGTCCACTCCAGCTGTGAGTGGTGTGCACAGTGTATATACCCGATATACACACTCTACGACGTTCATATACACGCTGTCAAGCAGGATGCTGCAATCTGGAAGATGCCCGCGACCCGCGCCACAGGTTGCAGCGGGCTGGCGGATGCCCGCGGCTCGCGCCGTCGGGGAGGGGTCTGCGAAAGCCCGCTCCGCTGCTCGCCCTTCGAGCTCGTGCGCTGCGCTCCGCGCAACTATACGAGGAACGGTTGCGCGAGGCGTTTCGCCGACCCCTCCCCGACGGCGCTGCCGGTCCTCGCGATCATCGGCATGCGATGCAAATACGTAGGGACCGGATTCGTCCGGCCTCAAACCTTGCTGTCGGCATCGGGATTCGCGTCAGCACCGAGGGGCTGCAACCCACCGTAGGGGAGGGACCCTGTCCCTCCCTAGATACCTTGCAGCCTGCATAGGGCTTCGCGTCAGCATCACCGGGCCCCGGACCCCACGTAGGCGCCAGACGAAGTCGGCGCCATAGGTTGCGGCGAGCAGGCGGGTGTCCGCAAACCGCGTTGTCTGGAGACTACCTTGCAGCCCGCTCCACTGACCTCTCTTCTCCAGCACTATCGGGTATCGATGGCTTGATGGCTCGTGGATCCCAAACTCCTGACCAGCGCTTTCTCTCATCGGAACAGGTTTTGCCGGATTCCAGTCTGACATGGCGAGGAAAAGCGGTCTTAGTTGGCTCTGATTTTGGTCTTATCCCGTTCTTGGTTTGGTCTGAGGTCTGCTTAGATTCGCCTGCTAGGTTGGAACAACCACGGTGCTCCACCGCTCTCGACTCCTAGGGGGAACCATGAACGCTCCGCTCTTCGTTGGATATAACTCGGCTGCATATCGGCTCCTTCACTACGGAATGAAGGGTCTGCGCAAGTCTCGCGTAGTGCCACTGCCTGGTTATTCTCCGAGTGCAAAGCGCGCGGTGGAGGCAAGGCGTTTGCTTGGTTTGCCAGAGGATCGCTGCGTAGATTTCTGTCTAATGGCCGACAATGACAAGCGTGGGAGTGCGGCGGTGAGATCGCACGTGTGTAGATACGCGGCAGAAGGTGATTACCTGAGTTTTGGTGACGGAATCTACGTAGCCAAACCTGAGCTTGCATATTTGCAATCCGCTGAGCTTCTTACTTGCGCCGAGCTCATTTTGCTGGGCTTGGACATGTGTGGGTCATTTGTGTCGGAGGATGGAGAATTTGAGAGATTGAGCCCCCTTGCGAGCGTGACTAGCATGCTTGCCTACATCGATGCTCGCTCTGGAGTTCGAGGTACATTCAAGGCTCGCCAAGCATTGCGATATGTTGTAGATGGATCTGCATCTCCGCGCGAGTCACAGCTTGTGGCGTTGCTTTGCGCTCCTCAAAAGTGGGGAGGTTATGGGTTTAAACTGCCTTGTCTTAATAAGGGGCTTGAACTCTCTCCTCAACATCGGCGCGTGTTGGGCAAGAACTTTCTATCATGTGATTTGCTGTGGCAAGAGCAAAGCGTAGCTATCGAATACGACAGCAATCAGTTTCATTCGGGCTTTCATAAAATCAATGCAGATTCCCAGCGAAGAAATGTATTGAGATCCATGGGCATAAACGTCATTGATGTCACAGCTTCTCAGTTAAGCAGAGCTGAAGCTTTTCATGAGATTGCCATTCAAGTTGACCGTGGGCTCGGAGGTGGCTTGTTGGCTAAGCGCGACGGTGGGTGGGTGAGTCGTAATCAAGAATTGCGCCATCTGGTTTTGGCGGAGAGGGTGTGGGGCTGATGCTTCTTGAGCTCGTTTAGCCGGCAATCCGTCTTCGAGCGATCGGCTTGCAGCGATGAACTGGGCGGTTTTGCCTTGAAAATGCGACGAACTGGGCGGTTTCGAGCTTTGTTTTCACGAACTGGGCGATTTCGGCGGAGTTTGCCAATTCATGCGAAAACTCGCAAGCTTCTGACCAGCGGTTTTGGAGAATCGTCTCCTCAATATTCTTTTAACAGACGCAACAAACCGCCCAGTTCGTGAAAACAAAGCTCGAAACCGCCCAGTTCGTCGTGTGTCCTGCGGGCAATCGCCCCGCCGCTCCATCCCCCCCCTTGACAGGGACACCGCGTCGCATCCTGCCGAGCGCGTGGCGCTGGGGAGAATGGCCCGCAGCTAGCAGTGTTATCATCGATTCCATCTGTATTGTTGTTCCGCATCATGAAGGAGCCTTCAAGCATGCCTAAGTACGACTATCTCATCGTCGGTGCCGGCCTCACCGGTGCCGTTGTCGCCCGCCAGCTCGCAGACGCAGGCAAGTCTTGCCTGGTCATCGACCGCCGCGACCACATCGCGGGCAACTGCTACACGGAGAAGGTCAACGGCATCAACGTCCACACCTACGGCGCACACATCTTCCATACCTCTGACAAGGAGGTTTGGGCTTACGTCAACCGCTTTGCGGAGTTCAACAACTACGTCAACTGCCCCGTGGCCAAGTTCCACGACGAGCTCTACAACCTGCCCTTCAACATGAACACGTTCTCCAAGATGTGGAACATCACCACGCCGGCGCAGGCCAAGGAGATCATCGAGGCCCAGAAGGCCCAGGCCGCCCTCGACGGCGAGCCCAAGAACCTTGAGGAGCAGGCGATGAGCTTGGTCGGCCGCGACATCTTTACCAAGCTCATCAAGGAGTACACGGAAAAGCAGTGGGGCCGCAGCTGCACGGAGCTGCCTGCAAGCATCATCCGCCGCCTCCCGGTGCGCTTTACCTATGACAACAACTACTTCAACGATCGTTTCCAGGGCATCCCCATGGGTGGCTACACCAAGATGGTCGCCGCGATGCTCGACGGCGTCGAGGTCCGCACCGCTACGGACTACCGCGAGCTGGCTGCCGCCGGTAGCGATGAGTGGGGCCATGTCGTCTACACCGGCCCGGTCGACGAGTACTTCGACTTCAAGCTTGGCAACCTCGAGTGGCGCACCGTGCGCTTCGAGACGGAGCTCATCGAGGGCGAGGCCAACTGGCAGGGCAACGCCGTCGTCAACTACACGAGTCACGACGTGCCCTTTACCCGCATCATCGAGCACAAGCACTTCGAGTTCGGCCGCGACGAGGACGGCAACGAGCTGCCCGACACCGTCATCAGCCGCGAGTTCTCCAGCGCCTGGAAACCTGGCGACGAGCCCTACTACCCCGTCAACGACGAGCGCAACGACGCGCTCTATGCCGAATACGCCAAGCTTGCCGCTGACGAGGAGGGCGTCACCTTTGGCGGTCGCTTGGGCGTCTACAAGTACTACGACATGGCTCCGTGCATCAAGGCGGCGCTCGAGTTGGCGGCGCAGCTACTGTAGCGTTGCGCTTGCAGGGTTTTAGCTTGGCGGCAAGTCGATTGCCACGCAGCCGACCAGCGTCGATCTGCCGGTGATGGCGGCGATCTGCCGTCGCCGCCGCGCACTCGATGCAGCTGCCTGCGGGCTGCCACACCGAGTGCCTGCCTGGCTTGCCGCCGCCGGAGGCTCTCGCTGGCGAGTCGCCGTCAAGCCGTTTTAATCTTCTTTAATCTGTGCTTAAAGCCCGTCCGCTATCGTCGTGCATCAACAATCACTGCCACGCAAGGAGACGATCATGCACCTGCTAGTTGTCGAGGACGAGCCGCAGCTTAACGCGACTCTGACCAAGCGCCTGACCGAGGAAGGCTATGTCGTCGATAGCTGCCTCGACGGCACACAGGCGATCAACTACCTTGCCTGTGCCGAGTATGACGCCGCCGTGCTCGACGTCATGATGCCCGGTGCAGACGGCTACGAGGTCCTCAAGTACCTGCGCGCCAAGGAGAGCAGCCCCACGCCGGTGCTCTTCCTCACTGCGCTCGACGGGATCGAGGACCGCGTCAAAGGTCTCGACGCCGGAGCAGATGACTACCTCGTCAAGCCCTTCGCCTTCGAGGAACTGCTGGCGCGCTTGCGTGTCGTCATGCGTCGCCGCAGCGGCTTGGTCGACAACGTCTGCACTGCCGCGGATCTCTCGATGAACTTCGACACCCATCGCGTGACGCGCGCTGGCCAGGAGATTGAGCTTTCTGCCAAGGAGTTCGCTATTCTCGAGTGCCTCATGCGCAACAAGGGCTCCGTGCTCTCGCGCGAGAAGATCGGCTCGAGCGTGTGGGGCTACGACTACATGGGTGACTCCAACATCGTGGACGTCTACGTCCGCTACCTGCGCAAGAAGCTCGACACCGGCTTTGACGTCAAGCTCATCCACACGGTGCGCGGCGTTGGCTACTGCATCAGGGAGGATTAGTGCGCTCCTTCAGCGTCAAGTCGAAGATCGCGCTGGTCGTTGCCCTGTGCACGGTTGCCCTTGCGACGATCGTGATGCTTCTCATGCTGGGCGCCGTTGACAAGGCGAACGTTCATGCGACGGAGTCCAAGCTCTATGCGGCAAGCGCCAACGTCTGCGCCAAGCTCGAGGTCGAAGACGGCGTGCTTTTGGCAGACGATGACGACGCCTTTGTGAAGGGCGGCACTTTCACGGCGGTCTACGACACCAAGGGCCACTTCCTCTGCGGCCACATGCCCACGGCAAAGCTCGACAAGCTTCCGTTTGCAAGCGCTGAGCTCAGGCACTATGAGACCTGGACTGTGCTCGACGCGGACTTCGTCGTCGACGGTTACGGTGAGGTCTATATCCGCAGCGTTGTCGACACCAAGACGACCGCCGGCTTCGTCGTGAGACTCAAGAAGCTCGTCGCCGTCGCGCTCGCCTTGATGGCGGTGCTCATCGTCGCCTCCGTGTACCTCATCCTCCTGCGCTTCTTCAGGCCGATCGGCAAGATGACCTCGACTGCAGAGCAGATCGCGGCTGGTTCTGATCTGACCCAGCGCATCGAGCTCAGCAAGTCGAAGGACGAGTTCTACAAACTCGGCAGCAGCTTCAACGAGATGATGGGGCGCCTTGAGGACTCGTTTGAGAAGGAACGCCGCTTCACGAGCAATGCCTCCCACGAGCTGCGCACGCCCATCAGCGTCATCTTAAGCGAGAGCGAGATGGCGATGGGGGAGGGGCGCACGCCCGAGGAGCGCGAGGAGTCGCTCGCCAAAATCCACGCGCAGGCCGCCCACATGAGCGCGCTCGTCAACCAGCTGCTCATGCTCGCTCGTGCAGACAGGGGCGACACCCACATCGACTTTGAGGACGTGGACCTCAGCGAGCTCATGGAGCTGGTGGCAGAGACCGGCGAGGAGCTTGCTGCGGAGAAGGGCATTGCGATCAAGACCGATATCCAACTGGGCATCCATGTTTCTGGCGACCAGGGCCTGCTTATGCGCATGGTTCTCAACCTGGTGGAAAACGCCATCCGCTATGGCAAGACGGGCGGCCACATCGTGGTTTCGCTTGCAAACGACGGAGAGAGCGCGCGCGGTGTGGTGAGTGACGATGGCATCGGAATCGCCGCCGATGAGCTGCCGCATATCTGGGAGCGCTTCTACCAGGTCGATACCTCGAGAAGCGGTCCCGATCGCGGAAGCGGCCTCGGGCTGTCTATGGTGAGGTTCGTCGCAGAGGCACACCACGGCACCGTTGAATGTGCCAGCGAGCCCGGAGAGGGTAGTGCGTTCACGTTCGAGCTTCCGCTTCAAGTTGAGTCTGCCGATTAACAGTGGTTTAATGCGAACCCTGTAATTTTGGAATGTCCGATGCAAGGCAAATCGTCTGGACGAGCGAAGGAGGTTCGATGATGCGCAAGAGGCTGGGAGCCGTGGCAGCGTGCTTTGCCGTAGTTTTGGCGATGAGTTGCTGTTTTTCCGGCAGCGCGTTTGCAGCTTCGAAACATCTCGACGCCTCGGGGGCTCTGCAGGGTGACTACGTGGCCGGCTCTTCTGCTACGGATGGCAGGTACATCGGCAAGAAGCTTGCCCGCAAGATCGCCCTTGCCGATGCGGGCGTTAAGAAGAAGGCCTGCAAGAACATCACCGTCGACCTTCGTCCCAAGGGCGGCAAGAAGGTCTACTTGGTGCGCTTTACCTTCAAGAAGAAGCTCCGCTATCACTACACACTCAATGCCAAGGATGGCGAGATTCTCGCGTACTACACCAAGTGCGTTTAGGCGAGCGAGCAACTTCATTTGGGTGCTTCGCGAGGGAGCTGTCCCATTGGGGACCTGGTCTTTTTTGGGACAGAGGACGTCGCTGGCAGTTCGCCGCCTCGCCTTGCCCCAAAAAAGACCAGGTCCCCAATGGGACAACAGCTGCTGAGCGTATGTCCGCCGCGCAAGTGCGGCTGAATTAATCCGTTTGTCCGCAGTTTTAACCGCACTTAGTCGCAAACGAGCGTCAATCGACCGCACTTACGCAGCTTCAAGCTCCCAATCAACCGCACTTATTCTGCGAACCCCAACAACCGCTCCCAAAAACAAGCGAGGGGCAGGACCGATGAGTCCTGCCCCTCGCTGTCGTTTGCGGGAGCCGCTTGCTGGGCGATGCTACTTCTTGAGTCCGCCCCAGCCCTCTTTGTTGACCTGGCGTGCGCGGCCGAGTGCGAGCGCGCCCTCGGGGACGTCTTGCGTGATGACACTGCCGGCTGCGACGAGGGTGTGGCCGCCGATGTTGACCGGGGCGACCATCATGGTGTCGCTGCCGACGAAGGCCTCATCGCCGATGACCGTCTTGTGCTTGTTGACACCGTCGTAGTTGCAGGTGATGGAGCCTGCGCCGATGTTGACGTCGGCGCCCATCTCGCAGTCGCCGATGTAGCTCAGGTGCGGCACCTTGCTGCCGGCGCCGATGCGCGACTTCTTGATCTCGACGTGCGTGCCGGCCTTGGAACCTGCGCACATGTAGGTGCCTTGGCGCAGGTAGGCGCGCGGGCCGCAGCTGACCTCGTCCTCAAGCACGGCCTCGACGGCGACGGTCTCGTCGAGCGTGCAGCCGCAGCCCACGGTGCAGTCCGTGAGGCGGGTGTTGGGGCCAATCAAGCAGCCTTCGCCGATCGTCGTGGTGCCCCACAGCATCGTGGAGGGCAGGATCTCGCAGTCCTGACCTAAGGTGACGTCCGGGCCAATCCACACGGTAGAGGGGTCGAGCATGGTGACGCCCTCGTCGAGCCAGCGGCCGTTGATGCGCTCCTGTGCGACCTTGGTGGCAAATGCGAGCTGGCGGCGGGAGTTGATGCCCAGGCACTCGCTGTCGTCTTCCACGACGTAGCCCTCGACCTTGAGGCCGTCGGCGACCATGAGGCCGAGGATGTCGGTGAGGTAGTACTCGCCTTGGGCATTGTTGGTGGTGAGGCGGCCCAGTCGCTCGAGCAGCGCGGGGGCGTTGAAGCAGTAGACGCCGGAGTTGCATTCGCGGATCTTGAGCTGGCCGGGGCTGCAGTCCTTTTGCTCGACGATGGCGGTGACGCCGCCGTTGCCGTTGTCGGCGCGTACGATGCGGCCGTAGCCGGTCGGGTCTGCGGGCTCCATGGTCATGACGGTGCAGCTGGCGCCCTCGCGCTCGTGGAACTCGATGAGCTCTGCGATCGTCTCGGGGCGGATCAGAGGGCTGTCGCCGCAGAGCACGATGATGCTGCCCTCGTAGCCGGCAAACTTGTCGGCTGCGCACATGACGGTGTGGCCGGTGCCGAGCATCTCGAGCTGGTAGCTGATGACGCAGTCCGGCAAGACGGGCTCGACGAGCTCTTTGCCCGTGCCGATGACGGCGTGGACTTCTTCGCAGCCGGCGGCCTTTGCGGCGTCGACGACCCAGCGGACCAACGGCTTGCCGAGCATCTCGTGCAGCACCTTGGGTTTTGCGGATTTCATGCGTGTGCCTGCGCCCGCGGCGAGAATCAGGGCCTTTGCGTTCATGTGAAGCCTCCCTGTGCAACAAAAAAGCGGCGCGATGTGCGCCGCTTAAAGAGCGGATGGCTGGGGCAGAGGGATTCGAACCCCCATAAGCGGCACCAAAAACCGCGGTCCTGCCATTGAACGATGCCCCAGTGCGGTGAACCTAACGAATTATATCGGAAAGTCCGTTGATTGGAGCGCACGTAAAGAAGGTTGTTGCAGTCCTGTGTCCTGCAACGAGGATAAAGATGTTCTCCGTTGCTTTGGCACCCCTCGCTCTTCACTAGTACAATTACCGAATATGAAGAGGCTTATCCGACAGATGCTGAGGTTTGCTGCCGTAGGTTTGAGCGCGTTTGCCATCGACTATGTCTTGTTCATGCTGTTGCACTTGCTCGGCATGCCCTATCTCATCGCAAACATCGCCAGCTACACCATCTCCACCATCTATAACTTCGTGCTGAGCATGCGCTTCGTATTCTCGGGCAAGGCCTCGCAGACGCGCGCGCAGCAGTTTGGCATCTTCCTCGTCTTGAGCGCCATCGGCCTCGTTCTCAACGAGATCTACCTCTATGTCTTCGTGAGCCTGCTGGGCATCGCGCCTGC
>CAKUES010000018.1 GCA_934646835.1 uncultured Coriobacteriales bacterium
TGGGGGTATAGCTCAGCTGGGAGAGCGTCTGACTGGCAGTCAGAAGGCCAGGGGTTCGAGTCCCCTTATCTCCACCATCGCATGCTGCAGGCCGGGATTGTTCCCGGCCTGTTTTGTTATTGGCGTACAGCAGGGGAGTGGTCGTCTGCTAGACGTCTCAATCGTTCAACATGACGGGCATGCGATGTTTCTTCGAGTTCGACTCCCCGCTGATAGCCGCTTGTCGCGCAGTCTGTAACCTCACCGAAACATTCTTCACAAATCCTACATTTTCCTCATAAAAAATTCAGCATTGCTGTATGTTCCTCTGATGTGCAAAAAGCTTTCTTAGATCAGCTCGTATGCGAAAGGGGTATCAATGGAAAAGCTTTTCAAGCTTGAAGAGCATGGCACGAATGTAAAGACCGAGGTTCTGGCCGGTGTGATCACCTTCGTCTCGATGGTGTACATCCTCGCCGTCAATCCCAATATCTTGGCTGACGCGGGCATGGACGCCGCCGCCGTGTTCACCGCAACGGCAGTCTCCGCTGCCTTCGGCACCCTGATCATGGCGCTTTATGCCAACTGCCCGGTTGCCCTTGCCAGCGGCATGGGCCTCAACGCCTACTTCGCCTACTCCGTCTGCATCCCGCTGGCCCAGGCCGGCGTGAGCAACCCCTGGGAAGTCGCGCTGACCGCCGTCCTCGTCGAGGGCATCGTCTTTATCCTGCTGACGCTGTGCAAGTTCCGCGAGGCGCTCGTCAACGACATCCCCGACAACCTCAAGAAGGGTATCAGCGCCGGTATCGGCCTGTTCATCGCCTTCGTCGGCCTCAAGGGCGCAGGCGTTGTCGCCGTCGACGCCTCCACGCTCGTCGGCCTGGGTGACTTCGCGTCCCCCGAGGTCGCGCTGGCATGCATCGGCCTGCTGATCATCGCCGTCCTCTACCATTTCAACATCACCGGCTACATCCTGTGGGGCATCCTTGCCACCTGGATCCTCGGCATGATCGCCCAGGTCGCCGGTTGGTATGTGGTCGACCCCGCTAACGGCGTCTTCTCGCTGTTCCCTGACTTCTCCACGGGCATCGCAATCGAGGTTCCCTATCTGTGCACCTTCAACCTTGACTTCGTGGCCACCCACACCGTCGAGTTCCTGGTCATCGTCTTCTCCTTCTTGTTCGTCGATATCTTCGACACCGCTGGTACGCTCGTCGGTGTTGCCCAGAAGGGCGACATGCTCGACGAGGAGGGCAAGTTCCCCCTGGCCAAGAAGGCCCTCATGGCCGATGCCCTCGGCACCGTCGCCGGTGCCTGCCTCGGCACCTCCACTGTCACCAGCTACGTCGAGTCCAGCGCCGGCGTCACCGCAGGCGGCCGCACCGGCCTCACCGCGCTGGTCGTCGCCGCGCTCATGCTCGTCGCCATCCCGCTGTCCCCGATCTTCTTGGCCATCCCGACCTTTGCCACGACTCCTGCTCTGGTCTTCGTCGGCTTCCTGATGGCTTCCAGCGTCAAGGACATGGATTGGTCCGAGGACGCGGCCGGCGCCGTCGGTGGCTTCTTGGCCATCATCATGATGCCCTTCACCTACTCCATCGCCAACGGCATCATGTTCGGCTTCGTGTTCTTCGTCTTGATCCGCATCTTCCAGGGTCGTGCGGGCAAGATGCACTGGGTCATGTGGATCGCATTCGCGCTCTTCGTCGCGAGGATCGCGATGCTCGTGGTGGGCTAGCCTGTCCCTGCGGGTAAAAACCTGCGTGCACCCGCGCGCAAAGCAAGTACACTTGGGCAGGGCTCAAAGCTCTGCCCATTTGTTTTTTGGATAAACCGCCGCGCGTTTGCGGCACGATATGCCTATCCCGAGGAGGGATCATGGAGTACAAGATGAACATCGCAGGCCTCGAGCGCAGCCTGCCGCTTTTCCCGATCAACGACGACGTGTGCATCGCCGCCTTCATTCTCTTTGGCGACGTTGAGATGACCAAGCACGCCGCCGCGGAGCTGCTCAAGAACGCCCCCGAGTTCGACATCATTCTCACTGCGGAGGCTAAGAGCATCACGCTGGCCTATGAGATGACCGCCCAAGCGGGCACGAACGACTATGTCGTCGCACGCAAGGGCGTCAAGCTCTACATGGGCAGCAGGGTCGTCGAGACCGACGTGAAGTCCATCACCACCGCCAACACCCAAAAGCTCTTCTTGGGCGAGAGCGACGTTGCCAAGCTTGCAGGCAGGCGCGTCCTCATCGTCGACGACGTCATCTCCACCGGCAAGTCCCTCGAGGCCATGCAGCGCCTGGTCGAGGCCGCCGGCGGTGAGGTCGTGGGTAAGATGGCCGTTTTGGCAGAAGGCGACGCCATGGATCGTGAGGACATCTTTGCCCTCGAGAAGCTCCCGCTGTTCAACAGCGTCGGCGAGGTCTTGGAGGGCTAAGTCTCCGTGGCTTCTCGCAACAAGCAGATCCTCAAGGCGGCGGTGGGCATTGTGCTCGCCGCCGCTTGGTGTGTCTTCATCTTCCGGATGTCGGCTAAAGGCGGCGACGTTTCCCAGGGGATGAGCGACGGCGTCATCGCCTCTGCGATCAAGGTTCTCTACCCAGGTTTTGCGAGCATGAGCTCGGATGCTCAGGCGGCTGCGATCAACACATGGAGCTTCCCGGTGCGAAAAGCTGCTCACTTGAGCGAGTACGCCATGCTCGGTTTGCTGGCGAGCAACGCAGTCGTGCAGGTTGCGCGGGTGTGGGGGAGCAAGGCGAGCTTGCGCAGTGAGGCGCGCAGCCTGCTCTTGCTCGCGTTTGCCCTGTGCGTGCTCTATGCGGCAAGCGACGAGTTCCACCAGCTCTTCGTCGATGGTCGCAGCGGCCAGCTGCGCGATGTGGTCATCGACTCCTGCGGCGCGGCCATCGGCGTGCTCGTTGCGCGCCTGGCACTACTGCGCAAGGGCTAACGACGTGGCCAAGTTGGTCACCGTGCGCCAGTGACAAAGCGACCAACACCGCAAGCTCGCAGTGAAAGCGAGTCGCTTGGTGTTGGTCGCTTTCACTGGTACACGGTGACCACCTCTATCGGGAAAAGCACCATCTGTTGAATATAGATGCCCATAGTCGCACCTGTTTTGCAAACATCCCGCATAATCCGCAGAAAATGCCCTCCGTTCAGGTGTTTTGGCCACAGAGCCCTTGCGTGCGTGTAGTACCATGTTTTGTTATTAAACGCTTCCTAGAGACAAGGGGTTTGAGCAAATGGCCTACTACTACGACGAGCCTTCGCATACTTTCAGCGAGTATCTGCTGGTTCCTGGTTACACCACGACGAAGCACATCCCGACTGACGTGAGCCTGAAGACCCCGCTCGTCCGCTACAAGAAGGGCGAGGAGTCTCCCATCACCATGAACATCCCCATGGTGTCCGCTATCATGCAGGCTGTCTCCGGCCCCAAGCTGGCTGTTGCGCTCGCCAAGGAGGGCGGTGTCTCCTTCATCTACGGCTCCCAGTCCCCTGAGGACGAGGCCGAGATGGTCCGCCAGGTCAAGTCCACCAAGGCTGGCTTCGTCCCCAGCGACATCGCTTTGACCCCCGAGACCACCATGGCAGAGATCGTCAAGCTCAAGGCCAAGTTCGGTCACTCCACCATGCCCGTCACCGAGGACGGCACTCCCACCGGCAAGCTGCTGGGTATCGTGACCTCTCGTGACTACCGCCCCAGCCGCATGGACCCCGCCACCAAGGCCGCAGAGTTCATGACCCCGCGCGAGAAGCTCATCGTTGGCAAGGACGGCGTCACCCTCAAGGAAGCCAACGACATCATCTGGGATCACAAGCTCAACGCCCTGCCCATCGTCGATGCTAACGACTGCCTCGTGAGCTTCGTCTTCCGCAAGGACTACGACTCCCACAAGGCTAATCCCCTGGAGCTTTTGGACGATCAGAAGCGCTTCATCGTCGGCGCAGGCATCAACTCCCGCGACTACGAGACCCGCGTTCCCCTGCTGCTCGAGGCTGGCGCAGACGTTTTGTGCATCGATTCCTCCGAGGGCTATTCCGATTGGCAGAAGATCACCCTCGAGTGGATCCGCGAGAACTACGGCGACAGCGTTTACGTCGGCGCTGGCAACGTCGTCGACGCAGAGGGCTTTCGCTTCCTCGCTGACGCAGGTGCGGACTTCATCAAGATCGGCATCGGCGGCGGCTCCATCTGTATCACCCGCGAGCAGAAGGGCATCGGCCGCGGCCAGGCCACTGCTGTCATCGAGGTCGCCAAGGCCCGCGACGAGTACTTCGAGGAGACCGGTATCTACATCCCGCTGTGTGCTGACGGCGGCATCGTCCAGGACTATCACATCACCCTGGCACTGGCCATGGGCGCGGACTTCATGATGCTGGGCCGCTACTTCGCCCGCTTCGACGAGTCCCCCTCCAACAAGGTCAACGTCAACGGCAACTACATGAAGGAGTACTGGGGCGAGGGTTCCGCACGTGCTCGCAACTGGCAGCGCTACGACGTCGGTGGCGACGAGAAGAAGATGTCCTTCGTCGAGGGCGTCGACTCCTACGTTCCCTACGCAGGTCCCCTGCATGACAACGTCGAGCTGTCCCTGTCCAAGGTTCGCCACACCATGTGCAACTGCGGCGCGCTCGACATCCCCGAGCTGCGCGACGTGGCCAAGATCACCCTGGTCTCCGCAGTCTCCATCGTCGAGGGCGGTGCTCATGACGTTCAGGTCAAGAACACCGACACCGAGGCCCGCTTCCGCTAGGATGCACGCAGCATAAGGCTGCCGATGATAAGCGCCCTGCTTCTCGCACTGAGAGGCAGGGCGCTTTTGTTTCGTGCGAAAACTTGGATGTTGGGGGGCGTGCGAGTGAATTGCCTGAACGAAATATCATTCAGGCAATCGGCGATTACGGCGAATTTGGGCCTTTCGAGCAATTGTCTGAACGACTATTCGTTCAGACAATTGGGGTTAGCGGCGATTTGGCTCCTTTCGAGTGATCGTCTGAACGATAAATCGTTCAGACGATCCGGGGTGGCGCAGCTTCCGTGCAATCTTCTGGCCCTGACGCGAAGCCCAAGCTCTGCTGCAGCGATGGCGCCGACTTTGTCTGGTGCCTACGGGGAGGGCTGCGGGCGTTGGAAGGCGCTGCGTCAGCTTTGCAGGGATGCGAGCATGCGTAGGCGCCAGACGAAGTCGGCGCCATCAGGTCGCAACGGATTGGCGGAGCATCCAATGTGTACCAGTGACAAGTTGGCTACCCGGCCGAGCCCTCGGCCGGGTAGCCAACTTGTCACTGGTACACATTGGATGCCCTGACGCGATGTCCGTTCGTTTTGGGGAGCGGTGTGTCAGCCACGTTGGGGCACTTTGCCGTCTTCGCGTGGTATTCCGGTGCTCGGCAACCTAGGCTCGTAGTAGGATAGCTAGCGCTGTTCTTTCGCAGCATGTTCTATGCGATCTACCAAGGAGAATGTGACTTGAAGGCGACCGGACCTATTCTGCTGCTCATCACTGCCGTGCTGTGGGGTTCCACCTTTGCCGCCCAGACGGCGGCTTCCGCACACGTTGACCCCTTCACGTTCAACTTCTCGCGCAACTTCATCGGCGCGCTGTTCCTCACCGGCGTCATCGCCGTGCGCAAGCGCAACGGCCATGACAAAGCCCCTGTTGCAGCGGGCCGCGTCACCAAGGGCTTTGGCTATACGCGCAAGACGCTGGTTGTTGCCGGCGTGCTCTGCGGCGTCGTCTTGTGTGCTGCGTCCTTCTTGCAGCAGCTCGGCATCAGCTCGTACCCGGAGGGCACTGCCATCTCCGGTCGCAGCGGCTTTGTCACGGCCATCTACATGATCATGGTCGCGGTCTACGGTATCTTCGCCGGCAAGAAGGCCCATCCCATGGTCTTCATCGCCGTCGCCGTCGCGATGATTGGCATGTACTTCCTGTGCGTTCCCAACGGTTTTGGGGACATCTACGTGGGCGACTGGCTGACGCTTGCCTGCGCGCTCGGCTATGCCGCGCACATCATCGTCATCGACCGCTACACGCAGGTCGATGGTGTTCGCCTGTCCCGCATGCAGCTGCTCACCGCTGGCTGCATCTCGCTTGTCTGCGCCTTTGTCTTCGAGCATCCGCAGATCGCCAATATCCTGGCCGCCATCGGCCCGATCCTCGTGGCAGGCGTGCTCTCCGACGGCGTCGCCTACACCTTCCAGATCATCGCCCAAAAGACCACCGACCCGACCGTTGCCTCCATCATCATGAGCCTTGAGTCCGCTTTCGCGGCGCTTGCCGGCCTGGTGTTTCTTGGCGAGATGCTCGGCGGCATCGAGCTCTTTGGCTGTGCGCTCGTCTTTGCCGCGGTCATCCTCTCCCAGGTTCCCACCTTCATCGAGAACACGCGCCGTCGCAACGCCCTGCGCGAAGCGGCCATGAAGTAGGGGAGTACCCCTTCCTGCAGTGACGCACGTGCGTCCCAAAAGGGACCTGGTCTTTTTTGGGACAGGGAGAGCGGCGAGCGGCTTGCACCTCCCACTGTCCCAAAAAAGACCAGGTCCCTTTTGGGATGCTTTGCTTTGCGAACGCTGGGCGCTGCTGTCACTAGTGGATCACGTTGAGGTCGTCGGGGTTCTTGGGGATGAACTGGACGGCTACCTGCAGCGGAGCGCTGCTGCCGCTTGCAGATGCCAGCGGGTACTCCTCGAAGAAGTAAGGGCCGGGGACCTCGTCGAAGTCCTCCATGCTCTTGATGAGGCGTGCGTAGACGTCTTCCGGGGTCTCTCCGGGCTGTTGGTCGGTCACGCCATAGCGACCTGCGGGGAAGGTGAACTCGCTGAGCTCGAGCTCTTCTGCATCTGCCGCGGTGAACTGCTCGCTTTTGCGGATGAGCAGCAGCTTCTGGTTGTCCATGACGCCTTCGAGCACTTCTGCGCTGTCGAGCACCACGGCGCTTGGCTCGACGTGCTTGACGATGTTGGCGATATATTCCACGAGCTCTTTGTCGTCCATCTCGTCGAGCGGTTTGGAGGCCCACATGGTGAGCTCGGGGCGGTTCTCAAGGCGGATCTCGTCGTTGTTGCCCTCTTTGGTGCCGATGACGCTGCCGCTGCTCGCAAAGGAGCTGGCGAGGATTTTGCGGACGTTCATCAGATAGCTGATGCGGTTGTCGAGCGCGGCGAGGCGCACCTCGACGGTGTGCTGGCGGCGGATAGGGTCGTCCTCGTCCAGGTAGTCCTTGATCTCTGCCAGTGACATGCCGGCCTCCTTGAGGCAGGAGATGAGCAGGAAGTCCTGGTACTGATCGTGGGAGTAGCGGCGGTAGCCGTTGTCGTCGACGCGCGCGGGCTTGAGCAGATCGATGTCGTCGTAGTGGAACAAGGTTTGCTTCTTGACGCCGCAAAGCTCGGCGAACTGCCCGGTTGTGTAAAGCTGCTCCTGCTCGGTCACAAATTCCTCCAGTTATTTTGAAGATTTCTCTTGAGTATACGGTTACCGGATACTTTACATTTTCATTATCGCAGAAAGCAAGGGCGGGCACTATTGGGACAGCTGCCCTCCCGATTTCGAGATGAAAGCCAAGGTGGTGTGCAAGTCGTATTCAAGAACTCCCTATAGGCACTCGGTTCCCTGCAAAGTTCTTGAGTGCGACGCGAAAGGCGGTGGGCATATGCTCGCCGCCTTTCTGCTTTTGCGCGGGTGACACACTTTGTGCCAGTGACATTGTGTGTCACGCGAGGGGGCTGCAGGATAACGCGAGCGTTCTGCGTGACACACAATGTCACTGGCACAAAGTGTGTCACGTGCTCGAGCTTGCCTCAACTCAAGGGTTCCGTGTCGCAGGGGTGGTGTATCGTGTCCTCAAACACAGGTGCGGCGGTTGGGAAGGGGAGTGACAACTCGCATGGCGGCAAATCCCTTGTTCGAGTTCACGGAGGAAGAAAAGCAGCTCTTGCGTCGCAACCAGGCGGCGGCTCAGGCGTCGTTGAGCCCCTACGCCTGCCACGACAGCCAGGCAATCCGCGAGCGCAACGAGCACTACCTCGACCCTGACATCTACCTCGCGCGCCCGCCCTTCGTCGTCGACGTCGAGAAGATCATGCACAACCCCTTCTACAGCCGCTGTGCAGACAAGACGCAGGTCTTCAGCCTGGTGAGAAACGACGATGTCACGCGCCGCAGCTTCCACTTGCAGGTCGTGAGCCGCGTGGGGCGCACCATCGGCATGGCGCTCGGTCTTAACCTCGACCTCATCGAGGCCATCTCCATCGGTCATGATTTGGGCCACACGCCCTTTGGGCACGAGGGCGAGCGCTATCTGAGCAAACTTTACCACGAGCGCTGCGGCCGCTACTTCAACCACAACGTCCATAGCGTGCGCCTGCTGCGCATTATGGCAGACACCAACCTGTGCCTGCAGACTTACAACGGCATCGTCGCGCACTGCGGCGAGAAGGCCTTCGAGGAGTACCGTCCCGCCCCGTGTGAGAGCTTTGCGGACCTCGACGCCTTGCTTGAGGGCTGCTACGAGGACCAGAGCAACATCGCCGACTTGCGCCCGAGCACGCTGGAGGGCTGCGTGGTGCGCATCAGCGACATCATCGCCTATGTGGGTAAGGACCGCCAAGACGCCGCCCGCGTGCACCTCAAGGAGCTCGACAGCTACGAGGAAAGTCCGCTCGTCGGCACGCTCAACCACCAGATCATCTACAACCTGACGCGCAACATCATCAAGAACTCTTTGGGGCGCGACTACATAGCCATGGACGCGGAGGTCTTCGAGGCGATCGACGCCATTCGTCGCGAGAACTACCGCACCATCTACGAGACGGACTTCGTCCGCAGCCGCATCGCCCCGATGGAGAAGATGATGGCCAAACTCTACATGCGCTTCATCGACGACATCGCGGCCGGTGACGAGAGCTCGCCGATCTTTAGGCACCATGCTAACAATGCGCTCATGCGCCACGATTACAGCTGGGAGCTCGAACACAGGCCCGATGACGTCGTCGTGGATTACATCGCCTCCATGACAGATGATTATTTCGTCGAGCTCTACCGTTATCTTTTCCCGGGCGACTCTGTTAACCAGTTGGTAAGATACGAGCCTTACTTTAAGTAGCAACGGATTTTGGGATTGCGGCTGCACCCATGCAAAGGAGAGTACTTGCTAGTCAGAAAGACGGTTCTCGACAACGGCATAACGGTGGTCACGGAGCGCATGCTGGGCGTGCGCAGTGCCTCGCTGGGCTTTTGGGTGCTCACGGGCTCCGTCGACGAGACGCTCGAGGATGCGGGCCTGTCCCACTTCATGGAGCACATGCTCTTCAAGGGCACGCCCACACGCGACGCCATCGAGATCTCCAAGTCCTTCGACGCCCTCGGCGCGGAGCTCAACGCCTTCACGAGCAAGGAGCACACCTGCTTCTTCGCGCGCATGATGGACAAGAACCTGGCGCCGTGCTTCGAGCTTTTGGCGGATATGCTCGTCAACTCCAACTTTGCACCTGATGCCATCGAGCTCGAGCGCGAGGTCGTCCTCGAGGAGATCGCCGCATGCGAGGACACGCCGGATGACTACGTGTACGAGCTCTTCTGCGATGCGCTCTTCCCGCACAGTCCGGTGGGCAGGCCGGTGCTCGGCACCAAGAGGACCGTCTCGAGCTTTACGAGCGAGGACCTCCGTCGCTATCACGCCGCCAACTACCGCACGGGCAACATCGCGGTTGTCGCCTGCGGAAACGTCGACCATGCCCAGATCGTCGAGCTTGCAAAGCATTGGCTCGAGGGCCTGCCGCAGGGCCCGCGCCGCAAGCGAGCGCGTTTTGCAGTCGACGATGCCAGGCGCCTGCGCGCTCTCAAGCGCGACGGAGAGCAGGCCCACATCGTCATGGGCTGCCCGTCTGTGAGCGTTGACGCGCCCGAGCGCTACGCTTGCCAGATTGTTGACTCCGCTTTGGGCGGCGGCATGAGCTCGCGTCTCTTCGACGAGATCCGCGAGAAGCGCGGGCTTGTCTACTCGGTCTACTCCATGGCGCAGCTCTACGGCGGCGTCGGGCAGTTCGAGGTCTATGCCGGCACGCGCCCGGAAAACATCGCCGAGGTCGTCCGCATTACCCGCGATGAGCTGGGGCGCATGGCTTCGCAGGGCCTCGCGCGCGAGGAGTTCGAGCGCGTTCGCGAAATGGTTTGCGGCACTTACGTCTTAAACCTCGAGTCTCCCCACGACCACATGGTCAGGCTCGGTAAGATGTCCATGAATGGGTTGGAGCTCAGCGCGATCGACGCGACGATCGACGCCTATCGCTCCCTCACCCTCGAAGAAGTAAACGATGCGGCGGCCCGCCTGCTTGCGCAGGAGTTCACCGTCGCTGTGATCAGTCCCTTTGACAAGCAAGAGATCGAGAGGATGGTTTTCTAAGATGATCAAGGTTTTGGTGAGCGGCGCACTTGGCCGCATGGGTTCTACCGTCATCGGCGCCGTCGATGCAGCTGCGGATATGGAGCTCGTCGCGGGCTTCGATCCCTTTGCTAAGGAGGGTCAGACCGTTGGTGCTGCCGGCATTCCCGCGTTCACGGATCTTGCAGCTGCCATCGAGGCAACCAACCCCGACGTCCTCGTTGACTTCTCCCGCCCCGACGCCGCTGAGGCCAACCTCCGCTGCGCGCTCGGCGCGGGTGTCAACTGCGTGCTCGGCACCACCGGCCTGTCCGAGGATAAGCTCCAGCAGATCTTCGACGAGGCCGCGACCGGCGACGCAGCCCTCTTCTGCGCTCCCAACTTCACGACCGGTGCCGTGCTCATGATGCTGTTTGCACAGCAGGCCGCCAAGTACTTCCCCGATGCGGAGGTCATCGAGTTCCACCACAACGGCAAGAAGGACAGCCCCTCTGGCACCGCGGTGCGCACGGCCAAGATGATCGCCGAGGCCCGCGACTTTAGCTGCACCTCCCCGGGCAAGGAGACCGAGCTCGAGGGTATGGAGGGCGCGCGCGGCGCGCTCGTCAACGACGTCCCCGTCCACTCCGTGCGCTCCAACGGCTACGTCGCACACCAGGAGGTTATCTTTGGCAGCGCTGGCCAGACGCTCACTATCCGCCACGATTCCATCGACCGCAGCTCCTACATGCCCGGCGTGCTCCTTGCCATCCGTGCTGTCGGCGATCTCGAGGGCCTGGTTGTGGGTCTGGAAAAATTGATGGATTAATGGCAAAATAGAAAGTCGCTTACTTTTCAGCTTAGGAGAAATCATGTCTGAACCCGTTTTCGGCCGCTTGGTTGCGGCGATGGTCACCCCGCTCGACGAGAACCTTAACGTCGACTTGGACCGTGCTCAGGCATTGGCAAAGCGCCTCGTCGACGGTGGCTGCGATGCCCTGGCAGTTTGTGCCACGACCGGTGAGGCTCCCACGCTCCACCACGCAGAGAAGCTCGAGCTTTTCCGCGCCGTCTCCTCTGCTGTGGGTGGCAGGGCAAAGGTCATCGCCTACTGCGGCGGCAACAACACGGAGGCAAGCTGCGCCGACGCCAAGGAGTATGCGGCGCTCGGCTGCATCGACGGCTTCCTCACGGTTGTGCCCTACTACAACAAGCCCCCTCAGGCAGGTCTTGTGCAGCATTTCACGGCTATCGCCAACGCCGCACCTGATGTGCCCATGCTCATGTACAACATCCCCGGCCGCTGCGGCATCAACATGACCGCAGAGACTGCGCTGGCCCTCGCCCACGGCGTCGACAACATCGTCGGCATCAAGGAGGCCAGCTCGAAAATGGACCAAATCGCCACCATCGCAAAGGAGGCTCCGTCCGATTTCTGCGTTTACTCCGGAAACGACGACGAAGTCCTCCAGATCATGGGCCTTGGTGGCGTTGGCGTGGTTTCTACCATCGCAAACGTTGCACCGGCGCGCTACAAGGAGGTCATCGACCTCTACGTTGCCGGTAAAGAGGAAGAGGCACAGGTAGCACTCGAGGCCTTGCGCCCCCTCATGAAGGAGCTCTTCATCACCGCCAACCCCATCATGGCCAAGGAGGCACTCGATATCCTCGGCTTTGGCGTGGGCGGCGTGAAGCTTCCCCTCGTCAAGGCAAACGCCGAGCAGCGCGTTGGGATGGAAGAAGTTCTTCGCCAAGTCGGAGATATCCGTTAACAAAGAACGCCTGTTCATGATCGCAGGCATTGAGGAGTTTATTCTCTATGCCCAACAACAATACTGAGGCCCCGGAGAAGGGCACTACTTCCGCCTCCAACGGGGGCGGAAGGCAGCAGCGTGGCGAGAAGACCCCGTCTGCGCGTCGTCGTCGTTCCTCCAGGGGTGGTCGTGGCCGCTCTAGGAACAACGGCCCCAAGCTGAGGGTCATCCCCTTGGGTGGTCTGGATGCCATCGGCAAGAACATGACCGCATTCGAGTGCGGTGACGACGTCATCCTCGTCGACGCGGGCCTGATGTTCCCGGACGACGAGCACGTTGGCGTTGACCTCATCTTGCCGGACTACACCTATATCCTCGAGAACGCGCACAAGCTGCGCGGCATCATCGTGACCCACGGCCATGAGGACCATACCGGTGCGCTGCCCTACCTGCTCAAGGACCTGGACAAGCGCGTGCCCATTTTGGCGACCAAGATGACCTTGGGCCTGATCGAGGGTAAGCTGTCCGAGCACAAGCTCTCCAAGCAGCCCGAGCTGCGCGAGGTGCACCGTCCCGGCCAGGCCAAGCTCGGCTGCTTCGAGCTCGAGTTCTTCACGGTCAACCACTCCATCCCCGGCGCCATGGGCATCTACATCAAGAGCCCGGCCGGCACCGTGCTGCACACCGGCGACTTCAAAATCGACACCACGCCGATCGACGGTGAGGTCATGGACTTTGCCGCCCTCACGCGTTACTCCGCCGAGGGCGTCGACCTCATGCTGTCGGACTCGACCAACGCCAACAACCCCAACTTCACGCGCTCCGAGCGCGAGGTGGGAGAGGCCCTGCGCCAGATCATGATGCAGGCCAAGCGCAAGGTCGTCGTCGCGTCCTTCTCGAGCCACATCCACCGCATCCAGCAGGTCTGTGACGCTGCGGTCGAGGCCAAGCGCCAGGTCGCCGTCACCGGCCGCTCGATGCTCACCAACACGCGCATCGCTCAGGAGCTCGGCTACCTCAACGTCCCCGAGGGCCTCATCGTCGACGCGTTCGAGATCAACGACATCCCGCCGCACAAGCTCGTCATCTTGTGCACCGGCTCCCAGGGCGAGCCCCTGTCTGCGCTGGCGCGCATGTCCGTCGGCGAGCACAGGACGGTCTCCATCGAGCGCGGCGACACGGTCATCATCTCCGCGACGCCCGTTCCCGGCAACGAGAAGTCCGTCACCCGCGTCATCAACCAGCTCTCCAAGATCGGTGCCGACGTCTATGACAAGAGCCGCGGCTTGGTCCACGTCTCCGGCCATGCCGGTGCCGAGGAGCTCAAGCTCGTCTTGCGCATGGTGGCCCCCAAGCACTTCATGCCCGTCCACGGCGAGACCGTGCACCTCATGGCGCATGCCCGCCTGGCAGAGAAGTGCGGCGTCGACCCGAAGAAGATCTTCATCATCGACAACGGCGACACACTCACCATGCAAGACCACAAGGTCCGCCGCAGCGAGCCGGTCGAGAGCGGCATCGTCTTCGTCGACGGAAGCAGCGTTGGTGACATTGGCAAGGACGTCTTGCGCGACCGCCAGATGATGCAGTCCGAGGGCGCCATCACCGTGTGCTGTGTGCTCGACTCCAAGACCAACAAGCCCGTGGGCGAGCCCGTCATCATGATGCGTGGCATCCCCGGCTTCGATGACGACGAGTTCCTGCACGACGCGCGCAAGAGGGTCCTCAAGGCCTTCAGCGACTCCTCGAGCGCGCACAAGGGCGAGCGCAACCGCATCAAGAAGAGCGTGCGCGACGCTATGGGCAAGTTCATCTGGGAGCGCTGCCACCGCCGTCCGGTCATCATGCCGGTCATCATGGAAATCTAGACCCGTCTTTACAGCGCGGTTGGGAAGGCTTTGGCCACCCAACCGCGCTGTAGGCGAGGGGCATGTCCCGTGTGGGTTATCTTTGGACATTGCCCGTGCTTACGGGTGGCACTCACGTGAGTCGCTATCATGTAAGCTTGCACTAACAAGTAACGAGATCATGCCCTGTGGGGGCATGGAGGTAGTCTTGAGCGCGAAAAACGCAGCTAAAAACAACAGCTCAAAGTCTGGCTCCGCAAAGCGAGGCTCTAAAGCGGAATACAAGAGGGACACAACGGCTCAGCCGCTGCTGAGCCCCTCTATGCGCGACGACCTCATCGGCATCGGTTTGGTGCTGGCTGGCGTCGTGCTCTTCATCATGGTTGTCATGCCCGGCGACGCCTTCCTCTCCAAAGCCATCGAGACTGGCCTGCGCCATATCTTTGGCGTGGGCGCCTTCGTCATCCCCTTTGCCTTCGTGGCCTGGGGCGTTTCCTATTTTGTCAAACCCGAGGACGCGCGCATCGGCCGCCTTGTCGTCGGTATCGCCGTGATCCTCGTCGCCCTGATGGGTATCTTCGCCATTGTCTCGTTTGCCTCCGTGCAGATGGGCGACAACATGATGTTCTTCACCAACGACAGCGTGCTCGTCAACGGCGGTGGCTACTTGGGTAGCGCCATCGGATTCGCGCTTGTGTCCGCCGTGGGCATCCCCGTTGCGGTCATCATCCTCATCGCCCTCATCATCGTCGGCCTCGTCTTGATCGGCGTCTCTGTGAGCGATGTCTTCATCTTTGCCAAGAACTTTGCAGCCGAGCGTCGTGCGGACCGCGAGGCACGCGGTGTCAAGAAGCGTGACTTTACACCTGAGGTGCGCCTGGGCGCCGGCATGGAGTACGACGAGGAGGAGGCCGTGCAGGATGTCCCACGCGCTGACGAGACGCTCGTGCTCGGCAACAAGCGCGGCCGCAAGAAGGAGCAGCTTCCCGCGCCTGCCAAGGAGGCGCCCAAGTTCACCTCCGGCAGCTTTGATTTGCGCGATTACGAGGATATGGAGCAGGAGGAGATGTTCGAGGAGGACAATTCCACTGCCAAGACCGTCGCCTTGCCGCTCGTTGGCAAGCGCAAGGGCGCCAAGACCACGCGCTTTGCCAAGAAGAAAGCGGATGACGGCGCTTCTGATTCCGCAGTGTCTGAGGACCCGAGCCGCAGCGAGACCGTCAAGCTCGATGCCAAGCAGCCCAAGGCGGCTGTCAAGGAGGGCGTGACCCCCGTTGCGACGGAGGGCTTCGTTCTGCCCGACCTCTCCATGCTCGCAACCGGGGGCAAGCGCAACCGCACCGGCGACAACAGCGAGTTCGCGGAGACCGCGGCCACCCTGCAGCGCACGCTCGAGGAGTTCAGCCTGCCCGCGCGCGTCGTCGGCTGGCTTGCCGGTCCCACGGTCGCGCTGTTTAAGGTCGAGCTTCCCAGCGGCGTGAAGCTCTCCAAGCTCACCGGCCTTGCTGATGACATCGCCCTTGCGCTTGCGGCATCCTCCGTGCGTATCGCCCAGATCCCAAACACCTCGCTTGTCGGCGTCGAGATTCCCAACAAGACGCGCGAGAACGTGCTGCTCGGCGACATCATCACCGGTTGCGGCAACGCACCGCTCGACATGGCGATCGGCGAGGACATCGACGGCAACAAGATCTGCGTCAACCTTGCAAAGATGCCCCATCTGCTCATCGGCGGCACCACTGGCTCCGGTAAGTCCGTGTGCATCAACTCCATGATCATGTCGATCATCAGCCACGCCACCCCGGCAGAGGTGCGCATGGTCCTCATCGACCCCAAGCGTATCGAGTTCTCGCAGTACAACGGCATCCCGCACCTCTACGTCCCCGTCGTGACCGAGCCCAAGGAGGCTGCTGCCGCGCTCAGGTGGGGCGTGGTCGAGATGGAGCGCCGCCTCAAGGTGTTCGAGACCGTCGGCGCGCGCAACATCGGCTTCTACAACCAGAAGATCCAAAACGGCGAGCTTGCCAACGAGGATGGCGAGGCGCCCAAGGAGATGCCCTACATCGTCATCGTCATCGACGAGTTGTCCGACCTCATGATGGCCGCCGGCAAGGATGTCGAGGACTCCATCGTCCGCATCTCCCAGCTGGCCCGTGCGGCAGGCATCCACCTGATCGTCGCGACCCAGAGACCGTCTTCCAACGTCGTGACCGGCATGATCAAGGCCAACATCACCAACCGCATCGCCTTGACGGTCGCCACCGGCGTCGATTCCCGCGTCATCTTGGACCAGACGGGCGCGGAGAAGCTTGTCGGCCACGGCGATATGCTCTTCTCCAAGCCGGAGTGGGGCAAGCCCAAGCGCATCCAGGGCTGCTATGTGAGCGACGCGGAGATCAACAGCGTCGTCGCCCACCTCAAGGAGCAGGGCACGCCGGAGTACCACCCTGAGATCTTGCAGGTCAAGGTTGACGGCGGCAGCGCCGGCTCGTCTTCCATCGAGGACATCGACGAGGACGATCCGCTTATCTGGGAGGCGGCAGACGCCGTCGTCCAGGCAGGGCTGGGCTCTACGTCCATGCTGCAGCGCAGGCTGAAGGTCGGCTATGCGCGCGCTGGACGCATCATGGACATGCTTGAGAACAAAGGCATCGTCGGCCCACCCGACGGTTCACGCGCCCGAGAAGTCCTCATCGACTCCGTCGAGGACCTCGAGGCGATCAAGGCATTCGAGATGGCAGATAGGGAGGGGTTCTAGATGGCTTCTGAGCTTGTTGGGACCATACTTCGCGATCGCCGCGAGTCCTTGGGCTTGTCAATCGAGCACATGGCTCGCATCACCAATATTCGCCCGCGCTTGCTTGAGACCTTCGAGAGCAGTGACTACGACAAGTATCCGCCCAAGGGCTACGCGAGCGGCATGCTCTCGTCGTATGCGCGCGCCCTCGGACTCGACCCGCGCCCGATTCTCTCCGGCTTCGAGCTCGAGCTGACGCACCATCACCAGCAGCTTGAGATAGAGGCCGGCGCCCACAACGTCCGCGAGGGCAGGGACCGCTTTGGCTTCAAGCGCGGCAGCAATCCTTCTGCCCGCCGCCCTAGTTCTTCGAAGGATGCTAAGTCCTCGACGGGTTCCATGGAACCCGTGCCCGGTGCGACGGATACCGCCGGCGATATCGCCCGCGCGACGAGCGCCATCAAGGTCGTGGGCAAGACCGCCCGCACGAGCGGTGGCCATCGCATCCCGCGTGCGAGCGACACGGGCAGGCTCTCGAGTACCCCTGTTGAGGGCGCCAGCAGGCTCGACGCCTACAAGCGCAGTATGTCGAGCCGCCATGCGAGCCCTTGCGCATCTCCTTCGGCGAGCGCCTCTTTCGCCCGCACGGACCCTGCGTCCACTGGTCGCCTGACCGCGTTGGCGGAGTCCACCGGCGCGATGCCGCCCGTCAAACCAGAGACAAGCGACGAGGCAGAGCTCATGGAAGACGACTACGAGCTTAGGCGCGGCGGAAGGCGCAGGCCCACCTCGAGGGGCGCGTCCTCGCGCTCCAAGCGTTACAGCTCGCATGCCGAGGAGGACCCGTCGCTGGCCAACCGCTTGCTCGGCATGGCTAAGGCGGCTGTCAGCGACAAGCGCACGCGTATGATCGTCATCGCTGTTGCTCTCATCTTGGTATTGCTGATCTTGGTTGCCAGCTTGCTCATGAGCACCGCGGGCAACGAAGATGCTGGTATCCTCGACGTCACCGGTGGCAACTCCGGTGCGACGACGACCGAGACCGGCACGGATAAGAGCACCGGTGCCGCTGTGGCAACAGTCACCACTGCCAACGGCAATCCCGTCGTCGTCTCTGTCGATGTCGAGAAGGGCAAGACCTCGCTCGTCACCGTGACTTACGATGACGACAAGGCCTTCGACGGCACTGCCGTCGGCCCTTGGCACCGTGACTTCCAGGTGACCAAGTCCTTCAGCGCGACCATCGGCACCCCCAGTGCTGTTACCGTCAAGGAAAACGGCACGCCTATCGACATCCCCACGACGGAGGACGGCTCCGGCAAGTTGGAGATCAACGTCCAGGCAAGCGGCCTGGCAACCAGTAAGGAATAACAGCCCACGGGCTTTTTGTGCAGCGAAAGGAGCTATACCATGGCTAAAGACAGCAGCTTCGACGTCGTGTCCGAGTGTGACATGCAGGAGGTTGACAACGCATACCAGCAGGCATGCAAGGCGCTGACTCAGCGCTACGACCTCAAGGACTCCGGTTCTTCCATCGACTTCGACAAGGCCAACAAGACCTTTACCGTCCATGCGCCCAGCGAGTTCATCAAAAACCAGGTCATCGACATCCTCAACACCCACCTCATCCGCCGTCTTGGTGAGGACGGCATGAAGTTTGTCAAGTGGGGCAAGGACATCGAGGCCACCGGCAACTCCATCCGCTGCGTGGGCACTATCGCGCAGGGCCTGGACCAGGACACCGCCAAGAAGATCAACAAGGACATCAAGGACCAGAAGCTCAAGGTCAAGACCCAGATCGAGGGTGACAAGCTGCGCGTGAGCGCCCCCAAGCGCGACGATCTCCAAGCCGTCATCGCCTATCTGCGCGGCCAGGACTACGGTGTGCCCCTGCAGTTCACCAACTACCGCTAAGAGCAAGAGCTAAGGAGCTATTCGAGCCTATGTCATCTGGAAAAGACATCGCCTTCATCACGCTTGGCTGCGCCAAAAACGAGGTCGACTCTGACAAGATGCGCGCCCTGCTGCGCGCTGCCGACTACGTGATCGTCGACGAGCCTGCAGAGGCGGACCTCACCGTCATCAACACCTGCTCCTTCTTGGCAAGCGCCGTGGAGGAGGGCCTCGATACCATCTTCGCCGCACTTGGCATGGACAAGGTGCCTGACGTCGAGCCCAATAAGGTTCTCGTCGCCGGCTGCATGCCAGCGCGCTACGGCACAGACCTCGAAGACGAGCTCACGGAGGTCGCGGGTTTCCTCGCGGCAGAAGACGAGCACCTCATCGTCGAGAAGGTCAACGAGATCTTGGGTCTGGCGCAGGCTGTCCACGAGGGCGCCACGCGCGACAACCACGGCCCGAGCGCGTACGTCAAGGTGTCTGATGGCTGCGACCGCTTCTGCTCGTACTGCATGATTCCCTACATCCGCGGCCGCTACCACAGCTTCCCTTACGAGGACATCCGCGCGGAGGTCGCCGAGCTGGTTGCCTCCGGCGTTTGCGATATCAACCTCATCGGCCAGGACACGGGTATCTGGGGTCATGACTTTGCGGAGCCGAGCTCCATCACGGAGCTGCTCACCAAGTTGGCTGCGGAGTTTCCCCAGACCTGGTTCAGGATGCTCTACATCCAGCCGGAAGGCATCAACGACGAGCTTTTGAGCGCGATGGCCAACACGCCTAACATCTGCAGCTACATCGACATCCCGCTGCAGCATGTTGACGCTCGGGTGCTCGAGCGCATGAACCGCACGGGAGATCCTGAGTCCCTCATGGCGCTCATCAAGCATGTCCGCGAGGCCGTGCCCGGCATCATGGTCCGCACCACGCTCATGGCGGGCTTTCCCGGTGAGACCGACGAGCAGTTCGAGGAGCTCGCTGCCTTTGCGCAGGAGGCCAAGTTCGACTACGCCGGTGTCTTCGCGTACTCCCAGGAGGAGGGCTCCAAGGCCGCCGAGTTCACCGACCAGGTTGACGAGGACATCCGCCTCGAGCGCGCCCAGCGCCTGCTCGACATCTGCGATGCCAATGGCTTCGAGCGCACTGCCGCTCATATCGGCGAGCTTGCCGAGTGCTTTGTCGAAGGTTACGAGGAGACCGACCAGGGTCTCGAGGCACTGGCACGCTGGCAGGGTCAGGCCCCGGAGGTCGATGGCACCGTCCACATTCCCATGGGGGATGTGGCCTATGAGATCGGCGCCAAGGTCAAGGTGCGTTTTGTCGACTCCTTCTGCTACGAGCTGGTTGGCGAGGACATCGAGCTGGCAGGGGGCGAGTGCGCCTAGTCATGCAGCAGCACACGAAAGACAACGTTCTCACCCCGGCGAACATCGTCACACTCGTCCGCATCATCTTGATTCCGGTCTTCGTGGCGGTGCTCGTCTCGCCGTGGCCTATGCTCATGGAGGACTTCCCCCTGTGGTCGTCTTTGCAGCCGTGGATCGCCGCGGCGGTCTTCATCGGCATCTCTGCGACCGATGCCTTGGACGGCTACCTCGCGCGCTCGCGCAACCAGGTGACTGACTTTGGCAAGTTCCTCGATCCGCTGGCTGACAAGATTCTTGTGGCCGCCGCCCTTTTGGGACTGGTGGAGATGCAGCTGCTTCCCTCGTGGATCGCGCTCATCATCCTCGCGCGCGAGTTCATCGTGTCCGGCCTTCGTATGCTGGCTGCCAACCAGGGCGTCGTCATCGCGGCATCGTGGTACGGCAAGGTCAAGACCGTCTCCCAGATCGTGGCGATCATCGCCTTCATCATCAAGGACACGGTGCAGTTTCATGCGTTGGGCGACGCCTTTGCCGCAGGGTTCAACGCCTTTGCGTGGATTGCTATGCTGTTTGCAGTCATTATGACGATCCTTTCCATGGTCGACTACTTTGCGAAGTCCAAGGCTATCTTTGGATACGAGGACTAGGGTTCGCGCGACATAGTTGATGCTTACAGGAGGCAGGGGAGACCCTGCCTCTTTTGCGTTGCGGGGTGGTTTGGGTTTGGTGTCGAAGCCGGTGGGGCGCCGGGTCCCACGTAGGCGCCAGACAGAGTCGGCGCCATCAGGTTGCAGGGGGCTGGCGGATGTCTTTAAAGCGCCGGTTGTGGCTGGGATGCGATTGTCTGAACGATATATCGTTCAGACAATCGGCATTTTGGGCTAATTGCAGCAAATACGGGGATTGCCTGAACTATTTGTCGTTCAGGCAATCCATGCTTCGCTCTGGACTTCGGCCGCGGTCAACAGTTTCGTCAGACTGATTTGTTGACCATGCCACGTGTGGCTAGGTCAACAAATCAGTCTGACGAAACTGTTGACCGCAGAAGCTGCGCTGGCAATCACGTGTATGAACGGCAGCTCTCAACGCGCTGAAATCAAGCTGCAAAGCCCAAAATCTCGCTGTGGAAAACTCGCAATGCGTCGATTGGAATACGTGTTTGAGGCGCGATTCTAGGTAGATTTGATGTTTCAAGTGACGCTATAATAACTCGACTTCGCAAATTGTGCCGCTGACCTGCGGTGTTGCTCCCGTAAATCAGTCTGATTTCGCTCTGGGGAAACTCTGAAATCGGTCTGATTTCAATCGGCGAAGTGGGGGACTCGCGACGGACGATTGGGGGTGGTTTTTCAACTCGGATCCGCGCTACAGTCTCGAACAAGATAAAGATCGCTTGACTGCGAACAGGTGTTCGTTTATTGTGAACGAACACAAGTACGCGGTTAGTTTGAGAAATGGAGCACTTATGGCCCGCAGCAGCACCACCAACAAGAAGCTTGACTATGAACTCGAAGGCGGCAGCGTTGACGAGGCCCTCAAGCTCACGACCGCGGCAATTGAGAAGAAGTTCGGCAAGGGCTCAATCATGAAGCTGGGAGACAACGCGAGCTCCCTTGATGTCGAGGTCATCCCCACGGGTTCCCTTGCACTTGATGCCGCGCTTGGCATCGGCGGTGTCCCCAAGGGCCGCATCATCGAGATCTACGGTCCTGAGTCAAGCGGTAAGACCACCCTCGCCCTCCAGATTTTGGCAGAGTCCCAGGCTCAGGGCGGCAAGGTCGCCTTCATCGACGCAGAGCACGCGCTCGACCCTGTTTACGCAGCTAAGCTCGGCGTCGACATCGATGAGCTGCTCATCTCCCAGCCGGATACCGGCGAGGAAGGCCTGGAGATCTGCGACATGCTCGTGCGCTCCAATGCCATCGACTGCGTCATCGTCGACTCCGTCGCCGCCCTTGTCCCCAGGGCAGAGATCGAGGGAGAGATCGGCGACACGAGCGTCGGCTTGCAGGCACGCCTCATGAGCCAGGCTATGCGCAAGCTCGCAGGCTCTCTGTCCAAGTCCAAGACCACCTGCATCTTCATCAACCAGCTGCGTGAGAAGATCGGCGTGATGTTTGGCAACCCGGAGACCACGACGGGTGGTCGCGCCCTCAAGTTCTATGCTTCTGTCCGCATGGATATTAGGCGCATCGACACCATCAAGGAGAAGAACGAGGCCGTGGGCAACCGCGTGCGCGTCAAGGTTGTCAAGAACAAGTGCGCCGCTCCCTTCCGCCAGGCCGAGTTCGACCTCATGTACGGCGAGGGCATCTCTCGTGAGGGCAACATCCTCGATATGGCAGTCGAGGAGGGCATCGTCACCAAGAGCGGTGCCTGGTACACCTACGAGGAAGACCGCCTCGGCCAGGGCAGGGAAGCCGCCAAGGAGAACCTGCGCAAGAATCCGGAGCTGCGCGAGGAGGTCGAGACCAAGGTGCGCGTCGCCATCGGCCTGCTCCCTGCGGAGGATGCCGGCGATATTGCCGTCTCCTTGGCAGACGAGGAGGGCTTCGACGACGACATGCCCATCTCCTTTGAGATCGCGGAGTAGTCGGCCTGTCTGGGTGCTGCCTTTTGTAGGGGAGGCCCTATAGAGCGCTACCCTTCGTAGGGGAGGGACCCTGTCCCTCCCCATATGCCACACAAGTTTCTGTGTGTTCCAAAGCGTCGATGTTCAGGCGCGCTGTTCTCAATATGGCGCCGCAAAGCCATTGCAGCCGGGCGGCTCGTTGCCCGTGTATTCCCGTAGCAACAAAGGAGCCTTACATGAAGCTGAATCTAACTCAAGGTGGCAAGCAGGCTGATTTGAGTCTGTTGTTCGAGAACATGCAGCCGCGTGAGACCCCTCTGTTCGACGACAAGGATCACTGCCGTGCGATGGACAAGATTGCGGCACTGGTCAACGTTCGTGAAAGGACGGCAAAGGAGTGCAGGAGCCGCCTTGTCGAGGCTGGGTTCGAGGAGCATGTCGCCTGCGAGGCCGTGGACAGGGCACTTGCCTGCGGCCTGATCGATGAGCATCGCTATGCTGCCTCCCTCATAAAGGGCAAGGTGCGCCAAGGCTGGGGCAAGAAGAAGATTCTCATGCGCCTGCAGGAAGACGGGGTGAGCACTGACACCATTCAAGCTTGCTCGGGGTACTTCGCCACACCGCAAGAGGAGTACGAGCGTGCCCTCTTCGAGCTCGAGAAACGCAGTGTCAACTCCAAAAATCCCCGCGCGACTCTCACGCGTCGTCTTTTGCAGAAAGGTTATGCCACAGAGCTCGTCAACAGAGCCGTGAGCGATTTTATGTCTCGCTCCGCATGATGTTATTTGTCGCTGTGATAATATTGTTAAGGTTTCATTTATTCCACGCTGGTGCGTGTTAATTATTTACAGTTTCCGGGCTTTTGAAATGGGCTGGTACATGCTCTGCCTGTCAACGTAACTGAATATCACTCTTTGGCTGCCACAGCTGTATGTGTCGGTCTATAGCTTGGTTTAGATGTTGCCGGATGTTCAGTCCGGCATTTTTGTTGCCTGAACATCGACCAAATCGAATAAGAAGCCAATAGCTAAAACGTAAGCACCAAGGTAAGAGGGAGGTAACCTGACATGACATCTGGAATCGGGATTGTCCCCGTTGTCATCATCTGCATCGTCGTCGCAATCGTCGGCCTTGCAATCGGCTACTTCTTCAGCAACTCTCGCATCGCCAGCCAGGCAAACGGCAAGATCGCAGAGGCAGAGAAGAAGATGGCAGAGGCAGACCGCAAGATCGCTGACGCCAACAATGAGGCAGACAACATCAAGCGCTCCGCCACGCTCGTCGCCAAGGACGAGGCTCTCGAGATCAAGCATCGCGCAGAGGAAGAGGTTCGCGAGCAGAACCGCACCATCAAGGCCCGTGAGGACCGCCTCATCAGCCGCGAGGAGTCCTGCGACCGCCGCGTCGAGTCCCTTGATGCGCGCGAGCGCCAGCTCACGGAGCAGGCAACCCTTATCGACAAGGACCGCGACCGCCTCGACGACCTGCTGGACGAGGCAGACAACCGCCTGACGGAGATCGCTGCCATGAGCCGCGAGGAGGCACGCGAGACGCTTCTCGACACCGTCAAGGAGGACGTCACCCGCAAGTCCGCGCAGATCATTCGCGACGCCGAGTCCCAGGTCCGCGCTGAGTGCGACCGCAAGTCTCGTGAGATCCTCTCCGTCGCAATCCAGCGCATGGCGGCAGACTACACTGCAGAGCGCACCGTGACCTCCGTCAACATCCCGTCTGACGACGTCAAGGGCCGCATCATCGGCCGCGAGGGCCGCAACATCCGCTCCTTCGAGCAGATCACCGGCGTCAACCTCATCATCGACGACACGCCGGAGACTGTCACGCTCTCCTGCTTCGACCCCGTCCGCCGCGAGACCGCTCGCATCACGCTCGAGAACCTCATCGCCGACGGCCGCATCCACCCGGCTCGCATCGAGGAGATGTTCAAGAAGGCTTCCGCCTTTGTCGAGCAGCAGGTGCAGGAGGCTGGCGAGCAGGCGACCTTCGACATGGGCATCCATGACCTCCATCCGGAGCTCGTCCGCACTCTCGGTCGCCTGAAGTATCGCACCTCTTACGGCCAGAACGTGCTGCAGCACTCCCTCGAGGTCGCGACGCTGGCAGGCGCCATGGCCTCCGAGCTCGGTCTCGATCCCATCCCTGCCAAGCGCGCAGGCCTGCTTCATGACCTCGGCAAGGCTGTCGACCACGAGGTCGAGGGTTCCCATGCCGTCATCGGCGCAGATCTTGCCCGCCGCTACAAGGAGAACGCTGCCATCGTCCACGCCATCGAGGCTCATCACGCTGATGTCGAGCCCTCCACGGTCCTCGCAGTCCTTATCCAGGCTGCAGACGCTGTGAGCGCCGCACGCCCGGGCGCTCGTCGCGAGAGCTACGAGAACTACATCAAGCGCCTTGAGAAGCTCGAGTCCATCGCCAACAGCCACGACGGCGTTGAGAAGACCTTCGCCATGCAGGCTGGCCGCGAGGTCCGCGTCATGGTCCAGCCGGACAAGATCGACGACGCCAAGGCCGTCGTGCTCGCACACGACATCGCTAAGCAGATCGAGGACGAGATGGAGTATCCCGGCCAGATTCACGTCGTGGTCATCCGCGAGTCCCGCGCAGAGGGTCTCGCCAAGTAAGACGGCGACACAGCGCACAGCTATCGATGAGAGGGAGACCTTCGGGTCGCCCTCTCTTGTTATTGCGCACTTGGGCACGAGATGCCCAAGTGCGATAAGTGCGGCCCTTTGGAAGTTTCGTTTTTGGCAAACAACCGCACTTGGGCGATATTTCGCGTAAATGGCCCGCACTTGCTGGCTCGTCTGGTGTCAAAGGCCCGCACTTGTCGATTTGGAGAGGGGGGTATGCATCGCTTTGTCGTCACCTCAAGCGCATCGAAAGGCATTTGTGTGCAGACGTCCCAGCTGCCCTTCACCGCGTTCCTTAAACCTTTCGGTTTTCTTGTGGCGATTGGACGGCGCGGGCGCGCGAGCAGCCTATAATGACCGTGGCTCAATCGAGCCTAGCAAACGCAGCTTAAACACAGACACGCAGGAAGGCAGGCTATGACGCAGAGCCTTGCAGATTTCGTACACGCGGTTTCGGGTGACGACCACCTCACCGTCGAGGAAAACCTTGGCGACGGCTTCGTCCGCCTCAAGACCGCGGAGGCAGAGCGCCGCCAGGCAAAGCACGACATTCGCGCAGTCGAGGACATCGTCGTCGAGATGCTGCGCAACTCCCGTGACGCCCATGCTCGCAACATCTACCTCGCCACGTCTCGCGACGGCAACTTGAAGACCCTCGTCTTCCTCGACGACGGCGACGGCGTGCCTATCAGCCTTCAAGAGCGCATCTTCGAACCCCGCGTTACCTCGAAGCTCGACTCCATGGTGATGGATCGCTGGGGTGTGCATGGCCGCGGCATGGCGCTGTACTCCATCAAGTGCAACACGCAGTCTGCGCGCGTCGTTGCCGGTGACAGCGGTCTCGGTTCGAGCATCGAGGTTGACATCGACCTCAATCAGCTTCAGGAGAAGGCCGATCAGTCCACCTATCCCAAGCTCGTTCGCGACGAGGACGACGCGCTCGTGGTCGCGCGCGGTCCGCACAACATCATCCGCAATATCGTCGAGTTCTCGCTTGAGCACCGCGAGAAAGTCAACGTCTACTACGGCTCTCCGACCGATATCGTCGCCCGCCTCTACGTTGACGGCCAAAAGCGTCTCTCCGACGACCAGATGCTGTTCTGCGATGACGTCGAGGATCTGCCAGTCACCCTGCGCCCTGCCGCTTGCGCCGATGCCCTCGAGCTTGTCCGCACCTGCCAGGGCATCGCGCTGCCTATCTCGGAGCGCACGGCGCACCGCATCATCGCCGGGCAGATCCCCCCGGCGCTCTGCCCGCTCCAACGCATCACCCCCGAGCGCTCACAGGACAAAAAGGTCGACCTGTACCGCGACAACCGCGGGCTCAAGATCGCCAAAGACGATCTCCAGGCCTTCAGTGACGCGGCGGAGCGCTCCTTCAAGGCGCTTGCCGAGCGCTACTACCTCGAGCTCAAGGGCGAGCCAAAGGTCAAGGTGGGCAAGGATTGCATCACCGTCAAGTTCGATATCGACAAGGGATAAGTTCTGCGTCTCTTGCATGAGATATAGCTAGTCATGGGAAGGTCCCGACGCGAGGCGAGAGGAAGAGGAAAACGTAGATGAAACGAAGCAACAAGACATTCCGCACCGTGTGCAGCAGCCTGGCTGCCGGCGCGCTGGCAGTGAGCATGGTCCCGGTGGGTGCTGTATCTGCATTTGCCGATGAGGCGTCCGCAACAAGAGCGATAGCGTTCGCGGGTGGCACAACAGGTTCTGAAGGCTCTACCGGCGGAGCATCTGCTGCCGAGGGCGCTACGGGAGGCACGGCTGCCGGTTCGGGCTCGAGCACGGGCGAGGCAGGCAGCGGTAGCACTGCGGGCGGCGCCGGCACGGGTGCCGAGGCCGGAAGCGGTACGGGAGCTGGAACCGGTACGACCGGTGGAGCCACGGGCGGCTCGACCAGCGGCGCTGGCACGGGAACGACCGACCCGACCCCCGAGCCCACACCGACTCCCGCTCCCGTTCTCGTCAAGCCCTACCTGACGGTGAACTATGCCTACAGCCACTCCTCCAACAGCTCGCAGAAGTGGAGCGACGAGGACTGCAAGCAGCTGGCCCCGGGCAAAAGGGCGCATGTCACGACGAGTTCTGCAACCCAACGCCTCGAGTGCGTCAGGATGAGCGTCGAGGCCCTCGAGGGCACGGCTGGCGACACGCGCGCCATGGGCATCAAATACAAGGTCCTGAGCGGCAAGAAGTGGTCCAGCTGGAAGTCCAATGGCACGAGCGTGGGCACCGACGGCACCAAGATCCAGGCAATCCGCATCAAGCTGACCGGCACCGCTGGCAAGAGCTATTCTGTGCACTATCGCGTGAAGACCCGCGGCACTTCCTGGCTGGGCTGGGCGAGCGACGGTGCTGACGCTGGCACGAGCGGTATCGGCCGCGATATCTCGGATCTTCAGGTCGAGATCAAGCAGATTGGCAAGAAGGCTCCCGGCGCCACCGATGCGGCCTACATCACCGATGAGTCCGCGGCGACTACTTACTCGCTGGCCAAGGCAAGCGGTTCTGTCTCTACGGCGACCAAGCTCGGTGCAAGCGCTGGTACGGCCAAGACCAACGCCTCTAACGGCATCGGCATCGCGCTCAAGAATACCTCGACGGAGATTTCCGGCGACTACAGCTACAAGGTCTACCAGAAGTCCAAGGGCTGGTCCAAGGCCGCTGCGTCCGGTAAGCGCGCCGGTGTCAAGAGCAAGAAGTACCCGGTCACTGCAATCTCCATCAACCGCACCGGCAAGCTCAAGAGTTACTACGACGTCTACTGCCGCGTCTACGTCAAGAACTACGGCTGGATGGGATGGGCCAAGAACGGTCAGGCTGCCGGCAGCAAGGTCTTTGACGGCTTCAACGTGACGGCCTACCAGGTCAAGCTCGTCTACAAGGGTGGCAAGGCCCCTGGTAAGACGGACACCCGCTACTCGGACTCCAACGGCGTCCTTAAGAAGGCTCAGGAGAAGCTCGCCATTTCCAAGGCTAAAGCCCGTCTCGACGCCAAGGCGAATAAGACCTCCTCGGCTACGAGCTATCTGCTTCTCTGCGATCGTAGCATCTGCTACACCGCGGTCTATACGGGCAGCAAGGGTCACTGGAAGCGCGTGAAGTTCTGGCGCTGCTGTGTGGGTGCCTCCTCTACTCCCACGCCCAAGGGCTCCTACACCGTCCAGGGCAAAGAGCCCGTCTTCCATGGTAAGGAGAACGCTTACAGCTGCTACTACGGCGTTGTCTTCGATAGCGCGCGCGAGATGATGTTCCACAGCGTTGGATACAAGAACAACGGCAGCCAGGCCGATAAGGACATCATCTTCTCTAACCTGGGCCAGTGGGCTTCCCACGGCTGTGTGAGGCTCGAGCTCAAGAACGCCAAGTGGCTCTACGACCACGTTGGCAACTCCTACGGCACCAAGGTCGTCATCTTTTAGAGACGGCAAGCGAGTGAACATATGCGGCGGCAGGGTCCTTAAGGGCACTGCCGCCGCTTTGCGTTGGGTGTCACATTTGCAAACGTGCTAAAGTATTTGCAAACAAAGATGCCGATGAAGGAGCGCAATGGACAGCGCCGGATACCAGAAGTGGTTGCTCAGCAGCAAGGGGCTCAAGCACGCGACCTGTTTGTCGCGCGTGAGCAACTGCGCCAAGGTCGAGCGTTACGAGGGCGACCTCGACGACCATTACAAGCAAGACCGCCTGGCCGGCCTGCTCGAGCGCCTCAGCTACAGCATCGACGACGAGCGCCACGAGCTGCCGGCAAAGCACAGCGTGCCCATCAAGGGCAACGTCCGCAGGACAACGGCCACGCTTAAGAGTGCCGTCACGCTGTATCGCGATTTTCGCGATACCCAGCACCTCGACGTGCTGTTGGCTGCCAATTCCCAGGATGAGTCTGCCGATTATCAGCGCCATATCCTCTGGGGCGCGAAGTTCATGCACCGCTTCTCCGCCCAGCTCGAGGTGCTTCACTCCGATGCGCTTTTTGGCTTGCTGATCGCCGAGGCCGACCGGAAAGTTAGTGCCCAGCCCGCTGCTGACCTCGAGGATGCAGTCGCCGAGGTGTTCGAGCATTATGAGCCGCAGCGGCGTTTTGCTGAGATGAGGCACATCGTTGACGATGTCGTCGATGCGGGATATCGCGAGAAGACCGCGTATGTCTCTGTGTACTGTGCAATGAAGATCCTCGACGTGGCGCGCGGGTAGCGGCAGGGTGCTGGCTGTCGGCTGGGCTGGCCATGCGTCAGCGCAGTAGGGCATCAAGTTAGACGTAGGCGCCAGACGCAGTCGGCGCCACCGCTGCAACTGGCAATCGGCTTCGCGTCAGCGCCATCGAGCCCCAGACCCCACGTAGGCGCCAGACGCAGTCGGCGCCATCAGGCCGCAACGATGCCCGGGACTTGGGATACGTGGCGTTGTCGATAATCCACCACCAGAATTAGGAGCAAATCTTGAACATCGCTGTTATGGATATCGGATCGAACAGCTCCCGCCTCGACCTGTTTGCCGTTGCGGCTGATGGCAGCTACGAACATCTCCTCTTTGGTCGCGTTCCAACGGGTCTTGTCGGCCATGTTGATGGGGACAACGCCTTGAGTGATGAGGGCGTGCGTCTTGCTGCAAGCTCCCTCATGGCACTGCAGATACAGGCTTTGAAGACAGGTCTGGTGGACGAGTGGCATGTGTTCGCCACTGCCTCCCTGCGCGGACGCTCCAACGAACGCGAGGTCGTTGCTGCCTTGAAGGAGCGTACGGGCTTCGAGGTTGACGTCATCGAGGGTATCGAGGAGGCCAAGCTCGGCTATGCGAGCCTTCAGCGCCGCTATCGGCCCCAGTGCGCCGTTATGGCTGATGTGGGCGGTGGCTCAACGGAGGTTGTCGTTGCCGATGGGGGAGAGGTGCTCTCCGTGACGAGTCACCCGCTTGGCTCCCGTGCCTTGTCCAAGCGCCTCATCGCCGATGTTTGGCCCAACGAGGAGGAGCTCGAGGCGATTCGCCGCGCTATTGCTGCCGAGCTTACCTCCTACGCCAAGCTTTCGCTGTCCTCGCCTCCGGTTCTCTTTGGCATCGGCGGTACTGCCCGCGCCCTCGAGGCTGTCTTGGACGCCGACAAGATCGATTTGCCTGCCGACCTGCATACGCGCGTGGAGCACTTCTGCCCTGACCGCCTCGACACCATGGCTGCAGGCGCGCTTATCTTCCAGGGTTTGTGGGAGAGCTTCAAACCGCAGCGCTTTGTTGCCAGCGACGCCAATCCTCGCGAGGGTTATCTGCTCAAGCACGTGCTGGGTTAGCGGGAGGAGCTGAACGTTTGAGACCAGGTCTTTCCCGTTCAACGCCCACAAGCGTTGAACGGGAAAGACCTGGTCTCAAACGTTCAGCTCGGTCCGTAATCAGGAATTAACGGCATTCTACGAGGTTCATTGCGTCAAATCTGAGAGATAGCGCTAGAATACCTCTTAACAAATTCGCATAACCTTCTCACATAATGTGATTTATCGGAAAAGAGGCTCCACTTATGAATATGGTCTTCGAACGCAAGCTCCCCATTCCAATGGCGGTCAAGGAGATGTATCCGCTTTCTGCCAAGATGAGCGAGCTCGTGGAGCGCCGTCGTCAGGAGGTCGAGCGCATCTTCAAGGGCGAAGACGAGCGCATCGCCCTCATCATCGGCCCTTGCTCGGCCGACAATGAGGACTCCGTGATGGACTACATCCTGCGTTTGGCGGAGGTCCAACCCAAGGTCAAGGACAAGATCTGCATCATTCCGCGCATCTACACCAACAAGCCGCGCACGACGGGACAGGGTTACAAGGGTCTCGTGCACCAGCCGGACCCGACCGCCGCGCCTGATGCCTTCAACGGCATCATCGCGACGCGCGAGCTGCACATGCGTGCCATCAATGAAGCGGAGTTCACTTGCGCCGACGAGATGCTCTATCCACAAAACTACAAGTATCTTGATGATATCCTCGGCTACGTCGCCGTCGGCGCGCGCTCGGTCGAAAACCAAGAGCACCGCCTGGTAGCGAGCGGCATCGAGATTCCTGTCGGCATGAAGAACCCTACCTCCGGCGACCTCTCCGTCATGATGAACTCCGTCGTGGCGGCGCAAAGCGAGCATGACTTCATCTACCGCGGCTGGTCCGTGCGCTCTCAGGGCAACTCCCTCGCGCATGTCATCATGCGCGGCTACACGGACGAGCAGGGCGGTATCTACCCCAACTATCATTACGAGAACCTCATTCGCGTGCACGAGCTCTACGGCGCCAAGCCCGAGCTCACCAACCCCTCCGTCATCATCGATGCGAACCACTCCAACTCGCGCAAGAACCCCTTCGAGCAGCCGCGCATCATCAAGGAGGTCCTCAACTACTGCTCTTACAACAGCGACCTCAAGGGGCTGATCAAGGGCTTCATGGTGGAGAGCTACATCGAGGACGGCAACCAGCCTGTTGGCGGCGGCGTGTACGGCAAGTCGATCACGGACGCTTGCCTTGGCTGGGAGAAGACCGAGCGCCTCATCTACGAGATCGCGGGCCTGCTGTAGGAGGCTGCCGCGTGGCCAAGAGCGGCGGGTTTGCGGCAGATGGCACCGAATGTTTCTGTGGGTGAAAGACGTGACACACTTTGTGCCAGTGACATTGTGTGTCATGCCATAGAGTCGCAGAATACCCCGAGTCTTCTGCATGACACACAATGTCACTGGCACAAAGTGTGTCACAGAAGAGGACAGCATCATACTACGCGCCTTCGGCGCTCCGCTCAACATGACAGAACCTATGTGACACCTTTTGTCACTGGTACATTTGGTGTCACTCGGGATGACGGACCTGCAAGGGCTATCATGAAAGCCCTAAGCTCGCTATCTCAAAAGGGGGGACGCATGTCCAGCACGACAGGTCACATCAGCGGGCTGGCGGAGTTCATCTCTGCTAGCCCTTGCAATTTCTTCGCGGTGCAAAGCCAGGCGCGCAAGCTCGAGGAAGCTGGCTACCAGCCCTTGCTCGAGTCCGCACCCTGGAAGCTCGAGCGCGGTGGCAAGTACTACGTGACGCGCAACGGCTCCGCCCTCATCGCCTTCAGGGTGCCGAGTGAACAGCCGACGGGCTTCATGATGGTTGCCAGCCATTCGGACTCCCCGACGCTGTGCGTCAAGCCCCAGCCCGATGTCAAATCCGCTGATTGCGCCACCCTCAATGTTGAGATGTACGGCAGTGCGTTGCTACACACTTGGTTTGACAAACCGCTCTCCGTCGCAGGGCGCCTCGTGCTGCGCGATGCGGACGGCATACGCACCCAGCTCGTGAACATCGACCGCGACCTGCTCGTCATCCCGAGCCTCGCCATCCACATGGACCACGACGCCAACAAAGGCCACGCGCTCAACGTGCAAAAGGACCTCCAACCGCTTTACGGCGATGCCGACGCAAGGCCCTTTATGGAGCTTGTGGCGCAGGAGGCGGGCGTTGAGCAAAGCGATATCCTCGGCCACGAGCTTGTTGCCTACAACCGTGTGAAGCCGAGTATCTGGGGTGGCCAGCGCGAGTTCTTCTCCGCCTCGCGCCTTGACGACCTCGAGTGCGCGTACAGCTCGCTGGCGGGTTTCTTGGAAAGCGACGGTGCTGACACGAGCGCCATCCCCGTCCACGTGATGCTCGACAACGAGGAGGTCGGCAGCGGGACCAAGCAGGGCGCGGCTTCGACTTTCTTGCGCGATGTGCTTGAGCGCATCAACAGCGCTACCGGCGGAAACGATGAGACCATGCGACAGCTTGTCGCGCAAAGCTTCATGCTTTCTGCTGACAACGCCCATGCGGTGCACCCCAACTACACGGAGAAGGCCGACCCGACGCACCAGTCTCACATGGGCAAGGGCGTCGTCTTGAAGCACGCAGCCAACCAGCACTACACGACCGATGCGGTGTCGGAGGGCCTGGTCCGTTTGATGGCGCAGCGCGCCGGTATCGAGCTGCAGGTTTTTGCCAACCGCTCCGACATGCCCGGCGGCTCCACGCTCGGCAACCTCTCTGGCTGTCAGGTGGCGGCTATCACCGCGGATGTGGGTATCGCCCAGCTGGCCATGCACTCGAGCTGGGAGACCTGCTCGAGCAAGGACGTCGATGGGTTGGTGGCGCTTTGCCGCGAGGTCTACTCGAGCGCGCTTGCGCAGACGGGCGACGGCTCCTACGGGCTTGTGCGTGGGTAGGTAAGCGCTGTTTACCGCGAGGTTTATGGGGAGGGACAGGGTCCCTCCCCTACGAAATTAGCGGTTTATGGGGAGGGACGGGGTCCTTCCCCTGAGAAATTAGCGGTTTATGGGGAGGGATTTCGATCCCATTCCTGCGTAACCAGCGGTTTTGTTAATCATATGCAGTAGGTGTTTGCTTGACTGCTAAATCGTGGCCCGATATCAGGCTGCAAGAGGAAAGGGGAGAGCACGATGGTTGACAACAACGGCGGGGAGTATGGCAAATACATCATCCAGGACCTATATGATCCGCATAGCGGGACCCCGGAGTTCCGCGAGATGTACAAGCGTTTCTCCAAGCGCATCTTGTGGATGGACGGCGACGTCTGCCCCGGGGCGTTCCAGATGAACACGGCGTGGTACTACGCTGTGCCGGAGAAGGACCCGGTCTTCGAGGAGCATTCCCACGACTCCGACGAGCTCATCGGCTTCATCGGCTCGGACCCGGAGCACCCTTATGAGCTCGGCGCGGAGATCGTCGTCTCAATCAACGGCGAGGACCATCGCCTGACTAAGTCGAGCATCATCTTCGTGCCGGCGGGGCTGCCCCATGCGCGCATTTCCATCAAGCGTGTCGACAGGCCGGTGTTCCACTTCTCTGTCGTCACCGCACATAACTACGACAACGGCGCGTACGACGAGTAACACGGCCTGGTCCGCTTATGAGAAGAGCGGGTGCAGCTCACGTGGCTGCACCCGCTCTTTGTCTGCGGTTTGGGAAATGCTGATTAAGGCAGATATCCACTGCATACGATTGGCAAAACCGCTGGCTGCGTAGGGGAGGGACCCTGTCCCTCCCCATAAGCCTTGCTTTTATCGGGGCTTTTCTAGTTCGTTTTCTTGATGCCTGCTGCGATGCAGGCGAGCATCACGATGGCGAACACGGCGGAAAATCCTAGGGCCGCCTGATAGGGCAGGGCAAGCGACGCGCTGTCAGCGAGCGCGCTGATGATTAGCATCATGGCGGCGGTGCCAAAGGAGGCGCAGGCCTGGCGCACGAGCACGAGGAAGCTGCTGCCGTCAGGTGTGAGCTCGCGCAGCTCGGACAGGCCATAGGCCATGGTCGGCGCCATGAGGCACGACATGCCTGCGCCGCGCAGGGTTTGGCAGGCGGTGACGAAGGCCAGCGAGCTGTGCTCGTCGACAAGGCACATCGCTGTGGCGCCGATCGCCATGAGGGTACCGCCGGCAAGCGCGACTGGGCGTGGGCCGAGCTTGTCTGTCAGGTAACCCGAAAGCGGGTTGAGGATGAGCGCGAGGATCGTCGGTGGCACGAACATGAGGCCTGCTTCCGTGGCGGTGCCGCCGCAGGCGTTTTGCCAGTACAGCGGCGCGATGAGCGTGATGCCCAGGTAGGAGGTGAGCAAGGCACACTGGACGGCGAGCACCCAGTTGAAGCGCTTGGACTGGAGTATCTGCAGGTTGATGAGCGGTGTGTCCACCTTGGTCTGGCGCTTGAGGAAGATGGCGATGAGAATAGCTCCTGCGATGGCACAGCCCCAGACGACGGGGCTTGCAAGCCCTGCGCTCGAGGCGTTTGAGATGCCAAAGAGCAGGCCGCCAAAGCCGAGCGTGGATAGGACCAGCGACGCGGTGTCGAGGTTTGCCGAGCGCTCTGCTACCTGGTCGACCTCCGAGAAAAGCGCGTTGCAGACAACAAGAAGCAGGCAGACGGCCGCCATGCCGATGAAGACGACGCGCCAGCCGACGGTCTCTGCTGCCCATCCGCCGAGAATCGGGCCGACGTTGGGCGCGAATCCCAACGCGATGCCGGCGATGCCCATCGCAGTTGCCTTTTGGCCTGCGGGGAAGCGCATCGCAGGGAGGTTTTGCATGAGCGGCAGGGTGATGCCCGTGGATATCGCTTGGAGTATGCGTCCTGCGAGCAGCATCCAAAAGCTGCTCGCCATCGCGTCGAACATGCTGCCTGCCAAGAAGACGATGATGGCTGCGCAGGTGACGTTGCGCGTGCTGAAGCGCTTGGCGAGGAAGGCGACGCAGGGGACGGTGATGCCCATAACGAGCATGTAAGCGGTGGTCAGCCACTGCCCGAGTTCCGGCGCGAACCCAAGTTGGCCGCCCATGGCAAGCATCATGCCGTTCGTTGCCGTCTGCGAGAAGTTGCCCAAAGCGCAGGAGAGCACGAGAACGGCGAACAAGGCGTACAACGGCCCGTTGTCTTTGGTCTGGGCGTCCATTACGCGCAATCTCCCATGTTGAGGTTCATCGCCACGAGCTTGTGGAGGCGGTGGATGACCTCTGCGGCCTCTGCCTCGTCAAGTGCCTCGCCGCTGTCGATGCGCGCCTTGAGCTCGAAGGTGTAGCGGATGAAATCGGCATCCTGAGCCGTGAGCATGCCCTTGTCCTGGCATATCTGCAGGTTCTTCTCGATGTCGTAGGTTTCTGCAGCACGGCGCAGCTGCACCTCGATGAGGCGCATGGTGCCGTTGAACTGCCTCTGGATGGGCACATCGGGCATGGTAGTTTCCTCTCCTCTGTATAGAACT
>CAKUES010000019.1 GCA_934646835.1 uncultured Coriobacteriales bacterium
TAAAACTTGACAAAGAAATAGCCGCATGACCTGCGGCTTTAGCGAGGGATCGGGGTGCTCAAACTGTCAAATTATGGTGTCTGTCGCAAGTAGACACAATATCACAGCGGGACATCTCTGATTTTTCGCTACATTGGAACGCACATAAGGGTCATTGTCGGCTGATAGTTTGTCGAGAGCCCAACCAAGTTCTGCTGCACTGCCTCGCATACCCTCGTCGTTGACATCTACTAGGACACGTTGCTTGTCTGTGAGATAAGCATATGGAATATAGGCATGTGGGTCATGAAATGAAGTTTCTTTGACGGGCATAGTGACCTTCTCGATCGGGCGTTCGAACGGGAATATAATAATATTTATAAGATACACCAATCGCTATGTGAAATGGTATCTCGATGTCGGTGGTTTCTGATGTGTCTCTGTTTCTCGCCGCTTACTCCCAACCGGTGCCCTTGCGCACGGCCATCGCGACGATGATGGCGAGCGCCGCCTTGACGCAGTCGACGCCGATGAAGGGGGCGACCATGATGCCGAAGGCCTCGACGGGGGTCACGCCGCCAAAGTAGACGTACCAGACCAGTCCCATGGCGTCTGCGATGACCATGTAGACGATTGCTGCGACGACGTCTGCGGCGATTGCGGGCGCCTTGACCTTGGCGAGCGCGATACGCAGCGCGGATGCGGCAACGGAGCCGACGAGGAAGCCGAAGAGGAAGCCGGTGGAGGCGCGGATGATACCGCCGGTCATGCCGGAGAAGACAGGCAGGCCGATGGCGCCCATGAGCAGGTAGACGCCGACGGCGAGTGCTGCCTCGCCCGGACCGCACAGCAAGGCGATGAGGATGACCACCGCGGTCTGCAGGGTGAAGGGCACGGGGCCGATGGCGATGGTGAAGAAGCAGCTCACGATGAGCAGTGCCACGAGCAGAGCGCATTTTGCGATGCGCTGGGTGCGCGATGCGACGGGCTTCTTGATGGCGGGCTGCTGGGCTGCGGCTGTGGTGTCGGTCACGGTCTCTCCTTGTCTCGATTCGTTTTGGGGTGACCATGATAGCGCGATTGTCACCCAAAATGTTTCTGATAGGTGACAATCTGTGAGGTGCGGTGACAATCGCGGCAGGCTTGCAGCTGCATTCGCGCGGGTTGCACGCCGATTCTGCGACGCCCTTAGGCGAATGACCTGCGGCTTGCTAGGGTTTCGGCCCCGTGGGCACGCTACCATCGACCCAACGTCAACTCCAGCGCGCCCACGGCGCTTTGACCTCGAGGAGCCCATTATGAGCGACTTCCTTTCCCACATCATCGACAAGGCAAAGCAGGACATCCAGACCATCGTACTTCCGGAGGGCTCTGACGCCCGCGTAGTCGAGGCTGCCCGCAAGATCACGGACGAGGGCATTGCCAAGTGCGTCGTCCTCGGCTCCGAGGCAGAGGTCGCCGCCCATGGCTTCGACCTCGCCGGCATCGAGGTCGTCGATCCCGCAACGAGCGATCTTGCGGATAAGTACGCCGCCAAGCTCGCCGAGCTGCGTGCCAAGAAAGGCATGACCCTCGAGCAGGCAGCAGAGCTCGTGAAGGACGTCTCTTTCTTTGGCGTGATGATGGTCTACTTCGACGACGCAGACGGCATGGTCTCCGGTGCCTGCCACTCCACGGCCGACACCCTGCGCCCCTGCCTGCAGATCCTCAAGACCGCTCCTGGCACCAAGCTCGTGAGCTCCAGCTTTATCATGGACGTGCCCGACTGCGAGCTCGGCGATGGCGGCTTGTTCGTCATGGGCGACTGCGCGCTCAACCTCTTCCCCGACGCCGATGAGCTCTCAGAGATCGCGATCGCGTCTGCCCACACCTTCAAGACCCTGTGCGGCGGCGAGCCGCGCGTGGCGATGATGAGCTTCAGCTCCTATGGCTCCGGCAAGGGCGAGAACCCGGAGAAGGTCCGCGAGGCCGCCCGCATCGCCAAGGAGAAGGCCCCTGAGCTCATGATCGACGGTGAGTTGCAGGCCGACGCCGCCATCGTCCCGAGCGTTGGCGCCAAGAAGGCCCCCGAGTCCCCGGTCGCAGGCAAGGCCAACGTCTTGATCTTCCCGGACATCAACTCCGGCAACATCGGCTACAAGCTGGTGCAGCGCCTTGCCAAGGCAGAGGCCTACGGCCCGGTCATGCAGGGCATTGCCAAGCCGGTGAGCGACCTGTCCCGCGGCTGCTCCGTCGAAGACATCGTCGGAACCACGGCCATCACCTGCGTTCAGAGCATCATGCGCAAGCAGTAAAACAGCTGGTAGATGCACACGTGTAGGCGCGAGCAGAAGTGCGAGGGAGCACATCTGCTCGCGCCTGCTTTGTTGTCCGCGCTCCTTCATTTTGTGCAGACAAATGTATGGAAGCGCCAAGTAGCGCGGGTTGCCGTATCATGTTGCTATCTACGTCAATGGAAAGGACCACTTGATGGCTCTTATCAATCGAAAGAAAAAGGAAGCAGACGCAGAGGTGCTCGAGATTCAGCCCCTGCCGGAGAAGCTCATTACCTACGCGATTCCCTGCTACAACTCTGCGGAGTACATGGACCACTGCATCGAGTCCATCCTCGCCTGCAACGCCGATGACATCGAGATCATCATCGTCGACGACGGCTCTGCCAAGGACAACACCTTCGAGAAGGCCCAGGTTTGGGAGACCGCCTACCCCGGCATCGTGCGCGCCATCCACCAGGAAAACGGCGGCCATGGCGCTGCGGTGATGAAGGGCCTCGAGGAGGCGCGCGGCCTGTACTACAAGGTCGTCGACTCCGACGACTGGCTCGACAACGGTGCCAACTGCCACATGCTCGCCAAGCTGCGCGAGTTTCAGGACGAGCCGCTCGACCTCATGGTCGTCAATTACGTCTACGAGCATACGACCACCAACACCCAGGAGCCCGTGCGCTATCGCAAGGAGCTTCCCGCGGACCGCGTCTTTGGCTGGGATGAGATCGGGCACTTCCCCCCGAGCAAGTACATCCTCATGCACTCCGTGGTGTATCGCACGAGCATGCTGCGCGACGTGAACCTCAACCTGCCGCGCCACACCTTCTACGTGGACAATATCTTCGTTTATAAGCCGCTGCCGCACTGCCAGCGCATCTATTACCTCGACGTCGATCTCTACCGCTACTTCATCGGCCGCGAGGACCAGTCCGTCAACGAGTCCGTCATGATCGGCCGCATCGAGCAGCAGCTGCGCATCACGCGCGAGATGATCGACGCCTACCATTTGGACCGCGACGTCTCCAGCCGCAAGCTGCGCAGCTACATGTACAGCTACCTCACGATGATGCTCACCATCTGCACGGTGTTCTCTATGATGAGCGACCGCGAGGACAAAGACGAGCTGCGCGACGGCATCTGGGAGTACCTGGCCGAGCATGACAAGAAGATGCACGCGCATATCAAGCACACGCTCCTTGGCGCTGCCTCCCAGCTCAATGGCAAGATCGGCGACAAGGTTCTGCTCAACGGCTACAAGCTCGCCCGCATGATCTTCAAGTTCAACTAGGGAAGCGCCCAAAGCGGGCATCCGCTGCGTGCGGTAAGCAAAACCGCTGGTTGTGTAGGGGAGGCCCCTGTCCTTTTCTACAAGCCTTACAATAGTCAGCGTTCCTGAAGCGCCATTACCCGGTTGCCCAACAGGGTGGCCGGGCCTTACTCAAAGGAGGGGCCTCATGCAGGTCATCGATTCCCAGGTCTACAAGTTCTCCAAGGACAACGCCCCGTGCTATACGGCGCAGCCGGGCGAGGTTATGCTCTTCAAGACGCTCGACTGCTTCTCCAACAAGATCGTCGACGAGTCCATCACGATGAAGGACCTCGACTTCAGCTACAACATCACCAACCCTGCCGCCGGCCCCGTCTTCATCGAGGGAGCGGAGCCGGGTGACGTGCTCGTCGTCGACATTCTCGACCTCGAGGTGGCAGACGAGGGCACCATCGGCACGGACGATCACTGCGGTCCGCTCTTCGAGGGCACGGGCTATCGCACCAAGAAGGTCAAGATCGAGGATGGTTACGCGCAATTCAACGAGGTCAAGTTCCCCATCAAGCCGATGATCGGCGTCATCGGCACCGCTCCGAGCGGCGAGGACGTCATCGACGGCTACGTCGGTGCTCACGGCGGCAACATGGACAACAAGCTCATCGGCAAGGGTGCGCGCCTGTACTTCCCCGTGCGCGTGCCGGGTGCCCTGCTGCAGATGGGCGACGTCCATGCGGCGATGGGCGACGCGGAGTTATGCGGCACCGGTATCGAGATTCCCGCGCAGATCACGGTCAAGACCTCGCTGATCAAGGACTTCGAGCTCAACTGGCCTGTTCTCGAGACGGCGGACAAGTGGTACGTCAACGCAAGCGCTCAGGAGTTCGACGAGGCGCTCATGGCGGGCAGTAAGGAGATGCAGCGTCTGCTCATGAACGTCACCGGTTGGGACGCCGAGGAAGTCTACATGTACATGTCCGTGCAAAGCGACGTCGAGCTCAGCCAGGCTTGCAAGCCTTGCGAGGTTCAGCTGAGCTTGCGCATCGGCACGCCCAAACTGCCGCAATTCAAGCCGCTCGTCGGCTAATTTGCTCTAATACTTTACTGCGCTGGCGCGTGGGAGCATAATCTCCGCTGAGGTGCGTCTGATAACAAGGACGGATGTTTCTGCAGCTCAAAGGCTGTAAGAGGCATCCGCCCTTGTGTATTTGGCGTAAAAGATAAGCAGATGAAGGGTCGTCCCGGTCTGCCTTAGCAAGGAGGTTTCAGCATGAGTGCTGAGAAGCACGCCGCTGCGCAGGGCGAAACGCTCGAGCAGTTTGGCTACAAGCAGGAGCTCAAGCGCCAGCTTGGCCTGCGCGACGTCGTCTTGTACGGCGTTTTGTTCATGGTCATCATCGCACCGCAGTCTATCTGGGGTCTGGTGAGCCAGCAGTCCGGCGGTATGTCCACGCTGGTCTACATCATCGGCTTCATCGCCATCAGCTTCACGGCTATGAGCTATGTGCAGATGTCCAAGAAGTTCCCCATCGCGGGCTCCGTCTACTCCTACGTCCAGCGCGGCATCAATCCGCACGTCGGCTTCATCTCCGGTTGGCTGATCCTGCTGGACTACTGCATCAGCCCGGCGCTGCTCTACGTCATGGTCGCCAACTGGGGCACCATGCTCATCCCCGGCAGCCCCTGGTACCTGTGGATCATCGTCTTCGTCGCCTTCAACACCTTCGTCAGCGTTCGCGGCATGTCCATCACCAAGGGCACCGACCTGGTCCTCTTCGTGGTCGAGGTCCTCGCAGTCATCGCCTTCGTCTGGCTGGGCTGCAAGTTCATCCTGGGCGGCGGCGGCACCGGCGCCTTCGTGGCAGACCCCATCTGGCAGGAGGGCAAGGTCGACGCCCACTTCGTCGCAGCCGGTATCTCCATCGCAGCCCTCAACTTCCTGGGCTTTGACGGCATCTCCACCCTGGCAGAGGAGACGGTCGAGCCCGAGAAGAACATCGGCCGCGGTATCATGATCGCCCTGGGCATCATCATCGTCGTGTTCTTCGCACAGACCTACATCGCCTCCCTGGTCCAGCCTGACTGGGCTACCTGGGATGCAGAGCATGCAGAGAACGCCTTCTTCTACGGCACAGCTCTCGTCGGCGGCGACATCTTCCGCAACATCATGCTTGTCGTCAACATCGTCGCCATCGGTATCGCCAACATCGCCAATGCCCAGCTTGCAGCTTCCCGTCTGCTCTACGGCATGGGCCGCGACAAGGTTATCCCCGGCTTCTTTGGCAAGGTTCACCCCAAGTACCAGACTCCCTGGGTCGGCTCCATCTTTATCGGCATCATCGCCCTGCTGCTGTCCTTCGCAGGTATGAGCGCTCTCGCCACCCTGGTCAACTTTGGCGCGCTGTCCGCGTTCATCATCCTCAACTTCGCGGTGTTCTACTACTTCTTCGTGAAGAAGGGCCAGCGCACCAAGGTGAGCGACTGGATCAAGTACCTCATCTGCCCCTGGCTGGGCATCATCATCCTGGCTTACGTCTTCACCGGCTTCGATGCCCTGACCTACACCGTCGGCATCTCCTGGCTGGTCATCGGCCTGATCGTCGGCGCCGTGAAGTCCAAGGGCTACAAGGAGGTCCCCGAGGCCTTCAAGAACATGGAGTTCTAGGCTTTGTGCCGTCTCTAGCTTGACTAAGAAGGGTCCCCGAGCAATCGGGGGCCCTTTTTACGATGTAGGGAGAGCTTCGTTGGGAACCGCACCTTGCAAAGCACGCGCCGCGCGGGGATAATAAATCGTTACGAGTTATCGCAGATGAGTAGTTAGGATCGCAAGAATGTACGATAAGCTCACTAAGATCATCGAGGCATATGAGGCCTTGGAGGCCAAGCTGGGCGACCCGGCGATCATGTCTGATATGAAGGAATACACCAAGCTCACCAAGGAGCATGCCAACCAGCGCGATCTGGTCGAGCACGCCCGCAAGTACGTGAGCCTGTCCGATCAGCTGGCAAACGCCAAGGACGTCTTGAAGAACGAGACCGACCCGGACTTCAAGGAGCTGGCACAGGAGGAGGTCGCAGAGATCGAGCCTCAGCTGCCCGCCCTGGAAGAGGAGATCAAGTTCATGCTCCTGCCGGCGGACCCCAACGATGAGAAGGACATTATCGTCGAGATCCGCTCTGCAGCCGGCGGCGACGAGGCCGCCATCTTTGCAGGCGATCTCTTCAAGATGTATAGCCGCTATGCAGAGGGCAAGAAGTGGAAGATAGAGGTCATCGACTCCAACCCGTCCGACCAGGGCGGCTTCTCCAAGATCGAGTTCAAGATGCTGGGCGACAAGGTCTACAGCTCCATGAAGTTCGAGTCTGGCGTCCATCGCGTTCAGCGCGTCCCCAAGACGGAGAGCCAGGGTCGCATCCAGACCTCCACGGCGACGGTCGCCGTCCTGCCCGAGGCAGACGACATCGAGCTCGACATCAAGCAAGAGGACCTGCGCATCGACGTTTACCGCGCAGGCGGCCCCGGCGGCCAGTGTGTTAACACCACGGACTCCGCCGTCCGCATCACGCACCTGCCTTCCGGCCTCGTCGTGCAGTCCCAGGACCAGAAGTCCCAGCTGCAAAACCGTGAGGCGGCCATGCAGGTTCTGCGCGCCCGCCTGTACGACAAGATGCTGCAGGAGCAGCAGGAAGCCCTCGGTGCAGACCGCCGCGCCCAGATCGGCGGCGGCAACCGCAGCGAGAAGATCCGCACCTACAACGGCCCGCAGGATCGCGTGACCGATCACCGCATCGGCTACAACGGCACCTACAACGGCATCCTCAACGGCGACGGCCTGGGCGACATGATCGAGAACCTCGCCGCTGCAGACCGCGCTGCCCGTCTTGAGGCTGCAACTGCCAGCGAAGCAGAGTAGCTCTTGTGCTTACGGGGCAAGCTCTCCTTGGGGGAGCTTGCCCTTTTTCATGCGGGAGGTGGCGACGGGTCCTTCATGTCCGTCATGTTGAGCGAAGGCCCGAAGGGCCGGAGTCGAGACATCTAGCTGCGGCTCAACGTTGGCTTGCATCTAGGGAAACGCCGATTAATGCATGGTTTATGGGGAGGGACAGGGGCCCTCCCCTACGTAACCAGTGGTTTTACCAATCGCATGCAGTGGGCGTTTGCTTTAATCAGCGTTTCCCTAGATTGTTCGACTCCGTGCTTTGCGCTCCGCTCAGAATCGGACTTCCTCTGTCCCAAAAAAGACCAGGTCCCCAATGGGACACACGACCCCTCCCACGGCAATCGTATCGCTCACCTTCCTGCCTGCCCTTCCCTGGAAAGGAACCCCATGCCTCAAAATGAAATCTGGACCGTCCAGCGCACGATGAACTGGTGCGTCGAGTACCTGGAGTGCCATGGGGACGAGCACCCCACGCGCAGCGCGGAGTGGCTGATGAGCGCGGCGACGGGTTTGAGCCGCGTGGAGATCTACGCCTACTACGATCGTCCGCTCTCTGTTGAGGAGCGCGATACCTTGCGCGAGAGTCTGCGCCGCCGCGGTGCGGGCGAGCCGCTGCAGTACGTCACCGGCGAGGTCGGCTTCCGCCACATCATCCTGCGCACCGCCAAGGGCGTCCTTATCCCACGCCCGGAGACGGAGATGCTGGTCGAGCTCGTACTCGAGCGCATCAAGGGGATAGAGCAACCGCGCATTCTCGAGGTGGGATGCGGTACCGGCTGCATCGCGCTGTCGCTAGCCAAGGAGGCAGGTGCGCAGGTTACGGCAACGGATATCTCCCCTGACGCCGTTGCTTGCGCGACGCGCAACGTGGAAGCGCTTGAGCTTGGCGAGCACGTGCAGATCGTGGAGACGGACTGCGTCGACGGCATCGAGGGACCCTTCGACGTGCTTGTGAGCAACCCGCCCTATATCCCCACCGCTGTGATGGAGGGGCTTGACGAGGAAGTAGTGGGCTACGAGCCGCATCTCGCGCTCGATGGGGGCGCAGACGGCCTCGACTTCTTCGATCGCTTGATCGAGGCGGCGCCGTCCCTGCTCGTCCCCGGGGGCCTCTTTGCCTTCGAGCTGCACGAGACCTGCCTCGAGGAGGCAGCGCAGCGCGCGAGCAAAGCCGGTCTTTGCAATGTCCAGATCGTGGATGACTTGACGGGAAAGCGTAGGTTTCTGATAGGTCATCTTGCGGGCTAGTTACAGTTTGGTTAAGCGCAAACCGGGTTGTTTCGTGTTATTTCGTCCCAAGTCATCTTAAAAATTTCGCTTTTAGTCCTTGTGCAAGAATAATTCTTGACGCAGAATTATTACTAGCCAAGAATATTGCCCATCAGCTCTAAGCTGAGAAAGAGGAAAGCCCGCCAAGTGGAGAGCGGGTAGAAAGAAAGGGACTGATATGAACCGACGTACGTTCACCAAGGGCATCGTCGCTGCAGTGGCTTCCTTGAGCCTCGCTGCCAGCTTCGCGATGGTCGGCTGCGGTGGAAACGACTCCTCCAGCGACAAAGGCCAGGCTGCATCTTCTGGCGTTGAGCTGCAGGTCTTTGCAGCAAACTCCCTCGAGAAGGCACTCCCCGAGGTTCAGGCCCTCTACACCGAGAAGACCGGCACCACTTTTGCCGACACTCAGTTCAAGGCTTCTGGTGACCTCGTCGCTCAACTACAGGGCGGTGCCTCTGCAGACGTGCTGATTACCGCATCTGCCGGTACCATGACCACTGCCCAGGAGGGTGGCTACTGCAGCGCTGACGACACCAAGACCATGTTCACCAACGAGCTCGTCGTCGTGAGCGGCGCTGACTCCAAGGTCACCGTGTCCGACCTCAAGGAGCTCGGCACCAACGACTCCATCACCTCCATCGCCATCGGCGACCCCAACGTCGTTCCCGCTGGCAAGTATGCCGTCCAGGCCCTCGAGTCCGCCGGTCTGTGCAAGATCACCGAGAATTCCGATGGCACCCTGAGCGTCAAGTATGACAAGTCCATCGCCAAGAAGATCAACGACGGCGCTGACAAGGTCGGCACCGTTGCCTCCTACGTCAACGAGGGCCAGTGCGATGTCGGCCTGGTTTACAGCTCCGACCTGTACCGCTACGACGGCATCCAGGAGATCTACACCGTTCCTTCCGATATGCACAAGGCAATTACCTACCCCGGCGCTCCCATCGCGGATTCTGCCAACGCCGACACCGCCAAGGACTTCATCGACTTCTGCCTGACTGACGCAGATGCCCAGAAGGTCTGGCAGCAGTACGGCTTCGAGATCGCCGAGAGCTAGGCGTTAAGAGAAGTAGGCGCTTGAAACACCAAATAGAGGGCGGCGGCATATGGTCGCCGCCCTTCTTTTGCACTGAAGGGTCGAGAGGGGTCCCCATGATAAAAAACGTTGTCCGGGCATGCGCAGCCTTCATGTGTGCGGCGGTCATCGCCGTTGCGGGCTTGGCAGGATGCGCATTCGCTGACACCGCATCTGATGTCGAGGAGGGAACCTCCATTGTCTCCGATGAGGCAGGCTTTGGCCTGTCGGGTTTTAGCCGCCTGCAGGTGGGCTCCAACAAGAACTACGAGGGCAAGTACTACGGCTACACATACGCGCTCGGCAAGGATGCCGGCCAAAACGTCGCCGTGGTCGACCTCAAGGGTGAGGCGGTCGTCTACGTACCCGCGGATGTCGCGCAGGCCGCCGGCTTCGACGCCGACGACCCCAAGCTCGCCAACCTCTTCAAGACCATGCTCGAGGAGCTCGACGCCGGCAAGTCCAACGGCGGCCCCTCGCTCACCAAGACCAAGCACAGCTACGTGTTCACCAGCGACGCCGTCTACAAGAAGGGTGACGTGACTATCACCTTCAACCAGGAGGTCGAGCCCGGGTACTTCTACGCGTGCGTGGCCAAGAAGGGACAGGACAACAACAAGGGCATTGCGTCTTTCTGCGACACCTTCCAGCTGTTGCCGGCCGACCAAGTGCAGGTCTCCCAGGCTAGCGGCTGGCTCGGCAAGCTTGCGGCCTTGCTCGGCAAGATCGACTACCGCCCGCTGTGGGTCTCCTTGAAGACGGCGGCAGTGGCGATGATCTTCATCTTCATCTTCGGCCTGCTTGCGGCATGGCGCAGCATGCACGTGAAGAGCCGCTGGAAGAGCGTGCTCGACTCCATCTTCACCATCCCGATGGTGCTTCCGCCTACGGTCTGCGGCTTCTTGCTGTTGCTGCTCTTTGGCAAGAGCACTGATATCGGCAGGTGGTTCATCGCCCACGGCATCGATCTCGTCTTCACTTGGCCCGCTGCCGTCATCGCGGCTGCCGTCGTCGGCTTCCCGCTGATGTATCGCACGGTGCTCGGCGCTTTCGAGGCGCTTGACGTCAACATGCTCGATGCGGCCCGCACTCTCGGCTGGAGCGAGACGCGCATCTTCCGCAAACTCATGCTCCCGCTGGCCTGGCCCTCCATCGCCGCAGGCCTCGTGCTTGCCTTCGCACGCGCCATGGGCGAGTTCGGCGCGACGCTGTTCTTTGCAGGTAACTATGCCGGCGTCACCCAGACCATGCCGATCGCCATCTACTTCTCTTGGATGGGCGGCTCGACCGATGTCGCGATCTTCTGGGTCATCGTCGTCATCGTCATCAGCTTCATCATCATTATGTTCATCAACCTCTATAGCGCACACGTGCAGAAGTACCGCCAGGCCGGTGCCTGCGGCGTCGACGAGGATATGGGTTTTGCGGATGAGGACCCCGCGCTGCCCGGCAGCAACGTAAAGGAAGGTGGCAGGTAAATGGCACTCGACATCAAGATCAAGAAGCACCTGCCCTCCTTCGACCTCGACATCGAGTTCACGGCGGAAAACGAGGCCGTGGGCTTTCTTGGGGCGAGCGGTTGCGGCAAGAGCCTCACGCTTCGCTGCGTTGCAGGCGTGGAGACGCCGGATGAGGGGCATATCATCGTCAATAGCAAAACCTTCTTTGACAGCGAGAAGAAGATCAACCTTACCCCGCAGCAGCGCAAGACGGCCCTGCTTTTCCAGAATTACCAGCTCTTCCCCAACATGAGCGTTGCGCAAAACGTCGCGGCAGGCATGCCCAAGGGGCTTGCCAAGGACGAGGTCGCACGCCGTGTGAAGCGTTACTTGGGGATGTTCGACCTCGACGGCTTCCAGGACCGTTATCCGCTGCGCCTGTCCGGCGGCCAACAGCAGCGTGTGGCGCTTGCCCGCATGCTCGCAGCAGAGCCCGACGTGCTCATGCTCGACGAGCCCTTCTCCGCCCTCGACGCCCATCTCAAGGCCGGCCTCGAGCAGAACATGCTCGATGTCTTCGAGGACTTCGAAGGGACGATTCTCTATGTCAGCCACGATATCGACGAGGCCTACCGTCTGTGCGATCGCATCGCGGTCGTGAGCGCAGGCAGCATCGAGGAGATCGGCCCGGCCAACCAGATCGTGACGGAGCCGACGACGCTTGCGGCGCTCAAGCTCTCCGGTTGCAAGAACATCAGCCGCGCACGCTATCTGGGCGACCAGATGGTCGAGGCGATCGACTGGGGCATCAAGCTCGATGTGGGCCCGGATGCCAGGGTTCCTGATGACCTGGCTTACATCGGCATTCGCGCCAAGTACATCTACCGTGCGGATTCCAACGACCCCAAGGATGCTGGGCGCCAGCGCACCAACCTCCATACGATGCGCGTGCACCGTATCATCGAGAACCGCTTTGACTGCCTGGTGACCTTCGAGCCGCCTAACGGAACCGACGGCACCTTGGTCTTCTGGCGCCTCGACAAGGGTCCCAACAACGCGCCGTTTTGGCCCAAGGCCGGCGACATGGTGCCCTTGCACTTCGATGCGCGCAACCTCTACCTCATCACGCGCTAGGGAAACACTGGTTAAGGGAGATGCTTGCTGCACGCGATTAGCAAAACCGTTGGTTACGTAGAGGGACTTGCGAACAAGCAAGCGCAGCTCTTGCAGAGTGAAAACCGCTGGTAATGTAGGGGAGGGATCTTGTCCCTCCCCATAAACCTCGCATTTGTCAGCGTTTCCCTAGACCCCCACGAAGGTGTAGTGGCCCGTCATCGACATGTCGTAGCCTTCGGTGTGCGAGAGTGCCTTCTGGATCTCGCCACTTGCCATGATGCCCAGCAAGGCCTTGACTTCCGGAGTCTCGAGCGACTCCTTCTTCAAGGCGAGGGCGTATTCCTCCTTGTACAGGGGCACGAAGTCCACGCCGCTCACCTGCCCTGCGGTCTGCTGGCGGCCGATGCCCACGTCTGCCAATCCCTGGCTCACGCGTGCGGCCAGGAATATCTCGCTCGACATCTCGTCGTTGTAGCCGATGATCGACGTGGGGTCGATGCCGTCTTGCCTGAGGGAGCCGTCGAGGAAGATGCGCGTTCCCGATCCCTTCTCCCTGTTCACGAGGCGCACGCCGGGCTTGGCGAGGTCGGGTATCGAGCTGATGTTGAGGGGATTGCCCTTTGCGACGATGAAGCCTTGCGTCCTCACTGCCAGCAAGATCAAGACGATCTCCTCGCCTGGGAGTAGGTGCTTGACGAAGGGGGTGTTGAACTCGCGTTCCTCGAAGTCGTACATATGGCAGCAGGCTGCGTCGACTTGGCCCTTGAAGAGCGCATAGAGCGCGTCGTAGCTGTTCATCCCCGTGAGCATGATGCGCGTGTTGCGCTTTTGCGCATGCGCGATCAAAACGTCGAGCAGCGTGTCGTGGCCGCCGATGATGAAGCTGTCGTGTTCCAAGGCGGCAGAGGCGTTGTTGCCTGCAGGGGAGGGCGCTTCTCCGGGGGCGCCACCTCGGGAGCCCTCGATGTAGCTGAGGACGTCCGCGTAGGTGAAGCGGAGCTTGCGCCCGATGTGGTAGGAGGTGAGCTCGCCTGACTTCGCCATGTTGTAGACAGCGTTGCGTCCGATCTTCAAGATCTTGGCGACCTCTTCCGCGTTCAGCGCGTTCTCGTTGTCCATAACCATAGATACGGCTCCCTTTAGATGAAATAGCGTGTCCCATCACTATACTGCATTGAGAATTATATCTAAACGGGGATATATTCGCTGGCGAATTGTGAAGAGCTCTCCACGGCCGTTGACTTCCTGTAATCCACTGTCATCTAACCGAAGTCTGCCTGACCCTTGCATGTCACCATCGGCGGGTATATTGGGTCTTGTAAGAAATCCTCTTACTCCTTTCTTTCTCAAAACACGCGAGGCAGCTCCTCCCTCCTTCCTGCCTCGCACCTGGGACCTCCCGCCCAGGATGCTCGCAAGAGCGCGAAACGACCCGGCTCCTCACCGGGTCGTTTTTTTGTTGCCGTTGCAGATTTGCAGGCAGGCTCACGTAAGGCACTGCTTTAGCGTTGAAGGCGCGTTTGCCGTATACTCGCAGGGTTTGCTGCAACAAAAGGAGGAGTGCGCATGCGGACGAGGAAGAACGCCATCTTGCTGTTTAGCAAGGTTCCCCAGGTAGGCAAGGTCAAGACACGCCTGACAACTCTCAAGGACGGCTTTCTCCCGCCTGAGTACGCGTGTGCTCTCTACGAGTCGATGCTGTTCGACGTCGTCGAGTGCTGTATGGATTGCGCAGCGCGCATGGAGGCGGCGAGCGCCGGCAAAGAGGTTGAGGAACAATACGACATCATCATCTCAAGTCCCGGCGAGCAACAGCGCCAGATGATGGAGGAGCTGTTCGCGGCCAAGGGCCCCTGGCCGCGCGAGGTCACCTTCATCAGCGATGCAGGCGCGAACTTTGACGAGCACTACAACAGCTCGTTCGAGCAGGCGTGGGAGAGGGGTTGCGAGACGATTCTCTCCATGGGCTGCGATATGCCCGCACTGACCCATGACGTGCTCGAGATGGGCTTTAGGCACTTGCATGAACTTTGTGAAATCGAGGGCGGCGGCGTGGTCTTGAGCCCGGATCAGGAGATGGGCGTGAGCATCGTCGGTTGGACGAGCAATACGCGCTTCGACCACACCGGGGTTTTCTACTGCCAAAGCGGCCTCACGGTTCTGCCGGCCTATATCGAGAAGTGCCGCGCTTTGGGCCTTCCCGCCCGCTACATCCCCGCGATGCCCGACGTCGACACCTGGCCCGACTTGCGCCACAACATCACGCTGGTGCAGGCAATCGAGTATGCGGCGCAGTTCCAAGACGACCTCACCGTCCCCCGCAGAACGCTTGCGACCTTGGAGGAGTATGGCTTCGTCGACGTTCGCGTCGCCCCCAACGACCTCATGGATCCCAGGGACGAGATCGACCTCTAGGGAACCGTCGCCGCGTAGAGGAGCCCCTGTCCCTCCCTGTAAACCTCGCTTTGATCAGCGCTTCCCTAGGATGCGGTTGCTCTCGCAAAAGAAAAGAGGCGGTGCAAGCTTCGTGGCTTGCACCGCCTCTTTGGCATTGCGCGCTATGCGAGTCGCTAGTAGCCCAGCTCCTTGGCGTTGGTGGCGTTGGGGCCCCAGTCCTGGTCGTTGGGGCGGGGCATCCAGCCGCCGCCGAGCAGGTGGACGTGCCAGTGCTGAACGCTCTGGCTAGCATCCTCGCCGGTGTTGACCATCAGGCGGTAGCCGTTGGTCAGGCCCTTGATCTTGGCGACCTTGGGGACGGCTGCCATAACCTTGCCCAAGATCTCCTCGGGCACGTTGTCGCCGATGTTGGCGTAGTGGTCCTTGGGGATGATCAGAGTGTGGACGGGCATGAGCGGCTCCATGTCGTCAAAGGCGAGCACGTAGTCGTCCTCGTAGACAACCTTGGTGTCGATCTCATGGGCGGCAAGCTTGCAGAAGATGCAGTTCTCGTCCTTCATAAAGGCCTCCTAGCGCCTTGGGGTTTTACGGTGGTTCCCAGTTTAGAAGAAACTCCGCTGCAAACGTGCTTGAAGACCCCAAACGGGCGAATCGGCAACGTGGTGTTTACCTTGGGTGCTTTTGCGCTTGCACTCCTCGAGAGTCCGTTCATTTCCTGCGCTGAAAAAGATTCGAGCCGGTAAGCACAGCTGATTCGCAGGAGGTTTGCGAAAAGCGTGCTAAACTCCCGAAGACTTGCGCTCGAGCTACTGGGGGCGCTGTTTGATTCGAGGAGCAAGTGATATGGCAAGCGAGAACAAGACAGAGCGCGAGGCCTGGTCTGGCAAGTGGGCCTTCATCTTGGCGGCGGCTGGTTCGGCCGTCGGCCTGGGCAACATGTGGCGCTTCCCCTACCTAGATGCCAAGTATGGTGGCGGCACCTTCCTCTTCGTCTATCTGATTCTTGTCTTCACCCTCGGCGTCTCCCTCCTGCTGACCGACATCGCGCTCGACCGCAATGCCCAAAGCTCGGTCGTCAAGGTTTTCAGCCGCTATGGCAAGAAGTGCAGCATCATCGGCGTTTTGGCCCTGTCCGTGCCCTTCATCATCATGCCGTACTACTCCATCATCGGCGGTTGGGTGGCCAAGTACATGGCTGTCTACATCACCGCGGGGCCTGCTGCGCTTGCCGATGGCGGCGATTGCTTCGTCGACTTCATCACCGGCGGCGCGGAGTGGCTGATGATGCCGATTGTTGCGCTGCTGACCTGCCTCTTTGTCGGTTGGGTCATGAAGCCCAAGACCCTCGTCGACGAGGTGCGCATCTCGAGCAAGTTCCGCTTGGCAGGCGCCTACAGCGTCATGATCAAGTACATCGCCCCGGTCATGGTCGTTGTGATCTTGGTCGCCTATGTCGCTGCGCAGTTTGGAATTATCTCGCTGTAGCGCGCGCCAGGGCTGTCTTTTGCAAGGCGGATGGGATTTGTCCCCCATCCGCCTTTTTTGCGCCTAAAACCACGGTAAATGTCAAAAAATCGTTAAGTTGCGTGGACAATTCTGGAGCCTTTTCCTAAGATTAACGGGTTGAATTGCGCTTTTGTCCGATCGGACGCCTCAAGAACGCCACATAAGCTCTGTCGGCAGGACCAGAAGGGCCCTCGGGTGTTCTTGAAACTCGGCTTAGGGAAAGGGCCGTGTCCAAAGCGGGCGAGGTGCAACGAGGGGATTTCTTAAATAAGGAGAGGATCGAATATGGTTATCAAGCCGTACAAGACCGTCATCTACAGCTTCATTGTGGGTGGCCTGTTCGCATTGGTTGCGCAGGCAATCCTGGCATTCTGGCAGGTCACGCTCGCTGACACGCCAATGGCCTTCTTCATGGGTGGCGCAACGCTCGTCTCCCTGGGCGTTATCGGCTGCATTCTGGGCGGCACCGGTATTTATCAGATTCTTGAGAAGTGGGCCACCTTCGGCTCCTTGATGCCGTTTTCCGGCTTTGCCATGGCTGTTGGCATGAAGGCCGTCGGCCCCTGGACCAAGAACAACGAGACCGCTGGCAAGTGTGTTTGGAATTGCGTCTGGTTCGTCGTCTGGTTCAATGTCCTGTTCGCTGCCATCTGCATCGCCTTTGGCGCTGCTTGTGAGGCTCTTGGCTTTGGCGAGCCCACCTGGGTCGTCGAGAAGGTCACCGACAACACCGTCTTCTTCCACGCCTTCCTGATCGGTGGCATCCTGGCTGTCTTCTTCCAGTGCTGCTTCCTGATCGGCAAGAAGATCTTCGGTGAGCACTGCGAGCCTCTCCACATCCTGATCCTCGCTTGGATGTTGGGCGCTATCTTTGCGCCCACCGGTCTGTCCGGCGTCCTCATGAACTGGGGTGGCGAGGGCTTTGGCGCCATGATCACCGTTGGCGGCTACAACATGTACAACGTCGGCGTCGACCTGGTCGCAGGTCACATCGACACTGCGCTGCTGCACCTGGGCTCTTTTGCCCTGGCAGTCACTGGCCTGGCAGTCACCGCACTGTTCACCTGGATCATCTACAACGCGCTCTACGGTCGCACCCCCATCACCAAGGTGCACCACATCCGCGTTAGCCGTATGATCAAGAACATCGAGAAGAACCTTGAGGAGGCCGAGGAGATCGTCGAGACCGTCGATCCTGACGCCGAGCCCCTGGCTACCAAGTAACCTGGCTTAGCCGAACATAACTGGCTTCTAGAAGAGGACCGCTGCGATAAAGGCAGCGGTCTTTTTTTGCAGCAAAACGTAGGGGAGGAATAGCAGCAGAATCAACGTAGGGGAGGGACGGCAGCAAAACGCAGGGGAGGGACCCTGTCCCTCCCCATATACTTGGCATTATCACTGGGCACAGCAACAGCATGGACTTGGCAGTTCGCACCCGCATTGACATCGTATCGCGCATGGGGAGGGACAGGGTCCCTCCCCTACGTTTCGTTGCGGTCTCTCCTCTGCGTTTTGCTGGGGTTTTCCAGCTCAAAGAGAAACCGACCCTGCATCCCGTGGGACGCAGAGCCGGTTGATCGGCGATGGGGTTGGCGCTCGCCTAGTCGACGCGCTCGTCGCCCCAGAAGAAGAGGGCTACGGTGCCGGGGCCGGTGTGGGCGCCGATGGTGGTGCCGATGTTGTTGATGAGCAGGGGCTCAGGCAGCTTGTGGAAGGTCTCCTCGACCTGGCGCGCGAGCTCCTTGGCATCGTCCATGCAGTCGGATTGGCTGATGTAGACCTTGCCGCTGTAGTCGAGGCGATCATCGGCGAGCTCTTCCATCTTGGCGAGCGCGGCCTTGATGGCGCGCTTGCGGGTGCGGATTTTCTCGCGCGGGATGAGGCAGCCCTTGTAGTCGATGTTGAGCAGCGGGCAGATCTTGAGGGCGCCGCCGATCAAACCGGCGGTCTTGGAGACGCGGCCGCCCTTGACGAAGAAGGTGAGGTCGGTCGAGAAGAACCAAGCCTGGACCTTGAGCTTGTTCGCCTCGATCCACTCATGGAGTTCGTCGACGTCGAGACCCTCGTCGCGCTTGTCGGCAACGCGGTCCATGAGCAGGCCGTAGCCGGAAGATGCGGTGAGGGAGTCGATGATGTAGATCTTGCGCTCGGGGTACTTCTCGCGCAGTTGCTGGGCTGCGATGGTGGCGGAGTTGAAGGCGCCGGAGATTCCCGAGGAGAGAGTGACGTGGATGATGTCGACGCCGTCTCTCAGGTGTTCCTCGAACGCGCTGACGTATTGCTCGATGTTAGGCTGGGACGTCCTGGTGTCCGCCCCTGCGACCATCGCGTCGTAGAAGTCCTTGGAGCTGATCGACTTGCCCAGGTCGTCGAAGAAGTGCTTGTCATCCAAGTAAGCGTGGAAGGGAATCCAGTTGATGTTGCGCGCAGCAAAGTGCTCTGCGCTGATGTCTGCCGTGGAGCAGCAGAAGACTGCGTATTGGCCCAAAGCTATCCTCCTAATCAATAGTTAAGCTATGGAATAAATCGCATCGGTGCGCCCATTGTAGACTAACAAAACGGGCGAATCTGTCACATCATCGCAAAAGTAAGACCTCTTAAGCGTTGGCGGGGTGCTTGGATGTGGTGGTCGGCATTGCTGTTATGCTGTGATGTATGAACGAGTTCGAGAACATAGACGACCGTATCACCCTGAAGAAGGCGTGGGCTCATTTCAAGACGATCACCAAGCACCGCATGCTCGTCAGGCAGTGCTGCTTCAAGGTGGGGTTGTATCGCCAAGGTTTGACGCACGACCTCTCGAAGTACAGCCCGACGGAGTTCAGGGTTGGGGCGCGCTTTTGGACGGGTCATCGCAGTCCCAACGACTACGAGCGCAGGCAACGCGGCTTTAGTGAGGCCTGGCTCCATCACAAGGGACGCAACCGGCATCATGCCGAGTACTGGATGGACGTGGTGGGAGGCGGCGACTGGGCTGTCGAGGGCAAGCCCATGCCGACGCGCTATGTGATTGAGATGCTCTGCGACCGCATCGCAGCATGCAAGGTGTACCAAGGTGAGCGCTACACTCAGCAAAGCGCGCTCGAGTTCTTCCTCAGCCAGCAGGGCAGCTACAACAACCTCATGCACCCAGACACCAATCGCCTGCTCGAGACCTTGCTGCGCATCGTCGCGGAGGAGGGCGAGGATACCGGCCTTGCGCGCGTCAAGCGCGAGTATGTGAGGCCGCGCGCGTCATATGGCGACGGAATCGCGTGGTAGGGAGCCAGTGGCCAACTCGTACCAGTGACAACATGGCCGACGCTGCAGGTTTGCGGCGCCGGCCATGTTGTCACTGGTACAAGTTGGCTACAGAAGCGCTGATCACGTAGGGGAGGGACCGAAGTCCCTCCCCATAGACCTCGCATTAATCAGTGATTCCCTAGACGACAAAGAGTCTGAACGACGAATCGTTCAGACTCTTTGCATATACGCCGATAATCGGCAGTTTGCCCCATGTTCTGAACGATTGGGCGTTCAGAATATGGGCGCATGTTTGTCCCTAGTACTTGCGGAACCTCTGGTAGCGCTGTTCGCGCAGCTCCTCGCCGTTTAGGGGCGAAAGCTCGCGCAGGCTGCGCAGCAGGAAGTCCTTGACGCAGAGCGCGGCCTGGTTGGGGTTGACGTGGGCGGGGCGGTCGCCTTCGCTGAGGACCTCCTCGACGATGCCGAGCTCGCGCACCTCTGCTGCGCTCATCTTCATGACCTCTGCGGCCTGCGGGGCCTTGCTGCCGTCCTTCCACAGGATCGAGGCGAAGCCCTCGGGCGAGAGCACGGAGTAGACGGCGTGCTCCTGCATCGCGACGCGGTTTGCCACGGCCAGGGCCAGAGCACCGCCGCTGCCGCCTTCGCCGATGACGACGCTCACAACGGGCACGGTGAGCTTGGCGAGCGTCTGCATGCTGGTCGCGATGGCGGCGCCCATGCCGTGCTCTTCTGCGTCCTTGCCGCAGTAGGCGCCCTGGGTGTCGACCAGGCAGATGACGGGGCGCGAGAACTTCTCGGCCTGCTCCATCGTGCGCATGGCCTTGCGGTAGCCCTCGGGATGGGGGCAGCCAAAGGAGCGTGCGATGCGCTGTTGGAGGTCGGCGCCCTTTTCCTCTGCGATGACCGTCACCGGCTTGCCGGAAAGCCAGGCGATGCCGCACATGATGGCGCCGTCGTCGGCGTACTCGCGGTCGCCGTGCATCTCCGTGAAGCTGTCGAAGATCGCGTCGATGTAGAAGCTCGAGGTGGGGCGCGCGACGTTGCGGGCGAGTTGGACGTTGTCCCACGCCGCGTTTGCGCCTGTGCTGCCCGCCGCCTGCACGGCGACGCCTGGGGCATCTGCCACGCCGCGTCGGCGCAGGGCAGCGGCGAGGTCGCCTTGCTGTGCCTTGCCGCTTTGTCCCAGGTTGTGGACGGCCTTGAGGGCCTTGCCGATGCCACCGGCGATGTTGAGCGCAAAGTTGGCGCTCTTCTTCACGGTGATACGCGGTGCGGCATCGGAGGCAGAGGCGCCTGCGGGCTTGTGGGTGCCGTCGAGCAAGTCGCGGTAGAGGTTGTCTTCGCCGCCCGGAGCGCTTGCCATGTGAAGGCGCACGAGCTGGGCGAGGTAGCCGCGCAGCTCGCTGCGCTCGACGATGTCGTCGATCAGGCCGTGCTCGAGCGCGAACTCGGCGGACTGGAAGCCCTCTGGCAGGGTCTGCTTGATGGTGTCTTGGATGACGCGCCTGCCGGCAAAGCCGATGAGCGCGCCCGGCTCGGCGATGATGACGTCTCCGAGCATCGCGAAGGAGGCGGTGACGCCGCCCGTCGTCGGGTCGGTGATGACGGAGAAGTAGGGCAGTCCGGCGCGGCCGTGTGCCTCGAGCGCTGCGGTGGTCTTGGCCATCTGCATGAGCGACGCCAAGCCCTCTTGCATGCGCGCGCCGCCGCTTGCGGTGAAGATGATGAGCGGGAGGCGCTCGGCGGTCGCGCGCTCGATGGCGCGGGTGATCTTCTCGCCGACGACGCTGCCCATCGAGCCCATCATGAAGGTGGAGTCCATGATGCATGTCGCAACGCCCAAGCCGTAGAGCTTGGCGCGGCCGCAGCACACGCCCTCGTCCTTGCCGCTCTTTGCGCGGTTGCGCTCGAGGGTCTGCTCGTAGCCGGGGAAGCGAAGCGGGTCGGGCTCGGTCATCTGGGCATCCCACTCCTCGAAGCTGCCTGCGTCGAAGGTGGCGTCGATGCGCTCTGCGGAGTCGATGCGGAAGAGCTTGCCGCATTCGGGGCAGCAGCCGGCAAGCGGGCCCTCCCGGGAGACGTCGAAGCTCAAGCGGCATTTGGGACAGCTGCGCCAGCGGGGTTGCCAGGGCTTCACACCGGCGGGCAGCGCGCAGGGCTCCCAGAACTCGCAGCTGCGGTCGCCCTCGAGCGGGCGCAGGACGTCCCAGCCCATGAGTGCGGCCTGAGACAGCAAGAAGCGACTCGGCTCGCTGTTGCGGTCGGCGTAGAGCAGGGTGCTTGCCCCGCAGGCCTTGGCGGCCTCGATCAGGGCATGGGCGTTGCGCCACAGGGCGGGCGACTCCGTCTTGCCGAGCAACGCGACGTTTGCGCCGGCGATGCGCTGCGCCCTGTTGGCATCGGAGGCAAAGCCTGTGACGAAGAGATCGGCGATGCCATGGCGCTGGCAGGCACGAAGCGCTTGGCGCGCGGCGCTGCCACGGCCCACGACGAGGATGCGCTGGCCGCTTGCGGAAAGCGAGTCGAGCGTGATGGCGAGTTTCGCGGTTGTGGTTGCTGTTGTCATCGGCAGTGCTTCTTTCTGACGGTGCTGGGCGGAGCGAGGCGCCGTGATCCATGGGTGGATGCACGACGCCTGTTAGTTGGGAGCGGGGCCTTGGGAGCGCGGTACCCTCGGGCGCTGCCCGCTACTCCTTGGCGAGGATGTACTTCTGGGTTGCCTGCGCGCAGACGGCGTCACCCTTGTAGGCAGTGACCTCTGCGGCGCACATGCGCTTGCCAGCGCGGGTGATGCTCGCCTCAAGGCGAACGGTGTCGCCGGGGAGCACCTGAGTGCGAAACTTCGCACCGTCGATGCCGACGAGGAAGCCGACGCTTCCGGCAAGCTCAGGGCTTGCGAGCAGACAACAGCTCGCTGCTTGGGCGAGCGCCTCCATGAGGATTACGCCCGGCAAGACGGGCTGGCCGGGGAAGTGGCCCTTGAAGATCTCGAGCTCGGGGTCGACGTCGAGCTCGGCGACGATGGAGACGTTGGGCTCGCATTCGACGATGCGGCTGACCCACAGGAAGGGATCGCGGTGGGGCAGCAGCTGCTTAACGCCCTCTTGGCCGCAGGGAAAGCTGGGAATGGCGCTGTCGGTCATGATGCACTCCTTTACGCGATAAACGGGGAGATGGCGATGGAGGCGTTGTGGCCGCCAAAGCCAAAGGAGTTCGACAGGGCGACGAGCTGCGGCAGGTTCTCGCGCAGCTCAGTAGAGACATTGGCGGGTGCCTCGGGGTCGGGGGTGCTAAAGCCAACAGTCGGCGGCACGCAGCTCTTCGCAACGCTCAGAGCAGTGACGATGGCCTCGACGGCGCCCGCGCCGCCGAGCATATGGCCGGTCGCGCCCTTTATGGAGGTGACGGGGACCTTGCTTGCAAGCTCGTCGCCCACCAGGCGCTTGAGCGCAGCGGCCTCCATGGCATCGTTTGCATGGGTGGAGGTGCCGTGCGCGTTGACGTGGCCGAGCTCACTCGGCGTAAAGCCTGCCTCTGCGAGTGCCTGCGCCATGGCGCGGGCGGCTCCCTCGCCGCTGGGCTCAGGGGCGGTCATGTGGTAGCCGTCGCCCGTGGAGCCAAAGCCCGTGACCTCGGCGATGATGTTCGCGCCGCGTGCCAGGGCATGATCGAGGCTCTCGAGTACCAGTGCGCCGGCGCCTTCCGCGGGGACGAAGCCGCTGCGGTCGACGTCGAAGGGCTTGGAAGCGTCGAGCGGGTTTTCCGCCTTGGTGATCGCGCCGAGGTTGGCAAAGCCCGCGATAGCGATGGGGCTGATGGTCTCCTCGGTGCCACCGCACAGCGCCATGTCGGCATAACCGGTGCGGATCAGGCGGAAGGCCTCGCCCACGCAGTGCGTGCCGGTGGCGCAGGCGGTGACGATGTTGGTGCACTCACCGCGCAGGCCGTAGCGGATGGCGAGGTCGCCAGCTGCCATGTTGGAGATCATCGTGGGGATGAAGAGAGGGCTCACCTTGCGCGGGCCCTTCTCGATGAGGTTGGCGACTTCCTTCTCGAAGACGGCCAAACCGCCGATGCCGCTGCCAAAGACGCAGGCGAAGCGGGCAAGATCCTCGTTTTCGAGCTCGATGCCGGACTGCTTGAGCGCCTCGTCGGAGGCGACGATGGCGAGCTGCACGAAGCGAGCGTTGCGGCGTGCCTCCTTCTTGCTGAAGAACTCGAGCGGGTCGTAGCCGGGGATGAGGCCGGCGACATTGGCGTGTTGCTCGGCAAACTCCTCGGGAATCTCCGAGATGCAGCAGCGGCCGCTGGAGACGGCGTCCCACAGCGCGTCGACGCCGATGCCCGCAGGCGTGATGGCGCCGGTGCCGGTGATAACGACGCGGCGGGGTGCGGACTGAACCTTGGTGCGGGATGCGGCTGCCTCAGCGCAGCGCTCCTCGAAAGACTGGGTGCTCATGGGGATGCTCCTCTACAATGCCATGCCGCCGTCGACGGCGACAACCTGACCGGTGATGTAGGCGGCCTGCTCGCTTGCGAGGAAGCCAACGATGCTGGCGACGTCTTCCGGCGTGCCCAGGCGTCGGGCGGCGATGCGCTCTGCGACAGCAGCGCGCTGGTCGTCGCTCAAAGCAGCCGTCATGTCGGTTGCGATGTAGCCGGGCGCCACGGCGTTGACGGCGATGTTCTTGCGCGCAAGCTCCTTGGCTGCGGACTTGGTCATGCCGATGATGCCCGCCTTGGAGGCGGCGTAGTTGACCTGACCGGCGTTGCCGGCGATGCCCACGACGCTCGAGATGTTCACGATGCGGCCGTAGCGCTGGCGCACCATGAGGCTTGTGGCATGGCGGGTGCAGTTGAACGCGCCCTTGAGGTTGACCCTGATGACGTCGTCGAAGTCTGCCTCCTTCATGCGCATGAGCAGACCGTCGCGGGTGATGCCCGCGTTGTTGACGAGGACGTCGAGGCGGCCAAAGCGCGCCTTGGCAAAGGCGACGAGCTCCTCGGCGGCCGAGAAGTCGGAGACGTCTGCCTGCAAGGCGACGTGGTCGGCGGGGTTGATCGCGTTGAGCTCGGCGACGAGGGCTGCTGCTGCCTGTGCGCTGTGGGTGCCGGAGTGGTTGACGATGACGGTGCAGCCGCGCGCTGCGAGCTCGCGTGCGCAGGCCGCGCCGATGCCGCGGCTCGCGCCGGTCACGAGCGCTATGCGTTGCTCTGCCGCGCTATTGGTTTCCTGAGTCATGGGCTTCCTTTGGTAGTTGACGAGTGATGGTTGGCCTGGGGGTGGCGATGACACACTTTGTGCCAGTGACAATGTGTGTCACGTGATTTCGGGGCTTGGGGAAACGCTGGTTGCTGCGTCCGGGGAGGCGCTGATTAATGCGAGGCTCATGGGGAGGGACTTTGGTCCCTCCCCATGTCCCGTGCGTTACTCCGCGATTCCGAGATATGCCCTCAGTGCCTCTGCGCTGCCGAGGGCATGGCGCGTTGTCTTGCGATCGCAGCGCTTGACGAGGTTGGCGAGCACGCTGCCGTAGCCGAGCTCGGCAAACTCCGTGGCACCGCCTGCGATCAGCTTGGCGATCGACTGCTCGAAGTGCACGGGGTTTGCGACCTGCCTCTCCATGCGCTCGGCAGCCTGCGCAGCGGTAAGCGGCTCGCCGTCGGTGTTGCAGAGCACGGGGCATGCCGGCTCGGCAAAGGTGAGTTCGCGCGCGGCCTTGCCGGTGGCTGCTGCGGCGGACGCCATCAGCGGAGTGTGGAAGCCGCCTGCTGTGTTGAGGCGCGCGACCTTACGCTCTCCGTGCTCGGCGGCCCAGGCGGCCTGCGCGCGCTCGATCGCGGCGGTGCTGCCGCTGATCACGACCTGGCCCGGACAGTTGTAGTTTGCCGGCAGCAAGATGTCGCCTTGCGCGCAGCTGGCGCACAGCTCGGCGGCGTCCTCGTGGCTTGCGCCCATGAGGGCTGCCATGGCTCCGTCTTGCTCGGCACATGCGGCGGCAATGCCTGTTGCGCGTGCTTTGAGCAGGGTGAATGTCTTCTTGACGCTCAGCATCCCGCTCAAGGCGAGTGCGCTGACCTGACCCAAGGAGAATCCGACGATGGCCTCGGGCCTGTGCCCGCGAGCGGCGAGCTCGTGGCCGATGCCGACGCTGATGGCGACGGTCAGCGCCTGTGCGGCGAAGGGGTCGTTGATTTGCTCCTCGCTGCCGTTGCAGGCAAGCTCTGCCAGGTCGATGCCCAGGACGCTCGAGCCGATTGCGAAGACGTCCTTAACCTGCTCGAACTCGTCGCAGGCGAGCAGGTCGGCGCCCATGCCGGGCCTTTGCGCTCCTTGTCCGGAGCAAAGCCACACGGTCATCTAGCGCGCCTCCTTCCAGGCATGCTGGGCGTTTGCCTCGGCCATGGCTTGCAGGCTGCAGGCGCCCCAGCGGCCGGCCTCGTCCATCAGCTCGTCCATGATCTGCTGGCAGGGCTTCACCTCGTCGATGAGGCAGGCGATCTGGCCGGACATGAGGGAGCCGTTTGCGACATCGCCTTCGACGGCGCGGCGCAGGGAACCGGCAAGCTTCATCTCCTCGTCGCTCTCGCCCTTGAGGTCGGCGAGCTCCGCCTTGCGGGCTGCGCGTGCAAACGCGTTCTTGATCCCGCGCACGGGATGTCCTGCGATGCGGCCCGTGACGATGGTGTCGGAGTCCTTTGCCGCGACTACCTTGGCCTTGTAGTCCTCATGCACGGTGCACTCCGCGCTGGCGAGGAAGCGCGTGCCCATCTGCACGCCCTCCGCGCCCAATGCGAAGGCGGCGAGCATGCCGCGTCCGTCGGCGATGCCGCCGGCGGCGATGACGGGGATGGAGACGGCCTCGCAGACAGCGGGGACGAGCGCCATGGTCGTGAGCTCGCCGATGTGGCCGCCTGCCTCGCAGCCCTCTGCGATGATCGCGTCGGCGCCGCAGCGCTCCATGCGGCGGGCGAGCGCCGCGCTCGCGACGACGGGCAGGACCTTGATACCTGCTTCCTTCCACATCTGCATGTACTCGCTCGGGCTGCCGGCGCCGGTCGTGACGACCTCGACGCCGAGCTTCGCGACGAGCTCGGCGATCTGAGGTGCCTTGGGGCTCATCAGCATGATGTTCACGCCGACGGGCTTGTCGGTGAGCTTGCGGGCCTCGAGCACCTGACGCTCAACCCACTCGGGCGAGGCCGAGCCGGCGGCGATGATGCCCAGGCCGCCGGCGTTGCTCACGGCTGCGGCCAGCTGGGCGTCGGCCACCCAGGCCATGCCGCCCTGGATTATGGGGTGCTGGATTCCCAGCAGTTGCGTCATGCGGGTTTGCATAGGTGCTCCTAGCCTTCGTCTCTGCTGTTACTGCTGGTCGATCTTCGCTGCCAGCTCGCCGACGGTCTTGATCTCCTCGAGGTCGGAGAGCTCGGTGTCGCACTCGTCCTCGAGTGCGCAGACGAGCTCGGTCATGTCCAGGGAGTCGATGTCGAGGGACTCGAAGGTGGTCTCGGCGGCGACGGTCTCGGGGTCGATGTCGAGGTTGTCGTTGAGGACGGTGCGGATGATGTCGATTGCTGCCATGGTTGTTTCCTTTCTGATGGTCTGTTTCTTAGTGCAGCGGCGGATGCTTGCGAGCTTGCAGCTGGCAAGCGGCATGCCGCAGCGTTGTATCCAAACGAGCAGGCGGGCGCAGACGTGCAGGTTGCTTTGGCTTGAAAGCGCGCACGCAACCGGCCGCTCGTGTTGGGCGGTGGCTTGGGGGTCTTTGGTTTTGCGGATTGAGCGCGGGGGCTTATCGCCTTACTCGGCGGCTTCGTACTCCTCGTCGAAGAAGGCCTTGACGTTGCCGAGTGCCTTGACGAGCGCCTTCTCCTCTTCGACGGAGAGGCCTTCGAGGGCGCTTTCGACCATCTTGCGATGGAAGGCGTCATGCACGCGCACGGCCTTGCGGCCCGAGTTCGTCAGGCGCGCCAGCACTTGGCGGCGGTCCTGCTCGCTGCGTGTGCGGGTCAAGTAGTCCTTCTTCTCGAGCTTGCCCACAGACGCGTTGACGGTTGCCAGCGTGACGCCGAGCCTGGCGGCGATCGTCTTCATCGGAACGCTGTCATGCAGCCCGATTGCGACCAAGGTGTGGATCTCTGCGATGGTGAGTCCCTTGAGAAGGCGATTGTTGAGGGACTTTTCCTCGATGCGCGTCACGGAGTTGAAGGTAGTGCTCAGCAGCTCGTTGAGAAGGGCCTTGTCCTGCGCGCTAAAGACCGCAGTCTGCTCTTCTGTGTGCTGTTCGCCCATCTCAAAACCTCTCGTCAATCGCCTTGTTCGATTCTCAAAGGATACCATTCGCGGCTTCTTCACCTTGATGCCAAAGCCCCAGCTCAATTCCAAAACCGGCCTTTGCTAGTCCTGCACGGTGATGCAGGCCATGCCCAAGGCGCCGGCCCCAAGGTGCGTGCCAACGGTTGCGCCGCAGATGCAAAGGCCTCCGTCGGCAAAGTCGACGCCGGAGTCCTTGAGCACACGCAGCAGGCTTTCGGCCTCTGCGGGGCTGTTGGCGTGTGCGATGCGCACGCGCTGGCGGCCGCGCTTTTCGGTGAGCTTTGCAAGCTCGCTTGCGTAGAGCTTACGTACGCCGCTCATACCGCGGACCTTGTCGAAGGCCCTGAGCACGCCGATCTCGTCGAAGGTCATCACCGGCTTGATGTTCAGCTTGGCTGCCGCCTCTGCCTCCTGGGGCTGCAGGCGCCCGCCCTTGAGGAGGTTTTCGAGGGTCTCGCACGCGATGTAGAACGTGGTCTGACCAATAAGCTCCTTGATCTGGCTTGCTGCATCAGCCAGGTTGACGTCTGCGTCTCGCATGCGAGCGGCTTCCTGGACGAGCAAGGCGCACTGGGCCGTTGCGCCTGCGCAGTCGACGACCTCGACGGGGAAGTTAACCTGGGAGGCTGCCAGCTGCGCGGAGCCGACGGTGCCGGAGAGCACATGGGCGATGTTGATGCTCAACACGCCCTCGCCGTCCTTCTCCTGCGCCTTGCCAAAGGCGTCGATGAAGGCTGCGGGGGAGGGCTGGGCGCTCTTGGGCAGCTCGTCTGCTGCCTCCATGCGCTCATAGAATTCTGCAGAGGAGATCTCGAATTGGTCGAGGTAGTCCTTGCCGCCCACGCTGATGGTCAGCGGGACCATCGTGACGTTGAGTGCGGCAAGCTCTTCGAGGGACATGTCGCACGTTGAGTCGACAACGATTGCAAAGCTCATACAGCTCCTTTCTCGATTACTGAAACCGAAGTGCTCAGCCTTCGATTTAATTAGATTGTCTAACAAAGTTTTCTCGAGTTGGGAGCATCGGCGTTTTCTGCGCAAAGTAATGTGGGCTGCAGGGGGTAGCATTTTTGGCGTGACGATGCAAATCAGCAGCTCATATCGTATAATCTTGAAGATTGTGTCCACAAAGCATGTACCGACCTTAAGGAGGTTCCATATGTCAGAGAACGAAACCGGCAGCGACGCTCTGTGGGGAGGCCGCTTTGAGGACCATCCGTCCGACTTCACGCAGGTCTTCGGCGCTTCTCTGCCTGTAGACCAGCGCATGTGGGAGGCAGACATCGCGGGTTCCAAGGCCCATAGCGCCATGCTCGGCCGCCAGGGCATCATCCCGCAGGAGGACGTCGAGGCAATCCACAGGGGTCTTGACGATATCGCCAAGCAGATCGAGGACGACGAGTTCGTCTTCGACATCAACGACGAGGACATCCACATGTCCATCGAGCGCAACCTGACGGAGGCCATCGGCGCTGCGGGCGGCCGCCTGCACACGGGCCGCAGCCGCAACGACCAGGTCGCGACCGACACGCACCTGCACTGCAAGCAGCTTTCCCAGGGCCTCATGTACCTGGTCTTGGACCTGCGCCGCGCGCTGTTCGAGGTCGCAACCGATAACTTCGGCGTCGTCATGCCGGGCTACACCCACATGCAAAAGGCGCAGCCGGTTCTCTTCAGCCATCACATGCTGGCGTACTACTGGATGTTCACGCGTGACTTCGATCGTCTCAAGGCTGCGATGGATGCTTGCGACAACCTGCCGCTGGGCTCTGCCGCGCTGGCTGGAACTACCTTTCCGCTTGACCGCGGCTTCGTGGCCCAGCAGCTCGGCTTCTCCAAGATCTACCCCAATAGCATGGACGCCGTGTCTGACCGCGATTTCCTGCTCGACCTCACCTACGCCTGCTCGACTGCGATGATGCACTTGAGCCGCCTGTCCGAGGAGATCATCTACTGGTCCTCCAACGAGTTCGGTTTCATCCGCCTGAGCGATGCGTACTCCACGGGTTCGAGCATCATGCCGCAGAAGAAGAACCCTGACTTCGCAGAGCTCATCCGCGGCAAGGTCGGCCGCGTTTACGGCGACCTCATGCAGCTGTTCACCACGCTCAAGGGTCTGCCGCTGTCCTACAACAAGGACATGCAGGAGGACAAGGAGGGCGTGTTCGACGCCGTCGACACCCTGAGCGACTCCCTCATCGTCATGGCGGGCATGATCCGCACGATGACCGTCAACGCAGCCGCCATGCGCGCAGGTGCGCACGGCGGCTTCATGGCAGCGACGGATCTGGCGGACTACCTGGTCGGCAAGGGCATGCCCTTCCGCGATGCCCATGCAGTCGTCGGCCATCTGGTCCTCGAGTGCGAGAAGGCTGGCAAGACCCTGCAGGAGCTCACAGCAGCAGAGCTCGCGGCCGTCAACCCGCTGTTTGCGGAGGACGCCGTCAAGGCCGTCGACATCGACGAGGTCGTGCGCAAGCGCACTACCTATGGCGGTACCGGTCATGACAGCGTGAAGGTCCAGCTCGAGGAGGCCGCGGCGAAGCTTCGCGAGGATGCTGCAAGGCTGTAGGGAATCGCCGATTAAAGCGGGTAATCACCGCACGCGACTAGCAAAACCGCTGGTCGCGTAGGGGATGGACCGAAGTCCCTCCCTATAAACCTCGCGTGAATCAGCGTATTCCTAGGGAGACGCTGACTAGAGCAAGTACCCGCTGCACGCGACTAGCAAGACCGCTGGCTACGTAGGGGAGGGACCCTGTCCCTCCCCATAAGCCTCGCGTGAATCAGCGTTTTTCTAGGCGCTTTGCGCCGCCTGCGGGGCATACGCCTCGCAGCTTAGTTTGGAGACAACGGGAACAGCTCCCGTTTGACTTTGGTGTTTGCCGCAAGCGCAAGCAGACAAAGGGATACATGTGCGGGGTCGGACTTGTTCGGCCCCACCGTGCTTTTCGATGTCTGTGCGCGGCGGGGCGTGTGCCCCGGGTTGGCTGGCACCGTGTTTTGGAGGAAGGCAGCGGCCATGCCGTCGAAAGGCGCGGCTGCCGCCATATGGGCGCCCCGACGGGGGCGAGGAATTGAGTAAAGAATGAACAAACCTGAACTTCTGGCACCGGCGGGCAACCGCGAGGCATTCGAGGCGGCGCTCGCCGCTGGCGCGGATGCCATCTACCTGGGCGCCGGCGAGGGCTTCAACGCGCGCAACAACGCTGAGAACTTCTCCATGGAGGACCTCGGCGCTGCCTGCCGCGACGCGCACCTGCGCGGTCGCAAGATCTACCTCACTGCCAACGCCCTGGTGATGCCCGGCGAGATGGACGAGGCGCTCAAGATCGTGTCCGACGCCGCCGAGCGCGGTATCGACGCTGCGATCATCCAGGACGTGGGCCTTGCCCAGCGCCTGCGCGAGGAGCTTCCCGAGCTCGAGCTGCATACGTCTACTCAGATGAACATCCGCGATGCCAAGGGCATCGAGTTCGCGCGCAAGCTCGGCTTTGGCCGTGTCACGCTCGCCCGCGAGCTCTCCGTCGCCCAGATCGCCAAGCTCGCCAAGCTCGGCATGGACCTCGAGGTCTTCATCCACGGCGCGTTGTGCATCTGCCAGAGCGGCCAGTGCCTGATGAGCTCCATGATCGGCGGCCGCAGCGCCAACCGCGGCGTCTGCGCACAGCCCTGCCGCCTGCCCTACCGCCTGGTCGGCGAGGACGGCAAGTGCATCAACGACCCCGGCGAGTACCTGCTCAGCCCCAAGGACCTCATGGGCATCGACATACTCCCACAGCTCATCAAGGCCGGCGTTGCCTCCCTCAAGATCGAGGGCCGCATGAAGTCTGCAGACTACGTCTCCACCGCTGTGGGCACCTATCGCAAGGCGCTCGACCGCGCATGGGTCGAGGAGGACGGTTTCGAGGCGACGGCCGAGGAGAAGGCCGGTTTGTCCGAGGCCTTCAGCCGCGGCTTCAGCGCAGCTTACCTTGCCGGTGAGCGCGGCAACGAGATGATGGGCTACAAGCGCCCCAACAACCGCGGCGTGCTCGTCGGCCGCGTGTCCGGTTTCCGCAACGGCATGGTTCAGATTGAAGCGACCGAGACCATCGAGGTTGGCGACCTGCTCGAGGTCTGGACCTCCAAGGGCCGCACGGTCTACGAGGTTCAGCAGGCAGACGACCTGCGCCCCGGCAAGGTTGAGCTCTACATCCGCGGTGCGGTCAGCCCTGGCGACCGCCTCTTCCGTGTGCGCTCCGCTGCCCTTACGCGCGAGTGCTACGAGCGCACGGCTGCCGGTCTCAACAACGTGGGCCTCAGCGCCGCTGTCACTGCCAAGATCGGCGAGCCCCTGCAGATCGTCATCAGCGATGCCGCCGGCAACCACGGTCAGGCAGAAGGCACCGTTGTCGAGCCTGCGCGCAGCGTCGCCATCACCCGCGATGACGTCATCGAGCACGTTGCCCGCCTTGGCGGCACCCCCTACGTCATCTCCGAGTGGGACATTCAGCTCGACGAGGGCGTCGGCATGGGCTTTTCCGCCCTGCACAAGTGCCGCGCGGCCGCCATCGCCTCTTATGAGGAGGCAGTGCTCGACCTCGCTGCGCACGACGCGCGTCAGCGTGGCCTCGGCTGCGGTGTTCTCGATACCTCCGGCGTGAATAAGATCGACGATATGGCCCGCTTCGTGACCCGCATCAACTTCAACGAGACCACCAGCGTCGCCCAGACCCTGGGCGAGCTCGAGCCCGGCCGCGCCATCGGCCCCAAGCTCTACGCAACCAACCCCGACGCCCTGCGCGTCTGGGCTGCCCTCGGTGCGGACTTCGCCTGGCTGAGCCCCGAGCTCACCTTGGCTCAGATCAAGCAGCTCGCTGACGAGAGTCCCATTCCCGTCGGCCTCGTGGTCCATGGCCGCCAGGAGCTCATGGTTTCCGACCATTGCTTCCTCATGGCAGAGGGCCCCTGCGACCAAAAGTGCGCCAAGTGCTCCCGTCGCAAGGGTCAGCAGCGCTACTACAAGGATCGCAAGGGCTACATGTTCCCCGTCACCACGGACATCAACGGCCGCGGTCACCTCTACAACGCCGTCAAGCTCGATATCGCCCATGCAATTGGCGACCTCAAGCGCGCAGGCGTCACCGGCTATGCCGTCGACACCACCCTGCTCGACGAGGCCGAGGGCGAGGAGCAGTTCTACCGTGCGCGCCGTGCCCTGCAGGGCAAGGATGTCGTCAAGGAAGAGAGCACCACCGCTGGCAACCTCTTCCGCAACCGCACTGGTGCCAAGAAGACGGTCAAGGAGAAGGAAGCCGAGCGCCGTGCTCAGCGCCGCACCAAGGTCTTCGATGGCAACCGCGTTGACGACGCCGGCTCCATCAAGGCTGGCAAGGATGCTCGCGCCGAGTACGAGTACGCCGAGGCTCGCGTCGAGGCGCGCTCCAAGCGCCGCGAGAAAGGCGGCCTGGCCGGCGCCAAGAACGCCATGCGCAGCGGCGAGGCTGGCTTGAAGCGCCAGGTGGTCCGCAAGCAAAACCGCGGTAAGTTCAACGGCACCGGTAAGTACAACGGCAGCGGCAAGGGAGGAAAGCCCGGTTATCGCAAGTAATCGACTGCTCTGCGCTATCATCTACCGTTGTCTATCGAACATGAAAGGAAAGGACCCATGCTTTCCACTGAGGAACAACTTCACATCATTCAGTCCGGTGTCCATGAGATCAAGCCCCTCGCTGGCCTCAAGGAGAAGCTGGATCGCGGCGAGCCCCTCAACATCAAGCTCGGCGTTGACCCCACTAGCCCGGACCTGCATATCGGCCATGCCGTGCCCCTGCGCAAGCTGCGCCAGTTCCAGGACCTCGGCCATCAGGTGACCCTGATCATCGGCGACGGCACTGCCCTGATCGGCGACCCCTCCGGCCGCAACTCCACGCGCCCGCAGCTCTCCAAGGAGCAGATCGACGCCAACGCCGAGACCTACATGGCCCAGGCCATGAAGATCCTCGACCCCGAGAAGACCGTGGTGCGCCATAACAGCGAGTGGATCTTCTCCCTCGACCTCGCCCAGCTCTTGAGCCTGCTGTCCAACTTCACGGTTGCCCGCATCCTCGAGCGCGACGACTTCAACAACCGCTACACGAACCACCTGCCCATCGCGATGCACGAGTTTTTGTACCCGATTATGCAGGCCTACGACTCCGTCGTCATCAAGGCCGACGTCGAGCTCGGCGGCTCCGACCAGCTTTTCAACCTGCTCGCAGGCCGCGAGCTCATGGAGAAGCTCGGCATGGAGCCCCAGGTTGCGCTCACCCTGCCGCTGCTGGAGGGTACCGACGGCGTGAAGAAGATGTCCAAGTCCTACGGCAACTACATCGGCCTCACCGACGAGCCTGCGGATATGTTCGGCAAGGTCATGAGCATCCCCGACGAGCTCATGGTCAAGTACTTCCGCGTGGCTACCGCGATGCCCGTGAGCGAGATCGACGCCATCGAGGCCGGTCTTGCCAACGACGAGCTGCATCCCAACAAGGTCAAGCGTCAGCTGGGCCGCGAGCTGGTTACCATCTACCACTCCGCCGAGGCTGCAGTCGCGGCAGAGGAGGCCTTCGACAAGCTCTTCAAGGAGCATGAAATCCCCGAGAACATCGAGGAGTTCTCCGTCGAGCTGACCGAGGATGCAGAGAAGGGCGGCGTCTACTTGCCTGCAATCCTCGTTGCCTGCAAGCTCGCTGGCTCCAACGGCGATGCTCGCCGTCTGATCGATGGCGGTGGCTTCAAAGTCAATGGCAAGGCCGTTCCTGCCAAGACCTACCACATCCCCGCAGCCGAGCTCGAGGGTGCGGTCCTTCAGGCCGGCAAGCGCAAGTTCGCCAAGTTGGCCTAAACAGGCAGTTGGCATAGACGTAAAAGAGAAGGAGCCGGGGCTTGAGCCTCGGCTCCTTCTCTTGTACGTGCAGTTTTCGTTGACGGTGGCGATTGCCACCTCTCTCGAAACCGCATTGTTCTGATTGCCTGAACGACCAATCGTTCAGGCAACCGCCGTTTCAGGCCGATATGCCGCAATCTCGCGATTCTCTGAACGACAGATCGTTCAGGCAACCGCCGTTTCAGCCCGATACGCCGCAATCTCGCGATTGTCTGAACGATTGGGCATTCAGAGAATCTTCGCGCCACCCTTGCTGCCGACAGTTGGCCCGCCGCGCCAGCCGCACGGGGCCCGAATCTCCGTAGGGGAGGGACCCTGTCCCTCCCCATGCCCCTCGCGGCAGCACGGCCGTCTTGCGCCGCCGCCGGACGGCCTGCGGTCCCCCGTAGGCGCCAGACGGAGTCGGCACCACCGCCGCGGGCAACGACGGCTTTGCGCCAGCGCCTCCGGGCCCCGGCACCCCGTAGGGGAGGGACCCTGTCCCTCCCCATGCCCCTCGCGGGCAACGACGGCTTGCCGCGCCGTCGGCCTCCGGGCGCCCCCTTTTTTTGAAAAACCTCCGGATCACCCCTTGCGCCGGCCCCCGGGTTCGCGTATAGTATGCAGCCCGCTCCGCGAGGGGCGGCGC
>CAKUES010000020.1 GCA_934646835.1 uncultured Coriobacteriales bacterium
GTATAGCGCTCACGGGTCTGTGCGCGTCATCTTAGTTGCCGATGGCGGTGCAACGGGGCATATGAGCAGTTCAACGCCGCAATTGAGGGGTAGAGTGGCGTATCCAACCACCACCAGTTATCGGAGGATCACGTGAGCAACGGCATCGAGGACAAGCGCGTCGCGGCGCAGCCGAGCTGCATTCAAGTGCGCGGAGCGCGCGTCCACAATCTCAAGGACGTCGACGTCGACATCCCGCTGGGACAGCTCGTGGGCATCGCCCGACTTTTGCAGCCTAGCTAGATCGTTTTTCGCCCGCTTGCCCAGGTCAGCGGGCTTTTTCTTTGTCAAGTTTTTACGACTTTATACGCCGTTGTATGGCTGTGTATGAGATAATACTTGCATATGTTCCCGCAGGTCAGGATGGAAAATCGTGTATCTCAGGAAGTCGAAGAAGCCCAACGGGCGCACCTACCTAACCATCGTGCAGGGCTACCGCGACGAGGACGGCAAGAACAAGGCGAGGACCGTGAGGAGCCTCGGCTACGTCGACGCCCTCGAGGCGGAGTTCGACGACCCCGTCGCCCACTTCGAGGAGGAGTGCAGGCGCATGACCGAGGAGGCCGCCAGGGCGCAGGCGCCCGTGACCGTGGAGTTCTCGGCGGCTAGGAAGATCGACAAGCGCTCCGAGGGCCGCGTGGAGCTCGGGGCGGCGGTGCCCTCCGCCTACCTCCACCGCGACCTGGGCGTGTGGTCGTTCTTCGAGCGCAAGCGCACCTCCCGCGGCTTCTCCTACGACCCCTGCCGGGTCCTGGAGCTGCTCGTGTGGGACCGCATGGCGCACCCCTCCTCCAAGCGCGCCGCCTGGGAGGCCAGGGGGAGGTTCCCCCGCAAGTGCGGCTTCACTGCCGACGACGTCTACCGCTGCCTGACCTACCTGGACGACAACGCCGACGCGCTCGTGAGCTCGATGAACGCGTCGCTGGAGGAGTCGCGCGGGCCGCGCGACACGTCGTGCCTGTACTACGACGTCACCAACTACTACTTCGAGTGCGACGAGGAGGACGGCTTCAGGATGCGCGGCGTCTCCAAGGAGCACAGGCCCAGCCCGATCGTGCAGATGGGGCTGTTCCTGGACTCCGACGGCCTGCCCCTGGGCTACGAGCTCTTCCCCGGCAACCGCAACGACATGGCCACGCTGCTGCCGGCCATGTCCAAGGCGGGCGTGCGCGACCTGCCCTGGGGGCAGCGGGTGGTGGTCGTGGCCGACAAGGGCCTCAACACCTCCGCCAACATCGCCGCGTGCGTGCTCGACGGCAACGGCTACATCTTCTCGCAGTCCGTGCGCAAGGCGACCGGCGCGCTCAAGTCCTGGGTGCTCGACGACGCGGGCTACGAGGAGAGCGCCTCCGGCTCCTTCAAGATCAAGAGCCGCATCTCCGAGAAGGCGGTCTACGTCGCGGGCGAGGACGGGAAGAGGCACAGGGTGATGGTGCCGGTCAAGGAGGTGGCCTTCTGGTCGCGCGCCTACTTCGAGCGCAGCCGCCGCGAGCGCGCCAAGGTCGTCGAGAAGTCCAGGGCCGCCGTGGCCCGCGGCGACCTGTCGTCGGCGGCGGCGAAGACGTCGGTGCGCTACGCGAAGGACGTGCCCGTCGTGCGCGAGACCGGCGAGGCCGCCGACCACAACTGGGTGATCGACGAGGAGAGGATCGCCGCCGACGAGGCCATGGACGGCTACTACTGCATCGTCACCTCCGAGCAGGAGATGGACGACCGCGACGTCATCGACGCCTACCGCGGGCTCTGGAGGATAGAGGAGTCCTTCCGGGTGATGAAGGGCGACTTCGACGCGCGCCCGGTCTACTGCTCCACCGAGTCCCACATACGCGCCCACTTCCTCGTCTGCTACGTTGCGCTGCTGGTCATGCGGCTCATGCAGCTCGACACCGGCCGCAGGCACTCCGCCTCGGAGATATCCGACGACCTCGCCCGGGTGGTGGGCCACCACATGGGGCAGAACCTCTATCTCTTCGACCACCGCACCGACCTCACCGACGAGCTCGCCGAGGCCGTCGGGATCGACCTGTCGCGCCAGGTTCTCACCCGCGCCCAGATTCGCTCGATAATGGCGGATGTGAGGAAACCGAGGAGATAGGGCGTACCACGCCAGAAAATGTCACGCACGAAAAGGGCCGTTTCCCCAGGTCGAGAGGGGAAAACGGCCCTTGTCAGCTGCAAAAGTCAGGGTATAGCGCTCACGGGTCTGTGCGCGTCATCTTAGTTGCCGATGGCGGTGCAACGGGGCATATGAGCAGTTCAACGCCGCAATTGAGGGGTAGAGTGGCGTATCCAACCACCACCAGTTATCGGAGGATCACGTGAGCAACGGCATCGAGGACAAGCGCGTCGCGGCGCAGCCGAGCTGCATTCAAGTGCGCGGAGCGCGCGTCCACAATCTCAAGGACGTCGACGTCGACATCCCGCTGGGACAGCTCGTGGGCATCGCTGGCGTCTCCGGCAGCGGCAAGAGCTCGCTGGCCCTGGGCGTCCTCTATGCGGAGGGCAGCCGTCGCTACCTGGAAGCGCTGTCCACCTACACGCGCCGCCGCCTCACGCAAGCCGGCCGCGCTAATGTCGACGACATCCGCCACGTCCCAGCTGCGCTCGCATTGCACCAGCGCCCTGCGGCTCCCGGCGTGCGCTCGACCTTTGGAACGATGACGGAGCTCTCCAACAGCCTGCGCCTGCTCTTCAGCCGCTGCGCCTCGCACGTCTGCCCTCATTGCGGCGCCTATGCGCAGCCGAGCATCAACGTTGCGGCTGACCTGCCGCTTCTATGCCCTGAGTGCGGCAAGGAGTTCTTCGCCCCGGGTGCGGAGGAGCTGGCCTTCAACTCCAGCGGCGCCTGCCCTACCTGTGGCGGCACGGGCATCATGCGCCAGGTCGACCGTGCAGCCCTCGTTCCCGACGAGTCGATCAGCATCGACGACGGAGCCGTCAAGCCCTGGGGCTCGCTGATGTGGGACCTCATGAAGCAGGTTTGCGGCGCCATGGGCGTGCGCACGGACGTGCCGTTTTGCGAGCTTACGCCTGAGGAGCGCGACATCGTCTTCAACGGGCCTGCCGTGAAGAAGCACATCCTCTACAAGGCGAAGAAGGGCGAGAACTTTGCCGAGCTCGACTTCACCTACTACAACGCCGTCTACTCGGTCGAAAACGCTCTGTCCAAGGCAAAGGACGAGAAGGGCCTCGCCCGCGTTGCGCGTTTCTTGAAGGAGGGCCCGTGCGAGGACTGCCACGGGACGCGCTTGAGTGAGCGTGCCCGCCAGCCCCGCCTGCGCGGCTTGGGCCTGGACGAGGCAGTCCAGATGACGCTTGCTACCGCAGTCGAGTGGGTCGAGGGCGTTCCGGCAACGCTGCCCGAGGAGATGCGCTCCATGGCGGCGAGCATCTGCGAGTCTTTTGGCTCTGCGGCGCAGCGCTTGCTGCAGCTGGGCCTGGGCTACCTGAGCCTCGACCGTGCGGGCGCGTCGCTTTCGACGGGCGAGCGCCAGCGCGTGCAGCTCGCGCGCGCTGTGCGCAACCAGACGACCGGCGTGCTCTACGTGCTCGACGAGCCGAGCATCGGCTTGCACCCGGCCAACGTCGACGGCCTCGTCGGCGTTATGCGCGACTTGGTGGGCGACGGTAACACCGTTGTCGTGGTCGACCACGACACGCGCGTGCTCGAGGCGGCGGACTACCTCGTCGAGATGGGACCGGTCGCCGGTGCGGATGGCGGTAGGGTCATCGCCCAGGGCACGGTCGATCAGGTGGCCGCAAGAGAGGACAGCCGCATCGCGCCCTTCCTTTCCGGCGGTAGCGTTGCGCGCAAACGCGCCGCGGTGGAGGAGGACGCGCTCTTTGGTCTGGGGAAGATCCACCTCGAGACCTCTCAGCTCCATACGGTCAAGCCGCTTGCGGTGGACTTTCCGCGTGGGCGTCTTACGGCGGTGACGGGTGTCTCTGGCAGCGGCAAGACGACGCTTGTACTTGAAGAGCTGCTCCCGGCGCTCGAGGCGAGCATCGCCGGCGGTCAGCTGCCGGCGAGCGTGGCTTGCGTCGACGCGTGCGGCATCGAGAAGGCCAACCTCATCGACGCGTCTCCCATCGGCGCCAACGTGCGCTCGACGGTGGCCACCTATTCCGGTATCCACGACGAGCTGCGCCGCGCCTTCGCCCGCACGGACGCTGCCAAGGCCGACGGCTGGAAGCCCGGCGCGTTCTCCTACAACACCGGCAAGCTGCGCTGTCCTACCTGCGACGGAACAGGCTCTATCACGCTTGACGTGCAGTTCTTGCCCGACGTCGACATCGAGTGCCCGGATTGCCGCGGCTCGCGCTACGCGCCGGCCATGGATGCGTACCGTTGGGAGGCGGCCGACGGTGCGCTCTACACGCTGCCGCAGCTCATGGCGATGAGCGTTGACGAGCTCATACCCCTCATGACCAAGCTCAAGAAGGCCAGCGCGCGCCTTCAGACCTTGCATGACCTGGGCCTGGGCTACCTCACCTTGGGCGAGCCGACCCCGGCGCTCTCCGGCGGCGAGGCCCAGCGCCTCAAGCTCGCCAGCGAGATGGGCAAGGCCCAAGACGGCTCCGTGTTCGTGTTCGACGAGCCGAGCATCGGCCTGCACCCTCTCGATGTGGCGGTGCTGCTCGACGTCTTCGACAGCCTCGTGGAAAACGGCGCCACGGTCATCGTCATCGAGCATGACCTCGACATCATCCGCAACGCGGACTACATCGTCGACATGGGTCCCGGGGGCGGAGAAGACGGCGGAGAGGTTGTCTGCATGGGCGCGCCGGCGCAGGTCGCGGCCTGCGAGCAAAGCATTACTGGCAGGTATCTGTAGCCGATAAGCGCGGGCATGCGGTACTATTCACGAGTTATCAGTTACCTCTCCCAAAGGATTGCTTATGTGGGATTTCTTCAATAGCTTGCAGGACGGCACGATTCTCGACGCGCTCTTTGACAAGGTCGGCCTCACCGGCGGTGTCTTGATCGTCTTGGGAGTCGGCATCCTGATCTTCCTCATCGTGGCCATCGTCGCGGAGCGCAAGACCCGCATCCTCTTCCCTGACCGCAAGCGCCGCGGCAACAGCGAGGATGACGGTTTCTTGAACTTTGACGACGATGAGGACGAGGAAGACGAGAGCAAGTAAAATCGACAGTAGAGTCTGCCTGGGGCGCGACGTAGACGCCGCAGGTGGTTGGATTCGACTAACAAGGAGGGCGCAATGAAGAAGCTGATCGCCGCCGCGCTGTCCGTGATCGCCATGACCGCCTGCCTGCTGGGCCTTGCAGGCTGCACTGCCAGCCCGGACGTCAAGGATATCCAGGGCGTGTGGAAGATCGAGGACACCAACCCCGCTGTCACCGTCGTCTTCACCGACAGCGAGTGGAAGCTTGCCTCCAACATCGAGCCGTACAAGTACACGCTCGACACCAAGGCGAGCACCATCACCTTCAGCAACGATGTTGAGGAAGGCACGGCGACCTATGAGTTCTCGGAGGACCGTCAGACGCTTTCTTTGACGCAGACTGACGAGAATGGGAAGACAGAAACGCGAACTTTCGATAAAGTGTCTGACGACACATCCGCAGAGCCTTCTGTCGGCAACACCACGGAGCCTTCCGAGGACTAGCCGCAGCGACACTGCTTGAGACGCCGGCGCAACGCTGGCACACGGTGCAGATAAGTGCGCCGTATGGGACTGGGCGGCACCACACCTCGAACCTGGTCAGGACGGGGACGTAGCAGCCATAAGGGGCCTCTGGTGGGTGCCCACTCCCATACGGCGCACTTTTTGCGTTTTGCGGCACCACGTAGGGGAGGGACCCTGTCCCTCCCCTACGTGTGTTGGAGGAAATCGCGTTTAGCGACATCTTGACGAATGTGTGGCGAAAATAACGGCGCGCTGACGACTGTGTCAAGTTTGTGCAAGCTTGGCTCTGGCGCCGTTTGGTCGGCTACACTGTCCCAAGTTTCCCTGTAAAACAAAGGACTGCCTTGGAATTCATCCACTTCATCATCGCCTTGATTCAAGACCCGCGCACCTTCATCGCGGATTGGATCGTGCAGCTGGGCCCCGTCTGGGTCTACACGCCGCTCTTCATCATCGTCTTCATCGAGACCGGCTTGGTCGTCACGCCGTTTCTGCCGGGTGACTCGCTGCTCTTCTGCATGGGCATCTTCTGCGCCGAGGGCGGCGGCTTGAACTTGGGTGTTGCCATTGCGCTCATGACCATCGCCGCGATTTTGGGCAACACGTCCAACTACTGGATCGGACGCAAGCTCGGCGAGGCCATCATCCGCAGCGGCAAGGTCAAGGCCCTCACTCCCGAGCGTCTCGAGAAGACCCAGGCCATGCTTGACAAGTACGGCAACTTCGCCGTCTTCTTGACGCGCTTCTTCCCGATCATCCGCACCTTCGCGCCGTTTTTGGCGGGCATGGGCGGCATGCACTTCCCGCGCTTCACGTTGTTCAACATCCTCGGCGGCGTGTGCTGGGTGAGCGTGTTCACCTTGCTCGGCTACTTCTTTGGCGGCGTCCCCTTCGTGGAGAAGCACTTCGAGCTGGTGATCGTCGGCATTGTTGTGATCAGCTTGCTGCCGACGCTCTTTGGTGCTGCCAAGATGTGGCTCGACAAGAGGAAGAAGGCCGTCGCCTAGAGAAGCGCCGATCAAGGCAAATGCCCGCTGCGCACGATTAGCTAAACCGCTGGTTACGTAGGGTAGGGACCCTGTCCCTACCCATAAGCCTCGCATTATTCAAGGTTTTCCCGAGGGTCTCGCTTGACGGCTGCCTACTTGCCAGGGCGCCTTTGCTCGAAGATAGCGAACTTGGTTTCAGTGCTGTCTTCAGGCGGAGGCGCCCTGCTTCGTTTTTGCACGTTAAGCGGCCAGTTCTCTGTCAAAAAATGTCCTACTTCTTTTATTCAAATTCTCAAAAAAGCTTGTTGCTCGACCGTTCGGGCCATTGCGCGTTTTCCCTCTAGGCAGCCGGGTTTGAGGGGCGTATTCTTGTCCGACTTAATCGCAAGCAACCGTCCGAAAAGAAGTGCGCATTCATGGCTAAACAAATCGACATGCTCTCCGGCTCCCTGTGGAGGTCCGTGCTTCGCTTCTCCGTCCCCGTGGCCGCCACGAGCATCCTCGAGCAGCTCACCACCTTCATCGGCGTTCTCATCATCGGCCGCTTCTCCGGCGATCATGCCGCTGTTGGCATGGCTGCCCTCGGCGCCAATATGCCGCTGGTGAGCTTTATCGTCAGCCTCTCCATGGGTATCGCGCTGGGCGCGAACGTCATCGTCGCCATCGCGCTCGGCCGCAAGAACCTCACGGGCGTGGAGCGCGCCGTTCACACGTCGATCGCGCTTTCTGTCTTTGGCCTGGTCTTCACGTTGCTCGGCGAGCTTCTTGCCGTGCCGCTGCTCAAGGCCCTGTGCGTCCCCGACGAGGCCTTTGCGGAGACGCTGATCTTCTGGCGCATCTACCTGATCAGCGTGCCTGCGATCGCGCTCTTCAACTTCGAGTTTGCCATCTACAGGAGCATCGGCAATACCATCAGACCGCTGCAGGTTCTTACGGTGGCGACTGTTCTCAACGCCGTGCTCGGCTACGTCTTCGTCGCCATCTGCAGCTGGGGCGTTGCCGGCATCGCCGTCGCTACGGTTGCCAGCTACGTCCTGTGCGCTATCTTGCTCCTTGCCGACCTGTGTAGGATCGACTCCGCTGTGCGCGTGAGTCTGCGCAAGATCAAGATCGACTGGTCGAGCGCCCGCCAGATTATCAAGGTGGGCCTCCCAGCGGGTGTCCAGATGGGCATCTTCGCCGTCGCCAACATCATCATCCAAGGCGCCATCAACTCCCTCGGCACCAACGTCATCGCCGCGTCGAGCGCGGGTCTTTCCCTTGAGTTCGTCTTCTGGGCGATGGTGAGCGCCTTTGGTCAGGCATGTACGAGTTTCACCGGCCAGAACTTCGGTGCGGGCGACATCAAGCGCTGCAAGAAGACGCTGCTCGTCTGCATGGTCGAAAGCGAGATAGTCGTGGCCGTGATCGTCTTGGCGGTTATCTTCTTTGGCCGTGAGATGGTCGGCTTGTTCAATGGCGACCCGGAAGTCGTGTCACTGGGCTACCAGCGCCTCTTCATCATCATCCCCTCGTATTTCTTCAGCATGGTTTACGAGACCTGCTCGGACTACATGCGCGGCTTTGGCATCTCCGTCTCCCCGGCGGCGCTTACGGTGCTGGGCGTTTGCGGCGTGCGCGTGCTGTGGGTCGCCTTCGTGTTCCCGGCTTTCCCCACCTTCGAGATGATCATGTACGTCTACCCGGTGAGCTTGGGCATCACCGCCATCCTCATCGTCGCCTTGCTGATGATCGCGCGTCCATCCAAGAACTGCGTGAACCTGTAGAGGCGCTGGGTGCTCGGCCCTTGCCATATCTCTGCCGCGATCAATCCGCTTGCGGTATCGAGGTGGATTCGCGGCAGGGGGCGTATTGTTTGCCGCCTACTATCGAGGTAACCAAACGACGGTCCACGAAAGGGGTCAACATGGGTTACTTCACTGGCAAGACTGTTATCGTGACGGGCGCTGGCCGCGCGACGCTTAAGAACGGCGATCCCGGCAGCATCGGCTACGGTATCGGCATCGCCTTTGCCAAGGAGGGCGCTAACCTCGTCATCACCGGCCGCAACGTTGCCAAGCTCGAGGCTGCCAAGGAAGAACTCGAGCGCGAGTACGGCATCGAGGTCCTCGCCGTCCAGGCTGACATCTCCGCTGGCGGCGACAACGAGGCTACCGTTCAAAACGTCGTCGACCAGACTATTGCCAAGTTCGGCCGCATCGACGCGCTGGTGAACAACGCACAGGCCTCCGCCTCCGGCGTCACCATCGCTGACCACACCATGGACCAGTTCAACCTCGCCCTGTACTCCGGCCTGTACTCTGCCTTCCTCTACATGCAGAAGTGCTATCCCTACCTCAAGGAGACCAAGGGCTCTGTCGTCAACTTCGCCTCTGGCGCAGGCCTCTTTGGCAACTACGGCCAGTGCGCCTACGCTGCCGCCAAGGAGGGCATCCGCGGCCTGAGTCGTGTCGCCGCCACCGAGTGGGGCCCCGACGGCATCAACGTCAACGTTGTCTGCCCGCTGGCATGGACGGCAGCGCTCGAGGGCTTCAAGGATCAGTACCCCGAGGCTTACGAGGCCAACGTCCACATGCCGCCGATGGGTCACTACGGCGATGTCGAGACGGAGATCGGCCGCGTCGTGCTGCAGCTGTGCGGTCCGGACTTCAAGTTCATGAGCGGCGAGACCGTCACCCTCGAGGGCGGCATGGGCCTGCGCCCCTAAGCTCTCCCGGTCGATTCTCGGCTTCTCCTCAACCCCCGGCTGTCCCCTCAAGCGGCCGGGGGTTCTTTTTTTGCAGCGCGCAGCCGGCCTTCGCGTCAGCGCCATCGGGCTCCGGACTCCTTGTAGACGCCAGACGAAGTCGGCGCCATCTGGTTTCCATGGGTTGGTGGGTCCCCGGGGGTGCAGTTCTCATTGCTCGATTGCAACGCAGCGGTTTCCCGCCGTGTCGCAGCTTGCGGGTATCATGGACAGATACGTTTTCGCGACTCATCGCGGCCGCCGGGCCGCCCGTATCTCACTGGAGTAAGGAGTGAAGATGGCGATTTCCCTTTATCGCAAGTACCGTCCCAACACGTTTGCCGACGTCGTCGGTCAGGAGCATGTCGAGAACACCCTGACAAATGCCGTGGCCAGCGGGGATGTCGCTCACGCCTACCTCTTCTGCGGCCCGCGCGGCACGGGCAAGACCACCAGCGCGCGCCTGCTTGCCAAGGCCCTGCTGTGCGAGGGCGGTCCCACGCCTACGCCGGACGGCAGCTGCCCCCAGTGCACGGAGATTGCGGAGGGAACGCACCCGGACGTCTACGAGCTCGACGCGGCAAGCCGCACGGGCGTTGAGAACGTCCGCGAGGAGATCATCTCCCGCGTGCAGTTCGCCCCGACGCGCGGCCGCTACAAGATCTACATCATCGACGAGGTCCACATGCTCTCCAACGCGGCGTTCAATGCGCTGCTCAAGACGTTGGAGGAGCCGCCTGCGCACGTCGTCTTCGTCATGTGCACGACAGATCCGCACAAGGTGCCGGAGACCATTCAGTCCCGCTGCCAGCGCTTTGACTTCCGCCGCTTCTCCATCGAGGAGATCTGCGGCTATCTCAAGCGCATCTGCGATGCAGAGGGGTTCACTGCCGAGCAAGAGGCCCTCGAGTTCATCGCAGCCAAGGCCGCCGGCGGCATGCGCGATGCCACGACGGCGCTCGAGCAGGTGGCGGTCGCCAACGGTGGTTCCATCACGCTCGGTGCGGCGCAGGGCCAGCTCGGCCAGACTGATACCGGCGCCCTCTTCGAGCTGGGCGGATACATTGCCGCGCGCGATACCGCAAACGCCTTCCTGTGGCTTAACCGTATGGTCGTGGCCGGTCAGGACCTGGTCCAGATCGCGCGCGATGTCACTGACCATATTCGCAACCTCTACGCGGCGTCTCTGACGGGCGGCGTCAACGGCGTCGTCGCCTGCCCGGTCAGCGAGCTTCCGCGTTACCAGCAGCAGGCTGCCGCCTTTGGCGGTCCGGAGCGACTCGGTCGTGCCCTGACGACCTGCGGCGACCTCGTCTCGGAGCTGCGCAACTCCGTCAATGTTCGTCTGAGCTTCGAGATCGCCCTGACGCGCCTGTGCCGCGCGGAAAGCGAGCTCACTCTCGAGGCCCTGGCAGAGCGCATTGAGAGCCTCGAGGCCGGCTTGCCCGCGCCCAAGCTCTCCGGTGACCTGTTGAGCTCGATGGCCTCGCAGGCGGTGGCGAGCGCTGCCGCCAACGCGGGCATGGGCGCCGGCGCTGTCGCTGCTGCGGCGCCAGTTGCCGCGATTCCGGCAGAGCCGGCCGCATCTTCTGCGCAGCCTGTGGTCGTGCCTGTTGAGGAGGAAGAGGAGGAGTGGATCCCCGAGTCTGATGAGGCGGACCTGCCTTGGGATGATGATCCATCTGTCGGCTTTACCGCTCCCGCCCCGTCTTTTGATCCCGAACCGGCCTTCTTCGATGGTGCGCCGGTCGACCTTCCTTGGGATGTCGAGCCTCAGCCGATGGAGGAGCCCACCCCTTTCGGAGCAAGCTCCCCTGCGGGCAGCGGCGCTGCACCCGCTGCGGCCTCTGCTTTTGAGGCAGCGCCCGCACCACAGGCCGAGCCGCAGGTACAAGTTGCCCCGCAGCCTGAGCCCGAGCCGACGCCCCAGCCGGTTGCCGCAGCTACCGGTGTTGCGGCGGCGATGTCCCCGACGCGCCTCATGGCGGCTATTCGCACGGAGGTCAAGCGTGAGGATGTGGCAATCGACGCGCTGCTCAACGGCGTAACGGTCGAAAACGATGACAGTGGCTACCATCTGGTCTTCCCGGCGGGCAGCGACTTTGCCATGAGGCTTGTGACGCAGGGCAACGGCCATGACTTGCTGTCCCGTGCCTTCAAGAACATCCTTGGTGCACCGACGGCCTTTGACTGCAGGACCGCTTCCGCTGGCAAGCAGAAGGCAGAGGCCAAGAGCGCTGCGAGCTTTGGCGCTGTGAGTGCGACCGAGGCTGCGGCTCCTGCGCCGGACTATGACGACGGCTACCTGGATGCCTTGGCCGATAGCTACGTGGGTGGTGGCTATGACGACTATGCTCCGGTTGAGGCGCCCGTCGATGTGCCGGCAGCAGGCGGCTTCGAGAGTGCTCCGCCGTCTGGCGGCAATGACTTTGGCGGCTTTGATCCCAATGCCTACATGGCCCAGCGCGAGGCGGAGGTTGCGGCCAATGCCGCTGCGGTGAGCCAGGAGACGGCAACGGAGCCTGAGCCTGACGCTGGCTTTGGCTTTGGCGCCCCGGTTGACGAGGCAACTGCCAACGAGCTGTCCGATGCGTTGAGCGTCTTTGGCGGCGGGATCAAGTTCTCCGAAGTGTAGGACGCCTACAGCTTGAGCGCGAGCCCCCTCGGGGTGGTGGGGTGCGCGGCCAGGTTCGAGATCGCTTTGACTCACCTGGCCGCGCATCCCACCACCCCGAGGGGGCTCGTCTGCTTCGCTGCAGTTGCGTTGGTGCCCGAAGTGGTGGGTTACAGCGCTTTGGTGGGGCCGCGGGGTTTTCGTAGGCGCCAGACGGAGTCGGCGCCAGCGCCGCGGCCCACGGTAACGCCGATGCGTTAGCGCCAGTGGGCGTCGAGGCATGTGATGTGCGTTGGCAATCGGCATGCTCGCATTGAAGTGCGTAGGGGCCGAATTCATTCGGCCTCGCCCCTGCTGCAGACCGATGGCCTTGCGTGAGCGCCAAAGGGCCCCAGGCCCCTCGTAGGCGCCAGACGAAGTCGGCGCCAGCGCTGCAGGTCACGGCAACGCCGACGCGCCAGCGCCAGTGGGCTCGCAGACACCGCGCGGCGCGCTTCGCGGCTTCGTCACGCAATCGTTCGGTTTGGGCGGGCGATAACATGCGACAATAGCGGACGTATGCGTATGCGAGCCGTGCCCTTTGGCACGCAGCTAGACAAGGAGAATCCAATGGCAATGAACCCTCAGGCCATGATGAAGCAGGCAAAGAAGATGCAGAAGAAGATGGAGGAGATTCAGGCTCAGACTGCACTCGAGACCGTCACTGCCACTGCCGGCGGCGGCATGGTCACCTGCACAGTTTCCGGTGCGCTTGAGATCAAGGAGCTCACCATCGATCCCGAGGCTGTCGACCCCGAGGACGTCGAGATGCTGCAGGACATGATTGTCGCTGCCGTCAACCAGGGCATCGCTGATGCTCAAGCCATGGCAAGCCAGCGCATGTCCGCTGTCACCGCCGGCCTCTCCGGAATGGGTCTGTTCTAGTCATCATGAAGCAAGCCGCCGCAATCAGGCATGCCCAAGAGGAGCTCGAGAGGATGCCCGGCGTGGGCCCCAAGTCTGCGCAGCGCATTCTCCACTGGCTGCTCACGAGCGATGAGGAAACCGCCCGCCGTCTTGCGGAGGCGATCCTCGAGGTCAAGGATGCGATTCACCTCTGCCCGCGCTGCCACAACTATGCGCAAGACGACATGTGCGAGGTCTGCATGGATCCTGAGCGTGATTCGAGTGCAATCTGCGTCGTCGCGGAGCCGCGTGACATCGACGCCATCGAGCGTACCGGCGCCTACCACGGTCTCTACCATGTGCTTGGCGGTGTGATCAACCCCATGGACGGCATCATGCCAGACGACCTCTACATCGCCGACCTTATCGCCCGCCTTGGCGCAGAGGACATCAACGAGGTGCTTTTGGCGACTAATCCTGATGTCGAGGGTGAGACCACGGCGAGCTACCTTGCCCGCACCATCAAACCCCTGGGCATCATGGTCACGCGCCTTGCCAGTGGGCTTCCCGTTGGTGGAGAGCTCGAGTATGCCGACGAGGTCACCCTCGCCCGCAGCATCGAGAGCCGTCGCGCGCTGTAACGACGGGCAAGTGGCATCGGCTGGCCTTCCCATAGCCTGCAACTCAATAAACCTGAACGTTGGAGCCGCCCTTCCGGGCGGCTCCAACTGCTTTTTGGCCCGTCGCACCTAGCTCGCCACTAAAAGTGCGCCAAGTAGGAAAGGTTTGGAGAAGTTGCTGAGTAGACAAGGAGGCGCGCCTCTCTGACCGGCGCTGCTGCGCCTCAAATAAGGACGCTACCCGGCCATCGCTCCAAACCCTTCCTACTTAGCGCACTTTTTGGATAAGCTCCGCTGCTGGGCACCGAGAAAGACGTCTGCGAGTGGCGATTTGCAGCCCAATGAGGGTTTTGCAAAAAGACCTTCTGTAATTGATTTGAATAATGTCAAAGAATGGTGCACGACGAAGGCTCAGCTGTTACTGTTCATCTATGGAAGATGCTCTCTACGGCGTATCGGCGCTTCGATATCACCGCACTCCACCACAAGTGCTGGCATTGATGCCACCTGTTCCTCCTGTCGAAGGGGACAGGTGCCGCTTCGAGCTGCGCAAGCATCCTTTGGTGCGCGGCGTTCTCCGCATGCCCTTGCACTTCTTTGTGACTAACAGGGCGGAGCACACGTTTGCCCAGTACGCTTGCTGTCATCTGCAAAGCGGTGAGCTTCCCTTTGGAAGCGTTGTTGAAACCCAGCATGGTTTCAACGTCTCGTCTCCGGCAATGACGTTGTTTCAGCTTGCGCGGTCGTTGCCTGTCACGCAGGTGGCCATGGCGATGTACGAGATGTGTGGAAGCTTTACCGTGTTCGACTTGTCTGGTTTGCCTCAGGAGCTTTCGTCTCAGGTTGATGTGGCAGGGTCTTTGTATGCAGGTGCCTGGCGAAATGTGCGCAGGCCTGACGGCAGGCCGAGCGATCTTTGGAACAGGTCTCCTCTCGTCGAGCTGTCAGAACTCGAGCAACTGGCGAAGGATATGAGGGGTCGTCGCGGTTGCCGAGTCTTCGAGCGGGCTCTCGAGCGCGTGACCGGGGTTGTCGCGTCGCCGTTTGAGGCCCAGCTGTCCTTGCTGCTTGCGACGCCGCGCGCCGCTGGTGGCGAAGGTCTCAGATCCTTTAGCAACAATGCTCGTATTGTCCTTTCGGGCAAAGCGGCGCGTTTGGCCGGGCGCTACAACTGCTATGCGGACTTCCTATTTGAGGAGACGGGTGACAAGAAACCGCTTGTCGTTGAGTGCCAAGGCAGGCTTGTGCACGGTGGGGCCGATGCCTCAATGTCGGATTCCGATCGCGCCACCGCATTACAGCAAATGGGCTACAACGTGATGCTGCTGACATACCAGCAGATCGCCGACGTGAAGAACTTCGATATCGTCAGGCACATGCTGTTTGAAGAGATTGGCTTGAAGTACCGCGAGAAGACGGAGCGCCAGCTTGATGCGCAGCGTAATCTTCGTCGCGAACTCTTTATCGATTGGAACACGCTGGGGCGCTAGCGTTTCCGAGCCTTGCCCTTGCCTCTGTTCTTGCGAAACCTTGCAGTGAATCTAAGGGGCGTTGCAATGAGCAATAGTGCGAACGCAACAGCGCCGACAATCATTGCCTTGCAGTCGTCGGACAACGGGTTAAGGGCTGCAAGCAGCGAGAAAACGCCGCACTCGAGCTCAACCCAGGCCACCGAGCGAGCACTTGCGAGATACCAGGCATCCTTCTCGTCGCTCTCGAGGCCGGCAGGTTGGTTCCAATGCTCAGGACTGACCAGATGGAGAACGAGGGCCAGAAGCGCGATGCAAGTCAGCATGACAATAGGGAGGAGCAGCAGCTCGGCAGGAGAGCCCCAGCGGTTTGGCTGCATGTCAACGCCGTAGTGGACGGGGACCTTCTCTCCGGCGGGCACTGCTGCGACAGTAAAACCCGTCAGCACGACGCTGCAAGCGCCGGTTAGCCACCCCATCGCTTCTGCTATGCGCACATCCTTTGTTATCCATGGCGCTTTTTTGGGCATAACCCCTCCTTCTGACCGCTTTGATAACTATATAGGATGTTGCGCGGGCCTTGTCTTGCCCGTCTCGTCACAAAAAGTGCGCCAAGTAGGAAGGGTTTGGAGAAGTTGCTGAGTAGACAAGGAAGCGCGTCTCTCTGACCGGCGCTTCTACGCCTCAAGCAAGGGCGCTACCTGACCATCGCACAAAACCCTTCCTACTTCGTGCACTTTTTGTTTTGCCGCGGTATGTGCCGTTGCAAGACGGGGCTGTCTGCAACGGAAGTGGGTCCGATTGCCGCTGCTGGTGACCGCGAAATCTAGAGGAAAGCGGCATAGGGGCGGTTGCCGACGTGTCTTTTGCCGCTTGTGGCATGGTACGCGCCGCTTGCGCCCGCAATATGACCGTAACCTGCGCCTCATATAATGGGAAAGCATGACGACTGACTCAGGTGTCGCGTGCGGCACCTTGCCACCCATTTCGCCAGGAGGTGCCTATGGTAGATCGCAGTGACTTCGCCCTTTATAACAACTTTGGCGCATACACCGGTTTTCCAAGCGAGTGCTATTCGCTCTACAACGTCAAGCGCGGCCTGCGCAACCCAGACGGCACTGGCGTCGTCGCGGGTATGACCTCCGTCAGCAACGTGCACGGCTATCTCACCGATGAGGGCGTCAAGGTTCCCACAGAAGGCCGCCTTACCCTGCGCGGCTACGACATCAAGGACCTCGTCCGCAACGCCGTGAGCGAGGACCGCTTTGGCTACGAGGAACTCGCCTTCCTCCTGTGGGATGGTGACCTCCCCAGCCGTGACGACCTCGAGACCTTCAACGAGATGATCGACGAGCAGCGCGAGCTACCCGACGGCTTCGTCGCCAACTTGATCATGAACTGTCCCTCCGCGAGCGCCATGAACATGCTCGCTCGCAGCGTTTTGCTGCTCTACGCGCAGGACCCCGACGCCGACGTCATCACCCAAAAGCACGAGGTCGACGTCGCCATCCAGCTGCTCTCGCGCCTCCCGCGCCTCGCGGTCTTGAGCTACCTCGCGCGCAAGCAGATCTCCAGCCACCGCATGTACATCAACCCGCCCGTCGCGGGTCTTTCCACGGCGGAGACCATCCTCACCATGCTGCGCCCGGACATGTCCTACACGCACGAGGAAGCCAAGATGCTCGACATCATGCTGATGCTCCACGCGGAGCACGGCGGCGGCAACAACTCCACCTTCACCACGCGCGTCCTCTCCTCGAGCGGCACGGATGCTTACAGCGCTTACGCCGGCGGCATCAGCAGCCTCAAGGGCCCCAAGCACGGTGGCGCCAACATCAAGGCAATCTCCATGCAAGACGATCTCAAGGATAACGTGGCCGACTGGACCGACGAGGGCCAGGTCGCGGATTATCTGCGCCGCGTCCTGCGCAAGGAGGCCAACGACCACAGCGGCCTCATCTACGGCATGGGACATGCCGTCTACACGCTGAGCGATCCGCGCGCAGAGATCTGCAAGAAGTTCGCGCGCCGCATGGCGGAGGGCACGGAGTACGAGGGCGACTTCAGGCTCGTCGAGACCATCGAGCGTCTCTCTCCGGAGCTCTTCGCCGAGTCCAAGGGCGTCGAGAAGGCCATCTGCGCCAACATCGACATGTACTCCGGCCTGGTCTACCGTATGCTCGGCATCCCTGAGGAGCTCTTCACCCCGCTCTTCGCCGTCGCGCGCCAGGCTGGCTGGAGCGCGCACCGCTTCGAGGAACTCGCGGCCGGCCGACGCATCATCCGCCCCGCCTACAAGTCCATCGAGAAGCGTCGCGAGTATGTGCCGATGGAGATGCGCTCTGCGGCAAAGGATATCGAGAGCTCGCAGGTCATCAACATCAACGAGGACGTCCCCAACGACTAAACCACGCAGGTCGCAGCGCTGCCACGCGAGACACCGCGGTACGCGCTGCGCGAGAGAAGGAACAACGACATGAGCAAGCACACCATCACCCTCATCCCCGGAGACGGCATCGGACCGGAGATCACCGCGTGCATGCAGCGCGTGATCGCCGCTGCGGGCGTCGACATCGACTGGCAGGTCGTCAACGCCGGCGCCGGCGTCATGGACGAGTACGGCACCCCGCTGCCTGAGCACGTGCTCGAGGCGATCAGCAAGACCGGCATCGCTATCAAGGGCCCCATCACCACGCCGGTTGGCTCGGGCTTCCGCAGCATCAACGTGGCGCTGCGCAAGCACTTCGACCTGTTCACCAACCTGCGCCCCGTCTGGTCGATCAAGGGCACGGGCGCTCGCTACGACGACGTCGACATCGTCATCTTCCGCGAGAACACGGAGGACCTCTACGCCGGCATCGAGGCCGACATGGACACGGCGGAGGCCGATGAGCTCATCGCCTGGGCGGTAGAGAAGGGCCTGGGCACGATCAAGCCCGACAGCGCGATCAGCATTAAGCCCATCAGCGTGTCCGGCTCCGAGCGCATCGTTCGCGCGGCGTTCGAGTATGCCGTCGCCAACGGCCGCAAGAAGGTCACGGCCGTGCACAAGGCCAACATCATGAAGTGCTCTGACGGCCTCTTCCTGCGCACCGCGCAGAAGGTGGCCGAGGAGTATCCCGCTATCGAGTTCGAGACGATGATCGTCGACGCAACCTGCATGAACCTCGTGATCGATCCGTCGCGCTTCGACGTCATGGTGCTGCCCAATCTCTATGGCGACATCGTGAGCGACCTGTGCGCCGGTCTCGTGGGCGGACTGGGCATGGCGCCGGGCGCCAACATCGGCGCCGACGTCGCGATCTTCGAGGCGGTCCACGGCTCCGCACCCGACATCGCCGGCAAGGGCATCGCCAACCCCACGGCGGAGATGCTCTCTGGCTGCATGCTGCTCGACCATATCGGCGAGAAAGAGGCTGCGAACAAGATCAGGGCGGCGATCGGCAGCGTCTACGCTGCTGGCGAGCATCTCACCGGTGATATCAAGAAGATCGTCACTGGCTCTGCTGCGGATGCTGCCACCAGCACCGAGTTCACCGATGCGGTGATCGCGGCGCTGTAGGTCACGGCAAGCGGTAGCGCGCAGTAAAAGCGCCCCTGCTCCGATGTGGAGCGGGGGCGTTTTGGGTTTGCCTGCGTGTTCCTGGGGGATGCTGCTATTTGTTGAAGTTGGTGAAGCCGAAGTCCTTGAGGGTAAGCCCACAGGCGCTGACCCCCAGATTTGTCAGGCTCATGAGATCGTGCACAATGGGGTTGAGGTCGGTGTTGAAGTCAAAGCAGTCCTCTGACGATTTGTACGCGCTCTTCTTCATCGTCCTCACGCCGATTGTCTCGGCGCCCCTGTAACCAGTGATTGTGCATTCCCTGTTCTTGTACTTGGCCGAGAAGACGAGCTCTGCGGCACGACCGTTGTTTTCATAGATAGCGGTGAATCGGTCGTAAGTTGCACTGTAGCGTAGCACGTACTTTTCATTTTCATTGGAAACGGCGTTTTCGTAGTATTTCTCCTCTTGCGCGTAGGAGGCTTGGTAGCCGGCGCCCACTATGATGTCGTTCTTAAGCGTCTCGACTGCAACGTCGAACCTTGCGTCGCCTTTAACGGTGATCTTGTACAGGACGGTGTGGCCCTGGTACTTGGCGGTGATGGTGACCTTGCCCTCTTTCTTGGTGGTCATGATGCCCTTCTTCACCGTGGCGATCTTGGCGTTGCCGGTGGACCACTTGATTTTGGAGGGCTTGACCTTCTTCATGCTGTTGTTCTTCTTGAGGTAGAACTCCAGCTCGCGCTTCTCGTTGGCCTTGACGGTGCCCTTCGTAGTGCTCGTCGCCATCGGTGCAAAGCTGCTGCCCGCCGTGGTGCTGACAACGGCGTTGCCGCTGGCGGCAGGTGCGGCCTGTGCGGCGACGGGAGCGATACAGGTCATGCTCGTCGCGAGTGCGATGGTTGCGGCTGCGGTGACGACGTGCTTCGTGATCTTCATGCAAAGCCTCCTATTCCCAGGGCTGCGTGTCGGGCCTTCCCATCAGTTTATCAGCTGGAATCTGGCATGACGGCGCCGCAGGCGTGAAGAACGGTGCCGCTGCAACGCCTCCTCTTAATTCCTTGTGAAAACTCTGTGCACGCTTTCGATTCATGGCTGCGGGCTAGGGGCAACGGCGGTAAAATCTTTTGTCTGGGATTTCTCCCATTGAACGCACTACGAAACGGAGCTAAACGTGGCATTGAAATTTGGCAAGACTCCGCGCGGCGCTCATGGGGTTTCCGGCGGCAATCGCCAGAACCCTCAGGCGGCAGGTGCCCCCACCGGGCAGCGCCAGCCGGGCCGCACAGAACAAATGCAACCGGTTCGCACCCAGAGCGGCATGTCCGCGCAGGGTCGCTACGGTCGCGGCGAGGCAACTGATCGCCGCAATATCGTCCCCGAGCGCGGTCAGGCGCTCCAACAGGACATGCATGTTGGCAACGAGAATCTCGTCGCAACGCAGGCGACGGGCTCTTACGCGGACCTCGCAGGCGACGGTCGCCAGCAGAAGTTCGGCAAGGTCGTCATCTCCCTGCGCAACGTCACCAAGGTCTACCCCGCACAGCCGGATAAGCCCGCGCTGGTCGGCCTGAGCCTTGACATCTGCGCTGGCGAGTTCGTCTTCCTGGTCGGTCACTCCGGCTCTGGCAAGTCGACCTTCATCCGCATGCTCAACCGCGAGGTCATCCCCACGAGCGGCGAGCTCATCGTCGCGGGCGAGAACCTGCGTACCATCAAGAACTGGCGCATTCCCTACCTGCGCCGCAACGTCGGCTGCGTCTTCCAGGACTTCAAGCTGCTGCCCAACAAGACCGCGTTCGAGAACGTGGCCTTCGCGCTCGAGGTTATCGGCAAGAGCCGCCATGTCATCGAGACCCAGGTCCCGGAGGTTTTGCGCCTCGTCGGCCTGGAGCAGAAGATGGACAAGTACCCCGACGAGCTCTCCGGTGGCGAGCAGCAGCGCGTCTCTATCGCGCGCTCCATCGTCAACCGCCCGCCGCTGTTGATCTGCGACGAGCCTACCGGCAACCTGGACCCCCAGACCTCCCTGGGCATCATGCGCCTGCTCGAGCGAATCAACCGCACTGGCACCACCGTGCTCGTGGCAACGCACGACCGCGAGATGGTCGACCAGATGCGCCGTCGCGTCCTTGCGCTGGAGAACGGCGTCTTGGTCCGCGACCAGAAGAGGGGAGTGTACGGCTACGATGTCTAAGTTCGTCTATTTTCTTAAAGAGAGCCTGATCAGCTCCCGCCGCAACCTGGGCACCACCATCGGCGGTATCATCACGCTGTTCTTGAGCCTGTTCATGGTCGGCGTCTCGATCATGTTCTCGACGATGATCTCCAACGTCACCACGAGCTTCGAGGAAGAGGTCAACATCCGCCTCTACATCTCGGACGACGCCAAGGACAAGCAGATCGACGCGTTGACGCAGTACCTCGAGTCCATGGAAGGCGACAACGGCAACGTTGCAAGCGTCACCTTTATGGACAAGGATGTCGTGCTCGAGGAGTTCAAGAAGCAGACCTCCAGCAACACGGACATCGTCGACCAGCTCGACGGCAACCCGCTGCCGCGCACCTACGTCATCGAGCTCAAGGACACCCAGAAGGTCCAGGAGACGGCCAACGCCATCATCGCCAACGAGGCCTTCACCAAAATCGCAGACAACCCGGAGAACCCCGGCGAGTCCGTCAAGTACGGTCAGGGCACGGTCGAGCGCCTGTTCCTCGTGGTCAACCTGATCCGCGGCGCCTGTATCGCGGCCATCATCCTGCTGGTCTTCATCTCCCTCGTGTTCTTGAACAACACGATTCGTCTGGCGATCACCGCCCGTCGCAAGGAGATCTCGATCATGCGCTTGGTCGGCGCGAGCAACGGCTTCATCCGCGGTCCCTTCATCATGGAGGGCGTGCTGCAGGCCCTGGTGGGCGCCATCTTGGCGATCATCAGCATCAGCATCATCCGCAGCGCCGCCATGCCGCACCTCGAGACGATGGTCACCTTCCTGCCGCTTACGGTGGACCCCGGTGTCTACACGATGATCTACGTCGTCTTGATCGTCGCCGGTATCGCCGTCGGCGCCCTCGGCTCCGCTTGGGCGATGCGCAAGTACCTCAAGATCTAAGCTCGCCTGCAAGGCAACGCAACTCAAAAACAACCCCGAAAGCGCTCGCGCTCTCGGGGTTGTTTTTTGCCCGGTGCTTGCCGCCGCATGCCGCTGCCGTAATCGGCATGACGCGCACAGGTCGAAGCCGCCTGACGCTGGTAGAATTTAAAGGCTATGTTTCTTCGTATGAAGGAGGAGCTCAGATGAGCACCATCATCGATATCTACGGTCGCGAGGTTCTCGACTCCCGCGGCAACCCCACCGTCGAGGTCGAGGTTTCCCTGGACGACGGCAGCTTTGGCCGTGCGACTGTCCCCAGCGGTGCGAGCACCGGCGCCTTCGAGGCCGTCGAGCTGCGCGACCCGGAGGACCCCCGTTATCTGGGCAAGGGCGTCAAGCGCGCTGTCGAGCATGTCAACGAGGAGATCGCAGATGCGCTGCTGGGCATGGAGGCTACCGACCAGCGTGCCATCGATGCGGCTCTCATCGAGCTTGACGGCACCCCCAACAAGGGCAACCTGGGTGCCAACGCCATCCTCGGTGCCAGCCTGGCCTGCGCTAAGGCAGCGGCAGAGTCCACTGAGCTCACTCTTTACAGCTACATTGGCGGTGCCAACGCGCACCTGCTGCCCACTCCCATGATGAACATCCTCAACGGTGGCGCACATGCAGACAACACCGTCGACATCCAGGAATTCATGATCATGCCCGTCGGCGCAGAGACCTTCACCGAGGGTCTGCGTTGGTGCGCAGAGATCTACCACACCCTGAAGAAGGTCCTCAAGGAGCGCGGCCTGGGCACCGGCGTGGGTGACGAGGGCGGCTTCGCCCCCAACCTCTCCACCAACGAGGAGCCCCTGCAGCTTATCACCGAGGCTTGCGAACGCGCTGGCTACAAGCCCGGCGAGCAGATCAAGTTCGCCATGGACCCCGCCTCCACCGAGTACTACAACGCCGAGACCGGCAAGTACGTCCTCGCCGGCGAGGGCCGCGAGTTCACCAGCGCAGAGATGGTCGACTACTGGGAGGACCTGGTCAACCGCTATCCCATCGTCTCCATCGAGGATGGCATGGCCGAGGAGGACTGGGACGGCTGGAAGCTTTTGACCGAGCGCATCGGCGACCGCGTCCAGCTCGTGGGCGACGACCTCTTCGTCACCAACCCCGAGCGTCTGCGCAAGGGCATCGAGCTTGGCGTCGCAAACGCGATCCTCATCAAGTTCAACCAAATCGGCTCTCTGACCGAGACCCTCGAGGCCATCAACCTGGCTCAGAAGCACAACTACACCTGCGTCATCAGCCACCGCTCCGGTGAGTCCGAGGACGTCACCATCGCCGATCTCTCCGTCGCCGTCAACGCCGGCCAGATCAAGACCGGCGCTCCCTGCCGCACGGACCGCGTCGCCAAGTACAACCAGCTCATCCGCATCGAGGAGGAGCTGGGTGCCAGCGCTCAGTACGCGGGTAACGAGGCTTTCTACAACATCAAGTAAAGCCTGCGGCATTGCCGCTGCAGCTTAACGAGCTTGGGAAGGGCGCGGGCGCGAGGTCCGCGCCCTTCTCTGTTCTCTTGGTGTAGTGGGCAGACATCGCACAGGCGCGCTTTTGCCGCCGTGCTACAATCAAGGGCCGATATCCACCCAAAAACTAAGACGATTAGATGCCAAACGAACCCAGAAACAAAACCGGCAGAACACTTCGCCAACAGATAAAGGCAGCCGCAGACGCTACTGCGGCCGAGAAAGCTGCGCGCGAGGACAGGCGCGAGAGGCGTCGCGAGGGCGCTGATGCCAGTTCAAAGGCCGGCGCGAGGTCGTCGAGGCGCGAGCGCGGCGGCAAAGATGCCGCAGACGACTCCGCCAAGGGCACGAGTGCCGGCGCGAGCAAGCGCAGCGGCCGTCTCACGAAGCGCCATGCCAGCCAGGAGCAGCAAGACCAGCTGAAGAAGGAGCGCAAGCAAGAGCGCGAGGCCAACAAGGAGAAGCTCGAGGGCTTCCATCCGATCAAGGCTGCCTTGGAGCTCTTTGGCAACATGGGCTTGGGCTATCGCATCCTTACTGGCTTCGTTGTCTTCGTCGTGGTCGTTTTCGCGGTGCTCTATCCGATTGGTTGCACCTATTACCAGGCGATGCGCCAGCAACAGCAGCTCGAGGCGGTGCTTGACGCCGTCAATCAGCGCAATGACCAGATCGAGAACAAGAACAAGCAGCTCGAGACCAACGAGGGCATAGAGAACCAGGCCCGCGACGAGTACGGCTGGGTTAAAGACGGCGAGCATGCCACCGTCGTTACCAACAGCGATGACGATGGGGCGGGCGAGATGCCCTCTCAGGTTGACGAGACAAAAATCGAGCCGCCGCATACTTGGTATTACGATATTCTCGACGTTGTCTTCCAATCCAAGATTTAGGATTGCTCATCACGGGGGCGTGGTGGAATTGGCATACACAGTGGACTTAAAATCCACCGGCTTCGGTCTTGTGGGTTCGAACCCCACCGCCCCTACCACGTTAATCAAAAGGCTGCCGCTACGGTGGCCTTTCTTGTTTGGGGCCCGTGCGGGGTTCGAACCCGAGGAGGGGTCAACGCGACCTATGGGAGCGTTGACGCGCGAGCGCCCCGCAGGGGCGCGAAGCGAATGCGCGCGCAGCGCGCCGCAGAACCCCACCGCCCCCACCACATTAATCAAAAGGCTGCCAACCCGGCGACCTTTCTTGTTTGAGACCCGTGTGAGGTTTGAAGACGTCTGCTGGTCATCTATTAACAGCTCCAATCCACTATCAACATAGCGCCCTTATGTGTCTCCCACCTGCGCTTTTGCTGACAAAAGCGGGGTTTGGAAGGTGGCATTCTGCTATAAAATACCTACAAGGCAAAAGCATCGTTTGCCATACACATAATGATGCTGCTGCAGAGGGCTTGGGAGGGTCGTTTGCAGAAGCGCGTTAGGTCTGTAGCCAACCAAACAAGGGGGTTTGTTATGTGTTTCCGTCCTGCAGCAGTTACGCTGGATCCCAATGCCAAGAACACCACGCCTGAGTACCGCGTTGCAGCAACCGCAACCGTCGATCTGCGCGAGCACATGGAGAAAGAGCCGCACAAGGTCATCACGGCTGACAACATCACTTGGGAAGTCGAGCGCGATGAAGACGGCCTGTATGTCGCCAAGGGCGACCTGACCGTTCCCGTTGAGATGCGCTTCAAGCTCGACGAGGAGACAGGCGAGCTCATCAAGCAGCGTGTTTACGTCGACGGCACCAAGCGCTTCGACGTGCGCGAGCACAAGCCCAAGGACTTCGATCCGCTGGATGCTGTCGACGTCGACGGCGCTCGCGCCCAGGCAATCAACCGCTACAGCAAGAACATCTCTGGTGACAAGTAAGCCGCAACGGCAATCGCACGCAAGAAAACGCCGAGGTATCGTACCTCGGCGTTTATTTGTGCTCCGAGGCTTTGCATGAAGCACTGACTGTCTCCTATCAACCTATAGAATTCCCCATCCGCTAATGGCATGTGTCTATAATTACCTGAAGTACAGTAGAATAGATGTGTTAGTAGTTTCTAAGGACGGTTTCAATTAAAGGGGGAGACCATGCCTTTGTTCAAGCGCAGCGCCGCAGAGATCTTTGCCGGCAAATCCGAAGACCAGTCCGTTCCCGAGTACCGCGTTGCCGCGTGGGCTTCTTACGACCTCAAGAAGCACATGCGTGAGCAACCCTTCACCATCAACGTCCCCGAGGACATCGTGTGGACTGTTTCCCAGGTTGACGACGATCTGTACGAGGCGCGTGGTGTCCTTAACCTACCCATCGAGATGCGACTGCGACTCAATCACGAGACGGGCGAGCTGACCAAGGACCGCGTTATCCTCAACGGTGAGAAGCGCTTCGACGTTCGCGAGCACCGTTCCAAGGGCTTCGATCCGCTGTCTGCTGTCAACGTCGACGAGGCGCGCGTTCAGGCGTTCAGCCGCTACAGCAAGAACATCTCCGAGTAGCGTTCTGCTGCAGGGACTATTGGGCGCCCCGGCTTGCCACAAGGCGAGTCGGGGCGCTTTGCCTTGCGGCTAACTGTTCGCTCTCGGTCGCTTTCCGGCGCGCAGGCAAGCGTCGCCGTGCCCCTTAAACCTTTCTTAATCCTGTGCTAACTCTGGGGAGTTAGGCTATCTGTCACAGGGGTGGTCTATACTTCAGACAAGAATGCTTCCCCAAGGTGGTGACACTGTTGACTATCTCTTCCCCCATTATCGATAAAGCATGCAAGCTGGCCGTTGCCGGTGCCTTGTTCGCGCTGCCTCTCGGGCCCTTCGCCTGGAGCCAGGCATGGGCGTCGGCCGATAGCGGCTCTGCGGCCGCCGTCGCGGATGACGCGTCGCAAAGCACTTGGAGCTATGAGCTCCCAAGCCGCGTGGCGCTCAACCAGTCGCTCAACATCAAGGTCAAGATCCCCATCCCGTCGGCAGAGGGCACGGGCTCACAGACTTCGGGTTCCTCGCTTTCTGCGGAGCGCGCATATGCGCTCACCTTGCAGTACGAGACCTACGGTGTGCCTGACGAATACAACAGCATCGATTCCACGCAGGCGGCAAAGAGCGACGGCTACTACGTGGCGACTTTCTCTACCCAAGCGCTGTCCACTGCTGGCGGCGGCTGGGCACAACAAGGACAGACGAGGTTCAGGATCCTCATCAACGACGGTTCTCAGACGGTTGAGAAGATCTTCTACACCTACATCGAGCCTGCATCGCGCACGGTTACCTTCAACAGCGCTGTCGCATCGGACGATATCGACCAGCCCAAGCTCGACGTGAAGAGCATCGAGGCGACGTATGGGCGTGCGTACTCTTACGACCCGACGGGCACGGCAGGGGCTGCGCGCACGCTGCCTACCCCGACGCGCGTCAACTACGACTTCGACGGCTGGTACACCTACTACAACGCAAAGACCGGCGCCTACAGCGGCAAGGTGACAGACGACACCGTCTTTACCGGCACTTCCTCCACGACGCTTTATGCCAAGTGGGTGGGCAAGCGCTACGAGGTGCTGTTGCTCGGCGATTCTCGCAAGGACAACCGTCAGGGCCACATCGACGTCAGGAGCATCTACGTCACCTACGGACAGACCTACGCGGAGCTTGCGCAGGTGACGGGAACGGGCGAGGGCAAGTACCCGGAGCTGCGCGGCTGGACCGACTACGACGGCAATGCGGTCAAGCCCACCGACAAGGTCGTCGACAAAGACCCCGACCACAGGATCTGGACCTATGGCACCCAGCTAGTCTACGCCGTCTGGGGCGAGGCGCGCGAGTCCATCGACGACGCGGTGATCAGCGGCGTTGAGACAAGCTATCCCTACAAGGGCAAGGAGATCACGCTCCCCAACATCAAGGTCACGCTGCCGCAGCTTACGGATGACAAGGGCAATGTGACGCGTCCGGAGAAGACCCTCGTTGCAGGCAGGGACTATACGGTCGAGTACAAAGACAACGTGGAGATGACCACCACGGACAAGAAAGCGACCTTTGTTGTTACCGGTGCAGGCAAGTTCAAGGGCTCCGTTTCTGGCAGCTTCGACATCGGGATGGGCGCGCCGTACTTCCAGGTTGGCAAGCAAGACGCCGACAACGGCGCGAGCTTCGACTTCAGCTTCAGCGGGTCTGGCACGACGACCATCAGCAGCAAGCTGATCACAGACTCCAAGGACAAGGTCTCCTACAGCATCGTTGCGAGCGATGAGGATAGGGGCGCTGTGTCGATCGACGAAAATGGTGTCATCACTGCCACGCGCCCCGTGGACAACGTCAAGGTAGTCGCAACGGCCATCAAGGGCACTAAGTACGATGCGACGCCGGCAGACGGCACGTTCTTTATCCTCAATGTGAAGGCTTCGCCGATTAACAAGATGACGATCACCGCGTCGGCCAAGAGCTTGGTTTACAGCGGCAAGAAGCAGTCTCCGAGCATCACGGTCAAGGACCTCGCGGGCAATGTGCTCAAAAAGGACGTCGATTACAAGGTCGCGTTCAGGGACGACTGCAAGAGGGTCGGAGCGCACAAAGTGAGGGTCACCGGTCTCAACGGCTACAACAGCTATTCTGACGTGAGCTTCACCATCGTCCCCAAGGCCCCGGGCAAGGTGAAGGCCAAGCGCTACGGTGCCACCAAGAGCAAGGGCAAGAAGTACGGCCTGTATACCCTGAGCTGGAGCAAGGTCTCCGGCGCAGACAAGTACCAGGTGTACCGCACGGTCTCCTCTAAGACGGCCAAGTCGACCTTTAGCGCCAAGACGCTCTCTAAGAAGTTTGGCTGGGAGAAGGGCAAGAAGGTCACCGTCAAGGTGAGGGCCGTCCAGAAGGTTGGCAAGAAGAGCTACTACAGCGCCTGGAAGACCATCACTGTCAAGGCGAAGTAGGGCGCTTGGCTGCATATGCGCAAGGGGAGGGGCCGTGGGTCCCTCCCCTTTTTCTATGTGTCCCATTTGGGGTGTTCGCTGGCTCGCTGGCACCTGATGGCGCCGACTTCGTCTGGCGCCTACGTGGAGCCGCGGCCCAACGTCGCTGACGCAAGTCGCGTTGTCCCTTGCGGTGATGGGGCGTGACACACATTGTGCCAGTGACATTGTGTGTCATCGGCCCCACCGTGGCAAGGATCAGTTGGCATTTGCGTCAGCGCCAATGCAGCGCTGTCGGGTGTCGGCATCCCCTGGGGAACGCTGATTAAAGCGAATGCCCGCTGCATGCGATTGACAAAACCACTGGTTACGTAGGGGAGGGACCCTGTCCCTCCCCATAAGCCTTGCATTAATCAGCGCAACCCTAGAAGTCGTCGATGATGGGGGCGTCGCCGCTGGGCTTGCCGGGCGTCGACGGGGTCGAAGGCGTTGACGGCGTTGAAGGCTGCGTCGAGCTGCCGCTGCCGCTGGTGCTCGGCGTGCTCGTCTCCTTTTTTACGTAGTAGAAGGTAACGACGTTATCGCCGGGGTTCTTTGCAATCGTCAGCTTAACGGACTTGTCGCCTTGGAGCGTGTAGCCCTTGATCGAGGGTGCGGTGAGCTTGACGGTGCTGCCAACAGCGACCTTGTCCTCCTCGACCTCTGCGCGCAGCTCCTTCTTGCTGCCTTTGACGAGGTAGCGCACGGTGTAGCTCGAGTACTTCTCGGCCTCTTCTGCCTGGCGCTGCTGCTCCTCGAGGGCGGCCTTCTGCTCTGCCTCGATGCGTGCCTGCTCCTCTTGGGCGGCCTTGTTCTGGCTGTATGCGTAGATACCGGCGCCTGCGCCAAGCGCGACGCACAAAGCGACGATGGCGCCGATTGCCATCCCCTTGCTGCTCTTCTTGGCGGGCTTTCTCGTACCGCTTTGGGGATCGGGGTCTGCTGCGTTGACAAGATTGCGGCGGGTGGCGGGGCCGATGACGCCGAGCTTGCGCTCGAGCTTGGTGCCCGCATAGCCCATCTCGATCTGGTTCTCGAGTGCGGCGGCGATGAACTTGACGATGAGCTCCTCGCCGTTTTGCTCGGTGAGGAAGGACTCGTAGCCGCGCAGTTCGCGCGGGAGCATGTTGGGGTCGAGTCCGGAGGTGAAGCTCACGAGCGTGCCGTCGCTCTTGCGGCCGGTGAGCAGGTCGTCGTGGAAGCTGCCCCACTCGTACTTGACCCAAGGGCTCAAGATGTTGTCGAGGGAGGTGCCGACGACCACGAGCGCCCTGGCGGCGTCGAGGGCGTCGTTGATGGCGTCCTTGTAGACGCTCTGCCCCATGCGCGTGAGGCTCAAGGTGCTGCAAAACGCGCTGATGCCCTGCTCCTCGAGCTTGTCATGGAGGGCGAAGGCCATCTCTGCATCGCGGGTGCGCTCGCCGTTGGCGTCCGAGTTCTTGTAGCTGATGAAGACATCGAACGTGCGGTTGTCTGCCGGATTCATGGAAAGCCCCCTCTCTGCATCTTGCCCTTAAAAAGCCTATCAACCTATTGTAGCAATGCTTGCGCAACAAGCGCTGTGTGCGCCCTATGGAGGTGCGCTAAAATCGATGGAATGCAGTGGGCGCAATGCTCGGCCTTGGCCGAGCATTGGCCGTCCGTTGAAATACATGTTCTGTTTGAAAGCGAGACCCTATGAGTACACCGATTCTGGTTCTTCGCAACAAGATCTACGAGTACCGCGACCTCAACTCCACCAAGATGAAGGACGTTGACCGCTGGCTCTTCAACATCAACATGCTCACGCGCCAGATCGACCGCGAGTTCCCGGAGAGCATCGCCTTGCCGGTCTACGAGAAGATCACGCGCGACTGGAGCGACAACACCGCCCTGCGCCTCAACGAGAAGAGCACGGCAGAAGCCCTCGAGATCTTCGAGAAGTTCAGCCCGCCGTGCTTTGACAAGGGCTTGGCCTCGCTCAAGGAGATCAAACCCTCCGACAAGCGCGTGAAAGACGAGTACAGCCAGGTCGTAAAGCTCGCTGAGGAGACGAACAGCTTTTACAAGGGCATCTCGAGCCTCTACGGCCAGGGCATGACGGCATATCGAGAGCTGCTGCCGCTGTGGATCGTCAAGGGCGCCTCGCCGCTGTACACCCTGAAGCTGTGGGAGGACGAGGAGAAGGTGCTCGCCGTGGGCGACGCCCTCTACCAGGAGTTCTTGGCTGCCGGTTATCACCGCGAGGTCTGTGAGCGTTTCAACGAGCTCGTCTACAGCTGTTACAACTCCTTTGCCTCCAAGTTCGAGAATGCGACGCCGGAGCAGCTTGCCCACGCTGACGAGCTGTCGAAGATGCCGATCGGAGAGCTCTACAAACTCAAGCACGCACAGGGCTACCGCGCCATGCCCGTCTGGCTTGAGGCCAAGGAGCAGCTTATCTGGAACCTTGTCGCCTGCGCGCTCTACGGTCCGGAAAACGCCCGTCCTCAGTACTTCTCCCATACCGAGGTCGCCGTCTCGACCGACTCGCTCAACGCCCTCATCGCTGATCCGCGCCTGCGCCAGGGCAGCGGCAGCGCTGTGCTCACCCGCATCTTGGAGAGCGGCTCGACCGACGTCGTGGCGACGATTCAGCTTGGCCGCGAGGGCGATGCCCCGCTCGAGGACGCGCTGCTTATGGTGCTCGGCCGCGAGTTCCAGGGAACGCCTTCCCCTGACGAGCTGAGCGACGTGCCGGAGTACGTCGTGCAGCATGCGTCCGAGGAGGACCACCGCCATCACTACGCGACGCTGCTCGATGCGGACAGCGCGCGCCATCTGGGCGTCTACCTCATCGACGGCCAGGTGCTCCTCATCGACCTCGGCTCCAAGAACGGCACCTTCATCCGCCGCGGCAGGGGTACGGGCGAGCGCTACCTCGTCATGCCCGGCCGCAATCCCGGTCTGGTCGATGCCTTCAAGGCACGCGGCTACAGCTTCGAGATCGCGACGCGCGTCGTCGCCATGCGCGGCGACCAGGTGTTTTTGGGCGCTTCGCAGTTCGAGCTGCTGTAGGAGGTGCGCGTGCGTACAGCGACAGTCGACGCGTCCCCCGCGTTTTCCCATAGGTTCCTCGATCCTCTGGACACGGCTCCCGTCGAGCCCGTGCTCAAGGGTCGTCGCGGCGTGTTCCGCCTCGAGGACGACGCCAAGCCGCTGGTGTCCTCTGGCGTGAAGCGCATCTACCGCGGCAAGTACGAGGCGTTCGATGGCATCACCCACGATGCCATCGCAGTCGTCTTCATCAAAGACCAGGCGCGCCGCTTTGGCATGGAGACGGCGACGCTCGCGCGCAACACCCTGCTCGACGTCGGTCCGCGCGTCTTCGAGCTGCTCTCCGGCCGCATCACAGAGGACGACGCCCCCAACTCCCCGGTCATCATCGAGGAGGACGCCGGCATCTCCTTGGAAGACGTCATCTTCGGCGGTGCCGGCATCCCGGAGGCAGGTGGCAGCAACGCATCCATGCCGCTGCAGCAGAGCACTCACAACCTCTCTGCTTATTCTGCCGACATCCTGCTCAACCTCGACGTCTTCTCCAAGAGCGGCATGGACCTCGGCGGCTTGCGTCCGCTCCATCCGCTCGGCACCCTCGAGCGCGCGAAGGAGAACGCCAAGATCATGTTCGACGTGCTCTCCCAGGCGGCGAACATGCACGAGCAGGGCATCTACCACCGCGACCTGCGTGCGGCGAACATCTGCGTCAAGCGCTACGGGCCGGACCCGGAGGACATCCGCGCGACGCTCATCGACTTCGAGATGTCGAGTGGCCTGGGCGACGGCGAGCCGGAGGCGCGCGCGAAAACCTACTACGACACGCTCTTCCGCGACCTGCCCCAATCCCTGGGCCTAGGCAAGGAGGATGCGCAAGGTGCCCCCGAGCACTTGAGCCGCGAGGCCATCTTGGGCGGCTTGGGACGTCCGACCTTGGCGGCCGACAACATCGGCGAGGGCGAGCGCCTTGCCCCGACGCCGCTCGAGGTCGACCTGGGTTACCTTGCCGCTTTGCGCTACGAGCTCTCCACCGGCCGCAGCATCACGACTGCGACGGGACCGGAGCTCGGGGTGGGGGAGTGGCCCTTCTTCGCTTACGGCAAGGACGGCTGCATCATCGCGCACAAGATCTGCCCGGAAGACGACATCATTCCCCTGGGCGAGGAGCTCGGGCTGGCGCGTATCACGGAGGGCCTCTTCCCCGAGCCGTCCGTGCGCAACTACCTGTCCGGAAACTTCAAGCACTTTGGGTTCCTCGATGCGCACGACCTGCAGATGTACCGCCAGTCCCAGGGTATCTACGGCAGCATTGGCCTCATCGCGCGCGAGTTGTTCCGTCGCTACAAGAACCATGTCAAGCGCGACCTCGAGATTCCGGATTACGAGAACTTCGACGATCAGCCGCAGGATTTGCAGGAGTCCAACTACGCGCAGGCGCGCGCCATCGTCGACAAGGTCGACAGGCTCGGCTATCGCATGGTGCCGTTGGAGATGTGCTCGCCGAGCGAGCGCGTTACGGAGATTCCCGAGCCTGCTGTCGAGTACCTTGCCTATATCGAGCATCGCCGCTGGATGGATGAGCGCATCCGCGCCGGGTGGACGCCCGGCCCGCGCAATGCGGAGGCGAGGACCACGCCGTTTCTCGTCCCCTACGACGAGCTCGAGGAGAGCGTCAAGGACTACGATCGCCAGCCCGTGCGCGACATCATCCCGATCCTCGAGGACATCGGCTTGGCGCTTTGCAGATAGCAACGCGTGCGCGTAACAATCCCGGTGCCCGCATGGGGTACCATATGTGCATGTGAAACCAACCCTAAGGAGCAGCCCATGGCTTTGCAGACCGTTGTTACCGTTTTGGGTGCTGACCGTACCGGCATCATCGCCGGCGTGTGCACCGCCCTGGCCGCCAATGGCGCCAACATCTTCGACATTCGCCAGACCGTTATCGACGACATCTTCTCCATGACGATGATGGTGACGCTCGACGAGGAGGTTGCCGACTTCAACACGGTGCATGACGCGCTGGAGGAGTGCGCCAAGGAGCTGGGTGTGCAGATTCAGATGCAGCGCCTCGAGGTCTTCAAGTACATGTACGAAGTGTAGTGTCGCCTACAGGGATATGCGTTGGGGCGCCCTGGGGGAGGTGGGGTGGG
>CAKUES010000021.1 GCA_934646835.1 uncultured Coriobacteriales bacterium
CTGGTTAATCTCCGGCATAAGGGTTCCCGTAAGGGGTGCTGCGGCTGTCCAATGTGTACCAGTGACAAAGTGACCAGCAACCAATCCGGCGTTTGCGTCAGCGTCCCCGAGCCCGCAGGCTCCACGTAGGCGCCAGACGAAGTCGGCGCCACCGCTGCAACTCGCAGTGGGTCATCGCGCCAGCGTCATCGATTCGCAGCTCCCCGTAGGGGAGGGACCCTGTCCCTCCCCATGCGCGTTGCAGCCAACAACCGGTTCTCGCGTCAGCGTCATCGACCCTGCAGCCTCCTCTACCCAAAAATGCTCGACAACCAGGGGCCGTACTCGCCGGTCCACATGCTGTTGAGCTGCCCAAAGACGAGGTCCCAGTCAAACTGCGATTCGAAGAGCAGCTCGAGGTAGTTCTTGTTGCCGATCTCGCGCGGGTTGCCGGCGAGGTCGAAGGCATAGGTGTAGGTGCAGGTAGGGCACATGGTGACGATGGTCTGCCCGTCCTTGACGCCGGAGAGCTTGCGTGCGACCTGGGCGTTCTTCTGCTCGTCGCTGTAGGGGCCAACAGCACCGCCGGCGCCGCAGCAGCCGCCAAAGACGATCGGCGTGCTGGCGGGCAGACCCATGAGCTCGCGCGTCTCGACGAGGTAGCTGCCGTCGCGGTCCTGGCAGGACTTCGACAGGCAGAGCTCGAGGCTCGACAGGTCCTGCTTGGGCGCAAAGCCCTTCTCTGCGAGGAAGCTGATGAGGTTGACGGCCTCGATGTCGAGCCCGTTGCGGACAAAAGCGTCCTCGAGGTTGTTACGGCAGCCGGGGCAGACGCAGACAACGCGCTTGGCACCGCTTGCCGCGATCTCTGCAGCGATGCGGTCGAGCAAAGCGATGGCACGGTCGTAGAATCCCGCGCTCTTGAGCGAAGAGCCGCAGCAGCGGTCGATCATCGTGACGCTGCCATCGGCAAGTTCCTCAACCGTAGAGAAGACCTCGCGGGTGAGCTCAGGTCCGTAGGCCGCAAGCGAGCAGCCGGGGAAGAACGCGACGTCGAAGCTTTCTGCGGCAGTGTTGCCCTCGGCGTCGAGATGACGGATGAGGTCCGGGTAACCAATGCCCCAGATCGCGCGGTAGGCGTTGAAGATGTGCCACTCCTGGTCGACCTGGACGCTCTTCCACGCAAACTCCGGGATGAGGCCGAGCGTCTGGAACTCCTCGCGCGCCGCGTGGACGAGGTCGAGGATCTCGTTGTTCGCAAAGCAGGTCTGCTGGCAGCCGGTGCACAAGAAGCAGCCGCGTACGGCCTGCGTGAGCTCGTAGTTGCCCATGAGCTCCATCATGAGGTCGCTGGTATCCTCGCTTGCGGCTTGGCAGTCGAGCAGTCCCTTGGCGATGCCGCCGAGCGACAGACCGGCTGCGGAGAGGCTTGCGCAGGACTTGGTGCAGCGGCCGCACTCGGCGCAGTGGCCGGCAAACTCGCGGAACAAGCCGGCATTGGCAAGCAAGTCGCCCTCTGCGGGGGCGTAGCGGTGCTGCTCGGGGTGGGAGGCCTCGTTGAGGGCGATCTCCTCGCTCAGGCCCAGCTCCTCCTTCAAGCGCCGGAAGTAAGCGCATCCTTCGTCGAAGACGTGGCTGCCCGGCTTGCCGGCGGCGTTGAAGACGTTGTAGCCGACGAGCTTGTCGCAAGGGCCGTCGACAGGCTCGTAGACGGCGGCAATGAAGCCGTCCTCGGTCTGCGTCGTAGCGACGTAGCGCTCGCCCTCGAGTGCGATGGAGCCGCCGGAGATGAGCGTGGTCGGGCCGACGTAGACGGTGTTGTTGGGGATGAAGCCGGGGTAGGAGAGCTCCGGCGTGCTGCTCGCAAGCTGCGCAGCCATAGCACGGCCGGCAACACAGCCCTGGACGCAGGCCTCCTTCCAGATGCCCGCGCGGCGCATGACGGGCTTGCCGTCGGCATCGAGGCCGGCGCTCAGGTCGATGACGCGCGCGACGTCGCCAGCGGCGTAGATGCTCGCGTCGCTCGTGCGCATGTGCTCGTCGACGACTAAGCCGTCATCGCATTCGAGCGCGCTACCGATGAAGTCGAGGTTGGGTCTCATGCCATGTGCGACGATGACGTCGTCGAAGTGCTGGGTGCTTCCATCGGAGAAGCTGATATCCGCTCCGCCGTCGATGCCGGGATGTGCCTCAAGGGCAGTCTGGCCCAGACGCAGCTCGACGCCCTTGGCAGCAAGGCAGTCCTCGAAGGCCTGGGCAGCTTGCGGCAGGGCGCTCGCCTTGAGGATGTGATCGCTGCGGCCGAGCAAGGTAACTTTGACGCCGCGCTCGAGGCAGGCCTCGACAGTCTTGAGGGCGACCATGGAGGTGCCGCTTACGAGTACGTGGCGCGTGCCCTCGTTTGCAAGAGATGCGGCAAGGGTGCAGGCGTCGTCCATGGTGCGCAGGGTGCGGGGAATGACGCGGTCCTCGGCGGGAAAGCCGGTGATGGTCGGACGAGAACCCGTCGCAATGAGGCAGACGTCGTAAGGATAGCTTGTACCGTGAGCGGTGACCGTGCGCGTTGCCGGGTCGATTGCCGTGACTTCGCAGCCGTAGACAACCTCGATCTCCAGGCGGTCAAGCTGTTCTTGCGTGAAGAGCGCGCAATCGTTTACCTCCTTGCTACCCCCGGCGATGTACGAAGTGAGCACGGGTGCGTAGGGGAGCGTCTCCTCTCTTGCGAGCACGCGAATCTCGCCTGTGTAGCCGCTGTTGCGCAGGCCGATGATCGCGTTGACCGCCGCCGCGCCAAATCCGATAACCAAAGCCGTCTGACTCATGAAGCCCCTCCAAGTGCGATAAGTCCAGATGGATGAAATGGTGATTGCGAGGCCTCTGGGCGCTGCCCTTGACCCTCATCAAATAGCAAAAAGTATACCGCTGTCCCGCGACGCAAAGCTGCGTGCAGAACAGCGGTTTGTTGAGCTGCGTTGTACGGGGATTATGCGCGCGACGTCGATTGGGGAAAGGGCGCCGCGCGCATCGAGGAAAAGCGCGGATTTTGTGCGTACGATCGACAAAGCCGATGCTTGCGTAGGGGATGTTCGCTGTGCGATCGACAAAGCCGCTGGTCACGTAGGGGAGGGACCGAAGTCCCTCCCCATAAACCTCGCATTGGCCAGTGCTTCCTTAACGCACGACCAGGACGGGACAACCGGCCTTCTCGCATACGGACTTGCTGACGCTGCCCATGAGGACGCCTTGCAGACCGGTCAGGCCGCGGGAGCCCATGACCACGAGGTTGGCCTTGTTGTCGCTCGCACTCGTGATGATCTCTGCGGCGGGGTTGCCACAGGCGGTAAGCCACGTGGCTGCAATGCCGTTCTTCTCGAGAACCTCGGCCGTCTTGCGAGCGGAGGCCTCTGCTTCGGCCTTGCCCTTGGCATCGGCATAGCAGCTGATGACCTTGGTCTCGGCGTCTTCGAGGTCGAGGGACTTGGCGGCAAAGGCTGCCGCCTTGAGGGAGGGCGTGGAGCCGTCGGTCGCGAAGATGACCTTCTTGAGCAGGGTCTCGTGATGCTGGTGGTTGTGCAGCTCGGCGGATGTTGCGTCGGAGCCCTCCGCGATGCGCTCCTTGTCGAGCTTGCGGTTGCGGAAGTACACACCCCAGTTGGCGGCGAGGAAGACGAGGTTCAAGATGTAGATGGCGAGCACCCAGTTGATGGAGCCGGAGACGATCTTGGCTGCAATGCCGGCAAAGTAGCCGACGGTGATCAGCATGATGAATTGCCAGCTCGTGCCCGCGGCAGTGCGCGCCTGGTAGTTCTTGAGGGCGTTGGTCGGCCAGGACAGGCCAAAGCAGATGAGCATCGCGGCTTCGAGTATCTGTGAGATCACGGCAGTCAGCTTCTTTCAGGGGTATCGGTGGTGTGCTCATCAGACCTTACGACTGCAAACTATGCCGAACAAATATCGAATCAACATGAGGGCATAACATCAGCGTTATAATGCCTGCATGGACAGGAATCAGATCGCATATTTTCTCGATATCGCGGCGAGCGGCAACATGTCGCACAGCGCCCAGCGGCTCTGCATCGCCCAGCCTTCGCTCTCGCGCGCCATCAAGCAGCTCGAGCGGGAGCTTGGTGCCAGGCTCTTCAAGCGCATGGCGAAGGGCATGGAGCTCACCGTCCAAGGAAAGATGCTGCAGCAGCGCCTTGCGCCCGTTGCTGCAGAGCTTGCGAGCATCGAGACCATGTTCAAAGACGACGCCGACGAGCCGCGCGAGATTCGTGTGCAGGTCGCCGCTGCCTCCGAGGTTGCGTCACGCGCCATCGCGGGGTGGATCAAGGCCAACCCGGACTGCCGCCTGGTGCTCGCCCAAGGCGCTCAGGGCTCTGCCGAGCAAAGCGATATCGTCATCGCGGCAGACGCCGTGGACGGTTCCTTGGCAAGCGAGCGCTTCTCCGAGCGCATCATGCTCGCATCCGCCGATGCCTCCGGCTTTGGGGAGTTCCCCGTGAGCCTAGCAGCTTTGGGCGGTTACGACTTCATCGCCTTGCCGCGCGCATACGGCTTTGCGAGCGCCGTTGCGACCATGTGTGCGGCGGAGTCCTTTGCGCCCCACGTTGTCTTTACGAGCAACAACCCCATGGTCGTGCGCGAGATGATCGGCCTGGGGCTCGGGGTGGGCTTTTGGCCCGAGAAGAGCTGGGGCGATGCCTCCGATGCCGGCATCAAGCTCTTGGAGCTGGCCAACGGCGCAACGCGTGATGTGCACATCTCGCTTACCCAAAACGGCTCCGCCAATGCCGCGGCTCACGCCTGCTACGACTACCTGCGCCATCAGTTCTCCGTCGTCTTCAAGTAGAGTCAACACTTCAGCCTGACTGTGTCCCATTTTGGCCCTGGTCTTTTTTGGGACAGTGGACGCTGCTGCCTGCTCGTACATTGCCCTGTCCCAAAAAAGACCAGGGCCAAAATGGGACATGAGCAATCTCCACTACGGTCATCCCCTCCCATCCCACCTTGTCCAAAAATCGCACCATAGGTGAGGAAAGCCCATATTCCTACTGTGAAATCTATGCAAAAGCGGGAAAATGTTGGCTCGATGATGTTTCTCGGGCGGATATGATTGCCGGCGGAAAACGTCAGGAACGTGCAGATTGCAATGAGTGGTCAGGAGCATACCGTGGGCAAGAAGATGAGCGTGCAGCTGGCCAGCACCCTCAGTATCATCATTGCGATTCTTCTGTCGGTCATTTGCATCGTGACCTTTGTCTTTGGTCATATTCAGTTCGACAGGCTCAAATCTATCAACAACAACTACGCTTTGAGCGAGCAGACCGCAGGTCAGCTTGACGAGGGCTCCCGCTACCTCACCGACAGCGTCCGCGCTGCGGTGATGACGGGCGAGCAGCGCTATATCGATCAGTACTTCTACGAGGTCGAGGTCAACAAACGCCGCGACCACGCGGTTCAAATCCTCGAGGAAACCTACCCCGATAGCGCCAGCCTGGCTGCCCTCGATGCGGCGATGGCTGCTTCCGAGGATCTGATGATTACCGAGTGCTATGCCATGAAGCTCGTCGAGGAGGCCAACAGAGCCCCGGAGTCAAAGCAGCCGACGAAGCTTCGCCATATCGAGCTCCACAGCAAGGACGCCGCGCTTTCCAAGGAGGGCAAGATGGCGGCGGCGCGCGATTGCGTCTCCAACGACGCTTATGAGGAGGCTCGCACTATCATCGACTCCAACCTCAACAAGTGCACGAGCCTGCTTTCCTCCGATGCACAAAACGAGCAAGCGCACGCATCTGGCGTGTTCGAGAACACGTACCTGCGCCTTGAGATCTGTGTTGCGCTCTTTGCACTCATAATGCTTGCCACAGGCCTCATGCTCCGCCGCTTGGTGGTGAAGCCGCTGCACAGCTACAAGGAGAGCATCGACAACGGTGAGACTCTTCCCCTTGTTGGCGCCAGCGAGCTGCAGAGCCTGGCCAAGACCTACAACCGCGTGTATCTGGAAAACGAGCAGGCGCAAAAGGTCGTGCGCCATCAAGCTGAGCATGATGGGCTCACGGACCTACTCAATCGCGGGTTCTTTGACAGGGTTCTTGATGCGCGCGAGGCAAGCGGGAAGCCTACAGCTCTCGTCTTGTGTGATGTCGATAAGTTCAAGAATGTTAACGATACCTGCGGTCACATCGGCGGCGACCAGGTCTTGAAGCACGTGGCGGCACTGCTTATGTCGACGTTTCGCAGCGATGACTTCGTGTGCCGCATTGGTGGCGATGAGTTTGCCGTGATCATGGTCGATGCGTCGAGCGAGCACAAGGCCGTTATCGCAGCTAAGATCGACGCCATCAACGAGCAGCTTGCCGATGTGGCGCAAGAGGACATGCCCAAGATCTCCATCAGCGCCGGTATTGCTTTTGCGGATGATGAGCGCAAGGGCGGCAGCCTCTTCAACCGCGCTGACAAGGCTCTCTACTACACCAAGGAGCACGGTCGCTGCGGTTATACCTTCTACAACGAGCTGTAGCTGCGTCTCTCTGCAAGTGCCGGTCACGTATCGGAGGGACTGTACGCGATTGGCAAAACCGCTGGTCACGTAGGGGAGGGACTGTACACAATTGGGAAAACCGCTGGTCACGTAGGGGAGGGACCCTGTCCCTCCCCATATGCCTTGCATTGACAAACGCTTCCCATTCCGTCATTCGGCCGCATCCCGCAGCGCCGCAGGCGCGTAGTCGAAGAATCTACGCGCAGCCCTCGCTACCTTGCGCTTTCTCCGATCCGCCGCTGTCCTCACACGGGCACAACAACCTCATCGTCAGCAGGTCCAACACCCGCTCAAACGCCTCCAAGTCGCTGGGGTCGATGTCCCCAAACAACTCCTTGGCAAAGACGTCGTACTCGGCTTGGCCGAGCTGCGCTGCGCAGGCACCGGCGCAGGTAGTGGTAAGCAGCTTGACGCGACCGTCGCATTTGCTGGTGGTTCTGGTGATGAGGCCGGCCTCCTCAAGCTGGCGCGCGGTCTTGCCGATTGCCTGCGGCGTGACGCCCATGACCTCGGCGAGCTCGACCTGACTCATCGGCTCGCAGGCGATGCCCTCCTCAACCGCGATGTCGCGCCCGTAGAGCATGAGGAGCGCGGGGTCGAAGCCGCCGTGGGTGTCTGCCGCGTCTGTCATGACGGCGCGCACCCTGCGGGCGAAAATCTGCCCAAACCTTCCAAGCTTGCTGCCGATCACCGTTTCCGGTGGCGTCGGCTCCCTGTGGCAACCCATGTCTGCGCCTTTCTGAAACTGAGCATGCTAATGGTGCTGCTCGAGTTAGATGTCGATTATCAGCTAGATGATAAACCAATTTAGTGATTTACAGGTCGAGTCAGGAAGTGAGACGCGAAACCCCTCGTAGGGGAGGGCCCTACCTGCGCGGCATGGCCCCGTCTTTCGTACGGGAGGGACCTGCCTGCGCGGTATGGCCCCGTCCTTCGTAGGGGAGGGACCCTGTCCCTCCCGTATAGGCATTGCTGCTGGCAATGGGTCGCGCGTCAGCGTCATCGAGCCCCAGACCCCTCGTAGGCGCCAGACGAAGTCGGCGCCTCAACTTGCAGAGAGTTGGCGGGCTGAATACGCAGGGACGGAATTTATTCCGCCCCATGCGCCGCAAGGCGCCAGGCGGTTCCGCGTTAGCGCCGTTGACCTGCAAGGACGCGTAGGCGCCAGACGAAGTCGGCGCCAACGCCGCGAGGAACATTCGGCTGTGCGTCAGCCTCGCTGGGGTGCCGGCCGTTGCTGCAATGGGTCGTGCGTCGGCGTTACCGAGCCCCAGACCCCTCGTAGGCGCCAGACGAAGTCGGCGCCAATAGGTTGCAACGAGCCGGCAAGTACCTGCAAAGCGACAATGCCAATGCCTCGGCGCTCCTTACTGGCTCCGTAACCCGTCATTTTGGCCCCGTCCCGCTGATGACTTGCTGATTTGTTATTCTGAGCGTAGGCCCCGCAGGGGCCGAAGTCGAAGAATCTACCCGCTGCCATCGTTGATCTGTGATTGCCGTGCCGCCCCCATGTGCGCCGTTAATCCCCACTTCTCCAAAATTGGGTATTGCCATAACAGCGGAATCAGGTAATATACTTTCTCACGCAAAGCGCTCCAAAAAATTGCGGGATGGAGCAGTCTGGTAGCTCGCCGGGCTCATAACCCGGAGGTCGTCGGTTCAAATCCGGCTCCCGCGACCAAATCATTGATAGGTCATCGGCTTAGTTCGATGACCTTTTTCTTTTGCTTCGATTTGCTTGAGGTCCTTGCTACATCAAACGTCAGCTTCCCGCCTGCATAGCGCATCAGCTCAAAGAACCACTCGAGACGCTCTGTGCTCGCCTGTCACATTATGGGCAGTTCGGCATGGCCCTTATCGCCTGTTCTGTTAACATTTGAAATGTTTGCGCCCGTGCCAGGGGATGGCCCCGCAGGTTCGGGACGCAAGCTGCTGGGATATGCGGAAGGGCCGATACCGATGTCGGTCAGGCGCTGTCGGCGCAAGTGTGCTGGCGGCTCCACGTGACGATTGCAAGCGTGCTCGTCATCCCGCATTGCGACATTCCTGAGACAAGGGAGTAGCATCATGATTATCGAGTTCAAGGGTATGCGTCCGGACGTTGAGAAGGCCACCTTCATCGCCGACAGCGCTACGCTTTCCGGCGACATCCACCTGGGTGAGAACACCTCCGTGTGGTTTGGCGCTTCCGTGCGTGCGGAGGTTTCCTCCATCACCATCGGCCGCGACAGCAACGTGCAGGACAACGCCATGCTGCATGCGGATTACGACCTGCCCATCACCATCGGCGAGCGCGTGTCCGTGGGTCACAACGCCATCGTGCACGGCGCTACTATCGAGGATGATGTCATCGTCGGCATGCATGCGACTGTCATGAACGGCGCGGTTGTCGGCCGCGGTTCTATCATCGCTGCCGGTGCGCTGGTCAAGGAACATGCCGTGATCCCCGAGCGCTCCCTGGTCGCGGGCGTTCCCGGCGTGGTCAAGCGCACCTTCACTGAGGAGGAGCTGCAGCGCCAGAAGAAGAACGCGTCCGTCTATACCGACGATGCGTACGAGTACGCCAACAACGTCAAGATCATCGGCTAGGGCGACGCGCGCAAAGCGACTGTTTGCTGCGTGCGATTGACGATGGCGTCGGCTACGTAGGGGAGGGACCCTGTCCCTCCCCATAAGCGTTGCTGCGGCTAGGAGCCTCAAATGGGTCTTGGTCTCCCGTGGGACATGAGGGGTGGCTGACTGCCGGCATTGCAGGCATCGGCCAGTAGGAGTCTTGCCGCTAAGTCTGAGCGGAGGCCCTGCAGGGGCCGAAGCCGAAGAGTCTACTCGCGGCTCATCGTTGGCCTTCAATTTCTCCCACGAGGCACCGTGTGGCGGCGCCAGGTTAAATTTTCGAAAATTAGGTATTGCCAAAGTTCGAAAAACAGGTAATATATCTTCTTGCGTCAAGCGCTCCAACAAATTGCGGGATGGAGCAGTCTGGTAGCTCGCCGGGCTCATAACCCGGAGGTCGTCGGTTCAAATCCGGCTCCCGCGACCAAAGAACTTGCAGGTCATCGGCTCAGCCGGTGACCTTTTCTTTTTGCCTTGAAGTTTCGAGTGAGATGCGCACTGCGCATCCCCGGTGAATGCTCCGCGATTGCGCTGCGAATATGCAGCGCCTCCTCGTCGCTCATGATAAGTGCGGTCGATTTCGCAAGCCCGCAACCAAAAACAACCGCACTTATCCGCCAAATATCGCTCTGCTAGCCTTCGAGACTGCTTGTAAAGTAGTCGTAGAGATCGGCACGCACCGGACGCTCAAGGTTGTATCCGATTTCCACTATGCTTGTTTTGCCGTCAGCAGCTGTAGTCTGTTCGAATTCGCCGCTTGGATACATCTCGCCCAAGAAGTAGAACTCCTTGCCAGTCTCCTTGTCTTTCTTATCCTTGCGCAGGAAGAGGAAGCAGCGCATTCCATTACTGGCAACATTTCTCAGCTTCACGATCTCCGGTGATTCCAAATTGCGCTTGCTCTTGGAGATGCAGATGATCTTGCGCTCGGAGATAAACCTGTCGTGATACTGCGTTGTGACGCTGATGTCAGGGTCCTTCTCGTAGTTGATAAAGACGGGGAAAGTATTCGTCTCCTTGTCATGGAAGTATCCACCAATGTTCTGATAGTTAGGTTCTTTGCTCCAACGAAGTAGCCTGCAGACGTCTTCGTAGGTGTACTTCTGGTTCAAGACGAAATCAGTGTCCTTGTAGAGGCTGCTGTATATCTTTTGGTTTCGGCTGAGCGCGAACTCAAGTGTGTCTGTGACGCAGTCCGCGAAGGCGGTGTCGTTGAGCATGCTGTCAAAAATAGGGGAGAGATTCCACTCGCCATCCGAATAGCGTACCAACTCCTGGCCAGTCTTTGAGAAGGTGCCTGTGAGCATGTTCATCACAGATTTTGCCCGCTCATTGTTCTGGGGGAGCGGCAGCGATACTGGGCAATTGTCTCTCTTGCTTTTGATGAATGCACTGAGGATGGCAAGCTCTCCCAAACGCTTCCCGCTTGCGAGCTTTGTCGATATGAATTTGAGTACGGCAAGTTTTGCCTCGTCAAACGAGAATGGGCAATCATCCTCGTACTTCATGAGGAACGCTGCGTATGAACCGAACCTGTTCATGATGATGAGAGGATCGATCGACCCGTTGCTGTCAAATTCGCATGGCTTGGGGATTCTGCCCAACAGCCTGCGCAGATCGTCATACTCAGCGCGAATCAGGGGTACAGAGCCAAACTTCTCCTCTTCCAGCGCCTTGAAGATTCGCTTCTCAGCGATGCGATCAAAAGAGATAGTCGAGCATCCGGGGATGTAGGAGCTGCCCTCTTTAACGATTTTTCTGAGGTTGTCCTTGTTGTAAGTCCTGTCATCGGCCAGGGCAATGGGGATAAGGTAGTTGCGTTGGTAGTTGCCGATGAAGTCGAGGACGAGCGTGTAGTCCTTTGTGGGGTCCTTGCGCAGGCCACGCCCGAGCTGCTGCACGAAGACGATCGCAGAGTCTGTTTTGCGCAGCATGATTATCTGGTTGAGCGAGGGAATGTCGATGCCCTCGTTGAGGATATCAACAGAGAAGATGTACTGGAGCTCTCCTCTCTCAAGTCGGGCGATCGCTTCGTCTCTCATGCTTTCCGGGGTGTCACCGCTTATGGCAACGGTTTTGTAGCCCTGTTGATTGAAGAGCTCGGAGAGTTTCTTCGCCTCGTCGTTTCTGCTGCAGAACACAAGTCCCTTACGGTCAGTCTTCCTGACCGAATACTCCTCGATCTTGTCGATGACGTGGCGCGCTCTCTCCTGCGAAGTGAGTTTGGAGAACAGGGTCACGTCATCTACGGATTCTTCGTCGATAGACAGGTCCGCGACTCCAAAGTAGTGGAAGGGGACGAGCATGTCGTTTTCGAGTGCATCCTGGAGGGTGATGCGATAAGCGATGACGTGGTTGAACAAGCTGTAGACGTCGTAGCCGTCTGTGCGTGACGGCGTGGCTGTCATCCCCAGGAAGAACTTAGGCTTGAAGTAATCGAGGATCTTTTGGTAGCTTGCAGCTCCCGTTCTATGGGCTTCGTCGATGACGATGTAGTCGAACTCGTCAGGAGAGAACTGCTCGAGTGATCCGGCAAGCTGAATGACCATTGCAAAGAGGCAGCTTGCATCATGACTCCGTGCATCTGCAAGGAAGCCGTAGCTGTAGCGATTGCCAAGAACCTTTTGGTAGCTAACAGCAGAGGCGCTCAGGATTCTTTGGCGATGTGCGATGAATAGAACGCGCTTGGGCTTTGTGCGATCGATATCGAGGGCGGAGAGGTAGGTCTTGCCTGTGCCTGTTGCGGAAATGAGCAGGGCGCGCTCTTCGCTGCGGCGATGAAGCACATCGAGTGCTTCTAGGGCGCTTTCCTGCATCTTGTTGGGTTTGATTTTGCGGTGTCGCCATCGGGCATAATGGGGTTCACAACGCTGCCGGGCATCTTGCGTGTGGGAACGCTTCGAGGATGCTCTGTGAGGAAGACTTCGTATTGAGTGATCCAAGTATCAGAGAGCGGAATACTCAGCTCGTCATTCCACAGCTCTTCAAAGGCATCTCGTGTCTCGTTGAGGATTTCTCCTTTGGGAAAGGAACGGAAGAGCACGTTCCACTCCTTGTTACAGGTGAGAGCGCGCTGCGTGAGGTTCGAGCTGCCGATGATGACGGTTGAGATGCCGTCTTTGTCGAAGAAGTAGCCCTTGGCGTGCAGGTCGCCCTGGTAGATGCGAGCTTCGATGTTGCTGTACTCTAGGAGCTTTCGCAGGGCGTCTGGTTGGTTGAAGCTCAGGTAGGTGGAGGTCAGGATGCGACCCTGCACGCCGCGCTGCCTTAGTTCGGAGAGTGTTTTTGCGAGGACTTGCATGCCGCTTTCCGTAATGAAGGCGACGGAGATATCGAAGGAGACGCAGTCGGCGAATTCGCGTTGCAGAGTAGTCAGGACGTTTTCGGATGTCTCTTGGTTGTTGCAGAGGATTTTTGGCGAGTAACGCTCGTCGAGTTCGTTGGCAGAGCCGATGAAACTCGCCTCAAGTGTCTTGGAGAAATCGACGACGCTGTATTCGTATCGCAATCCTGCTGCAGTCATTGCATTCCGCCTTTTGTTATCAGGTTGAATTACCGTAGATCCCTGTATTGTAAGATAGTTTTGCAAAGCAGCTGGCGAGGCGATGGGGTGGTTTCATGATGCTGCTGGCCCTCGAGATCTATTGAGGGCTAGCAGCATCGACTATCTCGTCTAGCACCAGTAGATATCATTGCCTGTCTTGGCGGATGCGAACAGTAGTTTCCGGATTTTCTCAGCGGTGTAATAGTGCCCTTCGCATTCGAACTCAGCGCGCATGTCAGCAGGAAGACCCTTCCGATTCTTGTTGAACCTTGCGAGCTCTACAAGTGCAGCCTTTGCATGTCCAGAGGGGAAGTGACCTCCATTATCCGCTGGCAGCATTGAGTTGAGCAAAGGGTACGCCTTGCCTCCGCCAAGCTCGTCGACAAGATGTTTAAAGAGGGCGACTCCGCTCCAATCGCTCACCCATTCACTGCAGTACTCCCCGTTCTCATGGGGGCACGGGCTTTTGGCCCATTCGTAAAAAGTGTTGTCCAGCTTGTTGAAGCACGCGTCAGACCTTCGGTTGGCAAACTTCTCTTCCATCTTGTCGAGTAAGCGCGAGCATAGATAGCCTTCCTCGTCGCGGTAGATGTCATCTGCATCAAAGGGGTGGGGCAGCGGGTTGAGTTTTCCTTCCTTCAGACAATTGCACGGAACAAACGCATCCAATCCCATGGGGCACCTCCGTCGCTGTTTGGGGTGACGGCACTTGCGCGATCACCCTGCCTTGTTTGTAGCCGTCTTGCCCTCATCTGGATTGAGGAGTGGCAGTTTTCAGCTACAGCACATACTACGATCGTTATGGCCTAAAGGCTGTCCAACAAAATGGACACAACAACCAGGAATTTCCCTCTACTCCATCCGCCTCAAATAATCGTCGATCCTGTACGACAGCAGCAGCCTGAACTGGGTCTCCTCGTCTTTGAGGTCCAGGCCCGACAGCAGGCAGGCGCGCTCGATGCGGTAGTCGACGGTGTTGCGGTGCACGTTCATCTGCTTTGCGGCCGTCGCCGCGTTGTGGCAGCAGTTCAGGTACACGCGCAGCGTCTCCAACAGCTCGGTTTGATGCAGCTGGTCATAGCTCCTGATAGTCAGATACCCGGAGTCCAGCACGCTCTCCAGGGCGATGTTTTCGCTCGCCACGCGCAAGAGGCGGTGGTACCCGTATTTGTTGAAGTCGAACAAGGTCTCGCCGTCTCCTGTGCGCCTGCCCTCTGCGATGGCCACGCAGGCCTCGCGGTGCGCGCGCGGCAGGTCTGCCAGCGTCCGGAAGCTCTTGCTGACACCTCCGATCAGGCTGTTCTCCTTCAGCACCTTCTCTGCGGTCATCGTGATGTCGTGCTGGCGCTCGCGTATCTCCGGCTCGTCGACCAGAATGACGAACTCGCTGCCAAACGACATGCAGATGCACGACGGCACAGCCGCGCGGATGCGCTCCTTCACGTAGGGGATGTAGAGCTGCTTGTTTTGGCGCAGATTGGTGCTCCTTGCGACGATGCAGCGCCTCGGCTGGTTGCTCGCAAGGCCCAGCTGCGCACAACGGCGCTCGATGTCCTCCTTGCCAATAGTGTTGCTGAGTATGTTCTCGATGAAGAGGTCGTACTGGGGCTGGTCCGTCTCCGACGTGGCGTTCTCCATGCTCGACGCATGGGAGAGGATGTTGCGAAGGTTCTCGATGATTGTAGGCTCGAAACCCTGGAACTTGCGGCACGCCTCCGTCACCGAGCAAAAGCCGATCGGTTGCTCGTTCCTCCTGACGCCCAGCGAGATATAACGCCACTTCAAGAAGTCGTCATGGAGGATCTCTGCCTTCTCGCTGTAGAAGACCTTCACGTAATCCGTGGTGTCAGGCTGGATGGTCTTTCTCATGAGGTCAGGCGAACACTGATCTCCCGTCAGGAACACCTCTGTGAAAAGCGGGTCGTCAAAACCTTTGGGCTCTGCATGGCCGAGCATCCTGAGCTTGTTGTCTACAAAGATCACAGGGTTGCCAAGGACTTCCATCGCGGTGTCCAGAACACGCTGGATTCCCTTGTTGGAAAGCGCTGCTTTGTACAGTGCGAGCGACCCTTCCAACTCGAGGCGCTCTTTGTCGGAACCGCTACGCTCTCCGTCACGCAGCTTTGTTGCCGATGAAATGCCAGTTATTTCCTCGCTCATATACTGTCCCAAACTCTTTGTAAAAAACTCCAAAGCTTTGGAGCTAAATATCGGATTGAATTACATTGTACTGGTCTATGGAAAGGCTGCAAACTATAGATGCTGGTAATAGCCTATGACGTTTCAAGCCGTTCGCGGACAAATTGGTGCGTGCGGGCTTTCAGATGAGGTGCTGAGGGGCGCCGCATAGATTGGTCAACTATTGACAAACATCTGGAAGCAACTGCAGCAAACTGACAGAGTCCATGAACGCCGCGCAGGGAATCTGGACCGCTACAGAGGACCGACTGGGGATTGCAGACCCCTGCGGTTTTGTGGCTGGGACGTTGGACAAGTGCCTTTGCGAGCACTGAGCGGTGGCCAGGCGTGTTGTCCGTAGGGGACGGACGTAAAGCGCCTCTCACGGTAGAGTCAGCTGCTTTGATTACCGTGTACTCGGCCTCGAACGCGCAACGGGATTCAGCGACCCGTTGCGCGTTCTTTTTTTGCAGGCACAATTGCCGCCGGTATCGCCGCAGCCATGTGTGCAGTGCCAATCTGCCCATCATCATCTCTCGTCCAGCACCTCCACGATACCCTCGACGAACCAACGCGGGTTCTCAAAGAAGAGGAAGGTCCTCGTCGAGCCTATCTCCACGCTATAGCGCAGTCCGACGGCCCCGGTGTGGCGTCCGGCCGCCCTCCTGCGATCGAGCACGCGGTCGACGCGGAAGGTCCTGCCGTCTTTGTAGGTGACGAACATGGGCTCGCACGTGCCATCCTTCTTGTGCAGTGCGATAACCTCCACGTACACCTTCTGCCGAACCTCTCCGCTCTTGCCCATGCTCATCACCTCCTTCTTGGGGAAACGCTGATTGATGCAAGGTTTAAGGGGAGGGACAGGGTCCCTCCCCTACGTGATCAGCGGTTTTGTCAATCGCACGCAGCGGGGACTTGCTCTAGTCAGCGTTTTCCTGGCTGCTTGCCGATTAATCGCGAACGCATGTTCGCATGATAGGCAGGGGGTGTGACACAGCTTCCCGCGCGCAGGTTTTGCGTGCGTGATCTGGCCCTCGCGCCGGCTTCGGGCTAGAATCGAAGGCTGTGCCGTGTGCGCCCGGGCTTGCGCCTGGCCACGCGCGCCTCAGCTTCAGACCCAAAACCTCGAGGAGCCAGCCGATGAAGACCGTTGATGTTGTTGCCGCCGTTATCAAGCGCGAAGACGCGATACTCGCCACCCAGCGTGGCTACGGCGACTTCAAAGGCGGTTGGGAGTTCCCCGGCGGCAAGGTCGAGGCCGGGGAGACCCCAGAGCAGGCCATCATCCGCGAGATCCACGAGGAGCTCGAGGCCATCATCGAGGTCGACAGCTACCTCACGACGGTCGAGTACGACTACCCCAGCTTCCATCTGAGCATGCGCTGCTATGTCTGCCACGTCGCCCAGGGCCATCTCGAGCTGCTCGAGCACAGCGCTGCCAAGTGGCTCACCGCCTCTGAGCTCGACTCCGTCGACTGGCTGCCCGCCGATGTCGCCGTCGTCGACGCCATCAAGGCCCAAGGCGTCCTCGCGTAGCGGCATCGCCTGCTGGCGGCGGCCTCGCCCAGACATTGCCTGTTGCCGTACGTGACCTTTTTGCAACATGACGTATAATCTCCCCTAGCTAAAAACGAGGAGAGGAGACATGATGGACGACGGTGGCCCGTGTAGTTGCCTGACACCTAAGGAGCTGCGCACGCTCTCGGGAACGGTGCGCTATTGGATTTCACCCCACCGGGAAGACGCCCCGTATCTGGTGTTCCTCCCCGGTCTTACCGCCGATCATCGCCTTTTCGAAGCGCAAATAGCCTACTTCGCCAGCAAAGCAAACTGCTTTGTCTGGGATCCTCCGTCCCATGGCGCATCCAGGCCCTACGACCTCGTATGGTCGCTCGATGACAAATCCTACCTGTTGCATGAGATCCTCGCCGAGGAGGGTTTTGCCTACCCGATCCTTATTGGCCAGTCCATGGGCGGCTTCCTTGCACAGGTCTACATGGAGATCTTCCCCGGCGAGGTCTCGGGCTTTGTCGCCATCGACTCCGCCCCGCTCAAGATGAAGTACTACGCGGATTGGGAGCTCTCGTTCTTGCGCCATACCCGCGCGCTGTACGCGCCCATTCCCTGGCGCTTCTTGCTCAACATGGGCTCGACCGGCGTCTCGGAGACCGAGCACGGCCGTGCGCTCATGCGTGACATGATGTCTTCCTTCACCAAAGACGACTACGTCGACCTTGTCTCCCATGGTTACAAGGCAATCGCCACCGCCATCGAGTCCGAGCGCCGCTTCAAGGTTTGCTGCCCCGCGATCATCATCTGCGGGACAAGGGATGCCGCCGGTTTCACCAAACGCCTCAGTCGCCGCTGGTCGCAAAAGACCAATATCCCCCTGCACTGGATCGAAGGAGCCGGCCACAATGCCAACGTCGACTGCCCCGATGCGGTCAACGCGGCAATCGACAGCTTCCTCGACGGGCTGGAAGAGGAGTAGGGTCGCCTTTCCACCGCCTGGTGACGAAAAAGCCACGAAGTGAGCCTATAATTCGCTGCAGCTCAAGTAGGCAGGAAGCCCGCAGGCCTGTGACCTGCGGGTTTCCGTTTTTGGAGGGGGTCTCTAATCGGTCTTGTTCAATCTATAGGCTCACTTCGCGGGACTTTTCGATACAAGGCGTTGGAGAGGAGTCTTTTGAGTTAATCAATCGGGGGCCCGCTTGTCTTTACGCTCGCATTGAGCCGATTCTGGCTAAAAGACATTTAAACGGACGACCTATGTTGAAAAACGGCGCGAAGTGAGCGGCAAAACGGGGCGAGGGTAAGTAGACTTGGCAGCTGCATGCCTCTGACCAGCGGATTTAAAAGCAGCATCATCCTTTCTACTCACACGGTCTTGGTTTTGCCGCTCACTTCGCAGGGTTTTTCAGCATAGAGTCTGGGGGAGGGGCAACGGAGGGGATTTCTAAGCGTGTTGGGCAGGTGAGATGGGTTCATTGGCTGTGCCTTAGCTGTTCAAAAGACTTCAACAGGTGATATATGTCAAAAACGATGCCGAAGTGAGTAACCTTCAGGTGATTTTGCTAGTAGCCTCTTGCCGCGTAGGCTCCTGACCTGCGTTTTTGCAATGCATCATTTGGCAGCTACCTTGCAAATCCCAATCAGGTTACTCACTTCGGCATCGTTTTTGACACGCATCGTCAATTGAATTGACGAGACGGTCCCTCAGACCTTCGCCTCGCCTGCTTCGATGCCTGCCTCTGCAGGTGTCACGTCCTCGCGCTCGCTCACGCCCAACGCGACGATGGTGGCGAGCACGATGAATATGCCCACACCGCTGGCAGTGTTGATGACATCCCCAAAGAACGCCACGCCAAGCAGGCTTCCCACGATGAGTTCCGTCGTCCCAAAGACGGGGACGAGGTTGATCTCTGTGATGAGCTCCACGCCGCGGTAGTAGAGCAGGTAAGCGAGCACGGAGGGCAGCGCAGCAAGCAGGACGGCGGCAATGATCATCTGGGGGTCGAGCAGCAGCTCGACCTCGGTCCAGGGATGGGCGAAGGGAAGCGTCGCGATCGACGCGAACAGGAAGCTGTAGAGGTTGAGGGTGTAGGGATCCCCGTCATCGCCGGCCAGGCGCGCGAAGACAGGGGTCAGCGAGTAGCAGACGCCCGAGAGCAGACCGCACAGCACGCCGATGATGCTCGAGGTGTCGAGCATCTTGCCGCCCGTCGCCACCAGCATGCAGCCCAGTACGCACAAGGTGTAGAGGATGCCGCGTCGCAAGGTCACCTTTTCTTTGAAGACGATGACGCTAGCTACGGCACCAAAAGCGGGGGCGGTGTTAAGGAGCACCACAGCAGTGGTGACGCCGGAGAGCATGATCGAGGTGTTGTACGCGGTGGTGAGGAGCGCAAAGCCCACAAGCCCGAGCCCGATGCAGGCCAAGAGGCTGCGACGGCCGATCTTGAGGGCGCGCGGTCCCTTGAACACGAGGACCACGACGAGCATCATCGCAAACGAGAGCGCCATGCGCAGAAACGCCGTGAGCATGACCGAGCTGCCAAGTGCTCCCATGACCTTGACCAAAGGCCCGATCAAGCCCCAGAGGATGCCGGCGAGAAAGACCAGCATGAAGCCTTTGACCTGGCGGTTCACGCGCGGGCTATGCATCTGCGAAGGCCCTGATACGGTAGCGCACTCCCAACTCGTCGCAGATCTTCTGGCATTGGGCCTCGTCCTCGTGGCTGATGGTCGTGTCGACGGTGGTCAGCACGACGTTGGGGACGTAGGCGCTCACCTCGCGCGTGAAGTCGAGCATCGCGTCGAAAGCCGCCTCGCCAAACCTGCTGTGGACGACGGCCTGGTAGCGCTGCGCCGTGGGCGCGTTGAGGCTGATGGAGACCGTGTCGACGAGGCCAGCGAGCTCCGGGCAGATGTCGCGCTCGTTGATGAGGCAGCCTTGGCCGTTGGTATTGATGCGCACGGGCAGCTGGTAGCGGCGCTTGACCTCTGCCGCGACCTGCTTGAGGACCTCGAGCGCGCAGGTGGGCTCGCCGTAGCCGCAGAAGACGACTTCCTCGTAGAGGCTCATGTCCTGCTCGTCGAAAGCTGCCATGACCTCCTCGAAGCTCGGCTCGTGGTCGAGCCACAAGACGTTGTCGTCGCCGTTGCCGTCGGCGCCGACGCCGGTTGCCATCTGGCGGATGCAGAAGTCGCATGCGCAGCTGCAGCGGTTGGTCAGGTTGACGTAGAGCCCCTTGTAAACGGGGTAGACGATGGTTTCTGCGGTGGTTTTCGACATGGGCGCCCTCTTCGCGTTTTGCAGCTGTCGTTTGGATTATTGCGACTATATCACTCGGATATTGCGCTCAGGTTAGGGCCGGCAGGGCGCTCCGCCATCGGTTTGCCGTGCCCCCGTCGGCAGGGCATTCGTGACACACTTTGTGCCAGTGACAATGTGTGTCATGCCATAGAGTCGCAGGAAATCCCCAAGTCTTCTGCATGACACACATTGTCACTGGCACAAAGTGTGTCACGACGGCAGCTTTGGGATAACGTTCGACCGCAGGCGAGTATGTCATCGCATCTCCCCCTAGACTGTGCTCCAGTCGATGGAATCCGCGTCGAGCAGGCGCTCGAAGTCCTCTTGTGGCAGGGGCCTGCTGAAGTAATAGCCCTGGATGCAATCGCAGTCGCAGTCCACCAGGAAGTCGAGTTGTTCTTGCGTCTCGACGCCTTCGGCCACCGTCTTGAGGCCCAGGGCATGCGCCATGGCCACGATCGAGCGCAGCAACGCATCGCTTTTGGGGCTCTCGCCAATCGCCCTCGTGAAGCCCATGTCGATCTTGATAACGGAGAACTCGAAATCGCGCACGGTGCTGACGGAAGACGCGCCGGTGCCAAAATCGTCGAGCAAGACGGGCACGCCCAGGTCCATGAGCTCTGCCAAGACCTTGCTCTGCGACTCCGTGAAGGCCACGTAGGAGGATTCCGTCAGTTCTTTGCGCAGGTAGGATGTGGGGACGCTCGCATTCGCGGTGTCGGCGAGCAGGGCGGCTATCATCTCCTTGTCGTAGAAGTCCATGCGCGACAGGTTGGTGGATACCGGCACGATGTGCCGGCCGCTTGCATGGCGCTTCTCGAGCATGCGCTGTACGGAGCGCGCGATCAGCAAGTCGACTTGGGAGATCTGCCCGCTCTTCTCGAGTGCGGGGATGAAGCTGCCGGGAGAGATCATGCCCAGCTCCGCGCTCTTCCAGCGCACCAGCGCCTCCGCGCTCACGAGCCCGTGCGTCCTGGCGTCGACGATGGGCTGGTAGTAGGGGATGAACTCCTCGGCCTCGATCGCGGCGTCGATGTGGTTGAGCAGGCGCTCGTGCTCGAGGTAGGAGCCGAACATATCGGTGTTGAAGACCGCGTAGGGCGTGGCAAACTCGTTTTGGATCGAGCCCAGTGCGGCGGCAGCGTAGTCGCACATCGAGGTCACGTTGAGTGCACGGTCATGGATGTTGTAGATGCCGCAGCGGGCGCGGATGTCGAGGGTCTTGTTGCCCTCGAGTCTCATCGAGTAGCCCAAGGCGTCCTTGATAGCAGCGTCGGTCAAAGGCTCGCGCCTAACGAGGCAGAAAAACGAGTCGCCTTCCGTGCGTGCCACTATGTATGGCTTGAGGGGAGACTCCTCTAGGTGCTTGGCAAACTGGCGCAGGACTGCGTCGCCGTTCTCGCGGCCAAAGAGGTCGTTGACGGCCTTGAAGCCGCGGATGTTGATGCAGAGTATGGACAGCGGGATGTCGATTTGCCTCCTCGACGCAAGGTACATGCTCACGGCGTTCTCGAAGCCGCTGCGGTTCAGGCCGCCGGTGAGGTTGTCGGTCTCGCTTGACCTCGTGCAGTCCTCGACCGCAAGGATGATGTCCTCGTGTGAGTCGTCGAGGTAGCGGTAGGAGTAGCGGCTTCTCTTGCCGGCTGCGGTTTTGGAGCGCACGACGAAGAAAAACACCTCTTTGTCCTCAAGCTCGCGGACCACGTTGTCGAAGGCGGCGTTTTCGAGGAAGAAGGCACTGTCTTGCTCGAGGATGACGGTCTCCGCTCCGCGTTCGAGGCAGTCTTGGTAATCGCAATTGTCGTAGCGCTTGGAAAACGCCGCGAAAGCGTCGTTGTCGATGGCGTTGTAGGTCTTGAAGATGTGCGTGCGCCTGTTGATAACGCCGATGCCGTCGTATGCGCTCTCGTAGAGCAGTGCTTCCATGCGCTGCCCGATGTAGGCGCGCGAGACGTCGACGGAGTAGATGATCGCCTCAAGGTCGCCGGTGATGGGGTTGTTTGTGATACCAACGGTGGTGGCGAGCTTGAGGCGCTTGCCGTCGCCGGCGATGTAGTCGTGCTCGAGGGCAACGGTGTCTTGTCCCGCCTCGTGGGATTGCAGCAGGCTCTCGCGGTTGAAGAGCTCGATGGCGCGGGAGCGCGCCTCCTCTTGCGGGATGAGCTCGAAGAGCCTGGCGATCATATTGTCGATGCTTCCGTCGAGCTCGAAGCGCGACAGGTAGCGCTCCGTGTCCTCGCTCGCGCGGAAGCTGTCGTCGTCGAGGTCGAGGTGGATGTAGAAGACGATGTCGTCGGATATGCGCTTGATCGTGTCCATGTAGCGCATGTTGGCGTCGCGCAGCTGCGCAGAGACGGCGCGCTGCTTGCGGGTGAGCGCGATGGTGTTGCGCACGCGGCGCTGGACGACGTTGGCGTCGAAGGGACGGGGGATGTAGTCCGTCGCGCCCAGGCTGAAGGCGAGGTCCATGAAGTCCGTGGCGTTTTCCGCGGAGATCATGATGACGGGGGTGTCCTCCGTCAGGTTCTTCTCGTGCATGAACTTGAGCACGCCAAAGCCGTCGATGATGGGCATGTTGATGTCGAGGAGCAGCAGGTCGTACGGTTTAGGGGCGGCCATGATGAGCTCGATGGCCTCCTGGCCGTTTTCAGCCTCCGAGATAAAGATGTTGTCGTCTTCGAGCATTGCCTTGAGCAACTCGCGGTTGAGCTCCGCGTCGTCGACTATGAGGATGTGAGTGGCTTCAACCATGCAGGGATTTCCTCGTAGTAATAAGTGCCAATCATTGACTCAAATGATGAGCCTATCACTCGTCTCATGATAACGTATAGGGTAGCGTGACATGCGTTAAAGCGCCATTAATCTTCGTCGAAGCAAGCCTTCTGCTTGGAGCCGGCATCCAACTTGTCACTGGTACATATTGGGTGCTCGCGTGCTTCCTGCTCAACCGCCGCTAAACTGTCATCTTTCCGTTGGCTGACTTGCGCCGGCGCGTGTGTACAATAACCAAGCCCGATGGGGGAGTAGTGGCGCGCAATAGCGCGTGACACGTCAACAACCTCGACCTTAGCGTCTGGCGTGCCTTAATCAACGAGACTCACGGTGCAATCTGACCGCAGTGCGGCCGGCTTGCACCGTGAGTCTTTTCTTTTGAGAGGAGAGAAACATGGACTTGATGGCCCTGATGACACCGGAGGCTCTGATCAGCCTCGTCACGCTTACGTTCCTGGAGATCGTGCTCGGCGTCGACAACATCGTCTTCATCACCATCACATCGAACCGCCTTCCGGAGGACAAGCAGCATATCGGCCGCAAGCTCGGCCTTGCCGGCGCGCTGGTCTCGCGCTGCATTTTCCTGTGCTTTGCCTCGTACCTGGTGCACTTGGTAAACCCGCTGTTCTTCATCACCGGCCACGGCTTCAGCGTGCGCGACCTCATCCTGCTCGCGGGTGGCGCCTACCTCATCTACAAGGGAATCGTCGAAGTCCGCGGCGTGCTCGGTCTCGAGGAGGAGCGCGACGAGTACGAGAAGGCCAAGAGCGGTCACGCCGAAGGCGGCGTCATGAAGCGCATCGGCCTTGGCCAGGCAGTGGCCACCATCATGGTCATGGACGTCGTCTTCTCCATCGACTCCGTCATCACCGCAGTCGGCTTGGCCGAGCACCTCATCGTCATGATTCTCGCCGTCATGATCGCCATCGTCCTCATGATGGTCTTCATCGACCAGATCTCCGACTTCATCAACAAACACACGGAGATGAAGATCCTCGCACTCGTCTTTATCACCGTCATCGGCGTGCTGCTCGTCCTCGACAGCTTTGGCATCAATTCCCATATCGAGGTCCTGGGCATGCACATGGAGAAGGTCATGGTCTACTTCTCGATGGTCTTTGCCTTTATCCTCGAGCTCATCCAGATGCGTTACGGCACCAACCTCAAGCGCTTTGAGGCCGAGTGCGCGGCAGAGAGTGGCAAATCTGCAGCTGTCGGCGCAGCTCCTGCATCTGCAGCTACGGCTGAGACCACCGCATCGGCAGTGGTCGCGCACCAGGGATAGCGGGCATGGGTGTTGTCGACCTGTTTTTGATCGGCGTCGGCCTGTCGATGGACGCGTTTGCTGTGGCCATCTGCAAGGGCTTGGGCATGAGCCGCATCAACTACCGCCACTCGCTCGTCATCGCCTTGTTCTTTGGCGGCTTCCAGGCGCTGATGCCCCTGGTGGGTTACTTCCTTGGCAGTCAGTTTGCCGAGTACGTGAGTCCTGTCGACCATTGGATTGCATTCGCGCTGCTGGCTTTCATCGGTGGCAAGATGCTCTGGGATGCCTTCCACGGTGATGACGGGGAGGGCGCCGCGGCTGCAGAGGACAAGCTCGACCTCAAGGAGCTTTTGATGCTCGCCGTCGCCACGAGCATCGACGCCCTCGCGGTGGGCATCACCTTTGCTTTCCTCGAGGTCAACATCTGGGTGGCTGTCGGCATCATCGGCGTGACGACCTTCGTCCTCTCGCTCGTTGGTGTGGCTGTAGGCAACCGCTTTGGTGCGCGCTACGAGCGCACCGCGACCGTAGTCGGCGGCGTCGTCCTCATCCTGATCGGCCTCAAGATCCTGGCCGAGCACATCGGCATCATGCCGCTGTAGGGGAGGGCCGATTGGGGAACCGTGACACACTTTGTGCCAGTGACATTGTGTGTCACGTCATAGGGTCGCCGGTTTCTCCGAGTCTCCTGCGTGACACACAATGTCACTGGCACAAAGTGTGTCCAAAAGGTGTCACGACTCATCCCGCTCAACCCTATTTCTTAATTTTCCCTTCAAACTGTACTAACTGTATTGACTGTACCAAGTGTATTGCTGTACTGTACTAAACGTATTAATACACTAGTACGGTCTACAGATTCACAAGAAGGGAGGTGGGCAGATGATCAGCATCGATTCGAGGAATCCCAAGCCGCTGTACGAGCAGGTGGTGGACGAGTTCAAGAAGCTCATCGTCGCGGGCGTCATGGCACCGGACGAGAAGCTTCCCTCCGTCAGGTCGCTAGCGTCGCAACTGGCGATCAACCCCAACACCATCCAGCGCGCCTATCGCGAGCTTGAGTCTGCGGGTTTCACCTACTCCGCAGCTGGCAAGGGGAGCTTCGTCGCAGAGCTCGGCGACATGTCGAGCCTGCGTCGCGATGAGCTGCTGGCCCAGTTCGACCAAGTGACTGCGGAGTTGCTTGGCTTGGGTTGCAGCGCTGACGAGCTCACCGCAAGGATAGGAAAGGGAGGTGCCCTGTGAAGATCGAGGTCAAGGGACTCGTCAAGACTTACGGCAAGGCTCGCGCCTTGGACGGTCTCGACATGAACGTCCCGGAAGGCATCATCTATGGCCTCGTTGGTCCCAACGGCGCCGGCAAGACTACGGTCTTGCAGCACATCAACGGGGCGATGAGGGCTCAGGAAGGCGACGTCCTCGTCGAGGGCGAGCCCATCTTTGAAAACGTTCGCCTCAAAAGCAAGATCGCGACGATTCCCAGCGATTTCTACTACCATGCGCAGGCCAAGGTCCAAGACATGCACGACCTCTATGCCTCGCTGTACACGGGCTTTGACGAGCAGCGCTTCAACCAGCTTGCACCGCTGTTCGACATCGACCCCAAGCTGCCGATGAAGTCCCTTTCGAAGGGCATGAAGAAGCAGGTCGCCTTCTGGATCACGCTGTCGCAGCGCCCGGACATCCTCCTGCTTGACGAGCCCGTCGACGGCCTTGACCCCGCCGCCCGTCACAAGGTTTGGAGCGTGGTCATGGCAGAGGTCGCAGAGCGCGGCATGACGGTTGTCACGTCCTCGCACAACCTGCGCGAGCTCACGGATGTCTGCGATTACGTCGGCATCATGGAGGCCGGCCGCATGCACCTCGAGCGCACGCTCAGCGAGCTGCAGGACAACTTCGTCAAAGTCCAGGTCGCCTTTGCGGACAACAAGCTCGTCTACCCGCAGGATTTCGCGATCCTGCACGAGGAGCGCCAAAACCGCCTGTTCACGCTCGTGGTTAAGGGTTCCGCAGAGAAGGTCGAGGCTGCCTTCGAGCAGTTCGATCCCGTGTTCATCAACATCTTGCCCCTTTCCCTGGAAGAGGTCTTCATCTACGAGTTGGGAGGTGTCAACCATGAGATCTTTGCTGATTAGCAAGGGCCTGCTCTCCAGCCACATCGGCCGTCACATCCCGCTGTGGGTCGCCTTTGCCGCCGCATGGTTGGTCTTCCTCGTGCTCCCGCTGGCTATCTTGGCCCCTAACGCGGCGCATGTCTCCCTCCCCAACGAGGAGATGTTCTACACAGGTTGGTCCCTCGAGTACGTCGGCGGCCTCATCGGCACGGCCATCGCCGGCATCGCCTCCGCTATCTGCGTGTTCGACTACGCCTTCAACCGCGAGGCGGCGCTCTTCAGCGGCTCGCTGCCCATCAAGCGCATCTCGCTGTTTGCGACCTCGTATCTGTCGGGCCTGCTGCCCCTGCTCGTCATCGAGCTCGCGGTGTTCGCGATCGTCTCACTGATGGCGCTTGCGATCCCGCCCATTGGCATCAAGTACTGCCTGACCTGGCTCGCGCTCACGGTGGGCTTCACCTTCGTGTTCTACAGCGTCGCTGCCTTCTGCGCGATGCTCGCGGGCACCAAGACCGCAGCCTACTACCTCTACCTGCTCGTGCTGTTCTTCGTCCCCTTGCTCGAGCTCGTCTTGCGCGGCATCGCGGGTTCCTGCATGTGGGGTGTGGAGTTGCTGGCGGAGGTCCCCGTGGCGCTGTGGGCCTCTCCGCTTCTGGGCATGGGCTACTACGTGCTCTCGCCTCGCGCGGAGATGTGGGCGACCTTGTCGCAGATCGGCTGGGGCGCCCTGCTGATCTACATTGCCGTGGCGGCCGTGCTCCTCGTGCTCGCCATCGCCCTCAACAAGCGCCGCGACCTCGAGGGCGCTGGCAACGCCGTGGTCTTCAAGGGCCTCAGCGTCGTGGCAAGGGTCGTGACCGGTATCGGCCTGGCCTCGCTCATCGCGATCATCACGGTCTTCTGCATGGCTTTCTCCAGCGAACAGCTGGGTGAGGCCTTGAGTATCAACCAGCGCGTTGTCCTTGCCGTGACCACCTTCTTGGGCGGCTTCCTCGGCGTTTTCTTTGGCGAGGGCCTCGTCGGCGGTAGCGCGGGAATCTTCAAGCGCTGCTGGAAGCTGGGCCTTGCCGTCGGCGTCGCCTGCGTGCTCTTCATCGCGGGTTGCTCGGCCGATGTCTTGGGCGTGCAGCGCTATGTGCCCCAGGCTAGCGAGGTCGAGTCCGTGACGGTGGACGTCAATGGCACCGTGACGACGCTCAAGTCCGAGGACAACATCGAGGCTGTCGCCCAAAAGCATGAGGAGATCCTCGGTTTCGAGGACCTCGGCAACACCGGCTACGGCGATACCGTCGGCATCAGCTACAAGCTCAAGAGCGGCAAGGTCGTCGAGCGCAGCTATGCGTTCTACCTCTATGGCGGCGATGAGAGCTTTGCCGTTCCCGACAACGTCGACATGATCAAGGCCGCCAACAAGGTCTACAGCAGCCTGTGCAAGGTCTGTGACGGCGAGGAAGGCGTGATGGACCGCCTCTCGTTGCTGCTAGACGAGGACGCCTGGCCGATCAACATCGGTCTTAGCTACGGCGACGAGCAAGACGGTTCCGTTTCCCTTACTAGCAAGAAGCAGATGCGCGACTTCATCCAAAATGCCGTCATGAAAGACGTCGAGGAGCACGGTCTGGGCAAAGCCTACGAGAGCTCGACGGGCTTCTATGTTGGCAACCTGTACGCAGGCGCGCAGGTAGGGGACAGCTATCGCAGCGTGGACATCGACCTGTACGAGGGCAACTGCCCCAACGTCGCCAAGTGGATCAAATCCAATCTCGGCGTGGACATCTTGAAGTAGCGATACCTCTCAGTTCACGCTCAATCCAAATGCCCCGGGAAGCGTCGCAACTCCCCGGGGCATTGCTTATTTCGCCCCTCTTTGCATCTGGTGCGCCTGCGAAGTCGCGGACTGGGGTACAATTCATCGCTATACGCGATAATTCCGTATGGTTCTAAACGATATCCACTAGAGGGGGAACAGATGGAGATCACGAGCAAGGTTTTCGAGGAGGACGGCGAGAAGCGCGAGATCGTCGTCACCATGACTGCCTCTGCAGAGGAAGTCGACGCTGCGGTCAAGGAGTACTTCGGCGAGCTTCGCAAGATGGAAATCCCCGGTTTCCGCAAGGGCAAGGCGCCCCGCAACGTCCTTGAGCAGGGCGTTGGCGGCCATGAGGCTGCTATGGGCGGCGTTGCAGAGAAGGTCATCAACGGCCATGCCTTTGGCTGCCTGGACGCTGCAGACGTCCTCTTTGTTGGCGAGCCCTCCTTCAACGTCGACGCGATCCCGGAAGACGGCAAGCCCTTCACCTTCACCGTTTCCGGCCCCGTGCCTCCCGTCGTCAAGCTGACCGACTACGGCCCCGTCTCCATCGAGATGCCGCCCGACGAGGTCACCGACAAGGAGATCGAGGAGCACATCGACAGCCTGCGCGACTACTACCACACCTTCCAGAACATCACGGACGAGGACCACGTCGCCGAGATGGGTGACTACGTCAACGTCACGATGACCTGCACCAAGGCAGACGGCACGCCCATCCGTGGCCTGTCCGATGTCGATCGCATGGTTGGTCTGGGCGAGGGCACCATGCCGGAAAGCTTCGACGAGCAAGTCGTTGGCGCCAAGGCCGGCGATGAGATCGAGTTCGACTTCGAGGTCCCCGCAGACGAGAAGCGCCCTGAGTTTGGCGACGGCAAGCTGCATGCCAAGGTTAAGGTCAACTCCTTCCGCAAGATCATCGTCCCCGAGCTTAACGACGAGTTCGCCCAGAAGCTCGGCAGCGAGGACGTCGAGACCCTGCGCAAATCCGTCAGGATGGCGCTGGAGAAGGACAAGCGCGACATCCTCCCCGACATGATGATCGAGCGTTGCATGGAGCAGCTCGTCAACCGCATCGAGGGCCAGGTTCCCGAGTACTTCCTCAAGGTCATTCATGAGGACGTCATGCGCGAGTTCATGCAGAGCCTCGAGAAGAACAACACCAACCTCTCTGACTGGCTGCTCAACAACAACGTGCAGAAGGAGCAGATCACCAACCACATCCTGAACGAGGCTGGTCACCGCGCTGCTCTCGACGTTGCCATCGAGGCCTACTTCACGGAGAAGGGCATGGAGGTCACCGACGAGGAGATCAACAAGACCCTCGCCAAGGAGAAGGACGCCATCGCCGTCCGCGCCGCTTGGGAGGACGCCGAGCGCATGGCAGACCTGCGCAAGCTCGTCCGTCAGGACATGGTCGCCCGCGACCTCGTCAAGAACGCCATCGTCACCGTCGTCGAGTAATCTCGCTCAACGACGATGAAAAAGAGGGCCGGTCTTCCGGCCCTCTTTTTTGTTGTTGTGGTGTCGCTTTTGATGCTGCGCCGGTGTTTGCCTGCTCTTTGAAACCTATGGCGCCGACTTCGTCTGGCGCCTACGTGGACCTTGGAGCTCAACGTCGCTGACGCGATACCTTTTCAAGGCTCATCGTGCCGTTGCGTCAGCACCGATGGGGCCCAAGCCCCACGTAGGCGCCAGACGAAGTCGGCGCCACAGCTGCAAGGGAAGTTTGGCCGTGCGTCAGCACCGATGAGTCCCAAGCCCTACGTAGGGGAGGGACCCTGTCCCTCCCCATATCCCACGCTATGTCCAGCCCAGTGAAAGCAAACGTCCCCTGACAACACAAAAGGGCCGGCTGGAAATCTCCAGCCGGCCCTTCCTGCACCCATGCGGGCTACTTGTTGTTCTTCATGAACCCCTTGACCTGCTCCTCTGTGATCCCGTACTCGTTGAGCAGGCGCTTGTACTCGTTGTTGTAGCGCGAGTAGCGCACACCCACCTCGCCGATGACGATGACCAAGATGATCGCGCCGCCAAAGATCAGGACGGATGCGACCATGCTGTGGTCGTTGATCGGGGTGAAGGAGACAACGCACCAGGCGAGGATGCCGCCGAGCACGGCGATCAGCAGGTAGTAGAGGTGCTGCCTGCGTTCCTTGCGTGCCTGCGCTGCCATGTGGATGTGCTTGCGGGCAGGGCCCTTGTTACCGGATTTCTTCCCCATTACGACTTCCCCTCCTGGTCGTGAAAAATGCATGTTGTGACACGCAAGTCTACAGGATATCGAGCAAATTCGCGCGAATATGGATACATCGTAACCTATGACAATCTATCTAAAGAATAATAGGAGGGCATCCACTAAACACATGCGGGGCTTTTTGAGAAGTCAAATCATCAAAAATATGAACATTTCTGTAAGTGGCTAAAAATTCCCTAAAAATCGTTTTCCTCGCCTTGAAAAAATGCCACAATAGCAAGGCATGCAAAAAACCATGTGTGTTTTTTGCGTGTTGTTGAAAGACATGGATACGATCTTTAGTGTCTGGGTTCGCATGCATGTCTTTGAGGGTTGGATAGCCTTCTTCAAGAGGTAGAAGGCGCAAAACAAAGGAGTAATACTATGTGCTTTAGGCCTGCTGGTGTCGAGATCGACATCCATTGCCCCCACTGCGGCTTCAAGGTGCCCATCATGGGCAACACCATTCTGAAGAAGTGCCCCAAGTGCAAGACCACCTTCTCTGACGAGGATATGGCTGCAATGAAGAAGGAGGGCGGCTTCGAGGACGGCCCCGCCGCTGGTGCTGCTCCTGCTGGCGCTCCTGGCGCACCTGCAGCTCCCGGTGCCCCCAAGGCTCCCGGTGCTCCCGCAGCTCCCGGTGCCCCCAAGGCTCCTGGTATGTAATTTTGCTTCCATTTATGGATGCCAAGTACTGTGTGTCTAACTCTTAGTCTGAGCAAACAAAGGTGAGTGTTAACCGTGTCTGAACGTAAAAAAGTTAACTTCGAGCTTGATCCGGAGGAACTTGGGGGTTACACCATCGATGACATGAAGTGTCGTGCTTGCAGTGGCTACGGTAACTGCGGTTATCGTCAGTACCGTCTCCATGAAGGCAAGCCTGTGCTTCTGTGCCAGCTCAGGAAAAAGGAACTCTTAGAAAAAGACGCGCAGTAGTCGTCGATTCGCCCTGGTTGGGGAACCAGGGCGAATTAACAAACGGCGATGCGTTCATATTTGAAAGGCGTGCTTCTGCTTGGCACGCGTTTTGTAAAATCGCTCACGCAACTTTGTGTGCATCCTAAGGAGGGATTTCAATGAGCGAATCCAAAGAGTTCACGGTATCGGAGGTCATCGACTCCTTCGGTATCAATGGTCACACCTGGCTGATGTTCGTCCTGCTGGGTCTGGCAAACATCTTCGACGGCTATGACTTCATGGTCGTCAACTCCACCAACACCTACCTTGCCGCTTCCTTCAACATGATTGACTGGAGCACCGGCAAGGCTGTCGTCGACTCTGCAGCAATGGGCTCCCTCACCACGTGGGGCCTGCTCGGCATGGTTCTCGGTGGCGCTTGCGGTGGCATCCTGTCCGACAAGATCGGCCGCAAGAAGATGCTCATCATCGCATGCTTCTTCTATGGCATCTTCACCCTGCCCCAGGCATTCTCCCAGAGCCTCGGCTT
>CAKUES010000022.1 GCA_934646835.1 uncultured Coriobacteriales bacterium
GCCCTCAGAGCCCTCAGAGCCCTCAGAGCCCTCAGAGCCCTCAGAGCCCTCAGAGCCCTCAGAGCCCTCAGAGCCCTCAGGTCTTTTGTGTTGTCTAGGATTGCTTTAAGTCTTTACTGTAGGTAAAACTCGAACAAATGTTCTACAATTAAGCTGGTGTTGACTTTGGCGAATCATTGATTGAAATCATGCTGCAGTACATGACTGGCAAGGTGTTGGTTACGTAGGGGAGGGACCCTGTCCCTCCCCATAGATCTTGCATCAGTCGTCGCTTTTTAAGCCTCTGGTGTGCCTAGGTTGCCTTTCTAGAGTAAATTCTCTGCTCTAATAGAATCTGTAGAGCGATATTTAATGGAAATCTCAGTCAGAGGTCTCTGTCTCAAGTTATTGATTCGCTTATATGTGTCAAGTCAACATTCAATTTCAAATGATTTGCACATAATATATAAATAAAATACATTACATAATACTTATAAATATTAAGCAAAAATCTCAGTATGCCTAAAATAAACGTATGAAGTGATAAAAATCATATCCGGGAAAATCAACCTGTTCTGATGGAAAATTATGCTTTGTTGATATAGTCGAGCGCTTAAACGTTCTCGACTCTTCTCTTTAGGTCTCCTTGCAAGAAAGAATAAAAGTTGAACTAGCATCTCCTATAGCTCTACTGTTCAGTTGAATAGCGTATTTACGGAAAGAGTGTGATATGTCTGCGTGCTATATGGAGTTGTCATCTCTTCTTATCTTGTTCTTGTCTCACCATTCAATCAAAGATGTTGAGTTAGCTGTGTTCTTGTTGGATGTTTCACGTGAAACATCCAAGTTTCTAAATTCACTTGAGCAACTGAGGGATCTGACTGTAAATCTGAAATATTGAAGAGGAATTGGTTGATGCAGACTGTTTTAAGATTAATTGGTGAAGTGGGGGGTGCAATGTCCTTCTGCATTCAGATCAGAGTAATCAGTACATCTTTGATCAAAATCAAATTTCACGTATAGATGCTTTAAGCAGTTCTGTGTCTCAGTAGGCTGATATAGATTGGATTGAATTCGACTCTTACTTAAGAGCTTTGCACACATCTGCATAGAGCTAAATAGTGAATGACTCAAATCAATACAGAAGATCAATGAAGAGCAATCAGCAGTGGTTAATAGTATTAAGTCCGTAAATTGGAGATGAGAATTAGATAGGAACAAGAGGAGTGTTGATTAAAGGAGGCAGTCACAGTGTCTGACTGTCAGAATTGTTGTCTACGGAGGGTGTGATTGTATTCCTTCTTATAGGTATTGCTTAAACCAGTATATTTCCATCAGCGCACCGCGTTTGGAATACGGTATCAAAGGTGTGAAAGTATAGATAGCTTGTCAGTAAAGAATGTTTCACGTGAAACACAAGAGAAGAATGTTTCACGTGAAACATTCTTTACCAGAAGTCCTATGGCTATATAAAAGAGACCTCCGTATAATCACTAAAGGGTCAATCGAAAGGAGCATCGTGAGTAACGTAGCAAGAAAGTATCCTAATCGCGACTGCTTGGTTCTTGGAGTAATCAACCAAAAAGGTGGAGTAGGGAAGTCAACAACCTCCGTGAATCTCTCTGCAGCTCTTGGTGAGCAGGGATTCAAAGTGTTGTTGGTTGATCTTGATCCCCAAGGAAACAGCTCAAGTGGCGTTGGTTTTGATAAAACTGAATGTGAACTGAGCTCGTATGATTGTTTGCTTAATGATGATGTCGAGACAAAAGAGATCATTGTTGATGTAGACACCAAAGGTGTTGATTTGGTTCCAGCGACAATTGACCTGGCTGGTGCGGAAGCTGAGCTTGTTCAGGAGATTTCTCGTGAATCTCGTCTTAAGGAAGCGATCGAAGAAGTTCGCGACGAATATGACTTCGTGATTATCGATTGCCCACCCTCGCTGGGGCTGTTGACTATTAATGCGCTCACTGCATCCGATCAGTTGATTATCCCTATTCAATGTGAGTTCTTTGCTCTCGAGGGATTGGCGAAGATTGTTGACTCCATAAATATGGTAAAGAAGCGCTTGAACAAAAAGCTTGAGATCTTTGGTGTGGTAATAACCATGTTTGACGGTAGAACCTCCCTTGCTAAGCAAGTTGCTGAGGAAGTCACTAACTATTTTGGCGAGAAAGTCTTCAAGACCAAGATTCCTCGAACGGTTCGTATTAGTGAAGCCCCTGGATATGGAATGCCTATTACTGAATATGATTCCAACGGCAAGGGTGCAGTGGCATATCGTGAGCTCGCAGAAGAGACAATAACGCGTTATAAGGCAATTAGGTAACCGAACATATATTCGATACGTGTGATAAGCATGAATCGATAGAAGAAATCATGGAGAGAACATGGCTGCAAAAGGAAAAGGCGGTCTCGGAAAGGGTCTAGGGGCTCTCTTCGAGGAAGCAACAATGGAATCTGGCACCAAAGTTACTGTTGATGACCAGAATGAGCTTTCCCTCGATGAGCTGATGCCTAATCCTGATCAACCTCGATCGAATTTTGATCAAGATGCTTTGAGCGCTCTCGCAGACTCAATTAGCAAAGAAGGGCTTCTTCAGCCTATTCTAGTGCGTCCTAAAGACGGTAAATATCAAATTATTGCGGGCGAACGCAGGTATCATGCGTGCAAGATGGCAGGTTTGGATAAGGTGCCCGTTCGCATCCTCGATATGAATGAGGAAGAGACGCTTCGCGTTGCTCTGATTGAAAACCTCCAACGAAGCGATTTGAATGCTATTGAAGAGGCGCGTGGATACAAGAACCTGATGCAAGTTGGCAACTTGACGCAAGCCCAGGTTGCAGAGGCAGTGTCTAAATCCCGCTCGGCAATTGCAAACTCGCTTCGCTTGCTTGAGCTTCCTGAGGATATCCAGGCATATCTGTACGAAGGAAAGATTTCTGCCGGTCATGCGCGTGCAATCCTCTCTATCCCTGAGGTGGATAAGAGGATGAAACTTGCAGAGAAGATTGCAGAGGAGAAGCTCTCCGTCCGTGAAGCGGAGGCTATTGCTCGTCTGTATGCCGCAGGGGGTTTGGAGAGGCCTGTCAAACCGGCTCCTCCGCGTTCCTACAAGGTTGTGGCGAAAGAGCTGAAGTCTCGCTTTGGTGCTCCGGTTAAAGTGAAGTCTAGTGGTGGCAAGAACAAGATCGAGATCGAGTTCAAGGACGAAGAGGACCTGCAGCGCATCTACGGAATCATCAGGAACCAGATATAAGTGCTTCCTTGCGGTAATCAGTAACGTTGTCGAATGTGTTTCAGAGAAACAATGATGAAGGCAGGCGCTTGCTGTGTGTGATTTGAAAGCTGCTTGCTCCGTAGGGGAGGGACCCTGTCCCTCCCCTAAAAAACGTTGCATTGTGAATGCATCCACTGGTAAGCAAACAAAGAAGGGCGTGTGAATACGGTTCACACGCCCTTCTTTGTTTTACAAGGATTCTCAAATTGAAGAGCGCCTATCGGATGCATATAAAAAGCAGGGTCCTTTGAGAGATTCTCAAAGGACCCTGCTTGAAATCAGCGATTAATGAGGTCTAGGCAGTGAAGTCGTGAATATCGAGTTCTGCAAGGCCGGGGAAGCAAGAATCGAACATAACGCAGTAACCCGGGTTGTTTACAGAAAGAAGCTTCTTACCTTCACGGGTGAGTGAAACACAAGCAGCGCGGCGATCATAAGGGTCAACCTCGCGCTTGACGAGGTTCTTATCAAGCAAGGCGGAAACGGAAACAGTAGCGACATTGGGCCTGATGGAGATGTAGTCGCTAATAGCGGAGAGGCGCAGACCCTTTTTGTTGTTGCCAAGCGTGCGGATAATGCGGCCCTCATTGATAGAGAGATTAACCTGCCGGTCGTAAACGCTTGCGCGAGCGAGGAAGTAGGAGATGACCTCGACGATAAAGGCCCTGCGAACATGCAAGGCGATTTCTTCTTCAGTCAAGCCAGTGTCAAGGTTGGACATGATGGACTGCACTTCCGCATCAGCATCAAAATCGGCGTAAGACACGGTAGTTGCGATGAAGTGGCTGGCTACCTCAAATAGTTGCTCCTGGCGCTCACCAGGGAAGTCTTTCGCGATATCGGCAAAGATATCCTGAAGGATGAAGATGTAATGGGGAGCAACTTCACGGCCGGCGTCAGTGATGCCAACACACACATGGCGCTTGTCATCGGTGGTGGCACTACGCTCAATAAAGCCCTTCTTCTCAAGGATGTCCATGGAAGCGGTAATCGTGCTTGCTTTCAAGAAGAGAGCGGTGGCGACGTTACCGATAGGCTGCACATCATGCGTGGCGACATACATCAGGATTCGCGACTGCGTGATGTTGAGCTTGTAGTCCTTGCGAGAAATCTTGTCGATGTTTCGCGAGACGGAAACCATGTAGTTGACCCAGTCAAGGCGAGTGCCGATGGACTGATTGTCATTAATACCCATTGATACTCCTTACAACTGTTTGCAAATAGTATGCATGGTCCAATAAACCCAAGTGATCGGTATTCATTATTCAAGCAGATACCCTCGAGATAGAAGAATAAACTCATTCTTAAATTTGAAGATTAAAGCAGAGTAAATTACACGAATAATCAACCTAAAATGCATACTTCAGGTATGAGGAGGTATGAGATAAAGAATGATTATCTCTCTTGAAATAGCTATTGAAGCTTCCTGATAAGAAACTGAAGCTATTGCAAACGCTGTATGAGCTGGCCACATGCCCCGTCAATATCGCTGCCGCGTGAGTTTCGAATAGAGGCTTCGATACCGTTTTGAGCAAGCGCTCGGGAGAAGTCCTCCATGCGAGGGGAGGGGTCCATCAAATACTGTTGATCCTCGCTCTCATCCTTTTTGATTGGATTGAGAGGAATGAGGTTTACGTGGCAGAGCATTCCGTGGCAGTAATCGATAAGTGCCTCGAGATGTTCATCTGTGTCATTTACCTGGTCCATGAGCGCATACTCGAAAGTCGGGCGACGGCTGGTTTTTGCAGAGTAATCGACAAGAGCCTCGCGCAGCTGTTCAAGCGGTTGTCCGGCAACACCGGGCATGATCTTGTCGCGCGTGCTCTGAACAGCTGAGTGAAGGCTGATGGCCAAGGTAAACTGCTCGGGCTCGTCAGCAAAGCGCTCGATACCCTTGATGAGACCGCAGGTCGAGACAGTGATATGTCGTGCGCCGATACCAAGCCCCAAGCTGCTGTTCATATGACGCAGCGCGGAAAGCGTCTGCTCGTAGTTGGCAAAAGGCTCGCCTTGACCCATGGCGACGACGTTTGTCACGCGCGTGCCAAAATCCTCGCCGACCAAGCGCACTTGATCGAACATCTCCCCAGCGTGGAGGTTGCGCGTAAAGCCGCCCCAGCCGGTTGCGCAGAAGGTGCAGCCCATCGCGCAGCCTGCCTGCGTGCTGAAGCAGACGGTGAGACGAGTGCCGTCAGAAGAAGGGATGCCCACGCTCTCCACGGCGACGCCATCGGCAAAACGCATGAGGTACTTGCGCGTGCCGTCGAGGCTGACTTGTTTGGCGTCGATGGTGGGAACACTCAAGCTGTAGTGCTCAGCAAGCTTGGTTCGCAGGTCCTTCGAGATGTTGGTCATGTCGTCAAAGGAAGAGGCGCCCTTTTGCCAAAGCCACTGCTCAACCTGCTTGAGGCGAAAGTTCGGTTGTGCGAGCTTCTCAACGAGGAGGGACTCGAGCTGGCTGGCGGAGAGAGACTTGATGTCTGGGAGCATGTGCTTCTACTTCCTTCATGCTGGATTCAAATATGGTCTGCTCGGTTAAGATACCATCAGCTACGAATGAATCGAGCAGAGGGAAGGGTCTCAATCATGATTACAGCAACTCCGTGCAACCCCGCAGAGGTTAAGGTCACGCTTCTGAAGGGCGGAAAGAGCGGTGAGCGCGAGGTCTCTCTGCGCTCTGGTGCCGCTTGTGCCGAGGGCCTCGAGAGCATGGGTTTCACGGTTACGCAGGTCGATACCGCAGACGATGACATGATCCAGCAGATCATCGACAGCAAGCCCGACGTGGTTTACTGCGCGCTTCACGGTCGCGACGGTGAGGATGGCCGCATGCAGGGCCTCCTCGAGCTCTTGAGGCTTCCTTACACCGGATCCGGTGTTTTGGCGAGCGCCCTGGCCATGGACAAGACCCGTGCAAAGCAGATTTACCGATCCGCCGGACTGCCCACGGCACAGTCCGTGACCTTGGTGCGCGGCGAGGCCTACGACATCGACGACATTGTTGCGCAGGTGGGCGAGCACTGCGTGGTCAAACCCGCAAGCGAGGGTTCCTCTATCGGCATGTCCATGGTGACCAAGAAGGAGGACTTGCAGGGCGCCATCGACGAGGCCTTCAAGCATGACCATCTCCTGCTGGTCGAGACCTTCGTCGCGGGTGTCGAGACCACGGTCGCTGTCCTCGGCAACGAGGACCCCGAGGCGCTTCCCGTTATCGAGATCGTCCCCCAGGAGTCCAGTGCCTTCTATGACTTCGAGGCGAAGTACGCCCCCGGTGGCTGCACGCACATCATCCCGGCGCGTATCCCTGCCGAGCAGTTCAAGGAAGCCCAGCGCATCGCCGTCGAAGCGCATAAGGCGCTTGGCTGCAGCGGTGTGTCCCGCACGGACATCATCTGCAATCCCAGCGGTGAGATGTGGATCCTCGAGACGAACACCTTGCCCGGCATGACGGCAACCTCCCTGCTGCCTGATGCCGCCAAGGAGGTCGGCATCGAGTTCGGTCCGCTGTGCAAGCTCATGGTCGAGCTCGCGCTGGAGAAGAGGAACTAACGCGGCAAGCACACAATGCATACGCCCCTGCTCGCATAGGCCGAGCAGGGGCGTTCTTGTTGTTTGGGGAAGTGCTGATTAATGCGAGGCCTATGGGCTACGTAACCAGTGGTTTTGTTAATCGTATGTAATGGATACTTGCTTTAATGAGCGTTTCCTTAGGGCACGGTGTGGCATGGCCAGCACAGCAGACTTGGCGGGAGTGCTGACCCCCTCGCTCCTTTCCTCTCAATCCCTACGCTATTCCTCGGCAAAAGAATCGCGCCGCTGGCGAATGTTCATCTTCGCAGCTCAACCGCTTGTTGATACCTTGTTCTGATATAGCCGAGAGGACAACTAAAGGAAGGAGAGGGCATATGTCTCAACTGACAGAGATTCGCTGGCATGCACGCGCGGGCCAGGGCGCCGTTACTGCAGCCAAGCTGGTTGCAGAGACCGCCTTGTCCATGGGTCGCTACATGCAGGCGATGCCTGAGTACGGTCCGGAGCGCGCAGGTGCGCCGCTCAAAGCCTTTACCCGTGTGTGCGACACTCCCATCGAGGTGCATAACAACGTCGTCAACCCCAAGATCGTGGTGGTTCTCGACGATACGCTGCTCCCCCTGGTCGACATCGCGGAGGGCATCCTTCCCGGCGGCTTCATCATCATCAACACCAAGATGACGCCTCAGGAGGCCAAGGCCAAGCTCAACGTCTCCGACGACATCACCGTGGCAACGGTCGACGCATCTGGCATCGCCATGGCCACCATCAAGCGCGATATCCCCAATGCGGCGATCGTCTCCGCTGTCATCAGGGTGACCGGCGTCGTTCCCCTGGAGGAGTTCAAGGCCCACTTCGAGGGCAGCTTCGCCAAGAAGGAACTGGTCCCCGCCAACATGGAGGCAATCGATCGCGCATATGAGGGGGTGCAGTTGTAATGGCACGCAAATGGGATGTGAGCAACGTCGACAACCAGAGCTACAAGGTGCTCCCGCTCGGCGCTTGCAATATCGACAGCGGCAACTCCGTCGACTACATCACCGGTGGTTGGCGCAGCGAGCGCCCCGTCTGGGACGCTGAGGCCTGCAAGCAGTGCCTCATCTGCTGGGTCATGTGCCCGGATTCCTCCGTCCTGGTGGCAGACGGCAAGATGACCGGCATCGACTACGACCACTGCAAGGGCTGCGGCATCTGCGCTGCCGAGTGCAAGTTCGGCACCATCAAGATGGTGCTCGAGTCCGAGGCAGGGGAGGAGTAATCATGGCTGAAATCAAAGTTCTCTCTGCCAACGGCAACCAGATGGTCGCCGAGGCTTACCGTCAGGCGGAGCCGGACGCGCTCTTTGCCTACCCCATCACCCCGCAGACCACTATCGTCGAGAACTTCGCGAAATTCGTGGCCGACGGCCGCGTCCACACGGAGTACGTGACGGTGGAAAGCGAGCATTCCTCGATGTCTGCTTGCATCGGCTCCTGCGCTGCCGGTGCCCGCACCTTCACCGCGACGTCCAGCCAGGGCCTCGCCTATATGACCGAGGAGCTGCCTATCGCCTCCGGCCTGCGCCTGCCGATCATCATGGCAAACGCCAACCGCGCGATCGCCGCGCCCATCAACATCAACTGCGACCACAGCGATGTCATGCTCGCCGCTGACACGGGCTGGCTGATGCTCTTTGCGGAGAACGCCCAGGAAGCCTACGACAACACGCTTGTCGCTATCCGCGCAGCTGAGGACCACCGCGTCTTGCTGCCCGCGATCACCGCGCTCGACGGCTTCATCACCACGCACGCCATGGAACGCTGCGAGCTCATGGACGACGAGACCGTCGCCGAGTTCGTCGGCGAGCGCGAGCCCCTCTACTCCCTGCTCGACACGGAAAATCCCGTGGCCTTTGGCAGCTACAGCAACGCCGAGCCCCACTACGAGGTCAAGAAGTCCCAGCGTGCGGCCATGATGGCGGCCCGCGGGGTCATCAAGGAGTACGGTGACAAGTGGGCTGCCATCTGCGGCCGCCCCTTCGACATGGTCGACTGCTTCGAGTGCGAGGATGCGGACTACATTGCCGTCGTCGTCGGCTCCTGCGCTGGCAACCTGCGCCATGTTGCTCGCCAGCTGCGCGCCGAGGGTAAGAAGGTCGGCGTCGCACGTATCCGCGTCTACCGTCCCTTCCCGGCAGAAGAGCTTGCTGCCGCACTCGGCAACGCAAAGGCAATCGCTGTGCTCGACCGCAGCGAGACCTACGGCGGCGAGATGGGCCCGCTGGGTCTCGAGACCGCAACGGCTCTCTACAAGGCTGGCCATGCGATCCCCCTCAAGAACTACCTCTACGGCCTGGGTGGCCCGGATGTCACCCTCGCCGACATGCACCGCGTCTTCGACGAGCTCGAGGGCGTCGCTGCAGGCACTGTCGATACCGATATCGCCTATCTGGGCGCCAAGAAGGAAGGGGAGTAGTCATGGCGAGCATCAAGGAACTCTCTAACCTGCCCGAGCGCCTCTGCGGCGGTCATCGCCTCTGCGGTGGCTGCGGTGCAGGCATCGCCGTGCGCCAGGTCATGCTCGGTGCCGGCGACAACGACGTCGTCGTCGCCAACGCGACCGGTTGCCTCGAGGTCTCCACGACCGTGTACCCGTACTCGAGCTGGAATGCTCCGTTCATCCACAACGCCTTCGCCAACGCCGGCGCCACCCTGTCCGGCGTCGAGGCTGCCTACAACGGTCTCAAGCGCGCAGGCAAGATCCCCGCTGACAAGGAGATCAAGTTCGTGGCCTTCGGCGGCGACGGCGGCACCTACGACATCGGCCTGCAGAGCCTGTCCGGTGCTATGGAGCGCGGCCACAACATGGTCTACGTCTGCTATGACAACGGTGCGTACATGAACACCGGCATCCAGCGCTCCTCTGCGACCCCCCACGGCGCATGGGCCACGACCTCCGAGGTCGGCTCTGCGCGCCAGGGCAAGGAGCAGCGCCGCAAGGATCTGACCAGCGTCATGGCGGCCCATCACATCCCCTACGTTGCACAGGCTTCCATCAGCAACTGGAAGGACCTCGTCAACAAGGCGGAGAAGGCCTTCAACGTCGACGGCCCCGCCTTCCTCAACGTGCTCGCACCTTGCCCGCGTGGTTGGCGCATCCCGAGCGACAAGACCGTCGAGGTCGCCCGTATGGCAGTCCAGTCCGGTTTCTGGCCCCTGTTCGAGGTCGAGGATGGCAAGTGGAGCATGACCAAGGTCAAGGGGGAGAAGCTTCCCCTCGAGGAGTTCCTCAAGGTTCAAGGTCGCTTCAAGCACCTCTTCAAGCCCGGTAACGAGGAGCTGCTCGCACAGCTGCAGCAGGAGTGTGACGAGTACTTCGCCTACGTCGAGGCGCGCTGCGCCAACGAGGGCTAGGCTCGAGACGTTTCACGGGAAACATCGCAACAGCGAGGCATCTTCGGGTGCCTCGCTTTTTTTTGTGCGCTGCGCGATGTGGCGGCAGCGCTCGAGGTGATTGCTACCCAGATGTCGCCGTGTGTGGCAATGCAGGTGCCCTCACGCCGCTCTATTTCGCCTTGCGCCGACAGATGGGGTCTTGACATGGGGCTATGGCGCGCGTCGCCCCTACTATGTCCTCGTGGCGCGCATCGCGCCGAGGTTTCACACCCTTTAAACGTCGAGAGGAAACCCCATGAGAGAACTCAAGTCCATGGACGGCAACAACGCCGCGGCGCATGTTTCCTATGCGTTCACGGAAGTTGCTGCTATCTATCCCATTACCCCCTCGAGCCCTATGGCCGACTACGTCGATCAGTGGTCTGCTCAGGGTCGTAAGAACATCTTCGGCACTACCGTCAAGGTCGCCGAGCTCGAGAGCGAGGCTGGCGCTGCCGGTGCAGTTCACGGCTCTCTGACCGCAGGCACCATGACCAGCACCTACACCGCCTCCCAGGGCCTGCTGCTGATGATCCCCAACATGTACAAGATCGCAGCAGAGCAGCTCCCCGGCGTTTTCCACGTCTCCGCACGTACGGTTTCCACCCACGCTCTCAATATCTTTGGCGATCACTCCGACGTCATGGCCTGCCGCCAGACCGGCTTCGCCATGCTCGCAGAGACCAACGTCCAGGAGGTCATGGACCTCTCTGCCGTTGCGCATCTTGCAGCCATCAAGGGTGGTCTGCCGGTCCTGAACTTCTTCGACGGCTTCCGCACTTCCCATGAGATCCAGAAGATCCAGGTCTGGGATTACGAGGACCTCGCAGAGCTCACCGACTGGGATGCCATCAAGGCCTTCCGTGCCCATGCGCTCAACCCCGAGCATCCTGCGATGCGCGGCTCCCATGAGAACGGCGACATCTTCTTCCAGCACCGCGAGGCCTGCAACTCCCACTACGACGCGTTCCCCGCTGTCGTCGAGGAGTACATGGAGAAGGTCAACGCCAAGATCGGTACCGACTACAAGCTCTTCAACTACTACGGCGCGCCCGACGCCGACCGCGTCATCGTCGCAATGGGTTCTGTCTGCGACGTTATCGAGGAGGTCATCGACTACCTCAACGCTCATGGCGAGAAGGTCGGCCTGGTCAAGGTCCGCCTGTATCGCCCCTTCGTCACTGCAAAGTTCGTCGAGGCCATCCCCGCTGCCTGCACCAAGCTCGCGGTTCTCGACCGCACTAAGGAGCCTGGCAGCATCGGTGAGCCCCTGTACCAGGACGTCATCACCGCTCTCGCGCAGGAAGGCCGCCTTGGCATCGACGTTATCCGTGGCCGCTACGGCCTCGGCTCCAAGGACACGCCTCCTTCCAGCCTCTTTGCTGTCTATACGGAGCTCGCAAAGGCCGAGCCCAAGCGCGAGTTTACCATCGGCATTGTCGACGACGTCACCATGCTCTCCCTGGACGAGGACCCCAACAGCCCCAACACCGCTGCCGAGGGCACCATCGAGTGCAAGTTCTGGGGTCTTGGCGGCGACGGTACCGTTGGCGCGAACAAGAACTCCATCAAGATCATCGGCGACCACACGGACAAGTTCGTCCAGGCCTACTTCCAGTACGACTCCAAGAAGACCGGCGGCGTGACCATCAGCCACCTGCGCTTTGGTGATGCTCCCATCAAGAGCCCGTACTACGTCAACAAGGCGGATTTTGTCGCCTGCCATAACCCTAGCTACATCACTAAGGGCATGCGCATCGTCCAAGACGTCAAGCCCCACGGTTCCTTCCTGATCAACTGCCAGTGGAACCTCGAGGAGCTCGACCATCATATGGACGCTGCCTCCAAGCGCTATATCGCAGAAAACGACATCAAGCTCTACACCATCGATGCGACCGAGCTCGCTATCGAGGTTGGCATGGGCAAGCGCACCAACACCATCCTGCAGTCTGCCTTCTTCGCGCTCTCCAACGTGCTTCCGCAGGAGGAGGCCATCAAGTACATGAAGGATGCTGCAACCAAGTCCTACATGAAGAAGGGCCAAGACGTCGTCGACTGCAACCACAAGGCCATCGACGCCGGTGCCACCGCCTTCAAGCGCGTTGAGATCCCTGCTTCTTGGGCAGAGGCCGTCGACGAGCCCAAGCAGCATAACCTCGTTGGTCGCCCCGAGGTCATCAAGCAGGTGACTCAGATCATGAAGCCCGTCGGCAACATGGATGGCGACCGCCTGCCCGTCTCCGTCTTCATGGACCATGTCGACGGCCAGTTCGAGCAGGGTGCCGCTAACTACGAGAAGCGCTTCGTCGCCGTCACCGCCCCCAGCTGGGACCCCGAGAAGTGCATCCAGTGCAACCAGTGCACCTTCGTCTGCCCCCATGCCTGCATCCGCCCCTACGCTCTCGACGAGAAGGAGCTTGCTGCAGCGCCCGAGCAGACCAAGCACGCACCGGTCAAGGCTGGCAAGGCAAAGGGTCTCTACGAGTACTCCATCGCCGTCTCTCCCATGGACTGCATGGGCTGCGGCGTCTGCATCGGTATGTGCAAGGTCGACGCCATCAAGATGATCCCGGCCGAGGAGGAGTTCGAGCAGCAGGAGAGCTTCGACTACTGCGCGCTGCACGTCTCCGTCAAGCCCGAGACCGTCGATCTGACCATGAAGGGCATGCAGTTCAAGCACCCGCTGCTTGAGTACTCCGGCTCCTGCGCTGGCTGCGCCGAGACCTCCTACGCTCGCATCGTCAGCCAGATGTTCGGCGACCGCATGTACATCGCCAACGCAACCGGTTGCTCCTCCATCTGGGGCGGCCCGGCCGCAACCAGCCCCTACACCGTCAACCACGAGGGTCATGGCCCTGCATGGTCCAACTCCCTGTTCGAGGACAACGCCGAGTTTGGTCTGGGCATGTACGTCGGCTACGAGGCAACCCGCGAGATTCTCATCAACGCCGCCAAGGGCGTTCTTGAGACCGAGACCGACCTGGTCATCAAGGAGACGGTCCAGGACTGGCTCGACAACAAGGACGACGCCAACGAGTCCAAGCGCGTTGCCGCCGAGCTCCTTCCCTTCCTGGAGCAGATGGCCGCTGACGGCAGCGAGTACGCCAAGACCATGCTCGAGCACAAGGACCACCTGACCAAGAAGTCCTTCTGGATCTTCGGTGGTGACGGCTGGGCCTACGACATCGGCTTCGGTGGTCTGGACCACGTGCTTGCAAGCGGCAAGGACGTCAACGTCTTCGTCTTCGACACCGAGGTCTACTCCAACACCGGCGGTCAGGCATCCAAGGCCTCCAACATCGGCCAGGTCGCTCAGTTTGCGGCAGCTGGCAAGGACATCAAGAAGAAGTCCCTTGCAGAGATCGCGATGAGCTACGGCTACGTCTACGTCGCACAGGTCGCGATGGGCGCCAAGCCTGCCCAGACCCTCAAGGCGATCCAGGAGGCAGAGGCTTACCCCGGACCGTCCCTGATCATCGGCTACAGCCCCTGCGAGATGCACTCCATCAAGGGTGGTATGCTGCACTGCCAGGACGAGATGAAGAAGGCCGTCGACTGCGGCTACTGGAACCTCTTCCGCTTCAACCCGGATGCCGGCGAGGGCAACAAGTTCATCCTCGACAGCAAGGAGCCGCAGGGTGGCTATCAGGAGTTCCTGATGAACGAGGCACGCTACAGCCGTCTCACCCGCGAGTTCCCCGAGCGTGCGCAGGAGCTCTTCGCTGCCAACGAGCGTGCTGCTATGGATCGCTACGAGCACCTGGTGAAGCTCAAGGAGATGTACACCGCTCTGTAAGGCTTCTGAGAGGCGCTGAAAAGCTTTGAAACGATAGAAGGGCCCCTGCGGGATTGCAGGGGCCCTTCTTGGGTTCTGGAGGCGATCAGGCGGCCTTGTAGGTGCTTGCAAGAGCGTTCCATTTGGGACCTGGTCTTTTATGGGACAAGGGGAGGCTCTAGTGCCCGAGTGCTCGCTCTATCCCATAAAAGATCAGGTCCCAAATGGAACGCAGCATGTCCGCCATGTTGAGCGGAGGTCCCGCAGGGAACGGAGTCGAAACATCTAGATGCAGCTCAACGTTGACGCGCGGTTAGGTTCTTTATGCCTAGAATTCGGGCAATAAAAAAGCGACCTGATTTCTCAGGTCGCTGCCATGTCACTGGCGGAGGGATAGGGATTTGAACCCTAGGTACGGTTCTCCCGCACACACGATTTCCAATCGTGCTCCTTAAGCCACTCGGACATCCCTCCGTGCTTAAGTGCGTCGTAAGACGCGAGATAGAAGTATAGCAAACATTGGAAAATAGTCGACAGGAAATTCAAAGATTTTTTATCGTTCCTAGGTTATAATCCCTATCACGCCGATTCTAATGTCGCGTCTTACAAGCGGAGGGGTGGCAGAGTGGTTGAATGCGGCGGTCTCGAAAACCGTTGGGCCTTCGGGTCTCGGGGGTTCGAATCCCCCCTCCTCCGCCAGTTACACTAACGCAGCTTAAACGCATATAAGGAGCATCATCTGTGAGCTCTCAAGAAGAGAAGATGAATTTTTGGAAACTCCGCGGCCTCAGGGTCTGGACCATCATCGGCGCGGGCATCATCTTCTTGGCGATTCTCAAGCTTTGCAACCACATCTCCATCGGCTTAGCCACAATCGGCCTGACGGCTTTCATCGTTTTTACCTGCCACGGCGTTGTCAACTTCTTTGAAGAGCATCGCATCCCCCGTATTGCGGGAACACTCATCACCTTCCTCATAGGCCTTGCGGTCATCGCGGTCTTGATCGTCTTGGTTGTCCCGGCGCTGGCCACGCAGATCCAAGACCTCATCGCGACGCTTCCTGCTATCGCCCAAAGCGCGATGGATTGGGCGCGTGGGTATGCAAGCCAGGAAAACTCCCTGTTCACCACCGGTCAGGCCTACGCTGTAATCGACAAGGCCACGGATTGGCTTACTTCCAACGCCGGTGAGTTCGCAAGCAAGCTCACCGGCGGCGTCTTGGGCCTCGGCACTGCGGTTGGCACGACTGCCTTCGTTGTGTTCATCTCGCTGATTGCATCCTTGTGGCTGCTTGCAGACCTCCCCAAGATCTCCGTCGAGTTTCGCAACCTCTTCAACGACAACCAGCAAAAGACCCTCGACATCATCGCCGGCTCCTTTGGCACGGCTATCTACGGCTGGGCCAAGTCGACCTTCATCTGCGCTGCGATCAACGGCGTCCTCGTCGGCGTCATCTTCTTCATCGTTGGCGTTCCCTATCCGTCGGTGCTGGGTTTGATGGTCGGCGTGCTCTATATCATCCCCTACATCGGTCCCTTGATCACCTACATCGCCTGCACGGCGGTTGCGCTCACGGCAGGTTTCTTCATCGGCATCCTCAGCCTTGTCATCAACCTTGTCATCCACGAGAGCATCGTCAACATCCTTGCACCGAAGCTCATGAAGTCAACGGTCAACGTCCATCCGTCGATCACCTTGATCGCCATCATCATCGGCGAGGGTATTGGCGGTGTGTGGGGCATGCTGCTCGCTGTTCCCGTCGTCGCGGCACTGCAGGCCATCTTCGTCACCTACTTCGAGGCAAGGACGGGCAAGCAGCTCTACACGGAGGACGGCGCCTTGTTCCAGAAGGTTGTGGAAAAGCCCCTGCCGGATTCCTTCCACAGCGCCGCCGGTACGCTCAGCCAGCTCGCTCATCGCGACGAGCGCTCCAAAGAGGGCGATAAGGTTAAGGGCAAGGACAAGGGCAAAGGCGAGGGCGAGGAATAACCTTCTCCCCGCGTTCGCTTGTCTCCGTGTAAAGACGGCAGCATCTGCTTTGTGACGTTTTGTCCGCAGACGGCTTCATGCAAGTACACTTTCACTATCCATAACGGTCTTTAGCGGGCGCGCGGGCGCCCGTTTTTGCTATCAGCCACGAGAAGGGTCTGTGTATGACGTCTTACGATGAGAAGCTCAAGTTCTGGAAGCTCAACGCGCTGCGCTTGATAACCGTCATCGCTGCCGGTGTCATCTTGCTGGCGCTCCTCCAGCTTTGTGGGCACATAGCCCTAGGTGTGGCCACGGTCGTGCTGACGGGTCTGCTCGTCTTCTTCTGCAGCAGTCCGGTTGACTGGTTTGAGCGTCGCGGGATGTCGCGTTTTTGCGGAACACTTGCGACCTTCCTTATCGTCATAGTCGTCTTGTTGTTGATGGTCATCGCGGTTGCCCCTGCCATGGCGAGGCAGGTGGCCGCGCTCGTCTCCTCTATGCCGAGCTACCTCACCCAGCTCAACGACTTTGTCATGGGTTACACGATGAGCGAGAACTCCCTCATCAAGCAAGACCAGGTGTCCGATGCGATCGTCCAGGCACGTCGCTGGCTCATCGCCAACTCTGGCTCCATGGTCTCCGGTCTTACTGGAGGCGTGCTCGGCGTGAGCGTCGCTGTTGGCAATGCCGCGCTCGTCCTCTTCGTCAGCTTCATCGCAGCCTTGTGGATCTTGATCGACCTGCCCAAGATCTCCCGCGAGTGCATGAGCCTTTTCAACGAGAACCAGCAAAAGAGGCTTGGTGTGATCACCAGGTCTTTTGGTACGGCGTTTTACGGTTGGGCGCGCGCAACTTTTGTGTGTGCTGCGATTAACGGCATCCTCGTCGGCATCTGTCTGTTCCTGGCCGGTATCCCGTATCCCACTGCCTTGGGCCTCGCTGTGGGCATCCTCTACTTCATCCCCTACATCGGCCCGGTGTTGATGTACATCCTCTGTGGCATCGTCGGACTCACGGTCTCGCCGTTTGCGTGCTTCTTGACGATTGTCTTCAACTTCATCATCAACGGCGCGGTGTGCAACTTCTTGAGCCCCAAGATGATGAAGGACAACGTCAACGTCCATCCTGCGATCACGGTCATTGCCATCGTCATCGGCGGCGAGCTCGGCGGCATGGTGGGTATGCTCCTCGCCGTGCCCTTGGTCGCGGCGCTGCAGACGATCTTCATCACCTTCTTCGAGGCTCACACCAACCGCGAGATCTGCACGGAGGATGGCGCGCTCTTCCTCAAGGTGACCGACCATGCCGTCGAAGATGCGACGGGTGCGTTCAAGAAGGTCAAGTCCTTGTTCTCCGATAAAGATAATCAGCGATAATAGTGCCCATCACTGCCGGGCATCTTGACTGGAGGAGAGGGCGTGGACATTAACACCATCGATTGGCGTGAGGCGTGGGCTGAGTACCAGCATGTGCGCCGCGCGGCTGACAAGGCGGATTACTGGAACGCGAGGGCCAAGAGCTTCTCGCTGAAGGCCGGCACCTCGCCGTATGCGCACGAGTTCATCGAGCGCGCGGCCATCAAGGAAGGTGAGAGCGTTCTCGACATGGGGTGTGGAAGCGGTACCCTGGCGATCCCGCTGGCGCTTGCCGGTCACGAGGTCTACGCCTGCGACTTCTCCCATGCGATGCTCAGCATCCTGGAGGAGGCAGCCGAGGCAAACGGCGTTGCCGATAAGATCCACACCAAGCTCGTCAGCTGGACTGACGACTGGGATGCGCTGGGCGTTCCGGTTTGTGATGTGGCGCTTGCCAGTCGCAGCATGGCGGCAATTGACTTGTGGGATGCGATCGAGAAGCTCGACAGCCGCGCGCGCCGCCGCGTGTGTGTGACGATGGGCACCGACCAGTCCCCGCGTATCGACGAGGTGCTGCGTGAGGCAGTGGGGCGCCCCAAGCCAGGGCTTTCGGAGTTTGTCTACACGATGAACATGCTCTGGGTCATGGGCAAGCTGCCGGAGCTCTCTCATATCTACAGCGGTCGTCAGGACACCTTTGAGACGATCGAGGATGCCGTTGCCAAACATGCGGAGGTCCTCGAGGCGAGTGCAGACGAGACAGCGTTGCTTCGCGCGTATGCTGCCGAGCATATGCGCCAGGTGGAGACCGAGGACGGGCTGCGCTGGAGGTTCGACCACGAGCGCGTGACGAGTTGGGCGTTTATCTCATGGAGCAAGGGGGATTGCTGCTAGGGTGCAGGGGACGCCGGGCGAGGGGCGGGAGCGGGCTGTTTGGGATGGCCGCTCCGCTGCTCGCATGCGAAAGCTCCCCCGGCAAGGGTTTTGCGCAATGCGCGCCCTTGCCGGGGGAGCTTTCGCATGCTCGTGCGCTCCGCTACGCGCAACTAGGCTAGAGGACAGTTGCGCGAGCGCATCCCAAACAGCCCGCTCCCGCCCCTCGCCCTCTGCCGCCTACGCACCATCGGGGGAAGGCGGGGTGGTGGGTTGCAGCTCGCTGGCGCTCGGCATCGCTACGCTCGCTTCGCGGGGAGGCGTGGGGTGGTGGGCTGCGACCCGCTGGCGCAAAGCGCCGCTTCGCTTGCTTTGCGGGGGGCGTGCAATGGTGAACGTGCGGCCTGTTTCTGGTTGTCGTAGGGGAGGGACCCTGTCCCTCCCCATATGCCGTGCAATGTGATTTGATGCGCAAGTCTATGTTTGTCGCGATTCTCTGAACGATTCGTTGTTCAGGGAATCGCGACAAAAGGCGCTATTTGGGGTTCGGTGGAATTCCCTGAACGATTCATCGTTCAGGGAATTCACTTGTCCACGCCGCGAAATGACCCTTGCGTCGCCTACCTCGCAGCACAATGTTGGCCGCGCTTCAGCACCTGCGGGCCCGCAGACCCAACGTAGGCGCCAGACGAAGTCGGCGCCATCGGGTTGCAGAGGGTTGGCGGATGCCGGCGCCGCACTGTCTGCAACTCGCCGGCAACCCGGCCCCGAACCTTGCCGCGGCCTGTTGGCCGCGCTTCAGCACCTGCGGGCCCGCAGACCCAACGTAGGCGCCAGACGAAGTCGGCGCCATCGGGTTGCAGAGGGTTGGCGGATGCCGGCGCCGCACTGTCTGCAACTCGCCGGCAACCCGGCCCCGAACCTTGCCGCGGCCTGTTGGCCGCGCTTCAGCACCTGCGGGCCCGCAGACCCCCGTAGGCGCCAGACGAAGTCGGCGCCATCGGGTTGCAGAGGGTTGGCGGATGCCGGCGCCGCACTGATGGCAACCTGTCGGCGAGTCGCAGGCAAACAAAGAGCGCCCCGCGGGCTTGGTGGCCGGCGGGGCGCTTTGTGGTGCTCGTTGCTGCTTGCTGTTACTGCAGCTTGGTTCCGCAGTTGGTGCAGAACTTCTGGGTTGCCGTGACGGGTGCGCCGCAGCTGGGGCAGCTTGTGGCGACATCGTCGTCTGCGGCGGCAGGGGCTGCGGGCTCGTCTTCGACGGCGACGACCTCTGCCTCGACGACAGCAGGCTCATCTGCATCCTCGGCCTCAGGGTCGACCTTCTCGGTCTTGAAGCCTTGGGCGATCTCGCTTGCCGTGTCGACGGCTTTGTTCGCCGCGGCAGCTGCTGCGGCTCCGACGGCGCCTGCGGCGGCAGCGGCTTGCTCCTTGGCCTCCGCAAAGCTCTCGGGGGCCTTTGCGCTCTCGGGTTCCTGTGGGGGATTGCTCGCTGTGGAGAAGCCCCTCTCGACGTAGCCGGGCTCAAAGGGCATGGGGTCGCCCATGCCGTACCACTTTTCCGGCTGGAACTGGGCGGTCCAGTAGCCGAAGGCGCGGTAGGTCAGCGCCTGGCACGCGGTGACGGCGATCATGGTGACAAACGCGATGACCAGCGTCACGATGACGGCAAAGGCGCCTCCGCCGACGATTGCGCTCGTGACCCCCATGGTCGCAGCCGGTGAGTAGACGTCCATATCGCTAAAGTTCAGGCCCATCAACAGGGGGGCGAAGGCGATGAAGACGACGACTGTGGCGATGACGATGGGTACGATTTGCAGCAGGCCGATGCAGAAGCAACGTGCTAAGCCGCCGGCGTCGTGCTTTGCCATGTTGATCATGCGCGAGAACTGCATGCCGGCGCCAAAGCGGTCGTAGATGCTCATGCGGACGCTCGCGGCCATGGCGATGACGCCGGCGATGAGCACGAGGACGTTGGTAGCGATGGCGATGATCCATCCCACGACAGGGATGACGGCGAACATGCTGCCGATGATGCTGATGGGAAACACCCAGCAGATGGCGATGACAGCGGCGAAGAAGCCCCACTTGAGGCGCTTGCCCGCGTCACCGACCTTGCGCGTGAAACCGCGGTCCATACCCCAAGCGGCCTCGCGCGCCCAATCGATCATGTAACCGGTGATGATGAGTCCGCCGACGATGGGGATAAGGCTCACAAGGGCCAAGATGAGGATGGGCTGCCACCATTTGGGGTCCTGGGTGAGGTCATTCCAAGCGCGGCTTAGATAACCCTGGTTGTTCATTGTCTCGGTCCTTCCTTATATACAGTGCTCGTTACTCGGCAGAATCCGCCTTGAGGCGCTCGAGCATGGCTGCGGCGTCTGCCTGGGTCTTGCTCTTCTCCATCTCCTCCTGGGCTGCCTTCATCTCGTCCTCGTCGCCAGCTGCGACGGCGTCGGCGTCGAACCAGGTCTCGGTCTCGCCGACGAAGGCGAGCTCGTCCTCGAAGATGATGGAGCCGTCGCCGGACTCGTCGACGCGGTACAGGTTGACGACGGCGATGGCCTCCTCGTCCTCGCGTGCGGCAGCCTCGACGACGATTGCGTCGAACTCGCCTGCGTCGGTGTCGACGAAGCCGTCGTAGCAGAAGCAGTAGTAGTCAGCGAAGCCGCTTGCGGTTGCAACTGCGATGCGAGCGTTCTCGCGGATGTCCTCGGGCTCGTCACCGGGGTGGTTCTCGATATGCATGTTGTCGCCCTCGACAACGACGGTGAAGGGCTCGAAGGCGCCGGCCTGGGCCAGCTTCTCCTTGGCCTCCTCAGCGCAGTAGCTGATGACCTTCTCGAGGACCTCGTCCATCTCCAGGGTCTCGCGCTCGTCGGTCTCGTAGATTTCCTCAGCCATTATGGCCTCCTATGTGTCGGGGTGCCGTCCCGTTGACGGCACCGGGATCGCAATGTCTCAAGGGTGCAATCACCCGCTATGGTGTGATGGTACCATGCTCGAACGAAGACGTTTTAACCCGTTGCCCTTACGGCAGAAAGTGCAGGCGCCACATGTACCCCAAACTCCTCATCGACGCCAAGAAGGTCGAGGACAACGTCCGCGCCGTTGTCGCGCTTTGTGCAGAACACGGGTTGCGCGTCGTGGGTGTGAGCAAGGACGTCTGCTGTGATCCGCACATCGCCCGCGCGATGGTCGCAGGCGGCGTGTCCGCCATCGCAGACAGTCGCGTCGACAACCTCCTGCGCATCCAAGACCTCGATATCGAGAAGTGGCTCATCAGGACGCCTGCCCCAAGCGATGCGGCGCGCATTGTTGTCTGCTGTGACTTGAGCCTCAACAGCGAGGAGGCGACGATCCGCGCGCTCGACGCCGCGGCTCGTGAGGCTGGGTGCGTGCACAAGGTGGTGCTCATGTACGACCTCGGCGACCTGCGCGAGGGTTTTGTCGACGCAGACGAGCTTCTTGCGGCGGCAAAGCTCAGCATGGAGCTCCCCAACATCGAACTTGCCGGCGTCGGCGCCAACCTCAACTGCCTGAGCTTCGTGCAGCCGGATGCAGAGAAAATGGCCGAGCTCATCCGCGTGGCAAATCTCGTCAAAACCGAGTACGGTCTGGGTGATGACTTCATCGTTACGGGTGGCAACAGCGCCTCCATTCACATGATGATGACCGAGGGGCTGCCTGCCGGCATCACCGACCTGCGCCTTGGCGAGAGCCTGCTCTTTGGCAAGGAACGTGCGCGCTACCAGTTTTTGCCGGGTACGCAGCACGACGCCTTCGTTATCGAGACAGAGGTAGTCGAGAGCAAGCGCAAGCCCAGCAAGCCCTGGGGCACCATCGGCCCTGACAGCTACGGCGTGATCCACGAGTTTGAGGATGTGGGCGAGCAAGTCCGCGCAATCGTGACCGGCGGAAGCCAGGACTTCGACATCGAGGTGATGGAGCCGCAGGACCCGCGCGTCGAGGTCATCGCCAGCAGCTGCGATCACACGGTCCTCGATATGACGGCTTGCCCTGACGACTACCCGGTCGGCTCGACTGTGCGCCTCGTCTGCGGCTACCATGCGACGCTGCATGCCTACACCAGCGCGTTCGTGGAGAAGGTCCACGTCTAGAGAGTCCTCGGTCAACGTGACCGGCGTAGGGGAGGGACCGAAGTCCCTCCCTATAAGCCTCGCAGAAACCAGTCCTCCTCCAACGACTCATATAGAGCAGAAAAATAGAACGACCCGGGATGCATCAGCACCCCGGGTCGTTCTCGTTAGCTGGCAAAGGGGAGCGTGATCACTCCCAAGCCGACGGTGATGATGGCCGCCACTACACCGAAGGCGATGATGATTCCTATGCCGATCAAGACGTACTTGAAGCCGTTGTTGAACCCGTCGCTGCGCGTGCCGATGATCGAGATGACGATGACGACGAGGGTGGCGATGATGTAGGGAAGCATGCTGGAAAGCGACACGGTAGCTCCTTGTTGTCCTTGCTGCCATCGCGGCTGGCGGCAGCCTTCGTATACAAATCGGGGAGGGTTTTGCCCCTCCCCAAAATCATAGCTATTTGCAAAGGTCGCCGCAGCGGTGACCTCGAACCTACTTGCAGGGAACGCCCTCGCCAAAGAGCAGGTTGCGCTCGTCTTCCGGCAAGGCGGCGCGCGCCTGGTCGCGCACGCTGTTCACGCCGACGAAGAACTGGCGCATCATCGCCACCAGCAGGTAGCGGCCCTTGGGGGTGAGCGTGATCTGCTCGGCGTCGTCGATGTCGAAGGCGCCGACGCTCTTCATGAAGGCGTACTCCGCGGGCAGGCCGGCAGCGACGCTGCATCCAAAGTCCTCGCGCCACTTCTTCTTGTCGAGGCGCAGGCCAAAGAGCTGCATCATGAAGCGGTAGCGCATGAGATCGCGCTTGTTGAACTTGGTCGAGCCCATGATGCTCATGTCGCCGCGGCTGATGCACTCGTCGTACTCGCGCAGCGAGAAGCTGTTGATGTAGTAGGTGCCGTTGAGCAGGGTCATGCCGCCGCTGCCGATGGCGGGGTACTCCTCGTAGTCGACGATGTACTCGTCGATCATCGCCTGCTCGGCCGTGTTGAAGGTCCAGCAGCTGCCAAAGGTGAACTTCGCGTCCTTACCGCCGGTGAGGCCCTTGCAGATGATGTCGTAGAAGCGCTCCTCGCGGCCGTAGTCGACCTTGCCCACCGTTGCGGCGAGGCTACGCTCGACGGCGGGGCTTGCCATCAGCGGGTAGAAGGTCGTCTGGTTGCAATGGCTCTCCATGATGTAGGCCATGTCCTTGATGAGCATGTCCTCGGTCTGGGCCGGGAAGTTGAAGATCATGTCGACGTTGAGCGACTTGAAGATCTTGGCGTCGCTGGTCGCGCGGACGCGCTCGAGGATGGTGTCGGCGTCGCCGTACTTCTCGAAGCGGTCCATCTGCTTGAGCAGGCCGTTGTCAAAGGACTGCACGCCCACGCTCAGGCGCTGGACCATGCCGTCGAGCTGCTCGAGATGGCTCGGGATGAGGTGGTTGGGGTTGGTCTCGCTGCTCACCTCGTTGATGTCGAAGAGGTAGCGGGCCTGGCGGATGGTCTCGGCGAGCTCGTCCATGAGGATGGTCGGCGTGCCGCCTCCGACGTACATGCTGTCGAAGTTGTAGCCCATGTCGGCGAGCATCTGCATCTCTTTGCGCAGGTTGGCAAAGTACTTGCGCGCCTTCTCCTCCTGGAAGGGGAAACGGTTGAAGCTGCAGTACGGGCAGAGGCGCTCGCAAAACGGCACGTGCATGTAGAGCATGTAGGGCTGGCCGGGGTTGGGTCCGGGCAGCTTGCCGCTCGTGGGCTTCATGTCGAGGTAGTGGTCGTTCATGACGCGGACCACGTTGGAAAGCAGTCGTTCGGAAAGCATGTTGCTCCTCGGGATGGTCGGTGGCTTGTGCGGGAGGCGTCTCGCTAGCTAGTTGAAAAAGAAGAAGCGGACGATTGCGATGACGATCGCCGCGAGGGCGACGTAGAAGAGGATGGTGCCAACCCAGCAGCCGGGGTTGTTCTTGCTGCCCTCGATGGCCATCTTCTCTGCGGCGCTGCGGCTGTCCTTGTAGTATGCCTCGTCCTTCTTGGCCTTGGGGCGACCGACGGTCTTGAGGCCTTTGTAGAAGCTCGGGTCGCTCAGTGCGGCGTCGAACTGCTTGGGGCTCAAGCGGATGTCCGGTCGCTCGCCGTTGCCCATGCGGTCAAAGCAGCCCTCGACAAAGGGATTGAGCTGCTCGGCGTACTGGGGTTCGTAGGCGATGACCGCAGCTTCGACGTGGTAGCGCTTGTCGGTGGAGTTGTACATCAGTGCCCAGGAGGCGATGCGGACGATCCAGCCATCCTCTGCCAGGTCGCACACACGGCGGGCGCAGATCTCCGGCAGATAGCCGACGACGTTGCCCGCGTCGTTGGAAATGACACCGCGGCAGCGGTCCTTGCCGCGCTCGTCGACGTAATCCTCGCGCTTGAAGCTGAGCTCCCTGCCGATGAAGACGCTTCCGGAGCTGACCTTGCAGCTTGCGTCTCCAATCTCGTGCTCGAGGCGGCAGTACGTGGCGAAGTATTTCTCGTCGGTTTGGGCCATTGAGGGCTCCTTGTCTTTCAGTGGTTAACCTGCCGATTATAGCGCGTTCATCTGGGGCGTTTGAGGTTTCGAGGCATGGCGGCGGGTCGTTTTCGCCCAAGCTGCAGATTCGGCAGGGGAGGGGTCGGCCCCGCTTACCCCTGCCGAGTGCCAACCGTTACTGCTCTTTGCGCATGACCTCGAGCAGCTCGTCGGTCGGCAGCGTGCGGATGTTGTTGGTCGGCAGCGCCTTGAGGAAGGTCTTGCCGTAGTTCTTCGTCTGCAGGCGCCCGTCTGCCAAGATCAAGAACCCGTGGTCGGTCGAGTTGCGGATCAACCTGCCTGCTGCCTGCTTGAGGTCCATGACCGCCTCGGGCAGGCTGTAGCGGCCCCAGGCGGCGCGCCCCTCGCGTAGCTCGCGCTCGCAGCTGAGGGGGTCGTTGGGTCTGCCAAAAGGCAGCTTGGGGATGATCACGCAGCGCAGCGTCTCGCCCGGTGCGTCGAAGCCTTCCCAAAAGCTCTTGAGCGCGAAGAGGCACAGCTCGCGGTCTTCGAGGAAGCGGTCTCTCAGCGACTTGGTCGACACGCCCTTGGTCTGCGCGATGAGCTCGATGCCGTTGGCGGCGAGCTGGGGCTTGAGGCGGTGGTAGAGGTCCTCCATCTCGCGGCGGTTGGTGAAAAGCGTCAGCACGCTGCCGCCCATCGCCAGGTGCGCGTCGAACACGAGCGCGGCGAGCTTGCTGTGGTAGGAGGGGTCGCTCGGTGCGGGAAAGCCCTCCGGCAGCAGCACCTTCATGTTCTTGTCGAAGTCATAGCTGCTCGCCATCTGGCGGACGGCGACCTTGCTCGCATCCAGGAGGTCGAGTCCGCAGCCGTGCTCGAAGAAGGCGAAGGGCTTGCTGCTTCCCGTTGCGAGGGTGGCGCTCGTGTAGATGACGCTGTCTGCGTTGGGGTAGAAGTCCTCGGCGAGGACCTGTCCCACGTCGATGCGTGCGGCGATGAGCTCCTCGGAGAGCTCGTCACTGGCCTGGTTGATGGTGGCGCTGTAGACGTAGTCCTTGTCGCTTCCCTCGATGACGAGGCTCAACGCAGCCTGCATCTCCCAAAGGGAGCAGTGCTGGCTGGTGAGGTCCGCATTCAAGCTGTTGAGTTCCTCGAACTGCTGCGCCATCGCACTCAGGCGCTGCAGGCAGTCGACGAGTGCCTCGAGCTTCTTCGAGAGGGAGCGTCCGGGGTTCTCGAGTGTAAGCCACGGCCCGCTCGCACGCACTTGGTCGTTGATCCAAAGCGTGACGCGGCTGTATCCTTGCGGACCCTTCGCGTCGTCGCTCAGCTGTGCGAGGTCCTTCACGAAGCTAAAGAAGCTCGTTGCGATGTTTTGGATGGTGCCGGCCATGACCTGGGCCTCGGCGCATTTGCCTTGGAGCATGACGCCGCCGTCGAGCTCCGGCGACTTGCGCCTGATCTGGGCGAGTGTTCCATGCGCGCCCGACAAGCGCAAGAGGACGGCTTCGAGGTCACGCGCAGAGATCGCATGGCTCATCTGGTCGCGCGCCTCCGCCTCCACGGCATGTGCCTCATCCACGATCCAGCCCTTGATGGTGGGCAGTATGCCGTTGTCGGCTTTCACGTTGCGGAAGAGCAAGGCGTGGTTGGTGACGACGATATGCGCGTTCTTCGCGTGGCGGCGCGCGCCGTGGAGATAGCAGCGCAACGGGAAGAACGGGCAGCGGTTCTTGAGGCAGTCCGTGTTCGAGGCTTCCACGGCGTAGCGCGGCAGGCCCCACCAATGGAGGTTGACGGCGTCGAGGTCCCCCCACACCGTCTGCGCGGTGTAGGTGTGCAGCATCGCGATCATCTCGATGACCTCCGGCTTGCGGCGGGTTTCGATGTCGCGTGCCATGGACTCGAGCTTGCGCAGGCAGGGATAGTGGTCGTAGCCCTTGAGCGCCACGTAGCGCAAGCCGCCCAAGGCACTGTCAAGGCGGGGCAGCTCGTTGTAGACCAGCTGGTCCATGAGCGCGTTGGTCTTGGTGGCGACGCCAAAGGTGATGTCGTTCGCCTTTGCGCAGAGCGCCGTCGGCAGCAGGTAGGCCATCGACTTGCCGACGCCGGTGCCGGCCTCGAGCGCGCGGTGGCTGCGGGTCCTCAGCGCCTCCGTTACCTCTAGGGCCATGTCGAGCTGCTCACGGCGTGGCTCGTAGTTCTCGTACATGCGCCCTGCGGCTCCGCTGGCGCTGAAGGCGTCCTCGATCTGCCTTGCGGTGGGAAACACTGCCGCGCGTTCTTCCTCTGGGTCCAAGATGACCTGGGCGTTGCTTTCTATGACGTGCTGCGAGCGGCTGCGGCGCAAGGTCCATTTGGGGCCGCTTTGCAGTCCCAGCGCCGCTTGGGAGAAGATACGGTGCAACGGCCAGTCGGAGACGGGGCTCAAGCTGGCGATCAGCTCGGCCAGACCGTCGGGCAGCGTGTAGGCGCCGGCAATGAGGATGCGCCACAGCTGTGCCGTGGCCTCGACGTCGTCGACGGCCCTATGCGTGCTCTTGGGCAGGCAGAAGGCCTCCGCCAGATCCTTGAGGCGGTGGCTGCGCATGCGCGGCAAGATGATGCGCGCCATGGCGAGGCTGTCGAACCATTCCCCGGTAATCGCCCCGGGAACCGCCTGCCTCATGACTACACCCCTGTCGAAGCTGGCGTTATGGGCGACGAGGTCTCTGCCGTCTGCCCACTGGGCGAAGAGCTCGACGGCGAGGCTTGGGTCCGGCTTGCCTTTGACATCGGCGTCTGTGATCCCCGTGAGTTCGCCGATCTCCTCTGGGATGGGAAAGCCCGGGTCTACAAAGGTCTGGAAGCGGTCGACGACCTGCGGCCCTCTGAGTATGCAGGCCGCAATCTCGATGATCTGGTCCCTCGTCTGGTCAAGGCCCGTGGTCTCTGTGTCGACGACCACGACCTCGTCCTCGAACAATTCGAGGCTCTCTTGACCGAGCTGGGGCAGGGATGCGTACCAGGCGACGGTCTGGGCGTCCGTGCCTGGGATCAAGTAGCTGCTGTCGAAGTGTTTTTCCATGTCGCGTAGCCTACCATGCGGCTGTGACGCAAGCTTGCGCGGATGCCGTTCACAGCTGGGCGAATGTGTCGATTATCTGCATATTTGCATTCTCGTACAAAAGTACGATACCCTCTCACCTGCGAGTTTTGCGCTTATGCGCCTGAAATGTACCCAAACGCAAGGATCGTATTTGAAGGTCGAAACCCAAAGTGCCCGTTTCGGGGCGTGGGGGCGTGCCGCAGCGTCGGTTGCCCTTTCCGCCGCCCTATCGCTTGCCATGCTTCCCGCTGCCGCCTTTGCAACGGGCGAGGCAGAGCGTGCAAACGAGGCCGTAGACGAGGCCGAGACAGAGGTTTCTCGCACTGCATCGGAATACGATGCAGCCGTTGCCGAGCAAGACCGTCTCGCCGCAGAGATCAAGTCCCTGGGAAGCAAGATAAGCAAGCTGGAAGCCGAGCTTCCCGCCCAGGAGGAGCGCAGCAACGAGAGCCTTGTTGCACTTTACAAGCTCACCGGCATCGATAGCAGCATCATGGCAACACTGCTCTCTGCAAAGAGCATCACGGATGCGATTGCCATCCTCGACAGCTACAACTACATCATCAACCAGAACCTGCGCCAGATGGAACACACGGTGAAGATGAAGAGCGACCTCGAGAGCTCGCTGTCTCAGGTTGAGTCCGACAAGGCAGATGCCGACAATGCCGCCGCTCAGGCCGAGTCCGCGCTCGCGAGTGCAAAGCAGGCCCGTGAGGAGGCAAAGCAGCGCGCTGCCCAGGCTCAGGCCGAGGAGGCTGCCGCTGCCAAGAAGGCTGCGGAGGACAAGATCGCAGCTGCCGCTACCAAGAAGGACAAGAAGAAGGCCGAGTCAGAGGCTAAGAAGGAAGAGACGAGCTCGAGCAATGCGAGCGTGAGCAACGTCGACTGGAGCTCGAGCAAGAAGGCCTTCGTCAGCAAGTGGGCCCCGCGCATCAACAGCTACCTCTCTGGCAGCCCTATGGCCGGCACGGGCAAGACGTACGCTGCCGCTGCCTGGGATTACGGTGTCGACCCTCGCTGGGCTCCGGCAATCAGCTGCGTTGAGAGCAGCAAGGGCGCGGTTTGCTTTGCGAGCCACAACGCCTGGGGTTACGGCGGCTCTGGTTTCAGTAGCTGGTCGGATGGTATCTACACGGTCGTGCGCGCCTTGGGTGGCAGCCTCTACGGTGGTGCGCTCACCAAGGCTGCGGCGCAGACCTATTGCCCACCCAATTGGCAGCACTGGTACAACACCTGCGCAAGTGAGATGGCCAAGATCTAGGAAGCGCTGATCAAGTAGGGGAGGGACCCTCGGGGCCCAGGGAAGAGCGGAGGAGATGGATTAGCAAAACCGCTGATCACGTAGGGGAGGGACCCTGTCCCTCCCCATAGACTTCGCATTAGTCAGTGCTTCCCTAGATTCAGGTACAAAGCTTGAGGCCCAAAGGCCGCAAAAACACAAAAAAGCCCGGACGCGATAGTGCGTCCGGGCTTTTTGCGCTTGCGGCTGGGGTGATGGTGTGTGTCGCGCTGGCTAAACTAGCGGCGGCCTCCTCACGGCTCTTCATCATCGGACAGCCAGATGATCCTTTGCTCGACCGCACCCTCTTTGAGCGGGTCTTTAACAAAGGCACGTGCTGAGCTGCGCTGCGTTGCACCATCCGCTTCGCTGAGGATGACGAAGTGGGTTTCTGTCTGGAAGCCGTCCTTGTTCTTGTAGTCAGGGGTGATGTGAATCTCGATGCTGGCGCCCTCGAGTGCCTTTGCAAAGTCCATGAGCTTGGACACGCGGAAATTCACGATGCCGTTCTCTATGCGGTGAATCTCCGTCTGGCTGGTGCCCATGCGGCCGGCGAGCTCGGTTTGGGTGAGTCCTGCGTTTATCCGGGCTTTCTTGAGGGCCTTTGCGAGAATAAGCACGTGAGGGTCAACATCTGAGGTGTTGCCGTGTTTAGTCCGCTTGTCTGTCTTCTTACTGCTCATGACAACGGACTATAGGAAGCAGGCTTGCAAACGCTGATACCAGATATGTAATAAACAACAAATTTGATATAGGAGCAGGCTTGCCCAACTTTGCCTGCACTATATATATAGATGCGATTCGACCGATGTCTGGAAGCCTTGCACTGGTGAGCCAAATTGCAGAGCTGCGAGTCTGGTAACCTGTCAGCGTTAAAAAAAGTCAGCAGCGTTCGCGCTGAGATTGATAAGGAGACATGATGATCAAAGAGCTCAACCACGACGAGGAGTTCCTGGCCCAGGTTGCCGAGCCTGCAACCGCAGAAGACGCCAATGTAGCACAGGACCTTGTCGACACCCTGCTTTCCATTAAGGACGAGTGTGCGGGTCTTGCCGCAAACATGATCGGCGTCAACAAGGCGATCATCTGCTTTTTCAACACCTCCGACAAAGTGGTTGTCATGTACAACCCCAGGATTACCTGGAAGACTGGTCTCTACAAGGCGCAGGAGGGTTGCATGTCCCTCGAGCGCGAGACGGTGTGCAACCGCTACCGCCGCATCAAGGTTGTCTATCAGGAGCTCGTCGATGGTGAGCTCGTTGAGTGCGAGAAGACGTACCGCGATTGGCTTGCCGAGGTCATCCAACACGAGGTCGACCACTGCAAGGGCGTTCTGGTCTAAGTAAGACTGAATATAGACACAAGAAGGGCTGAGGTCCCAGACCTCGGCCCTTCTTGTGTCTGCGGCGTCTTGCGATAACTACGATTGCCGCCACCTCGCACCGCGCTGCTTCGGTTGCCTGAACGACCAATCGTTCAGGCAACCGCCGTTTCAGGCCGATACGCCGCAATCTCGCGATTCTCTGAACGACAGATCGTTCAGAGAATCTTCGCGCCACCCTTGCTGCCGACAGTTGGCCCGCCGCGCCAGCGCCTCCGGGCCCCGAATCCGTAGGGGAGGGACCCTGTCCCTCCCCATGCCCCTCGCGGGCACTGCGGCCACCCCGCGCCGGCGCCGACGCCCTCCGGCCCTTCTTTCGAAAAAACCTCCGGATCACCCCTTGCGCCGGCCCCCTGGTTCGCGTATAGTATGCAGCCCGCTCCGCGAGGGGCGGCGCACCGGGGAGGCCCCCTCGGGGAACCTGAAAGTTCT
>CAKUES010000023.1 GCA_934646835.1 uncultured Coriobacteriales bacterium
GCGCGGAGCGGAGCGCACGCGCCGAAGGGCGAGCAGCGAAGCGGGCTTTCGTCGACCTCCTCCCCGGAGGTGCTGTAAGGCTGCAGTACTCCAAAAGCAGCCCGCATCCTCGCCTCCTGAGTCCCTCTCGAGGGCCTTCGCACCTCCTCACCTCCCTCACCCATATGCCCGTGACCTGCGGAAACTCTCACCTATATGAGGTGATTTTCGCTGTCAGGCACCACTAAGCTCCCCATTCCCGCCCGCAGACCAAAACTCGCTTGCTAGACTTCCACGCGACAGATTAACGCGGGCGTGCGCGAAGCCTATGCCTGCGAGATAAGCGGATCAACGGGAGTTGGTTGGTATGAACAAGAAGATGAAGCGCCGCCTTGCCGTCACGAGCGGAATCATCGTCATCGTCCTCATCGTCGTCCTCGCCGTCGTCTCCGGCGGCAACGGCGCTAAGTCCGTGACGGTTGCAGAGCTGTCTGCCAGCTCCCACGAGAACCAGAAGGTCCAAGTGAGCGGAACCGTCGTCGACAACTCCTTCAACACCTCCGGCGGTAAGCTCTCCTTCGACATCTCCGATTCCGACAACGCCGGCGCCGCACGGGTTCACGTCGTCTACGACAAGAGCGTCTCCTCCACCTTTGGCAACGGCGTCACCGCCATCTGCACGGGCAAAGTCGACGGCGACGGCGTGCTGCAGTGCACGGAGCTCGTGACCAAGTGCCCCTCCAAGTACGAGAACGCCAGCGACGCCCTGAGCGTCGAGGAGCTGCTCGGCTACGGCAGCAAGATCACCGGCAAGACCGTCAAGGTCGCCGGCGCCATCAAGGCGAGCAGCCTGGGCGACGTGTCGAGCGAGACCCGCATGGTCATCGCCGACGAGGGTGGCTCCAAGGAGCTCGCCGTCTCCTATGACGGCGCGTTGGCCGACTCTATTACCGAGGGCACGCTGGTTGTCGTCACCGGCTCCCTGCAAGTTGACGGCAGCTTTGTCGCGACTGACGTCGCCCAGCAGGCTTAAGGCTCGGGGGCAGCATATGCTGGCAATCGAGGCAAAGAAGCTCACGAAGTCCTTCGGCGCGCGCAAAGCGCTCGACAAGGTCTCCCTGGAGCTCCCGCAGGGCGCGTTCCTGTCGGTATTCGGGCCCAACGGCGCAGGCAAGACGACGCTGCTGCGCACGCTCTCCACGCTCACCCGCCCCACCGGCGGCAGCGCGAGCCTCATGGGCGTCGACCTCAAGGAGGACCCGGATGCGGCCCGCGCTCACATCGGGCTCATCAGCCACAACGCCATGCTCTACCCGGACCTCACGGCAGAACAGAACCTCCTCTTCTTTGCGGAGCTCTACGGCGTGGCCGATGCGCAGGCCCGCGTTGACGAGTTGCTGCGCGCCGTCGAGCTGAGCCATCGCCGCCACGACGCGGTGCGCACCTTCAGCCGCGGCATGACGCAGCGCCTCTCCATCGCCCGCGCGCTCGTCCACGACCCGCAGGTCGTCTTCCTCGACGAGCCGTACTCCGGCCTCGACCCCCATGCGGTGGAGGTCTTCGACGAGCTCATCGCTGCCCAGCGCGAGGGGCGCACCTTCGTGATGGTGAGCCATGACCTCGCCAAGGGCTTCGACATGTGCACGCATGCGTTGATGCTCGCCCGCGGCAAGGTCGTGCTCTTCGAGGAGAAGGGCAAGCTCGACTATGCCGAGTTCGAGCAGCTCTACCGCTCGACGGTCGGGATGGGGGTGTCCTAGATGGCGTTCAAAAACGACGCGCAGCGCACCGGCGCTGCACCTACAGTCAAGATGCCGAGTACCTTCGCCCAGTACAAGACGCTCCTCAAGAAGGACCTGCAACAGGAGTTCCGCACGCGCGAGCTCACCATCTCGATGGGCATCTACGCGCTGCTCGTCCTCATCGTCTACGGCGCGGCTGTGGCACAAGCCTCCAGCGAACTCGACGTGCTTCAGCTTGCCGGTGGCTTGTTCTGGGCGCTCGTCGTCTTCACGAGCCTGCTCGGCCTCAACCGCTCGTTCTCGCACGACAAGGAGGCCGGCTGCCTCGAGGGCATCTTGCTCGTCCCGCTCGACCGCAGCGTGGTGTTTCTCGCAAAGGCGACGAGCAACCTGCTCTTCCTGCTTGCTGTGGAGCTTGTCGCTGTCCCGCTCTTCGCGTTCTTCTTCCTGACGAACGTGACGCTTGGACCGGATGCGATCCTCGCGCTGCCGGTTCTCGTCGTGGGAAGCGTCGGCATCGCGGGTGTGGGTACGCTGCTCTCCACGATCACGGTGAACACGCGCGGCAAGGACGTCATGCTCGCCGTGCTCTTCATTCCGCTCATCTTCCCGCTGCTCTACGCGTGCGTCTCAGCGACGACTGTCGTGCTCGTCGGCGCGGAAGGCTGCCTGGATACCTTCACGGTCTCTATGGCGATGGCTGTGGGCTACGACATCGTGATGGTGCTGCTCGGGTGGGTGCTCTACGACTTCGTCATCAGCGCCTAGGCACGCTGATTAAGGCAGCTATCCACTGCATGCGATTAGCAAAACCGCTGGTTCCGTAGGGGAGGGACCCTGTCCCTCCCCACAAACCTCGCATTAATCAGCGCGTAGGCGCGCTGCGATCTACTAGGTATCGAGAAAGGAAGCATTATGGCAAGGGAAACCAAGCCCTCCAAGCTGCCCGAGGCAGGTCAATGGCCCGACCGCATCGCGCCGATTGCGGCGCTGGTCGGCGCGATCATCGCCAGCATCGGCTTCTTGTTGGCGTTTCTCTACGCGTCGCCGGTCAATGGCGCGGGCGTGGACGGCGCAGCGCTCATCGGAGACTCGATGGTCTCCAACAAGATCCTCATCAGCCAGAAGATTTTCTACTTCCACATGCCCGTTGCGCTCGTCTCCTTTGTGGCGCTGGCATTTGCCTGCTACTACAGCGTGCGCCTGCTTATCAGCCGCGAGCAGCGCTACGACACCTGTGCGCGCATCGCGATGGAGATCGTCCTCGTCTTCATCATCTGCACCATGTGCACGGGCGAGATGTGGACGCGCTTCGAGTGGGGCGTGTGGTGGACCTGGGAGCCGCGCCTGACCACCTACCTCATCTTGATGCTGATCGTGATCGCGTACTTCGTCTTGCGCTCGGCGATCGAGGACCCGGAGCGACGCAGCGTCTACGCCGCGGTCATCGGGATTATCTCCTTCGTCGACGCCCCCATCTGCCTCATGGTCACGCGCATGATCCCCTCGAGCCTGCACCCGGTCGTGGTGCGCGAGGGCGGCATGACGGGCGATATGGCGATCACCCTCGTCTTCTGCCTCGTCGGCCTCGTTCTGCTTGCCTTCGCGCTCTATCGCCTGCGCTTCAGGCAGGTGCGCATGCAAGAACGCGTCGAGGCGATCAAGGACCAGCTCGACGACTAGGGGCGAAAGCGCCCTCGACCCAACCGCTGACTCTAGAAAGGACCCCTCATGGACCCCATTCTTGCAGAAATCTACTCCACTATCCTCCCGTCCGCTCCGTTCGTGATCGCAGCGTACGTCCTCATCCTACTCGTCGTGGGTGTGTACGTCTTCATCATCACCCGCGGCCTTAAGAAGACCGAGGCGGAGCTTTCCGTGCTCGAGGAAGAGCTCGCCGAGCGCGCTGCACGCCAATAACTCCCTCCGGGCGGCATGCGGTGCAGTGTCCTCCACTCGCTCCTGCATGCCGCCGTCTCTCCATCCGTTGATTTGCGCCTGCCAAGCCGCAGGTGAACTATGCGCAGCCGGCGCTTGGCTTGCTGCGGCCTTTTTCCTGTATCGAAAGGACCTCTATGTCGACTATCGGACTCATCGGCTTGCTCGTCGCCTTCTTCGCGACGGCGCTCGGTGCGGTGGCGCTTCTGGTTGGCCACCTGCTCGGCGGCAGGTCCGCCATGCGCACGGCCGACGGCTGCGTGCAGGGCAACGCCGCGGAAAACCTCAGCTACGGCGGCCGCGTCGCCGTGGTGCTGTCCTTCATTTGCTTGACGGTGTGCTGTTCGGTGCTCGTCATCTGCTTCATGACCGGCAGCATGCAGATCCAGTACGTCCTCGACAACCACAGCAACGACACTGGTGCCCTTGCGTGGCTGTACCGCCTGGCTGGCCTGTGGGCCGGTCGTGAGGGTTCCCTGCTCTTCTGGGCGTGGCTAATCTCGCTCTTTGGCTGCATCGTCTCCCTGCGCGACATCAGCAAGATGCGCGCGCTCGACAACGTGGCCGTGCTCGTCATCGCCGTCGTGCTGGCCGCGTTTGCCGGTGTGCTGCTCTTCAGCGACACCAACATGCCCTTCGCGGTCACTGGTGACCAGTACCTCGACAACGGCAAGATCAGCTCCGCTGCGGTGCAGACGCTGGGCATGAACTCCCTGCTCGAGCACTGGGCCATGGCGATTCACCCGCCCATGCTCTTTGCCGGCTATGCGGGCCTCACCGTGCCCTTCGCCTATGCAATCGCCGCCCTCGCCGTCAACGACGCGAGCGACGCCTGGGTGCGCTGCTCGACGCGCTACGTGCTCGTGAGCTGGCTATTCCTCACCGCAGGCATCGGCTTGGGCGCCGTGTGGGCCTACACCTGTCTGGGCTGGGGCGGCTACTGGGGTTGGGACCCGGTTGAGAACGCCAGCCTCCTGCCGTGGCTTGTGGGTGTGGCGCTGCTGCACAGCTTCACGGTTTACCGCAAGCGCGGCACCTTCAAGCGCTGGAGCATCATGTGCGCCTGTGTCACCTTCAGCTTCGTGATCTTGGGCACCTTCATCACGCGCAGCGGCCTGGTCCAGTCCGTGCACGCGTTTGCCGGTGACAACGTGTCACTGGCGCTCTTCCTCGCGCTCATCGTGCTCTCCGTCGTCGCCGGTATCGTCGGCTTGGCGCTGCGCTGGAAGAGTTTTGGCTCCGATCTTGCCGAGGATGATCAGATCGAGAGCATGCTCAGCCGCGATATCGCCTACTACCTCAACAACCTCGTGCTCATCGTGCTTGCCTGCCTGCTGGCGTACATGACCATCGCCCAGGCGCTGCCGAGTTGGATGCCCTTTGGCGGCCAGTCGATCTCCGCCGGCACCTACAACGCCATCGCGCGACCCATCGGCGTCGCCTACCTTGCGATCCTCGCGGTCTGCCCGCTGCTGGGCTGGGGCAAGACCGATGGCAAGGCCTTCCTCAAGGCCGCGCGCGTCCCCGCTGCTCTCGCGCTCGTGTCCTTCATCGTCTTCATGGTGTACTGGGCGATCGATTTGCTGCCTGCTTACAACGCCGGCGTGGCAGCCGGAGGCTCCATCGCCGAGGGCTTCACGGTCTACGGTCCCGCAGCCTACTACCACGGTCTGGCGATTGTCGGCTTTGCCGTGGCGAGCCTGCTGTTCTTCAACGCGCTGTTTATGATCGGACGCGGCGTGGGTAAGTTCGCCAAGGTCAAGGGCATCAACCAGGTACAGGCCTTCTTCTCCTTTGCGCGCAACGTGAGCGGGCAGTTTGGCGGCGCTTTGGCGCATGCGGGCATGGCCGTTTGCCTGGTGGGCCTCATAGGCAGTTCCATGTACGTGAGCGAGGTCGCCGGCTACGTTGACTACGACGAGAAGACCGACACCGCCGCAGTCTTCCAGGTCGAGGACTATGAGCTCGACTACACCGCCAACAGCGCGTACATGATGGACAACTACTCCAGCGCCGTGTATCAGGTTGACTTCGACCTCAAACGCGACGGGCAGACAATCGGGCATCTCTCCCCGGCGGTCAAGCTCGTCACCAACACCCAGCAGACCCAGGCGGTCGCCGCCGTACACACGACCCCGCTTGAGGACGTCTTCGTCATCTACAACGGCGTGGACGACGACGGTAACTTCTCCATCGACGTCTACGTCAACCGGTTGATTCTCTTTGTCTGGATTGGCTTTGCGCTTCTTATCGCTGGCGCTGTCGTTGCAGCGCTTGGCAAGGGCCGCGGCGCCAAACGCAAGTAGGGAAGACCTTGCGGGCCGTCTGTTTTGCAGGCGGCCCTTTCTTTTGGCCACGGCCGGTGTTTTTCTGGCCATGCAGAAGGGGCGGGCGAGCCATATGTTGCGATGAGCCTGCGAGCGCGTGCCCCCGCCGCTCGATGCCGCTGACGCGAAACTCTCTGGGGCCTGCAGCGTGGGGCCGACTTCGTCTGGCCCCTACGTATTTGGCCTGCACCCAACGGCGGACCGCAGTCCCAGGTCAAACGGCGGGCTGCAAACGCCGCAAGACGCAGGGCGCCTTCGCATCAGCGCCGTTGAGTCGCAAGAACACGTAGGCGCCAGACGAAGTCGGCGCCATCAGGTCGCATGGGGCCGGCGCAGGTTGGCGTCGCCGCAGATGACACACTTTGTCACTGGCACGATGTGTGTCACTGGTCCCTGCGGTCTGCTGCTGCTCCCTATTCCAGATGACACACTTTGTCACTGGCACGATGTGTGTCACTGGTCCCTGCGGTCTGCTGCTGCTCCCTATTCCTGGATCCTCGCATGAACCATGTCTATGAGCTCTTCTCGAGAATGGACGTCGAGCTTTGCATAGATATGGCGTACATGGGTCGAGATGGTGTTTTTGGAGAGCACCAGCTGGTCGCGTATGTAGCCTCTGCGTGCGGCCTCGGGCGAGGTAGGTAAACACCTCGCTCTCGCGGCGCGTGAGGCCGAACTCCGCTGCTATCTCATCGCACGCATGCGCGAAGTCCTTCTTCTCTGGCGGCAAAGATGCGCTGGGGGCGAGGGTTTCGGCGTTATCCTGAGCGCGAGGCTCCAGCTCCTCTGCGCCATCCGACTGCTTGTAGTAAGGACGGTCCTGCGGCAGGATCCACAGCACGCACGTGAGCAAAAGCGCTGCGCCCATGATGATCTGATAGCTCAGCTCGCTCGGCTGCGCCAGATGGCTCTCCAAGCAGACGCCGGCGACGTTGCCGGCGAGCACTCCGCCTTGCGACAGGCCTATGACGATGCCCATGGCGAGTACGGACGGGATTTTACGGCGCTTGACGAGGTAGATAACGGTGATGAAGAGGATGCACTGGAGTGTGGTGTCCGCGATTGTGGAGATCGTGCTTCCGATGAATTCTGCCATTGGGGTGTTTACGGACGTTAGCACGAGGCCCGCCATGATGGGAGGCATGAGCCAGCGCACGAGCGCGGGCATGCTGATGCGCGACGAGAAGTAGGTGAAGCACAGGGCCAAGATGATGCCAAAGGAGTTCCCCAGCACACTTGCTATGTCGATCCTGGTGAAGTCGAGGTAGGAGTGGGTGAGGCCGAACAACACGGACATGCATCCGAAGATCGCGTAGACGATGCCTGCCGCTATGCCGATACGAGCGACGTTGACGACAGCCCCCTTGTCGGCCGCTGTCGTCAAAGCTTCGTCTTCTGCTGCTTCGTTACCTCCGGTGATCTTGTCCGCAAACAGCGGTATGCCCGAGAAGATGGGCATGCAGACGACGACCACGAGACCGATGGGGCCTTCGAGGAAGGGGTAGGCGATGGCGAAGAGCACGCCGACCACAGCGGAGAGCGGGATGACGACCTCGGCCTGTTCCTCCTCCAGATGCGAGAGAGCGTCGCCCCAGAGCAGGTATAGGAGGGCAGAGCCCGCGCCCGACATAACGCCTCCGACGATTGAGAGCACAACCGGCGCGTCCAGGGCCACGGTGAGCCAGGGGAGGAAGGTGCCGACCGACATGGCAGCGACAGCCGTGGCGATGAGCGGTTTCGAGCGGTATATCGTGTGCTTCCTCAACGCGATGCCGATGGCAAACGCCGCTAGGCATATCGTCACCGACGATGGTAGCCACGAGGCGTCGATCTTGATTGAGGCTCCGTTGTCCAAGGGGAACAGCGAGTGGGTCTCGAACGAGCAGTAAATCCATGACCAGAGGAAGCCGAGGCCCATACACGATGGCTTGAACAGCGTTTTCAATTGGTGCAAAGCGCTTGAATCCGCGCTCTTCGATTCCTTGTTCGTCATATCTCTCCCCGTGCGCTAGAAAGAGGCACTAGTAGGCTCTGACCTGCGCAAACTCAATAAATCACGTTCTTTATGTGATTGTTTCCCATCCCTTTGCTACGTAGATTCTCCTTATCTGTTGGACCATGTCAAGGAGGAGATGAACATGGAACATAAGCACGACACCGGCATTTCTCGAAGGGGTTTCCTGTCCGGTGCCGCAGTGAGCGGCGCTTTGCTCGCTGCTGGAGCGATGACAGGCTGCGCACCTGCTCTCAGGAATGAGGGCAGCAAGGTCAAGGCCAAAAACGAGGCTGCCAGCGCCGCGGCATCTGCAGACGCAGGCACTCCGGACTGGCTCGGCGAGGCACCTGCCATCACCGATGCCCAGTGCAAGGAAGTGCTCGACTTCGAGGTCTGCGTCATCGGCGCAGGCACTTCTGGCTACTTCGCGGCATGCGCTGCCGCCGAGGAAGGCCTCAAGACCATCCTCATCGAGAAGTCTGCAAGTGGCAACAACATCCGCTCTTCCTCTCTTGGCGCCGTTGGTACCAAGGCGCAGAAGAAGATCGGCGCAGAGGCCAAGATCGACCCGATGGACATCGTCAACGACATGGACCACTACGCGCTCGGCCAGGTCAGCTCTTCGCTGATCCGCAAGTGGGCCCTCAATTCCGGCGAGGCCATCGACTGGTACACGGAGGTCCTTGCAAAGGGCAAGTTTGAGGTTCAGCTCGAGTACAACATGCCCAAGGGTACCCGCTACAAGGAATGGCCGACTGGTCACGGCACTAATGGCGAGTATCCCAGCCGCGAGGGTGACGTCGCCAAGTACCTCGACAAGTACATCCTGAGCTTCGACGGCTGCGAAGAGCGCTTCCTCACCCCGATGAGGCGCCTCATCACTGGCGAGTCCGGCCGCGTTGTCGGCGTGTACGCCGAGGGCCCCGATGGCATGATCCGCATCAACGCCTCCAAGGGCGTCATCGTTGCGACCGGCGGCTACGCCAGCAACCAGGACATGTACAAGACCCTGCAGCCTACGCGCTACAGCTGTCTGGGCACCTTCGACGCGTTCCCGTCTTGCACGGGCGACGGCATCAAGGCCCTGCTCTGGCTCGGTGCCAAACTGGATGACGTCCACACTTCCCTTACTTTCAACCGCTGCCTGCTCACTGCAGACCAGAAGACCGGCGACCCCTACAACGTCGGTGCGGACAACTACGGCTACCACTTCTTCGCAAGCCAGCCGTTCCTGCGCGTCGATGCTCACGGCAAGCGCTTCCACAACGAGAGCGCTCCCTACGACTTCGTCATGAGCGCGCTGTCCAAGCACCCCGAGGACGAGCGCTACTGGCACCAGGTTTGGGACAGCAACTGGAAGAAGGACGTCCCGCGCTTTCATACCGTCGGTTGCTCGACCATCTACTACCACGGCCCCGGCTGCGACCACGATGCCTTCCCCGGCGAGCTCGACGTCTGGATCGAGCCGGAGATGGAGGAGTACGTCAGCAAGGGCTACCTCGTCAAGGCTGACACGCTCTCCGAGCTTGCGGACAAGCTCGGCTTCGAGGGCGAGGACAAGAAGAACTTCCTCGCCACTTGCAAGCGTCAGAACGAGAACTTCGACAAGCAGGACGACCCTGACTTTGGCAAGGAAGCCTTCCGCCTGAGTGAGCTGCGCAAGGCTCCGTTCTACGCTTCTGTCAAGAGCTGTGGTCTGACCCTGTGCACGCTCGACGGCGTCCAGGTCAACGACAACCTTCAGCCTTACGGCGCGGATGGCAAGCCCATCGAGGGCGTGTATGTCGTCGGCAACGACCAGGGTTGCTTCTACGCGGGCAACTACCCCAACCTGGCCGCCGGCATCAACGCTGGGCGCAGCGCCACGTTTGGCCGCATGGTCGCCAAGAGCTTGGCAAAGTAGAGAAGGAGGATTAGATGATCGAAGAGGAGAAGACTGCAGTGGATCAGTCCCAGGAGCAGCCTGTGTCCGAGAAGCCCAAGAAAAAGGGTAGGAAGCCGATTGTCATCGGCGCCGTCGCCGTGGTTTTGATCGCCGCCATCGGTGGTGGCCTGGTGTGGCATGAGCAGCCGAGCTTCTGCAATGCCATCTGCCACAACTCCATGGACGCCTATCTCCCCACCTATGAGGCGCAGTCCGGTCAGCCGGCTGTCGATAAGTGGGGCAATGAGGTTAGCGACGCGAGCTCCATGCTCGCCGCAACCCACCGCGAACAGGGCAAGACCTGCCTCGATTGCCATGTCCCGACTCTGGGCGAGCAGCTCAGCGAGGGCGCTCATTGGGTGACAGGCAACTTTACCGTCGTTCCCACGGAGAAGGATGGCATGTACGCGCTCGAGGAGCGCGGTGCCAGCGAGCTCACTGCCGCGCGCGGTCTCGACGGCGAGCAGTTCTGCCTCAACGAGAGCTGTCACAACCTGACCAAGGCGGAGCTGACGGAGAAGACGGCCGACATGCCGCGCAACCCGCACTCCTGGCAGCATGACCAGTACACCTGCACGGATTGCCACAAGAGCCACCGCGCCAGTGTCATGATCTGCAGCAAGTGCCACGTCGACGCAACAATCCCTGACGGCTGGGTGAGCGCTGGCGATTCCCAGAAGCTCGAGACCAACTTCGCTTCCTAAGCGCTGCGCTTGAGCATGAGAGGGGCGGCTCCAAAGATGGGGCCGCCCCTCTTTTTTGCCAGCTTGAGATGATTACGGTGCTTTTCTTGCCATGCAGAAGGGGGAGGCGGGATTCGTTTTGCGATGAACCTGCGAGCGCGTGCCCCCCGCCGTTCGATGCCGCTGACGCGAAACCCGCTGGGGCCTGCAGCGTGGGGCCGGCATGGAACAGGTGGGGCTGCGTGACACACTTTGTCACTGGCACAATGTGTGTCATCGGCTCTTGCGCGCTGTGGGCGTCTAACTTTCCATCGGGATGACGACCATGAGCGAGAAACGCTCCTCGCCGGCCTCGAAGACGGCCTGGCCGCGGTGTTTCTCCGCGATCGCCTTGATGGAGGGGCAGCCGTAGCCGTGGCCCTCGTTCTTGCTGCGCGGCATGCCGTCGATGAGGACGACGGTCCTGCGGTAGCTGTTCTCGACGGAGAAGAGCAGCTTGCCGCGATGCTCGATCAGCTCCACGTCGATGACGGCGTCGCGCATGCCCCGGCAGGCGTTGACGGCGTTCTCGAGCGCGTTGCCGATGAGCGCGCACACCTCTGTGGCGGAAAGCGGCAGCTCGCTGGGCACTTCCGCGCGGATACTCAGCTTGATGCTCTCGCGCTTGCATTCCTGTGCGTAGTAGGACAGCACGATGTTGACGTTCTCGTTGGCGCTGTAGCGCGTGGGCGACACGGTGTCGAGGTCGCTTGCGGCGTTTGCGATGAGCTCCTTGATGCCGTCGATGTTGTCCTCGTCCACAAAGGCGGAGAGCATGCGGAGGCGGTGCCTCGTGTCGTGGCGGTACTCTGCGGTGAGCTTTTGCAGCCGGCGCAGGGATTCGAGCTCCTTGCCTGCCTGGTCGAGCTGCATCTCGGTCTTCTCTTGGTTGGCCAGCGTCTCGCTGCGCCGCTTGACCTCGAGGCTGTAGATGGCGGTGAAGACCACGAACAGGCCCGTGAACATACCCGAGACCGCAAGCATGGCCTCGTAGCTGTTGTTTGCGATCCAGTCCGTGTACACGCCTGCCGCGTAGCACCAGATGTAATAGAAGAGGGGGACGGCGGAAAACGCCAGGCAACTCCTCTTGGAGTACTCGAGCATCTCGTTGATGGGCTCGGTGATGAAGCGGCGCAACAGAGCGTAGAACGCGACCGCGCTGATGCAGTACACGACAGATGAGACATAGACGTTCCCGCCGGTAGCAAGCGAGGTGAGCTTCTCGACCACGTTGGGCAGCTCGCAGCACAGATACGAGGTCAGCACCGCGCCGATGCTCACCGGCCAGCTGCGTCGGCACCACAGCACGAGAAAGATCGCAAGCGGGACGTGCGTCTCGAGCGGGTAGATCAGCGTCACGAGGCCGATGCCGGAGCTTGCCGTGGCAATCGCGGACTGCACGGCGAGGTCGATGCCAAAAAACGCGATGAGTCCCGTGATGTAGTCGCGCTTGTGGGTGACTCCGGCAAACGCGGCAGACAGCGCGATGCCGTAGCCCAGCGTGAAGAGGTAGCGGAGGTCTATGAACAGCGTTTCCATAGGCAGGCCCTAGCGGCGGTCCGCATCTTCGAAGAGGAAGCGCACGAAGGCGTCCTTAGCCTCCTTGCGCAGGCCCCTTGCGATGGGGACGTTGCGCTTGCTCATGCTGATGAAGGTGTCGCTGTTGAGCTCGCGCATGTTGGTGAAGTTGACGATGAAGGAGCGGTGCGTCTTGAAGAAGCCGGGGCGGTCGAGGAGCTTTTCCTCGTAGTCGCGCAGCGGTGCTTTGATGGACTCCTCGCCGTTGTTGAGGAGCATGAAGTGCAGGGTCTTGCCAACGATCTCCACGTACTCGATCTGATCGAAGGGAATCGTGACCAAGCGGTGTGGCTTGTCGAGGGTGAGGACCTCGCGCGGCTTGTCGAGCGTCTGCTTGATGCGGTCGAGCGTGTCGAAGAGTTTGGCCGGCTCGACGGGCTTGATCAGGTAGTTGCTCGCGTGGACCTCGTAGCTGTCGACGGCGAACTCCGGCGTCGAGGTGAGGAAGACGATGTTGACGGCCTCGTTGTGGGCGCGCAGCTCGCGCGCGGCGTCGATGCCGTTGAGTCCCGGCATCATGATGTCGAAGATGACGACGTCGAGGTCGCGGTTGGTCTCTGCCGCATGCAGGAGGTCGAGCGCGTTGGAGAAGCTGAGCAGGTCGATGCGCCCATAGCGCTGCCCTGCCTGCTCGAGCAAGCTGCACAGGCCCTCGCGCTCGCGTTGGTCGTCGTCGCAGACTGCAATCCTCATCTCGCCCTCCCCGGTTTGGTTACGTTGTTGAAAGCCTAGCATGCGCCTGTGCCAGCGTTTGCGGCAATCCAAGCCGAAAGCGCGGCCTTTTGCGTCCGGGAGTTGCATGCCGCAGGAGCCGAAAAGAAAAACGCGGCCTGCCCTATGCCGGGGCAGGCCGCGCAAACAGCGAAGCTGTACGGGGAAGACGGTTTAGTCCTCCTCGACCTCGATTGCACCCATGGGGCACTCTTCGACGCAGTCGCCGCAAGCGGTGCATGCGTCCTCGTTGACGACGCCTGCAGCGGCACCGACGATGTCCAGGACCTCGTTAGCGCACGTGTCGACGCAGATGCCGCAACCGGAGCACTCGTCAGTATCAATCTCGGGGATAGGCATAGTTCTTTCTCCTTTGGTAGGCGGCCTCTCTCTTGCCGCGGTGCCTGCACGATATACTCCCGCGCCGGTTATGACAATACTTTTTCCCATGCTTTTGGCAAAAAACGGTGAGTCGACACGGCGTGCGCGTGGAGGTTTCTCGCACACATAAAACATGAGTTGTCGCCAAGGTTACGATTGGGTGGAGTATCGAGTAGGTAAGTTGACATGCGCGGACTTAGATTTCATATTAGGGCCATCAGATAAAACCGCACAGTCTTATCTAGTGAGTTTACAAACATGTTGGAACATCAGGAAGGATGGTCATCATGAGCAAGATTATCGGTATCGACCTGGGCACCACTAACTCCGCCATGGCAGTTCTGGAAGGCGGCGAGCCCACCATCATCGTCAACGCAGAGGGTGACCGCACCACCCCGTCTGTCGTCTCTTTTCAAAAGGACGGAGAGGTCATCGTCGGTAAGGCTGCTAAGAACCGTGCAGTTACCAACCCCGAGAACACCATCGCATCCATCAAGCGCTTCATCGGCCGCAACTACAGCGAGACCGGCTCCGAGCGCGGCACCGTCGCCTACAACATCCACAACGGCAAGGACGGCCGCAACATGGTCGACATCGACGGCAAGGAGTACACGCCGGAGGAGATCTCCGCTCGCGTCCTGCAGAAGCTCAAGGCTGACGCTGAGAAGTACCTGGGCGAGCCTGTGACCGAGGCCGTCATCACCGTCCCCGCCTACTTCAACGACGCACAGCGTCAGGCAACCAAGGATGCTGGCCGCATCGCTGGCCTCGAGGTCAAGCGTATCATCAACGAGCCGACCGCAGCTGCTCTGGCCTACGGCCTCGACAAGACCAACAAGGACCAGAAGGTCCTGGTCTTCGACCTGGGCGGCGGCACCTTCGACGTCTCCATCCTGGAGCTCGGCGACGGCGTCTTCGAGGTCCTGTCCACCGCTGGTGACAACCACCTGGGCGGCGACGACTGGGATCAGCGCATCATCGACTGGATGGCAGACAAGTTCAAGGGCGAGCATGCTGTCGACCTGCGCAGCGACAAGATGACTCTGCAGCGCCTGAAGGAAGCGGCAGAGAAGGCCAAGATGGAGCTTTCCTCCACCACCCAGGCCACCATCAACCTGCCCTTCATCACCGCTGTCAACGGCATGCCGGTTCACCTGGACTACACGCTGACCCGTGCTGAGTTCGAGCACATCACCGCAGACCTGCTCGACCGCTGCAAGACCCCTGTCCACACTGCAATGAAGGACGCTGGCCTGCAGTCCGGCGACATCGACGAGGTCGTTCTCGTCGGCGGCTCCACCCGTATGCCCGCCGTCCAGGCCGAGGTCAAGAAGATCACCGGCAAGGACCCGCACATGGGCGTCAACCCCGACGAGGTCGTCGCAATCGGCGCAGCTATCCAGGGCGGTGTCCTGGGCGGCGACGTCGAGGGCATCCTGCTGCTGGACGTCACCCCGCTTTCCCTGGGTGTCGAGACCATGGGTGGCGTGATGACCAAGATGATCGAGCGCAACACCACGATCCCGACCCGCAAGACCGAGGTCTACTCCACCGCGGCTGACAACCAGACCACCGTCGAGATCCACGTCCTGCAGGGCGAGCGCAACTTTGCACGCGACAACAAGACGCTGGGCCGCTTCCAGCTGACCGGCATCCCCTCCGCACCCCGTGGCGTGCCCCAGATCGAGGTCACGTTCGACATCGACGCCAACGGCATCGTGAACGTCTCCGCTAAGGACCTGGGCACCGGCAAGGAGCAGAAGATCACCATCTCCGGCTCCACCGCTCTTAACGACGAGGAAGTCGACCGCATGGTCAAGGATGCTCAGGAGCATGCCGAGGAGGACGAGGCACGCAAGGCTGAGGTCGAGGCTCGCAACAACGCAGACTCCATGATCTACGCAACCGAGAAGACCATGAACGACCTGGGCGACAAGGTCCCCGCAGAGACCAAGACCGCCGTCGAGGACGCGATCGCAGACCTCAAGGGCGTTATGGACAACGGCTCCACGGAGGAGATCAAGGCCAAGACCGAGGCTCTGCAGCAGGCATCCTACAAGCTGGCAGAGATCGCCTACTCCGATGCCCAGGCAGCTCAGGCTGCACAGCAGGGCGGCGCTCAGCAGGCTGCCAACGGTGGCGACGACGATGTCGTCGACGCTGACTACGAAGTCGTCGACGAGGACAAGTAATCATGGCGGCCGAGGACATCAAGACCGAGGAAGCAGCCGAGCAGGTTGCCTCCGAGGCCACCGAGCCCGAGGTTGTCGAGGCAGAGCTTGTCGATGGTGAGCAGGCAGATGCTGCTCAGGCAGCGGACGCCGAGCCCGAGGAAGAAGACGAGCTTGCGAAGGCCCAGCAGGAGGCTGCCGATGCACGTGACAGCTACCTGCGCCTGAAGGCCGAGTGGGACAACTTCCGCAAGCGCACCGCCGCAGAGCGCGAGTCCGAGAAGATCCGCGCGAGCGAGAAGCTCGTCAAGGACCTGATTCCGGTCATCGACGACCTCGAGCGTGCGATCGATCACGCCAAGCAGACCGGCGAGGGCGGAAGCCTGACCGAGGGCGTCGAGGCGATCACGACCAAGTTCCTGCAGATCCTGGCCAAGTCCAAGGTCGAGCAAATCGAGGCCGTGGGCGAGCCTTTCGACCCCAACAAGCACCAAGCCGTCGGCACTCAGCCTGATGACTCGGTCCCCGAGGAGACGGTCCTGACCGTCTACCAGAAGGGCTACCAGATGGGCGACCGCGTTTTGCGTCCGGCCATGGTAGTGACCAGCACGAAGTAGATTGAGTTCACGGGGCCGGCTTTATGTCGGCCCCGGTTCGATATAGAGAGGAGGCGCCGCATGGCTTCCAACAAGAGTTACTACGACATCCTGGGCGTTGGCAAAAGCGCCTCTCAAGACGAGATCAAGAAGGCTTTCCGCAAGCTTGCCCAGAAGTACCACCCGGATGCGGGCGGCGACGAGGAGAAGTTCAAGCAGATAAACGAGGCCTACGCGGTCTTGTCGGACCCGCAGAAGAAGGCCCAGTACGATCGCTTTGGCACGGTAGACGGCAATCCGTTTGCCGGTTACGGCGGATACGGCGGAGGCGGCAACCCGTTTGGCGGCGCCGGTGGCGGCGCAGGCTTCAACTGGAGCGACATCTTTGGCAACATGGCCAACGGCGACGGCGCCTTTGGCAGCAACTGGGACTTCCACGTCAACCGCGCCGTCAAGGGCAAGGACCTCCAGGCGAGCATCTCCCTGTCCTTTGACGAGGCTTTCAAGGGCTGCTCTAAGAAGGTCTCCATCCGCATCCCGAGCACAGGCGAGACAGAGACCGTCACGGTTAACGTCCCGGCCGGCGCTGTCGACGGAGGCAAGATGCGCTTCCGCGGCAAGGGCGAGTTCGGCATCGACGGCGGCCCGCGCGGTGACCTCTTGGTCATCACCAGGCTCACGGAGCACCCACTTTACGAGCGCGACGGCGCCAACGTGGTCATGAGGCTTGACGTGAGCATCGCGGAGGCAGCGCTCGGCGCGAGCATCGTCGTGCCCACGCCCGACGGCTCCATGGTCAAGATGCGCGTTCCCGCTGGCAGCCAGGACGGCGCCACGCTGCGCGTCAAGGGCAAGGGCGCCCCGTACCTCAAGGGAAAGGGCGCTGGCAACGGCGACTTGCTTATCAAGGTGCACGTCAACGTGCCCAAGACCTTGACTGCAGAGCAGAAGGCAGCACTCGAAGCCTTCCGCGATGCGTCCCCCGATCCGTCCGAGCTGCGCCCCGAGGTCGCCGCGGCGACTGCGAGCACGCGATAGTCTCGCATTGAAAGCTGGTAGAAATCATGGCACCCACAGATAGAAACAGACCGCTGTACATGATCAGCGTCGCAGCTGACCTTGCCGGCCTTCATCCCCAGACCCTGCGCATCTACGAGAGCAAGGGCCTGGTCACTCCGCAGCGCACCAGCGGCAACACGCGCATGTACTCGCAGGCGGATGTGGAGCGGCTCGAGCTCATCACCCGTCTTACGGACGAGGGCATCAACCTCGCGGGCGTCGTGCGCATCCTCGACATGAAGGAGCGCATGGCCAAGCAGGACGCGGAGATGGAGAAGCTGCGCCAGGAGCTGGCTCAGACCCAAGAGAAGCTCCACGAGTTCGAGGTGCGCCAGACCATCACTACGCTTGCCAAGCGCGACGACGAGAACGCCGCCTTTGCCCAGCTCTTTGGCGGCAGGCTCCCCAAGGGTCTGCTGTAAAACCTGCATATGTGCAATCGCCCTTGCCGGCGAGTGCTTGAACAGAGAAGCCACGCATCTGCCTGTGCAGGAGCGTGGCTTCTTGCTGTTGAAAAAGGGCTTCAAGGCGCTGTCACCCTGATTTCAAAGCTATAAGCGTTCGGCTAGGGAAACACTGATTAATGCGAGGTTTATAGGGAGGGACAGGGTCCCTCCCCTACGTGACCAGCGGTTTTGCCAATCGTATGCAGCGGGCACTTGCTTTAATCAGCGTTTCCCTAGGTAACAGCCCCGTGTTCTACGTTACAGGACGAAAACCTAAGTCGATATGTAGTAGATTTTCAGCGTATAACAACATCAGAACTTATGAAGCGGTGATGCGCGGGCCAAAGCATCCGGCATGCGCCGCGCGAGCACAAGAAAGGTAGGTACGAACCATGCGTATGGATAAGATGTCGGTGTCCGCAGCCGAGTGCCTGCAAGCTGCTGTCACCATCGCGGCAGACGCACAAGCGCCTGCAGTGGAGAGCGAGCATTTGCTCAAGGCCCTGCTCGACTCCCACGAGAACAACCTCACTGCAATCATCGAGCGCATCGGCGCGGATCCGGCGGCGATCAACAACGCCATCACTGCCCAGATCGAGCGCGCTCCCAGGGTCTCCAACAGCGGGGCCGGCATGGGCCAGGTTGGCAACGGCCTCAACGCCGTAGCCGACGAGGCTGTCAAGATCGCCGGCAAGATGGGCGACAGCTACGTCACCACCGAGCACCTGCTCATCGCCCTGACCGGCGACAAGGGCGCCGCTGGCAAGGTCCTCAACGATGCAGGCGTTACCGCCAAGCGCGTCTCGCAGGTCTACGAGGAGCTGCGCGGCGACACGCGCGTCACGGACCGCGACGCCAAGGCCCAGTTCGAGAGCCTCGAGCAGTACGGCGACAACCTCACCGAGCGCGCCCGTCAGGGTAAGCTCGACCCGGTCATCGGCCGCGACGCAGAGATCCGCCGTGCAATCCAGGTCCTGTCCCGCCGTACCAAGAACAACCCCGTCCTCATCGGCGAGCCCGGTACCGGCAAGACCGCAATCGTCGAGGGCTTGGCCCAGCGTATCGTCGCCGGCGACGTTCCCAGCTCCCTGCGCGACAAGGAGGTCATCGCCCTTGACATGGGCTCCATGGTCGCAGGTGCTAAGTACCGCGGCGAGTTCGAGGACCGCCTGAAGGCTGTTTTGCGCGAGGTCCAGGAAAGCGATGGCCGCATCATCCTCTTCATCGACGAGCTGCACACCATCGTCGGCGCAGGTGCCAGCGAGGGCAGCTTGGATGCAAGCAACATGATCAAGCCGGCCCTTGCCCGTGGCGAGCTGCACACCATCGGCGCGACCACGCTCGACGAGTACCGCAAGTACATCGAGAAGGATGCCGCACTTGAGCGCCGTTTCCAGACGGTCATGGTCGACGAGCCCTCTGTCGAGGACACCGTCTCCATCCTGCGTGGCATCAAGGAGAAGTACGAGACCCACCACGGCGTCCGTATCCAGGACGCGGCGGTCGTCGCGGCAGTCGAACTGTCCAACCGCTACATCACGGACCGCTTCCTGCCTGACAAGGCCATCGACCTGATGGACGAGGCTGCCTCCCGCCTGAGCATCGAGATCGACTCCAAGCCCGAGGACATCGACCTGGCTGAGCGCGAGCTCGTGCGTATGCAGATCGAGGAGCAGGCCCTTATGAAGGAAGAGGACGAGCTCTCCAAGGAGCGTCTTGAGGATCTGCGCAAGCAGATCGCAAGCGCCCAGGAAGCCCTCGACCAGAAGAAGGCCGTCTGGCAGAACGAGAAGGACGCCATCGGCAAGGTCCAGGAGCTCAAGTCGAAGATCGACCAGGCCAAGGTCGAGGCCCAGTTGGCAGAAAACGACAACAACCTCGCCCGCGCCTCCGAGCTGCGCTACGGCGTGATCCCCTCCCTGACCAACCAGCTCAACGAGTCCGTCGCGGCTATGGAGAAGTCTGGTGGCGACAGCCTGCTCAAGGAGGAGGTCACCGTCGAGGACATCGCCGAGGTCGTGAGCATGTGGACCGGCGTGCCGGTGTCCAAGATGATGCAGGGCGAGATGCAGAAGCTCGCCGACCTTGAGGATCGCCTGCACCAGCGCGTCATCGGCCAGGACGAGGCCGTCCACGCGGTCGCTGGCGCAATCCGCCGCAGCCGCAGCGGACTGGCGGATCCCGACAGGCCCATCGGCAGCTTCCTCTTCCTCGGCCCCACGGGCGTCGGCAAGACGGAGCTCGCAAAGGCCTTGGCAGAGCAGCTCTTCGATGACGAGCGCAACATGGTGCGTATCGATATGAGCGAGTACATGGAGAAGTTCTCCGTGCAGCGTTTGATCGGTGCTCCCCCGGGATACGTGGGCTACGACGAAGGCGGCCAGCTTACCGAGGCCGTGCGTTGTCACCCCTACAGCGTCATCTTGCTCGACGAGGTCGAGAAGGCCCATCCGGATGTCTTCAACATCCTGCTGCAGGTCCTCGATGACGGCCGCCTGACCGACGGCCAGGGTCGTGTGGTGAGCTTCAAGAACGCGATCATCATCATGACCAGCAACCTGGGCAGCCAGTTCATCCAGAAGTTCGCGGAAGACGGCGACAAGAAGGCCCTCGACGAGGCGATCCAGCAGGCCTTGAAGACCACCTTCAGGCCCGAGTTCGTCAACCGTATCGACGAGGTCATCACCTTCAGCGCACTCGAGCTTGCCGACCTCGAGAAGATCGTCGACCTGCAGCTCGCCAAGGTGCGCGAGCGCCTGGCAGACCGCCGCATCACGCTCGAGATCACGCCTGCTGCTATGGAGCGTTTGGCACTCGACGGCTTCGACCCGGCCTACGGCGCGCGTCCGCTCAAGCGCCTGATCCAGCACGAGATCGTCGACCGCGCTGCCAACGAGATCGTCGGCGGCAACCTGAGCGAGGGCGACACCATCGTCATCGACCTGGTGGACTTCGAGTTCACGACTAGCGTCAAGCATCCGTTGGCAAAGTAATCGCCTTGCGGTAGCGGTGTAGAGAGACCGAGCTCCAGGCCCCTGCAGCCATGAGGTTGCGGGGGCCTGCTGCGTTAAGGTGCCCGCCGCTGGCGTGCCATTGCGCGCGACTGGGTGCGATAAGTGCGGTTGAATTCGCCTGCGCGTTTGCAGATTTACCCGCACTTAGTCGCGTGTGAGGCCGATTCGCCCGCACTTGTCCGGCTTTCAGGCCCCATTCGACCGCACTTATCGTGTGCACATTCTTCGACCTCCAGCTGCCGGGGGGAGGCGTGCCTTTATAGTTTTGGAAATTCAACGGATATGTGTCTCTTTTGTCGATGAGCGCCGGGAGAGGCCTCGCAAACCCGTACAATTGCTTGGATTGCTTTTTTGCACTACCTGCATTGCCAAAAACATCGAAAGGGCCTGGGATGGCACGTAAGCACAAGTTCGATTACTTTGACGCGTTTGTGAAGATCGGCGAGTACGCAGTCGAATACGCAAACGAGCTGGTCAAATACATGGAGAAGAACGCGCAGATCGTCGCGGAGGGCCGCGAGCCAGATATCGCGCACGCCATCCAGCGCTACGAGGAGCTCCATAAGATCGAAGAGGCCTCTGACGATCTGCGCCACAGCATCGTCGATGCGTTGAGCACGGAGTTTTTGGCTCCCATCGAGCGCGAGGACATCATGATCCTCTCCGATGAGCTCGATGACTTGGTCGACGACCTCGACGAGGTGCTGCAGCGCATGTACATGTACGATGTCCATGTCGTCGATGCCAACGTCATTCAGATGATGAAGATGGCCCAGCGCGCCACCTGCGCCGTCTGCGAGGTTTGCAAGCAGCTCCCCAGCTTCAAGAAGCCGGGCGCCATCAAGCCTTACATCATCAAGATCAACGACGTCGAGCGCGAGGCGGACCAGCTCTACATCCGCGCTGTCCACGACATCTATGCAAACGCTAAGGCAGTGGGCATGACGAGTATCGATGCTTTGGGCCAAGCTCAGATGATCAGCACCCTCGAGGACGTCTGCGATATGTGCGAGGACATCGGCGCCACCGTCGCTACCATCGTGATGAAGAACTCGTAGGCGCGAGCGACTCACAAAAGCTTGGATGAGCGGGCTGCAGCGATGCGGCCCGTTTTGTTTTTCCGCGTGCCTTTTATCTGGTAACGAATCGCATACGCATGCCGCACGCGGCGGCATCTGCGGTAAACTGTTCGCTTGACTATGCCGCCCACGGCGGCGTTAGCCTGCCCAAAGTGCGGGCGTGGCGGAACTGGCAGACGCGCTGGATTTAGGTTCCAGTGGGGCAACCCGTGAAGGTTCGAGTCCTTTCGCCCGCACCAATTCATCGATAAGGAACGCGCAGGCGTTCTGGACCAAGGACGCCGCAAGGCGCGTAAGAAGTATGGAGGAATAGATGGACGTTAAGACCACCATCACCGAAGACGGCAAGACCCAGGTCACCGTCACCGTCCCCGCTGCAACCGTCAAGGAGCACATCGACGCCCACTTCAAGCAGATGGGCAAGGCCCGCATCCCGGGCTTCCGCCCTGGCAAGGCGCCCCGTGCCATCCTGGAGCGCAACTTCGGCGGCCATGAGGCTGTCTACGAGGAGATCACGACCGACATGATCAACGAGATCGCCCCGGTCGCAGTCGACAGCCAGGACATCCTCTTCATCGCCAACCCCGACTTCGAGGAGACCGGCATCGTCGCTGACGGCGAGGACTTCACCTTCACCCTGGCCGGCGAGGTCAAGCCCTCCGTCGAGCTTTTGACCTACGACCCCGTCGAGATCAAGATGCCCGCAGAGGAGGCCACCGACGAGGAGGTCAACGCCCAGATTGAGGCACTGCGCACCTACTACTACTCCTTCGAGACCGTCGAGGGCCGCGCTGTCCAGGCAGAGGACTTCGTCCAGCTGAACATGGCATGCACCGCTGACGGCAACCCCGTCCAGGGCCTCAACTCCGAGTCCCGCCTGGTCGAGCTCGGCGCTGGTGTCATCCCCGCAGCCATGGAGGAGCAGCTCATCGGCATGAAGACCGGCGACAGCAAGTCCTTCGACTTCTCCATCGCTGGCGATGAGGACTTCGCCTACCTGGGCGTCGAGTCCATCCACGCAGATGTCGCCGTCAAGGAGATCCGCGTCAAGGTCGTCCCCGAGCTCGACGCAGAGTTCGCAGCCAAGCTCGGCGTTGACAGTATCGACGCCCTCAAGGACCAGATCAAGCAGGCCATCGACCAGCAGAAGGGCCAGCAGCTTCCCTCCCTCAAGGAGCAGCGCTGCGTGATCGAGCTTGCCAAGCGCGTCCACGGTGACATTCCCGCTGCCTACGTCACCTTCACCCGCCAGGACATCCTGCGCGAGTTCTACATGAACCTGCAGCAGCAGGGCGTGACCCTCGACCAGTTCTTCGCTCAGCAGGGCATCGACGCCGAGGAGTTCAACAAGGACCTCGACGAGGAGGCCGCAGAGGTCGCAGCGCAGAGCCTGGCTCTGGACGCCCTGTTCGCCCACCTCAACATCGAGATCACCGATGCTGACCTCGACGAGGAGTTCAAGGTCGTCGACAACCCCGCAGAGGTTCGCAAGAGCTGGGAGGACAACGGCCGCATGAGCGAGCTGCGCGAGGCTGTCCGCCGCCGCAAGGCAACCGAGTGGCTCGTCGAGAACGCTGTCGTCACCGAGGACGACGGTGCCGACGAGGACGCAGAGTAAAAAACGTTACTTTTGGAGTAAGGAGTCCGCACAATGGACAACACCCTGATCCCATACGTGGTTGAGCAGTCCCCCAGGGGCGAGCGCAGCTACGACATCTATTCCCGCCTGCTAAACGACCGCGTCATCTTCCTGGGCGAGGAGGTCACCGATGCCAGCGCAAACGTTGTCATCGCACAGCTCCTCCACCTGGAGAGCGTTGACCCGGACAAGGAGATCAGCCTCTACATCAACAGCCCCGGCGGCTCTGTGAGCGCCGGCCTGGCGATCTATGACACGATCCAGTTCATCAAGCCGGACGTCTCCACGATCTGCATGGGCATGGCCGCTTCCATGGGTTGCGTCCTGCTGGCAGCAGGCGCCCCTGGCAAGCGCCTCGTGCTCCCCAATGCACAGGTCATGATGCACCAGCCCATGGGCGGCACCCCCGACCACTGCAAGGAGAGCGACTTCGAGATCTACTACTCTGAGATCAAGAAGACCCGCGACCGCCTCGAGGGCATCCTGGCCAAGCACACCGGCCAGACCCCGGAGCAGATTCACGCAGACAGCGAGCGCGACCACTGGTTCACCGCCGAGGAGGCCGTTGCCTACGGCCTGGCCGACGAGGTCGTGGTCAACCGCGCTGACGCAAGTACCGAGAAGAAGGACTAGCCGATGGCTCTCTCTAACGGCGGCTTCAACGGAGCCCCGCTGCACTGCTCTTTCTGCGGAAAGAGCCAGGAGCAGGTCGACAAGCTCATAGCCGGTGACGGCGTCTATATCTGCAACGAGTGCGTTCAGGTGTGCGCCGACATCATGGTCGAGGAGGGCATCGCCATCGAGGGCGAGGCCGTCGGCGGCGTGCCGGAGGCAACCGGCAAGACCGAGGGCCTCATCTCCCTCGAGGATTTGCCCACGCCCCAGCAGATGCACGAGCTGATGGATCAGTTCGTCATCGGCCAGGAGGCAGCCAAGAGGGCGCTCTCCGTCGCCGTCTACAACCACTACAAGCGCGTCGCGCTCGGCCTGGATGCAGACGATGGAGACGTCGAGCTCGCCAAGAGCAACGTGCTCATCCTCGGCCCCACGGGCTGCGGCAAGACGCTGCTCGCCCAGACGCTGGCCCGCGTGCTCAACGTGCCCTTCGCCATCGCGGACGCAACCGCTTTGACGGAAGCCGGCTACGTGGGCGAGGATGTGGAGAACATCCTCCTCAAGCTCATCAACGCTGCAGACAACGACGTCGACCGCGCCCAGGTGGGCATCGTCTACATCGACGAGATCGACAAGGTCGCTCGCAAGGCGGAGAACCTCTCCATCACGCGCGACGTCTCCGGCGAGGGCGTGCAGCAGGCACTGCTCAAGATCGTCGAGGGTACGGTGGCAAGCGTTCCGCCCAACGGCGGTCGCAAGCACCCGCAGCAGGAGCTCATCCAGATCGACACGACCAACATCCTGTTCATCTTGGGTGGTGCCTTCGTCGGCTTGGACGACATCGTCCGCGACCGCATCGGCAAAAAGGGCGTCGGCTTCAACAGCGAGGTCTCCGAGTCCAAGAAGGTCGAGAGCGCCAAGCTGCTCGAGCAGGTTCTGCCCGAGGACCTCAACAAGTTTGGCATGATCCCCGAGTTCGTCGGCCGCGTGCCTGTCATCGCGAGCGTCAAGGACCTCGACGAGGACGACCTCATGCACATCCTGACCGAGCCCAAGAACGCCTTGATCAAGCAGTACCGCCGCATCATCGGCTTCGAGGGTGCAGAGCTCGAGGTCACTGACGATGCCCTGCGCGCAATCGCCGCAGAGGCCATCAAGCACGGCACGGGCGCCCGCGGCCTGCGCAGCATCTGTGAGCGCGTGCTGCAGGACACGATGTACACCCTGCCCAGCGAGGAGCGTGACGTCACCAAGGTGACGATCACCCCCGAGTGCGTGACCGAGAACGCGCCTGCGATCTTGGAGTACGGCGACTAGCCGCTCCTTCGATCCACATAGAGCAAGACGAGAAGAGCCTTGGGAGCGATCCGGGGCTCTTTTTGCATTGTCAGCCGTGCCGAAGGGATGCGCCGTGCAACCGTGTTGACCTTGTTAGATGCCGAATATAGAGCCCATAGCTGGTAAGATATTGAGCATACGTTCTAAACCCAGACAAGGGGAGTAATTCATGGCAGAAGAGATGCCTAAGACATACGAGCCCGCGGCCACCGAGGAGCGCATCCTCGACAAGTGGCTCGAGGGCGGCTATTACAAGCGCAGCGAGGCCAAGGAGGGCAAGGGCGATCGCACCGTCGTCATCCCGCCCCCCAACGTCACCGGTATGCTGCACATGGGTCACGCGCTCGACGACACCATCCAGGACACCTATATCCGCTACTCCCGCATGCGCGGTTACAGCACCCGCTGGATCGTCGGCGCGGATCACGCCGGCATCGCCACCCAGACCAAGGTCGACAAGAAGCTCAAGGAAGAGGGCATCGACCGCCGCGAGATCGGCCGCGAGAAGTTCCTCGAGGCCTGCCAGGAGTGGAAAGAGGAGTACGGCGGAATCATCGTCGAGCAGATCAAGCGCATGGGCTGCTCCGTCGACTTCGACGACGAGAAGTTCACCATGTCCCCGGAGTACGCCAAGGCCGTGCGCAAGGTCTTTGTGGACTGGTATCACGACGACATGATCTACCGCGGCAAGCGCATCGTTAACTGGTGCCCGCACTGCACGACTGCTATCTCCGACGACGAGGCCGAGTACAAGGACGAGAAGGGCCATCTGTGGCACCTGCGCTACCCGCTGGTCGAGCCCGTCAACGGCGTCGAGTACATCGTCGTCGCCACGACCCGCCCCGAGACCATGCTCGGCGACACCGGCGTTGCCGTCTCCCAGGACGACCCGGAGAAGGTTGCACTGGTCGAGGCTGGCGCCAAGGTTATGCTGCCCATCGTCAACCGCGAGATTCCCATCTTCACCGATTGGCACGTCGACGCGGGCTTCGGCTCTGGCTTCGTGAAGGTCACCCCTGCCCATGACCCCAACGACTACGCCATGGGCCAGGCGCACGACCTGCCCCAGATCAACATCTTCGACGAGCATGCAGTCGTCGTCGACGGCTACGGCGAGTTCTCCGGCCTGACCCGCGAGGAGTGCCGCGAGGCTGTCGTCAAATGGTTCGAGGAGCACGACCTGCTCGACCACATCGAGGACCACGACCACTCCGTCATGCACTGCTACCGCTGCGACTCCACGCTCGAGCCATGGCTGTCCGAGCAGTGGTTCGTCGCCGTCGACAAGCTCAAGGGCCCTGCGCTCGACGTCGTCAAGAACGGCGAGGTCAAGTTCCACCCGGACCGCTGGACCAGCACCTACACCACTTGGATGGAAAACCTCAAGGACTGGTGCATCAGCCGTCAGCTGTGGTGGGGCCACCGCATCCCCGTCTTCCACTGCTCCGAGTGCGGTTGGGAAGACGCCCTTATGGAGGACACCGACACCTGCCCCAAGTGCGGCTGCAAGCATGTCCAGCAGGAAGAGGACGTCCTCGACACCTGGTTCAGCAGCCAGCTGTGGACTTTCGCCACGCAGGGTTGGCCTGACCACTGCGAGGAGATGGAGGGCCATCATCCCACCAAGGTGCTCGTCACCGCGCGCGACATCATCGCGCTGTGGGTTGCCCGCATGGTCATGAGCTCCCTGTACTTCACCAAGGAGATCCCCTTCGAGGATGTCTTCATCTACGCGACCATCCTCGCCAAGGACGGCAGCCGCATGTCCAAGTCCAAGGGCAACGGCGTTGACCCGATGGACCTTATCGAGATGTACGGTGCAGACGCCATGCGCTACAACCTGCTCACGCTGGTCACCGGCAACCAGGACGTTAAGTTCGATGCCAACATCGACAAGAAGACCAAGGAGCTCGTCGACAGCCCGCGTACGGATGCTGCGCGCGCCTTCGTCACCAAGATCTGGAACGCAAGCCGCTTTGCGCTGATGAATCTTGACGGCTTCACCGCCGGCGAGCCCAAGGCTGCCACCGCGGCTGACGCCTGGATGTTCAGTCGCTTGGCCAAGCTGTCCCAGTTCATCACGGACGGCATCGAGGAGTACCGCTTTGGCGAGATCGCCCGCGAGCTGTACAACTTCTTCTGGAACGAGTTCTGCAACTGGTACATCGAGCTGTCCAAGGGCGTGCTCTCCGGTGACGACGCGCAGGCCAAGCTGCAGGCTCAGCGCAACCTCGTCTTCGTGCTCGACACCGCACTGCGCCTGCTGCACCCCGTTATGCCCTTCGTGACGGAGGCCATCTGGGAGCACCTGCCGGTCGAGAAGGACGCCGACGCCCTCATGGTCGCCAACTGGCCCGAGCCCGCAGAGCTCGCCAAGTGGATCGACGAGGATGCAGAGGCTGCCATCACCGCCGCTACGGGCGTCATCAGCTCCGTGCGCGCCATCCGCGCCCGCTACGGCCTGAGCCCGCGTCAGGAGCTGGCCGTCCAGCTGCGCTGCTCTGAGGAGGAGGCCGCCCGCATCAAGGAGCAGGCAGAGCTCATCACCTCCATGGGCCGCATCAGCGAGCTCGGCTTCTGCGATGCCAAGCCCGCCGACAGCGCTGTGACCTTGGCAAACGGCATCGAGGTCTACACCATCCTCACCGGCCTGGTTGACTTCGAGGCAGAAAACGCCAAGCTCCTCAAGGACAAGGAGAAGGCGGAGAAGGAGCTTGCCAAGCTGCAGAAGAAGCTCTCCAACGAGAACTTCGTCGCCAAGGCAGCCCCCGAGGCAGTCGAGAAGGCGCGCGCCCAGGCTGCAGAGCTCGAGCAGCAGCTCGCCCTCATCGCAGCCCAGCTCGCCTAGCTGCGCTGGCTGCCGATAACGGCACACATAGAACGCGAAAGCGGACCGGAGCCTCGTTCTCCGGTCCGCTTTTTGTTGCGGGGATTGGGTCGATGTTGGTGTCGGGGCGGCAGTCAACACTTCAGTGAGACTGGTTTGTTGACCAAGCCGCAGAGGCGGCACAGTCAACAAACCAGTCTCACTGAAGTGTTGACTGCGCTGTATATCTGTCGCCAGCTGCATAGAAATTTCTCTATAAATAAGTGATAAATTTCTGTATAGTCGCGTTAACGGATACTTATGGAAACGAGGAGCAGCCATGCCGCTTTCAGCTCAAAGCCAGATGCCGCAGATCTTGCCTATCAGCGACTTGAGAACCAATCTCAACGCGGTTTGCGACATCGCGGAGGAGACCGGCCAGCCCATCTACATGACAAAGAACGGCAAGGCCAAGCTCGTTGTGTTTGACAGCGCCGCCTACGAGGAGATGCTGCAGGGGCAGCGCTATGCGCAGAAGTTGCGCGAGGCAGAGATCGAGGCGCGCTACGTCGACAAGGCCTTCACCAAAGACGAGATCGATGCGGATATGCAGCGCGTCTTAGACCATTGGGGCGTGTAATGATGGAGGTCAGGTTGCGTCCGCGTGCCAAAAGGGATTTGACGAGTGCTGTCATCTATATCGGCGAGGTGCTCGGCATGCCACAGGCTGCCAAGGGCTTTTACGAGGACTTCTGGCATGAGATGGAGCTGGTGCAGGAGAGCCCGGGCATGAGGGCGCGCTTCCAAGAGCCGATGCTGGAGAACAACGGATACCGTTGGGTGATGGTGGGGAAGCACCGTGTGTTCTACCGCTGCGACAACGAGGTTGTCACGGTATGGCGCATCATCCACTGCTCGCAGGATATCGACGAGTTTGAGCTGATTGATTGGGTTGAGTGAGCCTTAGAATCTAGGGAACGCTGATTAAGGCGAGTGTCCGCTGCGTGCGATTGGCAAAAGCGCTGGCCGCGTAGGGGAGGGACTGTCGCTTGAAATTGTAAGTTTGGTAACTTTTGAAAAGCGCTGGTCGTGTAGGGGAGGGACCCTGTCCCTCCCCATAAACCTCACATTAATCAACGTATCTCTAGAAACGTGCAGATGATTGATTCCCGTAGGGAGGGACCTATGAAAACGATTCTCTTTGTGAACGCCTGCTACTTCCAGGAGACGTCTCGTACCCAGCGCCTTGCAGATGCCCTGCTGAGCAAGAAGCTCGAGCTTGAGCCGGAGGCAGAGGTCGTCGAGTTGTCGCTTCTCGATGCGGGTATCGAGCCCTTGGACGAGGAGACGCTGGCTTTTCGCACCAAGTGCTGCGAGGCCAAGGACTTTAGCGACTCGATGTTCGACATAGCCAAGCAGTGGCGTGAGGCCGATGAGATCGTCATCGCCGCGCCGTACTGGGATTTGAGCTTCCCCTCCATCCTCAAGGCTTATGTGGAGCACCTCTGCGTCAACGGCCTGACCTTTGTATTTGGGGATGACGGCAAGTCCATCAGCCATTGCATTGCCAAGAAGCTCACTTACGTTACGACCTCGGGTGGCTACATCGGCGAGCTCAACCTGGGCTTCGATTATGTGAGCGCTGTCTGCAAGACCTTCTTTGGCATCGAAGAGTTCGAGTTCGTCGCAGCCGAGGGCTTCGACATCGTGGGCAACGACCCCGAGGCAATCCTGGCCGACGCGATTGCAAAGCTGTAGGCGGGCCATCAAGAGATAGGGGAGTCGCTATGACGAAGATGCTGTACCAAGGTCACGGGAGTTATAGGCTGACGGCAAACGACGGCACGGTGATCTATATCGACCCGGCGCTGGGTGAGGGCTACGACGCGCCGGCAAACCTCATCGTCATCACGCACGAGCACCCGGACCACACCCTCATGCTCGACAAGGTGGCGCGTGCAGAGAACTGCGTTGAGCTGCATGCCCGTGACTTCATCGTCGACGGCGAGCACAAGGTGATCGAGGCTTGTGGGGTCAAGATGAGCTCCGTCCTCGCAAACAACAAGTACCACGACCCCGCGGAGTGCATGGGCGTTGTCCTCGAGTTCGACGGGTTGCGCTTCTATGCGGCGGGCGACACCTCGACGACGGAGGACATGCGCAGCGGCAAACTCGCTGCGATGGGGCTGGACTACGCGACCTTCCCGGGCGACGGCTTCTACAACATGGACATCCCGGAGGCATCCGAGTGCGCCAAGCTCGTGGTTGCCAAGCACAGCATCCCCATGCACCTCGTTCCCGTGCACGACATCAACGAGGCAATGCTCTTCGACGAGGGCAAGGCCGCGGCCTTCGACGGTCCAGGCAAGCTGGTTATCCGCCCCGGCGAGGAGATCGAGCTGTAGCTGAGTTGCGTCTGGACGCGTGACACACTTTGTGCCAGTGACAATGTGTTTCACGCCATAGAGCCGCAGGTTTACGTAAGCCTTCTGCGTGATACACATTGTCACTGGCACAAAGTGTGTCACGTTGCTCCTCCGTATAGCCCGCGCGCAACACTTCGCTCAGGATGACGAGCAAGGCGGGTCGTGACACCATTTGCCACTGGTACATCTGGTGTCACGAGGGCGTGTCCTCGGCGGCGGCAAAACCGAAAAAGAGGCCCGCAGGTTACGAACCTGCGGGCCTCTGTAGCTTTCGCCTTGCCAGCCGTTAGTCGCGGGCCGCGATCTCCTCGTTCATGCGGACGACGTCTGCGTCCTTGATCTTGAACAGGAACAGGAAGGGCAC
>CAKUES010000024.1 GCA_934646835.1 uncultured Coriobacteriales bacterium
GTGTCATGCCATAGAGTCGCAGGAAATCCCCAAGTCTTCTGCATGACACACATTGTCACTGGCACAAAGTGTGTCACCGCCGCCCGCTTCATGCACAAAAAAGAAGGGGCCGAAGCCCCTCCCCCATACCTTGCTGTCTCAAGTAGCCGCTAGCCCAACAGGGCCCTAAGCGCGGCTACGAGCTTGGTGTTCTCCTCGTCGCTACCAACGGTGATGCGCAGGCAATCCGCAAGCAGCGCATCTCCGCTCACGTTGCGCACGAGGATCGAGTGCTCGTCGTAGAGCCTCTGCCAAAGTTCCTTGGCATGCTCCACGGTGACGAGAATGAAGTTCGCGTCGCTCGGATGCACCGTGATACCAGGAAGAGACGCGAGCTTTTCCATCAACGCGGGACGCGCAGAGACGATGCGGCCGATCTGCTCGTCGAACAGCGCACGGCCGGTGACGACCTCCTCGCCCACCACCTGACTCAGCGCGTCGACGCTGTAGGCCTGGCGGACCTTGAGGAACTCCTGGATGACGTCCTTGGCGCCCAGGTAGTACCCCAGACGCACACCCGCGGCGCTAAAGGCCTTGGAGAAAGTGTGCAAGATGAGCGCGTTGCCATACCCATCGAGCAGCTCGCGGCAGGTCTTCTCCGGTGCGAACTCGATGTAGGCCTCGTCGATGAGCACCAGCGCGTCGCTCGCCTCGAGAATGCGGCGGACATCTTCGACGGCCGTGCAACAACCTGTGGGGTTGTTGGGGCTCGTGAGGATGACGACGTCGATATCGCCCTCCCCCAAGCGCTCGACCGCTGCGTCGACGTCGATGTGGTATTCATCTCCTACGCGCGGGATGTTCACGACCTCGGTCCCCGTGATCTCTGCGTTGAGCTGGTAGATGCCAAAGCACGGCGGGAAGTTCATCAGCTTGCGTCCGGGGCCGCCCCAGGTGAGCATGAGGTTGAAGAGCAGCTCGTCGCCGCCGTTGCCCAAGATGACGTTGTCGCGCTGCAGGCCGTACATCTGCGCGATCTTGTCGCGCAGGGTGTTTGCCAGCGGGTCCGGGTAGCGGTTGAAGTCGAGCTTGGCGATGCGCTCGACGACAGACGCGCGGATAGGCTCCGGGACATTGTACGGGCTCTCGTTTGCAGAGATGAAGACATCGCAGGGCAGCGACTTGGGATCGTAGGGCTCGATGTTGGCGATGCGCGGTGAGGAGGGGCGAACCGTTTTCATTGCCTGTCCTCGCCTACTTGCCGCAGCTGCAGACGTGGTCGGGGTCGTCTCCGTGACCGCACTCGCAATCCGGGTCACCGCAACCGCCACCGCAGTCGCAGTCATCGTCGCCACAGCCGCAGCCGCAGCCGCACTCGTCGCCGTTTTGCATGGCCTCCATCGCGTACTTGATGAACGCCATGCGGATATCGACTGCGCGGCCGTGTGCCCACAGACCCTCGCGGGCAGCCAGGGTCATGATCGCGTCGGCGTCGGCCTCGAGCGCGTCGTAGGTGTAGCTGATGACGCTGGACTTCTTGACGAAGTCATCGACAGAAAGCGGGCTGGAGAATGCCGCGGTGCCGCCGGTAGGAAGCGTGTGGTTGGGACCGGCAACGTAATCGCCCACGGACTCGGGCGTCCAGCTGCCCAAGAAGATCGCACCAGCGTGCTTGACCTTGCCCAAAAGCTCCCACGGCTCGCTCATCGCGATCTCGAGGTGCTCCGGTGCGATGGTGTTGACGACGTCGAAGGCCTGCTGCAGACGCTCGCAGGTGACGATCAGGCCGTGGTCGAGGGAGGCGCGGGTGATCTCGGCGCGCTCGGACTGCTCGAGAAGCTCCTCGATGGCCGCCTCGATCTCCGGCACCATCTCGGGCTCGGTGGTGACGAGGTAGCACGTTGCCTTGGGATCGTGCTCGGCCTGGGCCATGAGGTCGATGGCCACGAACTCGGGGATGGCGTTATCGTCTGCCAGGACGCAGACCTCGGACGGGCCGGCGATCATATCGATGCCGCAATCGCCGCTCACGAGCTTCTTGGCAGCCGCGACGAAGGCGTTACCGGGGCCAGTCACCTTGTCGACGGCGGGGATGGACTCCGTGCCGTAGGCCATGGCGCCGATAGCCTGAGCACCGCCGGTCTTGAAGATGCGGTCCACGCCGGCGACGCTTGCCGCAGCCAGGGTATAGGGATTGACCTTGCCGTCCTTTTGCGGGGGCGTGCACATGATGATCTCACCCACGCCTGCGACACCGGCCGGCACGGCGTTCATCAGCACCGTGGAGGGGTACTGGGCGCGGCCGCCGGGGACGTAGATGCCCACGCGGTCGAGCGGCGTCACCTTCTGGCCGGTGATGGCGCCGTCGGCACGGGTGTTGAACCAGCTCTGCTGCAACTGGCGGCGATGGAAGTCGCCGATGTTGTCGGCAGCGTACTCGACAGAGCGCAAGAAGTCCTCGTCGACGAGCTCGAGTGCCTCCTCGATCTCCTCCTCGGTCACCTCGAGGGCACCGAGCTCCACATGGTCGAACTTGGCCGCGTAGTCGCGCAGGGCCTCGTCTCCCCTCTTGCGGACCTCCTCGATGATGTCGACGGCAACCTTCATCGCCTCCGCGTCAAAGGCGCTGTCGCGCTCGAGTATCGAGGCCTCGAAAACCTCGCCTTCCTTCAAGTCAATACGTCGCATTGCTGCACTCCTCTATCGTCGTGAGCGGGAGGGCGCCAGGCGCTTCCCGCCTCCTTGTTACTGGTTGCCAGATAATTCTACTTGCCTTCGCCGCCTGCAGTCACCTTGACCTCGTCTTGCTGTGCGGCGAGCTCCTCGAGCTTTGCGGCAAGCTCCCTCACGCGGCCGTCCGTACGCGCGCTCGCAGGGCTTGCGATGAAGCGCGCCGTCGACTCGAGCACCTCGTCGACGATGCGCAGGTGGTTCTCGCGCAGCGTCGTACCGGTAGCGGTGATGTCGACGATGTAGTCGGCCATACCCGTAATAGGTGCGAGCTCGATGTTGCCATGCATCTTGATTATGTCGACCTGCTTGCCCTGCTGCTCGAAGAAGCGCTGGGTGATCCCCGGGTACTTGGTCGCCACGCGCAGGGAGCCGGTACGCTCGTAGGCCTCCTCCGCCTTGCCGGCGGCAGCCTCGGGCTCGGCGACGATGAAGCGACATCCGCCAAACTTCAAGTCAACCATCTCCATGACGGTCATGTTCGCCTCCACCAGCGTATCTTTGCCGCACATGCCGCAATCCGCGCCGCCATAGGCGCAAAAGACGGGCGCATCCGTCGGGCGGACGATGATGAAATCCACGCCGGGGTTGCTGATGATGAGCTTGCGGCCGGGGTTTTCGAGGCCCGTCGTGTCCAAGCCGGCGCGCGTCAGCAAATCGACCGCGTCATGGAAGAGCGACCCCTTGGGAACCGCGACCCTCAAGTTGTCTGCCATCTAGATCACCTCTCCGATAACCACGCTCTTACCCTCGCGGCGCAGCTGCGCTGCGCGGGAGAAGAGCTCTGCCACGGACTCGCCGTCCTCGCAGCTCACCACCTCGTCGGGCTCGAGCACCGGAGGCTTTGCCCCCTGCGCCTCGAGCGCGGCCATCAGTCTCTCGAGGCCGAGCGCGAATCCCGCCGCCGGCTCCTTACGACCAAAGGCCTCAAGCGTCTTGTCGTAGCGACCACCGCTGCCAAGCGAGCGCCCAAGCTGCGGAGCGTAGGCCTTGAAGACGATGCCCGTGTAGTAGTCGAAGGAGCTGATGATCGAGAAGTCGACGAGCAGCTTGCCCGCGTCCTCTGTGGACTCGACCAACTCGAAGACCGCCTGGAGCTCGTCAAGGCCGTCGTCGCAGCCGAGCGGCGCGACCATCGCACGACAGCGCTCGATCGCCTCCACCCCGCCGCGGATGAGCAGGAGGGACTTGATCGCATCGCCAAAGATCTGGCGCACGCCCTTGGCGCTGGCCAGGCGGTTGACTGCCACGAAGTCCGACCTGTGAAAGGCCTCGCGTACCTGCGCCTGCCACTGCTCGTCCCCGCCTGCGCCTGCCACCAAGGCATTGAGCACTTTGACCGTGCCAAGCGCCACGGTGAAGTCCTCGATGCCCGCCGCCGTCAGCGCGTCGAAGAGCATGCAGATGACCTCGGCATCTGCAACGTAGCCCGCCTGGCCTATGAACTCGATACCCGCCTGAGTGAACTCGCGGGCCTCGCCGTACATGCTGTCCTGCTCACGAAAGACGCGCTGCGAGTACTGGAAGCGAAACGGCCCCTTCTTGTTCTTGAGGCGCAGAGCCGTGAGGCGGGCCACGGGAAGCGTGCAGTCCGGGCGCAGCGCGAGCAGCTTGTTGTCGCCGTCAAAGAACCTGAAGGGGGTATCGGAAAGCGAGCCGCCCATCTCCAAGACCTCCAGGCGCTCGAGCGTCGGGGTCTCGATGGGAGCGTAACCCCAGCTTGCAAAGGAGTCGCAGATGCGGCGGTTCACAGCCTGGCGCCAGGCCGCCTCTGCGGGCAGGCAATCTCTAAATCCACGCGGCGTGGTCGGAATCATAAAGGATGCTCCTTGGATAATCACTTTATCACGGTAGAGTGCTAGAGTACTCTCACCCTCTGCCGTTGGCAACCGCATGATTATAAAAACCTGCCAACGGGATATCTTGCTAAGGTTTTGTGAACATCCGCGCACGTCACGGCATGCACTGGGCACGGTACAATCAGGAGCATGAAACCTATCGCACATATACATACGGACCTGCCGCAGAAGTTCGGCATCCCGCGCAACAGCTTCCTCGCCCCACACCTGCAGGGCCATATCGTCTTTGAGCCTGAGTTTGCGATCAACTCCGCGGTCAACGGACTGGAGGGCTTCAGCCATCTGTGGTTGCTGTGGCAGTTCGAGAACGGAACGCCCGGAGGCAGCGCAGCAGACATCGCCGCAGACTCCGCAGCAGAGAGCAAACAGGGCACCAACGCCAAATGGACCCCCACCGTGCGCCCGCCGCGCCTTGGGGGAAGCGAGCGCATGGGCCTGTTTGCCACGCGTAGTCCCTTCAGGCCCAACCCCATCGGCCTCACCTGCGTGAGGCTCGACCACGTCGAGCTCACAGAGAAGGGACCCATCATCCACGTCCTCGGGGCGGATCTGCGCGATGGCACGCCCATCTACGACATCAAACCCTACGTCCCCTTCGCCGACTGCCACCCCGACGCCGTCGGTGGCTTCATCGAGGAGAACCCCTGGCAAGAGCTCGAGGTCGACTTCCCTCAGGCACTGCAGGCAAGCGTCCCTGCAGCCAAGCTGCCCGGTCTTATCGAGGTACTGCGCCAAGACCCGCGCCGTGCCGGCAGCAAGCACGAGCCCGAGCGTCTCTACCACCTCGCCTACGCCGGGCTCGGCATCGCCTTCACGGTGGATTACACGGTCCTGCACGTGAGAATGGTGAGTGAGCTGTGACCATCGGAGACCTCAACGGGGATGGCGAAAGGGACTTCAACGAGGGCGTGAGACTTGCCGGCTATCTGACCGATATCGACAGCCATTACCACCGCAAGTACAGAGATGGCCGCGAGCCCGGCTGCGGCGGCATGGGGTGCGGTTGCGTCGCCACGATCGCCCTTGTGTGGCTGCTCGGAACGCTCGTCCTCGCCATCCTCGGCGCTTGAGAGGTAGAGCCCACGTCTGGGGAAACGCCGATCAAAGCAAGCACCCATTGCATACGATTGGTTGCATACAATTGGCAAAATGCTGGTCACGTAGGGGAGGGACCCTGTCCCTCCCCATAAACCTCGCATTAATCAGCATTCCCCTAGTCAGCACGGGCCAAGCCCCCTATCCAACACGCGCGCATAAAAAAGCGCTCCCCTCGCCTGCGATGGTTGGCGAGGGGAGCATGAGAAGGGAACTCACTGCCTGTTGCGACACAGGCAGAGGGTCTTCTACTTGAAAGTGCAGAGATAGAAACCGAGGTCGCTCATCTGAACGCCCAGGTCGTCGTACATGAACTTGCCCATCTTAGAGAAGCCGACCAGAACACCCTGCTCGATGATGTCGACGTTCTCGGGCACTTCCCTCCAGTTGAGACCGTAGTTCTTGGAAGTGTAGGTGGCCTTCGTGATGCCGGCAGTGTACTCATCGGTGTCGCCGTTCACCATGAACGAAGCTTGTGCAACGTTATAGGAAGTGTCGTCAAAGACCATCTGGACGGTGTACGTGTCCGCCATGTACACGAGGGTGAACTCCTCGTCTAGAGGCTTGTAGATGAGCGAAACGCTCTCGTCCTCAGAAGACATGACGTATGCGAGGTTGCCGTCCTCATCCTCAATAGCAATCTCAGGCTGAGAGATTGCCGTCTTCAGCTTGTCGAGAACCGGAGTAACGGGATCGGAGACAGTGATGGCGAACTTAGCCGTGCCACCCTTGAACTTAGCGGTGACCGTTGCCTTACCAGGGTTAAGTCCCGCAGTTGCCAGACCCTTCTTGTTAACGCTGACAACGTTCTTGTTGTTAGAGGTCCACTTCGTGACCTTGACCTTCTTGCCGTTGACCTTGACGGCAAGCTGCCTGACCTCGTTCACCCTGTAGTTCAGCTTCTTGGCCTTGGCCATCGCGGTGTAGGTGCTGCCGACCTCTGCGGCTGCAGGCTGAGCGGGCGCCGCCTGTGCCATCGCAGCAGGTGCTGCGCAAACCATGCTTGCTGCAAGTGCTGCCGCTGCCATCGCTGCAACGGCGTTCTTTGCGATCTTCATAAGAGCCCTCCTCATACAACGTCCCTTGTGAGCCTCCTTGTGGCTCGAATTGACTCAATAGTATGGGGAGCACCTAAATCCTCTCGATTTACAGCACGAAATGTCATTTTTAGGGAACAGAATGCACGCGGCCCAAATCGGCAGCAAAGCACCGTGCACCATCGACTTGCCAGACGGCGAAAGCCCGCGCTTGTCGATTGGCGCGCGTCAAGCCCCCTAGACCTTCCAACACCGCATAACTTTTCTCATCACCATAAATCCTCAACGTTCCAAGCAGCGCTCCACTCCTCCACCCCCAAGGGGTGTAATTCGTACTCCACCTGCGCTTTTGCCAAATACACCCTCGACTGGCGTTTTGAGTTTTCTTGCAGATTGGCAACATTCAGCCCATCGGCAATCCCCTAACGAGAGGAGAAGGGAATGGCTCAAATGGAACCACTCAGGCCTAAAACAGAGGCCGCCATTGCCAAGAAGAAACCAGGAGGAAAGGTAAAGGGGGTCAACTGGATCAACCTGATCATCACGATCCTCATCGGCGTCGTGCTCTGGGTCACACCGCAACCCGCAGGCCTCGTTGACTTCTGCAGCGGCATCAAGGGCTTCGACGGCGTCGATCCCAGCATCATCGCGACCAACTGCTGGCACTTGTTCGGCATCTTCGTGGCGACGATCATCGGCCTCATCTTGAAGCCCATGCCCATGGGTGCGATGTGCGTCTTGTCGCTTACGGTCGTCATGCTCACCAAGCTGCTCGACAACGGCACCTCCAGCGGCTACATCACCAACACGCTGTCCGGCTTCCACAACTCCACCATTTGGCTGATCGTCATCGCGTTCTTCATCAGCCGCGGCTTCATCAAGACCGGGCTGGGCAACCGCATCGCCTACCTGTTCATGAGCAAGTTCGGCAAGAAGACCTTGGGCATGATGTACTCCCTCATCTTCACCGACCTCGTGCTCTCGACCGCCATGCCGTCGAACACGGCACGCGCCGGCGGTGTCATCTTCCCCATCGTCCAGTCCCTATCCAACGTCTTTGGATCCAAGCCCACCAAGGGCACTGAGCGCAAGATCGGCGCTTACCTGCATGTCACCGCATTCCAGGCCGACATGATCACCTCGTCGATGTTCATGACTGCCATGGCGGCAAACCCGCTTTCCGTCTCGCTGGCTGCAAGCCTTGCCGGCGTCAGCATCGACTGGGCGGGTTGGGCGATTGCCGCCTGCGTCCCCGGCTTGGTCTGCCTCATCGTCATCCCGCTCGTCATCTTCAAGATCTTCCCGCCGGAGATCAAGGAGACCCCCGAGGCAACGAGCCTCGCCAAGCGCAAGCTGGCTGAGATGGGTCCCGTCAAGACCTCCGAGAAGCTCATGGTCTTGGTCTTCGTCATTATCTTGGCCCTCTGGATCGCAGGCAGCGCCATCGGCCTCAACGCGACCGTCACCGCCTTCATCGGCCTCACCTTGCTGCTCGTGCTCGGCGTCTTGACCTGGGGTGACATCAAGAACGAGAAGGGCGCTTGGGACACGCTGGTGTGGTTCTCCGCACTAGTCATGATGGCCGGCTACCTCAACACGCTCGGCCTCATCCCCTGGTTCTCCGACCTCATGGCCAACGCCGTTGGAGGCATGCCCTGGGTCGCCGCACTCGTCGTCCTCGGCATCGTCTACTTCCTGTCGCACTACCTCTTTGCAAGCGCCACCGCACATGTCTCCGCAATGTACAGCGCATTTCTCGCCGTCTGCATCGCGGCAGGCGCCCCGCCGCTGGCATCCGCCATGCTGCTCGGCTGCTTCTCGAACCTCATGGGTTGCCTGACCCACTACGGCGCAGGCCCCGCCCCCGTCTTCTTTGGCGCCGGCTATGTCAGCCAGGGCAAATGGTGGACCATCGGCTTCATCTGCGCGGTCATCACCATGCTCATCTTCTTCACTGTCGGCTTTGCCTGGTGGGGAGTCATCGGCTACCTCTAGGCGTCTACAGCTCGCCCTCAAAGGGCACAAACCCGCTTTTCCCGGCGGGAGGTCGTCCAACCCCTCAACTTCCTTCCTCGCGACCTCCCGCACTCTCTCTCGAACTTGCAGCGAGAGATCCCAACCCAGTCCTGAAACCCCTGCCAAAAGCATGCAGGGTTGAGAAAAAAGGAGAGATTCTCATGAAGGAAATCAGCGCAAGGACCATCACCGCAGAAATCGCCCGCATGTCCATCGAGGCAGCCTGCGACCTGCCCGCCGACGTCGAGAAGGTCATCGTCGAGGCAACCGAGAAGGAGACCTCCGAATTTGGCAAGTACGCCATGGAGAAGGTCTGCAAGAACATCAAGATCGCCCGCGACACCAACGTCCCCATGTGCCAGGACACCGGCATGGTGATCGTCTTCGCCGAGATGGGTCAGGATGTCCACATCGTCGACGGCGACTTCGAGGACGCGATCAACGCCGGCATCGCCAAGGGCTACATCGACGGCTTCCTGCGCAAGTCCACCGTCATCGACCCCGTCATGAACCGCAAGAACGCCGGCGACAACACCCCCGCCATCATCTACACCTCCATCGTCCCCGGCGATACGCTCACGCTGACCCTCATGCCCAAGGGCGCCGGCAGCGAGAACATGTCCCAGCTCAAGATGCTCAAGCCCGCACAGGGCCTCGAGGGCATCAAGCAGTTCGTCGTCGACGCCGTCGTCAACGCCGGCGGCAACCCCTGCCCTCCCACCGTTGTGGGCGTCGGCATCGGCGGTAACGCCGACAAGGCCATGCAGCTGTCCAAGCAGGCGCTGCGCCGCGAGGTCGGTGCTCCCAACCCCAACCCCGAGTACGCGAAGCTCGAGCAGGAGCTCCTCGAGGAAATCAACAAGTCCGGCGTCGGCCCCCAGGGCTTTGGCGGCCTGACCACCGCGCTTGCCGTCCACATCGAGACCTACCCCACCCACATCGCTACCATGCCCGTCGGCGTCACCCTCAACTGCCATGCAGCGCGCCACAAGCAGGTCGTCCTCTAAGGCAAGCCGACAAGGCACGCCCACGCAAGCAACTCCACACGACAACAAGAGAGTCTGAGAGGTTTCATCATGGCTGAGATCAAGAACATCACCACCCCGCTTACCGACGAGGTAATCGCAGACCTGCACGTCGGCGATATGTGCAACATCACCGGCGTCATCTACACCGGTCGCGACGCCGCCCACAAGATCATGACCGAGAAGCTCGACGCCAACGAGGCGCTGCCCGTCGACTTCACCGACCAGGTCATCTACTACGCCGGTCCCACCCCCGCAAAACCCGGTCACGTCATCGGCTCCTGCGGCCCCACCACCTCGGGCCGCATGGACGCCTACACCCCGCAGATGATCGAGGAGGCAGGCCTCAAGGGCATGGTCGGCAAGGGCCCGCGCTCCAAGGAGGTCGTTGACTCCATGGTCGCCAACAACGTCGTCTACTTCGCCTCCATTGGCGGCGCCGCAGCCGTCATCGCAGCCTCCGTCAAGGAATGCGAGGTCGTGGCCTACGACGACCTGGGCCCCGAGGCTGTGCGTCGCCTCGTTGTTGAAGACTACCCCTGCGTCGTCGCCATCGACGCCCAGGGCAACAACATCTACGAGATCGGCCCCAAGCAGTTTCGCGTCGAGGACTAGGAGCCACCAATGAAGAGCTACAAGTACGACATCGTCGTCGTAGGCGCCGGCGGCGCCGGCATGGAGGCAGCGCTCAACGCCTCCGCAGACGGCAGCCAGTCCGTTGCCGTCATCACCAAGGTGTTCCCCACCCGCAGCCACACCGGCGCCGCCCAGGGCGGCATGAACGCCGCGCTCGGCTTCCGCGATGAGACCGACACCGTTGAGAGCCACGTCTTCGACACAATCAAGGGCTCCGACTATCTGGCAGACCAGGACGCCGTCGAGTTCTTCTGCGGCGGCATGCCGGAGCTGGTCCTCGAGCTCGAGAGCATGGGCGTCCCCTACTCCCGCGACGACCAGGGCCGTATCGCCCAGCGTCCCTTTGGCGGTGCAAGCCACCCGCGCTGCTGCTACGCACAGGACAAGACCGGCCACGTCGTTCTCCACGCGCTCTACGAGAACTGCCTGAAGAACAACGTCGTCTTCTACGACGAGTTCAACCTGCTCGACGTCGCAGCCGACGAAAACGGCGTCACCGGCCTCGTCGCCATCGACCTGCGCGCCGGCGAGATCGTCTCCTTCGAGGCCAAGTGCGTCGTCTTGTGCACCGGCGGCTTTGGGCGCGTCTACTGGACCCGCACGACCAACGCCACGAACATGACCGGCGACGGCGTCGCCGCGGCGATGAGGGCGGGAGTGCCCGTCAAGGATCCCGAGATGGTCCAGTTCCACCCCACGGGACTCGCAAGCAGCGGCACTCTCCTGTCCGAGGCCTGCCGCGGCGAGGGCGGCTACCTCATCAACAAACTGGGCGAGCGTTTCATGGAGCGCTACGCGCCCGAGAAGATGGAGCTCGGTCCGCGCGACCTCGTCGCACGCTCCATTGAGACCGAGATCAAGGAGGGCCGCGGCTTTGGCGAGGGCATGAGGAGCTACGTGATGCTCGACATGCGCCACCTGGGCGCTGACAAGATCATGGAGCGCCTGCCCCAGGTCCGCGACCTCGCCCTCAAATTCGAGGGTGTCGACATGATCACCGACCCCGTGCCCATCCGCCCCTCCAACCACTACTCCATGGGCGGCATCGACGTCACCGACTACCGCACCTGCGCCACCATGCTCGACGGTTTGTTCGCCGCAGGCGAGTGCTCCAACGTCTCCGTCCATGGCGCCAACCGCCTCGGCGGCAACTCTGTGAGCGAGGTCTGCTTCTTTGGCAAGCAGGCAGGACTCGGTGCCCTGACCGCAGCCAAGAAACGCGACTTTGGCTCCGATGCCGAGCTGAGTGAGCTTGCCGCCAGCTGGGAGGAGCGCTTCGAGAACGTCCGCAAGAAGACGAGTGGCACCCACGTCTACGAGATCCGCGACAAGATGGCAGAGGCCATGTGGAACGGCGTCGGCATCTTCCGCGAGGGAGAGGCGATCGAGGAGGCCATGAAGGTCGTCGACGAGTGCATCGCAGAGTACGCCGACGCCTACATCGACGACGCCAACAAGGTCTACAACAGCGCCTTCATGAACTACGTCGAGCTCGGCAACGTGCTTACTATCGCCCGCGCCGTGTGCATGGGCGCCCTGGAGCGCAAGGAGAGCCGCGGCTCCCACTCCCGCGCAGACTATCCCACCCGTGACGACGCACGCTTCATGAAGCACAGCCTCGTCACCCTGGCAAAAGACGGAAGCTTCTCGCTGGACTGGCGCGATGTCACCGTCACCAGCTACCAGCCTCAAGAGAGGAAGTACTAATGGAAACGATCACCTTCAGCGTCAAGCGCTTCGACGGCGAGAAGACCTGGCAGCAGGAGTACCGCTTCGAGCGCGCAACGATGACCCTGCTCGGCTGCCTCAACAAGATCCGCGAGGAGCAAGACGACTCCCTGTGCTTCACCCAGGCATGCCGCCACTCCATCTGCGGCAGCTGCGCCGTCTGCGTCAACGGCAGCGCGTACCTCGCCTGCGAGACCCAGCTCGACGAGCTCGTCGAGACCTTCCAGACGCGCTACTTCCACATCACGCCGCTCAACAACTTCCCCGTCGTACGCGACCTCGTCGTCTCCTTTGACGAGAAGGCCGAGAAGATGAAGAAGGTCCAGCCCTGGATGTGCGAGAAGCACAAGCGCGCCCTGGAAAACGACCACACCCAGTCCGAAGCCGACTACCACAAGATCTCCGTCCCCGCAGACTGCGTCTTGTGCGGCTGCTGCGCCTCCGAGTGCCGCGAGCTCTCCTACGACGACGGCAGCTACCTCGACCCCTTCATCATGAACAAGGCGTACCGCTTTGTCCGCGATAGCCGCGACGAATGCGCATCCGAGCGCATCCTGGCAACCCTCGACAACAACCTGTGGAAGTGCATCCACTGCAACCAATGCGCAAGCAAGTGCCCCAAGCACATCAGCGTCTCCCAGGAGATCAGCTACCTGCGCCAGGAGGCCCTCGCCATGGGCGAGGACAAGAGCATGGGCGCGCGCCACGCCTACGCCTTCCGCGACGACATCATCAAGACCGGTATGCTCAACGAGGCGATGCTCGCCGTCAAGACCGAGGGTCTCGTGGGCACGGCCAAGAACCGCATCCCGTTCGCCATGCGCATGGTCGCAGCCGGAAAGATGAACCCCCTGCACGCCCTGGGCGGCAAGCCCGTCAACGGCATCGAGGACGTCCGCAAGCTCTACGCCATCGCCCAAAACGAGAAGAAGGGCCACTAACCATGACCAGCAAACTCCGCTACGCGTTCTTCCCCGGCTGCACGCTCGAGAGCGCAGCCAGCGAGCTCAAGACCTCCACCGAGCTCACCTGCCGCAAGCTGGGCATCGAGCTCGTCGAGATCGACGGCTGGACTTGCTGCGGCGCATCCCAGGTCCAAGACGTCGACGGCTACTTTGGCCTTCTGGTCAATGCCCGCAACCTCGCCCTTGCCGAGGCGCAGGGCTTCGACAAGATCATGACCGTCTGCAACACCTGCACGCTCATGCTCCGCGGCGCCAAAGCGCGCCTTGACGGTGACGAGGCCCTGAAGGCCAAGGTCAACGCCGCGCTCGCCGAGGTCGGCCTCACCTACCGCGGCACCGTCGAGGTCACCCACTACCTGTGGGCCCTGGTACAGGACTACGGTCTGGACCGCCTTGCAGAGCAGGTCGTCAACCCGCTCGAGAACCTCTCTGTCGCCAACTTCTACGGCTGCCACATCCTCATGCCGCCCAAGATCATGGGCTTCGAGGACGCACGCAACCCGCAGTCCATGGAGATGGTCGCAGCCGCCCTGGGCGCCAAGAACATCGACTACGAACAGCGTCTCGCATGCTGCGGCTTCCACTCCATCTACCCCGCAGAGAAGGAGGCGGAGATCGCCAACGGCGTGAGCTGCATGGTCGCCCGTGAGCAAGGTGCGGACTGCATCGTCACCCCGTGCCCTCTGTGCCACTTCGCGCTCGACATGTGGCAGGCGGACTCTCAGAAGTACTTCGACGACAACATCACCATGCCGATCCTGCACCTGCCGCAGCTCGTCGGCCTGGCCATCGGCTTCACGCCCAAGGAGCTCGGCATCAACAAGCACGTCGTCAACGCCACCGGCATGCTCAAGCGAGCACTCGCCTAGCAAAACACCGCTTGGGGCGGCATCGACCCCGCTCCAAGCGCTCGAACAGGAGGAAAGGTCATGCAGGGTAGCGCAATCGTCACAGAAGGCGTCCGCGCAAAGCTCGAGGAGCTGCGCCGCAAAGTCGCAGAAGAAGGCAGAGAGCCTGGTCCGACCAGCATCGCAGAGGAGCCCGAACCCCTCTACGAGCTCAAGGCCAAGCTCACCTACAAGCCGGGCGACAGCACGATGTGGATCGTCGCGTCCAACCAGGACTGGACCCACGACGCGCTCGACGACGTGGAGATCATCCCCGGCACCATCTACGCCGACGACGCCCCCTTCCTCCCCGACTCGATGGCACTTACCGGCTACTTCCAGGCAGACGACGGCAAGTGGGTTCATGTCGACAACGGCCGCGTGCGCGTCGACGGCAAGAACGGCAGCGCGGACTGGCGCGCCAAGCTCGATGACTTCAGCGAGGTAGTCGAGCAGCTCAACGCAGCGATGGAGACCCCGCGCTTCAGGCATATGGCAGAGAAAGCTGCAATGCAGCAAGCCCGCCGAGAGCAATGGGGAGCATTCGCGTTGTAATCACACAGCAGGACAAGGCGGGTGCGCAGCGCGCCCGCCTTCGTTTATATTGTTGTCAATTCCATTAGCAAAACAACCTTTGTTGACACGTACACATAGGAGAGGGGCACATGGACAAGCAAAGCAAACCGAGCCGTCTGACAGCCTTGCGCAACGCACTTGTCGCTGCCCTCGGCAACAACGAGCATGCCCTTGTGGGCACCTGTGCTACAGCAGGCCTCGCCTTCCTGTTTGGGGGCATCTGGCTAGGCGATGGGCAGTTCTACATCGCGCTCGACAACGAGGCGGCGACATTGGTCATGAGAGTCTACTCCCTGGCGCTTTATGCCGTGTTCCTCCTCTTGGCCATGAGGCTCACGCGACACGGCCCCTTCGACCTGCAGTCCTTCTTCATGAAGACGATGAGCTTCGGCCTCGTGTGCTTTGCCATCGGCTACGTGGGTCTGGCCTGGATTGCGGGCAACCCCTCACTGACTGGCAACAACGCCCAATTTGCACTGTGGGCCTTTTTCTTCCTCACCAAGGTCATCGGCGCCCCGCTCACCATCGGCTTGGTCTGCGTCTTCTCGCAACTCGACCGAAAGGCGACGATGCGTCTGGCGATCGTGGGCATACTGGGTGCCTTCGTGATCTACAGCGCCAGCTCCCAGCTGGTTGTAGATGCCTCTGGCATCAGCACGCTCAAGCTCGCCGTCTCCGCAGCCTTCATCGTCGCATCGTCTGTACTCGGTATGCTCGGCCTCAACAACGAGATGTTCGGCCGCATCACGTATACAGAAGGCGAGATGCTCGACCGGCACGTCATCAAGCGCCCCATCAAAGAAGTCCTCGGCGGCGGCATGGTCCTCACCGTCGTCTTCTCCGCCATTGCCCTCGGCTACCTGCGCAGCGGCTTCATCGGGTCTGACGCGCACCTGCAGCCGGCCTCGATCATCGTCCTCCTGGTTGTCGTCATCATCTCCCTGCTGCGCCAGAACCTGCGCATCGAGCACCTCTTCACCTTCGCCTTGTTCTGCACAGCCTGCAGCATCCTGCTGCGACCCTTCCTCGACGCCGTCTCCCCCATCATCGTCACGCTGCTCGCCAACACCGGCACCGCGCTTTTCGAGGTCATCGTCTGGTGCTGGGCGGTCTGGGTCGCCCGCAACGCGCAAGAGACCCTCATGGCCGCGAGCATCGTGCGCCTGGCAACCGTCACCGGCCACCTGCTCGGGACCATCGCCGTCGCGCTCGCCTTGCTCGTCACAGACAACACGCAGGATGCCTCGGGCGCGGCGGGTATGCTCATCATCTTGATCTACCTCGTGCAGGTCTCCGTCATCGTGAAGTCCCCTTCCCTGTCGATGCCCATCCTCATGGTGGAGGACGCCGGCGACAGTAACGCGGCGTCTGCCAAGGCGGCAGGCGCGATTGCAGCCATGCAGCAAGGTAAGGCTGCAGCAGCATCGCATACCGGCGCAGCCGATGACGGCACCGCAAGCGCCCCGGACAGCGACAGTCCCAAGCAAGACACCGCGAGCTCCGCCGACTACGAGGAGCTCTACTGGAGCGCCCCTGTTACCACCGTCGCGCAAACCTACCAGCTCACAAGGCGTGAGCAGGAGGTGCTCGGCCTGCTCGCCCGCGGCCACAGCTTCTCTGCCATGGAGGAAAAGCTGTGCATCTCACACAACACCATGAAGATGCACGCACGCAACATCTACACCAAGATGGAGGTGCACAGCCGCCAAGACGTGATCAGCATAGTCGACCTCATCCGCACCAAGCAGCTCGAAGAAACAGACTCGAACACCACTGCCCGCTAAGCGCCCGTCCCTACGCGTCGCGCTCCGCAAGCAGGCGCTGGTAGGCGCGCCAGCCGCCCTCGACGTCATAGACCTCCGCAAAGCCCATCTCCTCGAGAGCCTCTGCCGCCATCTCGCTGCGAGGGCCTATATGGCAAAACACATACACGGGCTTGTCCTTGGGAAGCGTGGACAGCACCTCGAGCGCTGCCTCGTCAAAAGCTTCCTCCTCGTAGTCAAAGTTGGCGTTCACCGACCCGCGCACCGTCCCAAACCCGTACTCCATGGGCGTGCGCACGTCCAGAATCGTCACCCGCTCCGGGTCTGCCCCAAGCAACGCCTCCGCACTCACCAACTCAGCCATAGCAAAGCCCTCCTTCTCGACATCCTCAAATACAAAGAGACGGCACAAGCTGACCAGCCTGCGCCGTCTCCCCCACTTTCTCTACACCAGCTGGCAAGCGCCCTGACCGACGATCTCCTCGATGCGTCGCAGCAGCTCCTGACTTGCCACGTTGACGCCCAGCGGCAGCTCGGCACGGAACTTTCGCCCATCCGCCTGCTCGATGAACAGCGTCACCGGCTGAGCACCGGGATAGTTGTCAAACACCGCAGACAACTTGCCCATGGTCTCGTTGGAGAAGCGGTCGCTTTTGACACGCACGTTAAGCGCGCTGGGACCGCGACCGGCACCCTCCTGGCCCTCGAGCTCAAGCGGCTCGCACTCGTAGCCGATGATCTGGATACCGCGGTCACTGCGCTCTAGCTTGCCGCGGTACTTGACGACCTTGTCCTCCTCGAGCCAGCTCTTGCAGGTCTCAAGGGTCTTGGCCCACATGACGCAATCCACGCTGCCGGACATGTCCTCGATGGTAAGCGTGGCAAAGTTGTTGCCTGCCTTGGAAACCCTGACCTGCATCGAGGTCACCAAACCGGCAACCGTGATGTTCTTGCCATCGCGCGCCTTCTCCTCATCTGCGAGGTCTGCGATCTCCATATCCGCCGCACGCTCCAGCAAAGCCGTGTACGGGGTCAGCGGGTGGTCGGAGACGTAGATGCCGACGATCTCCTTCTCGAAGTCAAGCTTTTGACGACGCTCCCACTCGACGCCGTCCGGCTCCGGGATGTCATCCTCGAAACCCGAAGCCTCGTCGCTCTCCTGAGCCGCCTCCGCAAAGAGGTCGAACATGGAGACCTGGCCGTCTTCCTTATCCTGGCGGCGCTGCTGGGCCTGCTCGAGCAAACCGCCCTCGTTGACGAGGTTCCACAGCTGACGGCGGGTGTAACCCGTGGAGTCAAAGGCGCCGGCCTTGATCAGGGCTTCGACGATGCGCTTGTTGGCTGCCTCGGCCGGCATGCGGAAGAGGAAGTCGTGCAGGTTCTCGTACGGGCCGTTCTCCTCGCGCTCCGCGATGATGATGTCGACGACCTTCTCGCCGACGCCGCGCAGGCCGGCAAGGCCAAAGCGCACACCCTCCGGGACCGCGGTGAAGTCGCGGCGGGAGATGTTGATGTCAGGCGGCAGGACATTGATGCCGTCCTTCTTGCAGGCGTTGACGTAGTGGACGATCTTGTCCGTCTTGCCCATGTAGCTGGACAGGACCGCGGCCATGTACTCGTGCGGGTAATAGGCCTTGAGCCATGCCGTCTGCATAACCAAGATGGCGTATGCAGCAGAGTGGGATTTGTTGAACGCGTACTCCGCAAACTTCAAGACATCGTCCCAGATCTGCTGCGCGACCTCGCGGGAGTAGCCGTTGCGCACGGCGCCGTTGAGCCAATGGTTCTCCATCGTCTCCGTGTTGCCGTCTGCCCAGTGCTGCTCGACCTCGCGCATGAGGGCGATCTTCTTCTTTGCCACGGCTTTGCGGACCTTGTCGCTCTCGCCTACGGTGAAGCCGCACATCTCGACAGAGATGCGCATAACCTGCTCCTGGTAGACCATGGTGCCGTAGGTGTCCTCCAAGATCCACTTGAGGCGCTCGTCGTAATAGGCGATCGGGGTGATGCCCTTCTTGCGGTTGACGAAGTCATCCACCATACCGGCGCCCAGAGGACCCGGGCGGAAGAGCGCGATCGTAGCGACGATATCAGAGTAGCAGTCGGGCTGCATGCGCTTGAGCAGCGCCGTCATACCGTCGGACTCGACCTGGAACACGCCAGCGCAATGACCAGAGCACATGAGCTCGAAGATCTTGGGGTCGTTGAAGTCGACCTGCTTGTCCGGGTCGATGTCGATGCCATAGTTCTCCTTGATGTTCTTCTTGGCCTTGGAGATAACGGTCAAGGTACGCAGACCCAAGAAGTCCATCTTGAGCAGGCCCATGTCGGCGGTCATGACGCCGTCGTACTGGGTGATGATGACGCCGCCCTTGGTGTCCTTCTTGACCGGGACGTAGTCGCAGACCGCGTCGCGGCAGATAATGACGGCGGAGGCGTGCACACCCTCGCCGCGGGTAATGCCCTCGAGCGACTTGGCAGCATCGATGATCTTCGACGTGTCAGGGTCCGTGTTGTAAGCCTCGCGCAGATCCGGGACCTCCGCCATAGCCTTGTCCAAGGTCATCTTGGGGTCGTTGGGGATCATCTTGGAGATCTTCTGGCTGACGTAGACCGGGTAGTCGAGGACGCGAGCAGCGTCGTTGACGGCCTGCTTGGCCTTCATCTTGCCGTAGGTGATGACGTGAGCGATCTTTTCCTCGCCATAGACGTCGCGCACGTGCTGCACGACCTCCAGGCGACGCTCATCGTCGAAGTCCATATCGATATCGGGCATCTCCGTACGCTCGGGGCTCAAGAAGCGCTCGAAGATGAGGTCGTTTTCCAGAGGGTCGAAGGTGGTGATGTCGAGCGCATAGGAGATGATCGAGCCTGCAGCAGAGCCACGGCCCGGGCCGACGCCGATGCCGTTTTGCTTTGCCCAGCGCGTGAACTCCTGGACGATCAGGAAGTACGCGGGAAAGCCCTTGCCGCAGATGATGTCGTACTCGTGCTCGAAGCGCTCCATGACCTTTTCCGGCAGGGGATCGCCGTAGCGCTCCTTAAGACCTGCGATGGACTCCTTGCGCAGCATGGTCTCGTTGGTCTCTCCCACAGGAAGCGGGAAGCGCGGCAGGATGATCTTGCCAAACTCCAAGGTCACATTGCACTTGTCCGCGATCTCAAGCGTGGTCTCGAGGCACTCCGGATGCTCGCGCAGGGCCTCTGCCATCTCCTCCGGGCTCTTCATGTAGAACTGGTCGTTGGAGAACTTCATGCGGTCCGTATCGGCGACGTGCTTACCCATGCCGATGCAGAGCATGAGGTCTTGGGTGTAGGCATCCTCGCGCTTGAGGTAGTGCATATCGTTGGTGCCGACGGTCTTGACGCCCATCTCGTTTGCGAGCTTGGTGAGGACGTCGTTAAGGCGCGGCTGGCTAATGCCGTTGTCCGTGACGATCTCCGGGCCCTGGTTCTGGAGCTCAATGTAGAAGTCCTCTTGACCAAAGATGTCGATGAAGGTCTGGCACCACTCCTTGGCGACCTCGTACTCACCGCGATCGATGGACTTGGGGATGATGCCCGCGATGCAGGCACTCGTCGCCAAGATGCCCTCGTGGAACTTCTTGAGGCTGTCGAGCGTGACACGAGGCTTGTAGTAATAGCCGTCCGTCGCAGCGTCGGAGACGATGCGCATGAGGTTGCGGTATCCCTGGTTGGTCTTGGCGAGCAATATCATGTGGTAGAGCTCGGGCTTGCGGTCGCGGCGCAACTCGTTATCCGGAGTGAAGTAGACCTCGCAGCCGATGATGGGCTTGATGCCTGCCGCAACGGCGGCCTTGTAGAACTCCGCGCAACCGTACATGTAGCCGTGGTCCGTGATGGCCAAAGCCGGCATGCCGAGCTCCTTGGCGTACTTGCACATGTCCTTCAAGCGCGTCGCACCGTCGAGCATGGAGTACTCGGTGTGGACGTGCAGGTGGACAAAGCTGCCGTTCTCGCGGCACGAGGTAGGGATGGGGCCCTCGTTCTCACTTGCCGCCTTTATGAGGTCGAACTGGGGGACTTCATTGCCCACGGGCTATTCTCCTTCCCCAACTGTGTCTGCATTGAGCGCAACCGCGCGCGCATACCCGCCTGCACCGTAGTTGAGGCACTTGCTCACACGGCTGATGGTAGTGGTAGAGACACCCGTGCGCTTCTGGATCTCCGTGTAGGGAACCTTGTCTGCAAGCAGGCGAGCGACCTCGAGACGCTGCGACATCTCGGAGATCTCCCTGATAGTGCACATGTCCATGAGCAGGGCGAATATGTCGTCAGGATTGTCGAGCGCGGCAAAAGTGCGAAGCATCGCCTCGACTTCTTCCGTCCTGATCTTGTCCTGGTCCATTGGTCACACTCCTTCTCGCGCAGCGGCTCGCCTGCGCACAGGCTCTCATCTTTATTCAACGATTAGCAGCTCGATGGTACTACGCCCCTGTGACACGAAACGTGCTGATTCAGGGGATTTTGGAGCACCGGAAAAGAAAACGCCCCCGTCGCTTTGCGCGCTGCGGAGGCGTGTCGGTCACTCGGTGAAAGCACCCTACATCGCGTCGGGGTCCTCTCGCTTGAGGATCTGACGGTAGACGATGCACCAGAGAGCGCATACGGCAAAAGCACCGAGCGCCACATAGGCGACCTCGTAAGAGCGCAGATACATCAGCTCCCACTGCAACATGATGCCCGCACCTCCCACGATGACGATGAGCGCGGGGATGATCCAGCTATTGCCCTTGCGCGGGTTGCAGGAGGCAGCATAGCCTCCGCACGAGACGACGACCGCAAACAGCCCAGAGAACCACACGATAGAAGACATCATGGTGCCGATCTCCTCGATCTGCAGCGTCAAGCTGAAGATACAGGCGCTCACGCCGATCGCGCAGGCAACGGCGCAGATTGCTCTTGTGATGATTTGTGTCAGAGTGACTTTTTCATTCTTGATATCCATAGCGTCTCATTATCGCGCAGGCTCGGCGTTTAGGCTAGCATCTCCGCAAACACAACACAGGCAGGCGGCAAGCGGAAGGGCACTGCCCTCCCTAGCTCGCCGCCTGCCATCATGTGCGAGCCTCGTTTGCTACAGCTTGATCTGCATGCCGTCGCGGGCGATGACAACGCGTCCGCCGAACTGCTCCACATACTCCTCGAGCAGCTCCTCGGTATTCTCCTCCGGTTTGCAGATGTGCGGGGCAAAGTGCGTGAGGTAGATCTTCTTCGCACCGATCTCCATGCCCTCGGCAACCGTCTGGCTCACGCTGTGGTGCGTCTTGTTATTGCCGCCGTTCCCCCAAAACGTCGCATCCATGATCAGGTTGTCCACGCCGGCGAGCAACTCTTTGACCTCGGGCTTGAGTGCCGCAGTATCCGGCGCGTAGAAAGTCCTCGAGCCACTGGGGGCGGTGATGAGGTAGCCGTAGCAGCCAGGGCAGTGGTCGACGGGGACCGCCTTGATCTTGAGGCCATCGACCTCGCGTTCCTCGAACTCGTCCATCTGATCGATGACAAAGCAGTCGTCCATGTACTTGAACTCGGAGAACGCCTCCACCGCAGCGTAGGGGCTCGAGTGGAAGGGCAGCGGCGTGTCGCGGTACAGGCGCACCAGGTACTCGAGCTCGCCCAAGCCACCCAGATGGTCGAAATGCGCATGGGTGAGGAACATCTCGTCGATGTCGGTCACGCCCTCACGGATAAGCTGATGGCGGATATCAGGCGGCGTGTCGATGAGGATGTTGCAATGCCCGTGCAGGAGCACGCCAGTGCAACCGCGCCTGAGCGAGGGATCCTTGCGCGCGGCCTCACAAGCCTTGCAGTGGCAAAAGAAGGCCGGTACGCCGCAGCCACTCGTCGTGCCGAGGAAGGTGAGCGTGTGCTCGACAGGTGCGCTGCGGAAGGGCTGGGCACCGCATTCCGAGCGACCCGGGCACATATCGCACTCGAAGCGCTGCTCGTCGGCCATCTCGTCCCAGCTGCAGCGCACGAACCCGCAGGCGTCGTAGAAGCCGACGGCATAGCCCTCGGAGACAAAGCGCAGGTCAGAGTGATGTTTGAGCGCGTCGTTGATCAAGCCGCGCCCGACGCCCATGCCGCGCGCTGCGTCGAAGACGGCGACGGGGCGCACGTACCAAGCATCGTCGGAGAGCTGCTCGAGGCGAATCGCACCGTACATGACGTTGTCAGGCGTTACCGCGACGCGGATTCCCTCGACGGTCTTCACATCGCCAAAACCCTCGCTGGCAAAAAGCGAGCGGATCAAGTCGAGGTCGACGTCAACCGCGTCCCTGATTCTCCAAGCCGGTGTAATCATCCGTATCCCTCCCAAAGATCGTTATCAAATCAAAGCAATCGCAATGCGATCGAAAGCGCACCTACTCGGCCGCAAAGAACCCAAAAGAAGCGCGCCCCTGCATCAGCAGCGGCTGGCCACCCCTGCTCTGCGCCGCAAGCGTTCTTCCCACGTACAGCTCGTGGTCGCCATAGGCCCTATGCTCGACGAGCTCGCACTCGATCCAGCTCATGGCCTCTGCCACACGGGTCGCAGCAACCTCGCGGGCAGGCAGCTTGGTAAGACCAGCAGCCTCGAAGCGCTCAGGCTGCCCCTGCCCCTTCGCACCGCAGATAGCGGCGAGTTTCTTCGTGCCCTTGGGCAAGACGTTCACGCAAAAGCAGCCGCCCTCGACAATCGCCTGCGCGGTCCTGCCGCCAGGGCGCAGGCACACGCCGATGAGGCTCGGCTCATGGCTGAGCGGGTTTGCCCACGCACAAGTCGCCACACAATCGCCGTCGGCGTCAACAGCTGTGACAAGGGCCAGGGTGGTCGGCGTGAGGAGCGTTGCGATCTCCTTGCCCTCGAAGTCTGTAAGCTCCATCGCTCTCCCTTCGGTCTGCCTTCACTAAGGAACGCTGATCAATGCAAATACCCACTGCGCGCGACCAACAGAAACGCTGTCCGCACCGCCCACGCGAGAGAAGGGCCGAAATCCCTCCCCTGTGGACCACGCGTAAATCAGCGCGCCACTAACTTACCAGTTTGACAGAGAGTCGAGCCCTCGGTCAAAGCAAAGCGGCACCACCAAAAGGGCAGTGCCGCAAGTTTCTTACATAATCGGCTCGACGTAGATCTTGTTGCGCGAGTCCGGGATGGTCTTCTTGGCCAGCTCCGTCGCACCGGCGGCAATCGTCGCAAGACGGCTGGTGGGAACGCCCATCCACATCATGTCCTCGCCCACGTCCGTTGCAGCGCGGCACCCGTAACAACCGAAGGTGATGTTGGGACGGTCGTCGCGCAGCGGCATAAGGACAGCCTCGACGCACATGGAGTTGAAGCCAGAGGCGGCGAACTCATGGCGATGGCCGTCGTAGTAGCTCATGGACATGGACAGCCACATCATCTGCTCCGGCGTACCCGTGAAGACGACGACCTCCGGGTCGCGCGGGGTCTTTGCCAGCGGCGTGACCATGGTCGCACGGCGGGAGTTGGGCGGGAACACCGGGCGCTCCGCCACCATCTTGGCCGCCGCCTCCGCGTTCACGACCTTGTGGAAGAGCACGTAGATCTCGCCCGTGGCCAGCTTCTCGGGCACGCCCGTCATGCCGAAGATAGACGTGCCGTCAGGGCAGGAGTGGCGGAAAGGAGGCTGCAGGATGCAGGCCCCGCGACGTGCCGCCATCATCGCCTGGCAAAAACGCAGGTTCTCCGCCGGGATAGGGCACTCCGGCAAGAGCTCGTCCTTCTCGATGAGGCTCACGGCAACCGGCTGCCAGCGCAGCCCCAGCTTCTCCATGATGATGCGCTGGTACTCCGCGTACTCGGCCTGCTTCTCCTTGGAGATGGGCTTTGCGCGCTCCTCGCCGGAAAGCGTCATGTCGAAGCTGCTCTCTCCCAGCGCCTCGATGCGGATGGAGCGGGTGGGGCAGTTGCCCGCGCAGGTCGTGCAGCCGACGCACTTGTCGGGGTCGACGGCAACGGGGACGCCGTCGCGCTCCTCAAGCACGTAGCAGGGGCAAAACGCGACGCACAGGCCGCAGTGCTTGCAGCGGCTGTCGTCGTGGATGAACTTGTAATCGGCCATACTCTCTCCTCTCGTCCCCTACTCGGTGGGACCGGTTCCCCACATCTCGTAGATGCGCTCACCGGCAGTGTTGGTCATCTGGTAGCTGCAGAAGGGAATCACGCGGCCGTCCTTCATGGCAACGGTCATAGAGCACTCCGCCATACGCTCGATGGTCGTGCTCATCGCATCCATGTAGTTCATGATGATGACGCTGATGCCGTGGTTGAGGTTGACACCCTTCTTGAAGAGGATGTCCGGCAAGACAGATCCCTGGGGGCTCGTCGGATCAAAGAGCTCCAAGTACTCCTCGCGGCTCAAACCGCGCGTTGCAGGGATGTAGTTGTCGGGGTCATCCGGATCAGGCATCAAGAAGGTGCCCGTGTCACACAGCGGATCGCTGCAACCAAGCGGCATGATGTCTTCCACCTGGATACGGCCGCCCGTCTGCTCCGGCAGGCAGAAGATGGTGTCGCCGGCGGTGTAGGGGGCATACTCGCTGGGCTCGAAGCGTCCGCTCGTGAAGGCGGGCTGGAGCGCGACGCCGATGACGACATCGGAGTTCTTCCATGCGAAGTCGATGACCTCGCCCACGCGGTCGTCGTTGACGCCCTTGACGATCGTCATGCAGAGCACCACCTGGATGCCTACCTCGCGGCAACGCTCGATGCAGGCAAGCTTGTCCTCGAGCATGGCGCGTCCGCAGATGGACTCGTAAGGCATCTCATCGATGCCGTCGAAGCTCAGGTAGACGCCGGTGATGCCCGCCTCGACAAGGCGCAGCAGATAGTCCTGGCTGCGACCGATGACGATGCCGTTGGTATTGATCTCGATGCCCCTGAAGCCATGGCGGCGTGCCATCGCGACGATCTCCGGCAGGTCCTTGCGTACCGTGGGCTCGCCGCCGGTGATCTGCAGACCGGTCTCAGGACCGACCTTTTGCGCAAGCGTGCTCACCAGACCCTCGATCTCCTCGAAGGTGATGCCGTCCGTGGGGAAGTCAGCGCTCATGAAGCACACCGGGCACTTCGCGTTGCAGCGGCGCGTGACCTCGATCTCGACCAAAGTACCGCGGCGCAGGTGACGACCACACAAACCGCAGCTCTTACAGCAGGCACCCTCGATGGGGTACTCGCGCCACTTGGGTGCCGTCGGCTTGGTATGCATGCTGCGCAGCCAGTTGTAATGCTCCTTGTCGGGCCAGACGTACGTCACCGTCTCGCCGTGCTCAGGACAGGTGCGGTCCATCCAGACCTTGCCCTCACCGTCCGCGTAGACCTCTGCAGGCAGGGTCTCGAGGCAGTGCGGGCACAGGGCGTGAACCTTGTGCAGGAGTTCTCGAGCCATGTAACACTCCGTATCTAACGTTGGAAATGGGGCATCCCAGCATGCGCCGGCTTGCCCCATTCGCTTTCCTCTTTGCCTTTTGGCTATTTGATGATGCCCTCGGTCTCCTCCGCAGGGAGGGCCTCGGCCTGGTCGCCCGTGTTCTCATCGTCGTCGAAGTACTGACGGGGGTCATGGTTCTCATTGGGGGGAGAAACCGGCTTGATGCCGATGGCATCCGCCCACTCGAGGACGCGGCGCGGCACGTAGATGCCCGTCTGGTACTTGGCAGACTCGCGCAGCGCGCGTGCGCAGCTCAGGCAGTGTGCCAGGTCCTCGATCTCATCGACGTCGGCAACAGGTGCCAAGTAGGCGCTCGGGATATTAGCAGCCTCAAGCTTTTGGTAGTAACCGTCAAGCGCGGGACGGCCGTCCATGTTGTAGTAGATGCCTTGGTGGTCGATCGGCGTATCGAAGTTAAAGCCGACCAAAGAGGTGCCGCACTCCTGGCAGGGAGCGCAGACAAAGCCCGGCGTACCGACGACTTCCGCAAAGTACTGCAGCCACTGGAACGCCTGGGTCACATGCGCGCGCGGCAGAGTCGGGATATCAGCGCCGATGGAAACGATAGCCTCGTAACCCTGGTCGAAGATCTCCTGGAATGCCATGTCGAAGTGGTCGTCAAAGGTTGCGCCGCGGTCCGCCATGTAATGGACCTCGCGCGGCCAACCGGGAACCAGCTCGATGGTCTCCTTCATGAGCTCGACGTTTTTCTCCGGTGTCGTGGAGATGAAGAGGTCGTAGCTGCGCTTGGGAGCGCCGGGATTGTTGGCAAGCTCTTCCTTGTTGAGGTTGTCGAGATCATCCATGCACCACATGGCGAGCTCGGTCACATCCCACAGGCTGCGCTTGAAGAAGGCTGCTGCCTGCTCTTGGGTGAACACACCGCCGCGCTCACGCGTCAAACGCGTCTTGACCAAGCCGGGAATAGGCGGCTTGCTGAAGATGAGAATCGCGTATTTCTTCTCCACGTATCTATCCTTTCCTTCTTATACGGCACGGAATGCCGTTGTAGATCCATGTGCCGATGAGCGGCTCTGGCTCCATGTCGACTTCCCCTCGTGTCAACAGGTTCACGTTGCTCTCGTAGCAACCGCCAAGCCCTGGCTCGCCCATGGCCTTCTCAGGGTACCACCAACCATACTCGGCCGAAGCCACGCCGTCGACCATCTCGACAATGTGAACATGCTGAAGTATCTCGACCTCAGGCGTGTCAACGCGCGAGATAAGACACTCATCGCCTTCCTCGAGTCCGAGTCGGCGAGCCGTAGCAGCCGACATCTCGACAGTCGGCAGCGGGTGCACCTTCCTGAAGCTCTCCACCTCGAAGTAGCAGCTCGCCCAATACGGTTGCTTACGCGCGCCAGTGATGAGCGTGACGCAATCGCCGTCAGGGCGCCAAGAGCCGTCAACGGGACCGTCGTGTCCCTCGGTTCCCTCGGCAGCCTTGTGGATGCCCGGCACAGGGAACCAGTCCGCGACCATGCCCGCGCCAAGCTCGTCGAGCAAGGGGTTGGCGAGCTCGATCTTGCCGCTTTGCGTCGCAAAGCCCATGGGCTCGTCTGTCTCCGGGTTGGGGAAGAGATGCTTGCCGTACACGGACGGACCGGCGGAGATACCCACCGTCTCGAAGGTCTCCCAGTCCATGCCAACACGCTCTACGACGCGGGTCAGCTCCTCGGTCAGGTTCTTTGCCGGCCACAGGTCGGGGTCCTGACCCATCGCAAGGCCGAGCTCGCGGAAGATCTCGTAGTCCTCCTTGCGCTCGTATTGCGGCGGTACCGCTGCCGGGCCGCCATAACAGAAGTCACTCACACCGCCTTGCGCCTGGAAGACCGGACGCTCGACAGCACTCGCCGCAGGGAGGATGTAGTCGGCCATCTGGCCAGTCGGGGTGATCAGGTAGTTGAGGTCGACGATGAGCTCCATCTTGCTCAGCGCCTCGTGGACGAGTTTGGTGTCCGCATAGGTGACCATGGGGTTGGCCGCGTTGCAGAACAGCGCCGTCACGCGATAGGGTTCACCGGTGATCGCAGCGTTCCACACGCGCACTGGCAAGACACTCGTGAGGTAGCGCATAGGCAAATAGCGCCCATGGGTTGCAAGGCGCGGCCAGACCTTGGCATAGCCGGTGTAGCTCTGCAAGCCCTTGTCCTCGTTGAGACCGTGCTCGCGAGACTCCATGGGCAAGTCCTCGCTCATCTCAAGCTCAAGCTCGCTCATGAAGCGCGGGTAGACGTTGATGCAGCAACCACCCTGCCTGTCCACGCTGCCCACCAACGCCCTGAGCGCCGCAAGGACGCGATGCAGCGGGGCGACGTTGGGGCCGATCTGATCGACGCCGCGTCCGCTGATGAGGGCGCTGGGCGTGTTGCAGGCAAAGAGACGTGCCGCTTTCTGAATATCCTCCACGCTGCAGCTGGTGATAGCCGATGCCTCCTCGAGGCTGCGCGCAAATGCCGCCTCCTTGAAAAGATCGAAGCCGGAGCACCACTCATCGACGAAGTCCTGGTCGATGAGCCCCTCCTCGATCATGACGCGCGCCATCGCATAGGCCAGGACCGTATCCGTGCCCGGATACGGATGCAGCCACACGGTAGCCTTCATGGCAGAAATGCTCAAGCGCGGGTCGACGACGATGAGGTTGCCACCGTCTTTTGCATAGCCGGCGATATTGTTCCAAAACATCGAGTTGTCGCTCTCTGCGGGGTTGGTGCCCCACAGGATCAAGCAGCCGGTCTCACCCGGACGGAAGTCGCACTCGATGGACCAACCATAGGTCATGGTGTCCATCCAGATGCGGGGGTTCCAGCAAATAGGGCCGATGCCCATGTTATTGGGACTGCCCAGCAGGTTCATAAAGCGGTGCAAAGGCCAGTAAACCGCATGCGGACCGCCGATTGCACTGGCGACCGTCCACGGGCCATGCTCGTCAACGAGAGCCTTAAGGCGCTTCGAGATGTCTGCGATTGCCTCATCCCAACTCACGCGCTCGAACTTGCCGCTGCCTCGCTTTCCCACGCGACGCAGAGGATAGTTCACACGTTGCTCGTCATAGAGCTTGTCGATGTTCATCCTCCAGCGGCGGCAGCGCGAGACGATCTTGGTGTCATAAGGGTAGCGCGTCGGGTCCGCAACGAGCTCAGTAACGACCCCGTCCTCAACCGTTGCATCAAAGGCGCACAGATAGCCACAGTAATGGCAGTTGGTTTTTCGAATTTCCGTTGTCATCGCGTTCCTGATAATCGATCGATCGGTTTCTACAGCATGGACTCGTCGCTGCCGAGCAGCTCCGGTGCCTGCGGGTCTCCATACATCTTGTTGACAGAGCCATAGACCTCGGGCCAATCGATATCGACATCGAAGATAAGCTCCAGATAATGGCGTACAGGCTTGGCAGATTGACCGCGTTGCATGGAGTTCACGCAGCTAAAGCAAGTAGATATCAAGACATCGGAGTTAACTGCATCGATCTCCGCGAGTCTCTGGTTGCGACGATACTCGCAAAACGCAGGCGCATACGCGCTCACCATACCGCCGCCTCCGCAGCAGATGGTATGCTCGCCCTCATGAGCAAGCGGGACCAGCGTCCAGTTGGAGAACATCTCGCGCACCGCCTTGCCATAGGCGCCGTCAAGGCGATCATAGCAAGCATCGTGCATGGAATACGTGCCAGTACCGGGAATCTTCACACCGGCTTCAGCCATCAACTCTGGCAAGCGCACAAGCTCGATGTCGCAACCCTCGAGCGTCTGGGGCAGCTCGTAGCCACAGTGAGGGCATACGATAACAAGGCGCTTGATACCAAGAGATTGGACATAAGCGGCAAACGCCTTGCGATACTCTTTGAACTCGTCAAAGAAACCTGTGTCGAAGAAGGTCGCGCCACAGCAGATGTTCAACTTGCGACTGGCAAGCTTGTTATCGCGAAGCCATTTGAAGGTCGCCTCCGTCAAAGCGGGCGAGTAGCTTGCGAGAGAACAGCCAGGGAAGAACGCTGCGGAGTCAGCAGACTCATCACCAAGCAGCTCGCCTTCCACGACCTCGAACTGAGCGATATCGCCCACATTGACGCCTTGAACCATAGAGAACAAGTTGTAGCGAAGATCCGTACGGAAATGACGGTAGTTGGAACGCAGCTCCGGCTTCTTCTCGAGAATCAGAGCGCGAGCGGGCTTCATGCCATCGATAGCCTTCAAATCAACAGGGCAGTCAACCGTGCATCGATTGCAAAGCGCACAAGTATAGGGAAAGTGCTCATACTGGTCATCGCCATTGAGAATCCCCTCGCAAACCTCTCCCAGCGACCAGCCGTCACCATAGTTGCCGCAGTCCGTGCGTGAGCACAAACCGCACCTGATGCAGCTATCGGAGAACTCCTCCAAGGCTGCAAGATAGTCCAACATGTTGACCCCTCTCCTCATTTGGGACATCAACACTAGATGATAACGTCCAATTAAAACAAAAGCCACGCTCAAAGCGTGGCTATCTGCAAATCAAAAAAAGGGGCTCGTCCCAGGAGCGGTCAAGCTCCGGGGACGGACCCCTTGGAATAGCAATGCGCCATACGGGCTAGATCCCGCGCCAAAGCGCGAGAGCCCCCGGTCGGCCCAGCGGCGTCCTACCCTCCCGCAGCCTGGCGCTG
>CAKUES010000025.1 GCA_934646835.1 uncultured Coriobacteriales bacterium
AAACGACCTGGCCTCAAACGTTTTCGCGAGCGGTTGCTGTCGCTGGGCGCTTACTTGGCGTTGCCACGTAGGTTGGCGCCGCAGATGATGCAGCCGACGCCCACGGCGACGCCGGTGACGATGGTCACGACGCCCATGGCGATGTTGAAGGCGCCTGCTCGGCGCATGACCTTGGACTTCTTCATGATGTCGACGCTTTTCATGGTGTGCCTCCTGCCTTTGCATTGCTTTGGTCCTAGTGTAGCGTTTAGGGCAGATGCTGCGCTACTATTTCCGCTGCCGTGCAAATGCTCGGCAAGCCAAGCTGCGCCTTTCCGCGCGGCACCCTCTATATATGATGCGCTGCCCTGTGGCGGCTGACAGTTGAAAGCGAGAGACCACATGCTCAACATCGTCTTGTACGAGCCGGAGATTCCGGCAAACACCGGAACCATCGGCCGCAGCTGCGTGCTGACGGACACCAAGCTGCACCTCATCGAGCCTTTGGGCTTCTCGCTCGACGACCGCATGATCCGCCGCGCCGGCATGGGCTACTGGCATGACCTCGACGTGACGATCTACCCCGATTGGGAGGTCTTCAAGCAGGCCAACCCCGGTGCGCGCATGTGGTTCATGAGCGCGCGTGCCGCCCACAACTACGCCCAGGTGAGCTACGAGGATGGCGACTACCTGGTCTTTGGCAAGGAGAGCGAGGGCCTGCCCCAGGACTTGCTCGACGAGTATGCCGATTGTGGGCTGCGCATTCCGCAGCTCGTGCGCGAGGGCCTCACGCCCGCCACGAGCCATGGTCCCCTGAGCGACCCCACGGACCCGGCCGCTGTGAGCCTCAACCTCTCCAACGCCGCCAACATCGTCCTCTTCGAGGCTTTGCGCCAGCTCGACTTCCCTGGCCTGGAAAGCGACGGCACCCCTCAGGGCGACTAGGGGAGAATAGCGGCGAGTAGTCGTGACACACTTTGTGCCAGTGACATTGTGTGTCACGCCATAGAGCCGCAGGTGTCCCCGTACCTTCTGCGTGACACACATTGTCACTGGCACAAAGTGTGTCACGAAGCACGGGTGCCTGAACGGATGTGACCAGGTCCGTTCAGCCTGCTTTCCTTTCAGGTCAACTTCAGGCGAATGCTCCAATATCACTCCTTGCACATATTCCCAATCTCGAATAATAGACGCGCTACCTGCGGCGATGCCCGTTTAAGGGCGCATACCGACCGCTCCCGCTCACCGATGGCGGCACATATGCGCAGGTAAATGCCGAGGTCACCGCGTATATTCCATGTAGAGATTATGTTAAGCCTGTGAAAGGAGGAGGTTTGGAACTCATCGCCAAGTCGATTTTGGGCACGCTCATCGTCGCTCCCGCCGTGGTCGCGCTGCTGCTGCTCATCATCCGAAACGAAAAGCCCCGAACCTTCATCACCGTCATTGGCGCGCTGATTATCGGCTGCACCTCTATCTACGCAGCCATCTATCTGCTGCCGCTGTGCAGCGAGGGCGCCTTGATGCTGACGGTTGGAGAAGGATTTGCAAGCACCGTCAATTACGTGACGCTGGCCGTCGATATCGTCCTCGGTCTCTACGTCATCGGCAAGGGCCTCAAGAACAAGAAGTACCTGGCCCCCGTGCTCGCACTCGTCCAGACCTGCCTCATCGTCTGGTTCGAGCTCGCCGTCGCCCATGACATCACCGTCGCCAACGCCCTCTACGTCGACAACCTGACCGTCATCATGATCTTGGTCATCGGTCTCGTCGGCACCGGCATCTGCGTGTACGCGCTCGGCTACATGCGCGACCACGAGGCTCACAACACCAACGGCAAGGACCGTCGCCCGACCTTCTTTGCCCTGATGTTCATCTTCCTGACCTCGATGTTCGGCATCGTCGCCTGCAACAATATGGTCTGGATGCTGTGCGCATGGGAGGTCACGACCGTCTGCTCCTTCGCGCTGATTGGCTACACCCGCACGCAGGAGGCCATCGACAACGCCAACCGCCAGATCGTCATGAACCTCATCGGCGGCCTCGCCTTCGTCGGCGCCCTCATCTGGGTCTCCTTCGTCTACGGCACGATCGAGTTCGACAAGTTCATCTCCAGCACCCTGGCCTACACCCAGGCTGGCTACACCTTCATGACGGTCATGCCCGTCATGCTGCTGGCACTCGCGGGCTTCACCAAGGCTGCCCAGATGCCCTTCCAGTCCTGGCTGCTCGGCGCCATGGTCGCGCCCACCCCGACCTCCGCGCTGCTCCACAGCTCCACGATGGTCAAGGCCGGCATCTTCATGCTCGTCAAGCTCTCTCCCTGCCTGGGTGACAACTTGCCCGGCTACATCATCATGTTCGTCGGCGGCGCCACCTTCCTGATCTGCGCGTTCGCAGCGATCAACATGTCCAACGCCAAGCGCGTGCTCGCGTACTCCACGATCTCCAACCTGGGCTTGATCACGCTGTGCGCCGGCATCGGCACCCCGGCAGCTGTTTGGGCCGCCATCTTCCTGCTGGTCTTCCACGCAGTCGCCAAGTCCCTGCTCTTCCTGTGCGTCGGCACCGCAGAGCATCACGTCGGCAGCCGCGACATCGAGTCCTTCGACGCGCTGTTCGAGAAGATGCCCATGCTCGCCCGCCTGATGGCACTCGGCATCCTGGCGATGTTCATCGCTCCCTTTGGCATGCTGGTCTCCAAGTGGGCCGCCTTCCAGGCGATCATCGAGAGCGGCAACTTCGTCCTTATCCTCATCCTGGCCTTTGGCTCTGCTGCGACCTTCATGTTCTGGGCCAAGTGGCTCGGCAAGATCCTCGCCGCTGCCAACGCCGGCGACGACAACGTCGAGGAGACCGTCTACTCCAGCGAGTGGGCCTCCATGGGTCTTATGGCAGTCCTGACCGTCGGCATGTGCATCTTCTTCCCGCTCATCTCCGACGCCGTCGTCGTCCCGTACCTGACCAGCGTCTTTGGTTCTGTCCCTGAGACCATCTCCACGGGCGACCTGTGGTGCATGGCCATCATCGCGCTCGTCATTGCCATCGTGCTTCTGAGCTTCAAGAACACGACCAAGAAGAAGGTCGTCCCCGTCTACATGGCCGGCGCCGGCATCGACTTCGACCAGCGCACCTATCTCGACTCCTTTGGCGCCGAGATGAAGGCCAGCCAGCGCAACTGGTACATGGAGGACATCTTTGGCGAGAAGAAGATGACCCTCATCGGCCTGAGCTTGAGCCTGTGCCTGCTGGCTGGCGGTTTTGGCTACGCTGTCAATCTCTGCCACGACAACCAGGACAAGATCACGGAGACCATCGAGGCCCAGGCCACCTACCAGGGCAGCGCCTGGCAAAGCGGCGGTGTCGAGTTTGCTCAGTACCTGCAGTACTTCGAGTACTACGCAGGCGCTTACGACGAGTACGCGGACCAGTACAAGGCCATGGGTATCAACTCCAAGGCCGAGCTCATGGACGCGCTTTACGCACAGTACGCCGCCCAGTCGCAGGGCTACAGCTCCTACGACACGGGTGACAGCGACGAGGAAGGGGAGGAGTAGGCCATGAACCTCGGTATCGAATCCATCATCGGCATCATCGCCTTCCTGGTGCTCGCACCTATCCTCGGCTGTTTGCTCTCCGGCATCGACCGCAAGCTCTCCGCAGGCCTGCAGGGCCGCGTGGGACCCAAGATCTTGCAGTCCTACTACGACTTCCGCAAGCTCCTCGACAAGGAGGACGCCACCGTCAACGGTGCGCAGGACCTCTACGTCTGGCTGTACCTCATCTTCATCGTCGCGGCCGGCGTCGTGTTCTTCGCCGGTGGCAACTTCCTGCTGTGTGTCTTCATCCTGACGCTCGGGTCGCTGTTCCTCATCGTCGCAGCCTATGCGTCGCGCAGCCCCTATGCGGAACTCGGCGCACAGCGCGAGATCATCCAGGTCATGAGCTACGAGCCCATGGTCCTCATCGTGGCTGCCGGCCTGTTCATGGCGACCGGCACCTTCCGCGTCGAGGACATCATCGCAGCCGATGTGCCTGTTATCCGCTACTTGCCGCTCATCTTCATCGGTTTCATCTACGTGCTGACGATCAAGCTGCGCAAGAGCCCGTTCGACATCTCCATGAGCCACCACGCTCACCAGGAGCTCGTCCGCGGCGTCACCACCGAGTTCTCCGGCAAGACGCTCGCCCTCATCGAGTTGTCCCACTGGTACGAGAACATCCTGTTCTTGGGTTGGGTCGGCATCTTCATCATGTGGGGCGGCTTCAACCTCACCGCTGCGATCATCACCGTGGTCGTCTGCCTGGTTGTCTTCTTCCTCGAGATCTTGATCGACAACAACTTCGCCCGCGTCAAGTGGCAGGCGATGCTCAAGACCTCTTGGCTCGTCGCCCTCGTGCTCGGCGGCCTCAACATCATCTACCTGCTCTTCATCTAAGGAGGTGCCTCATATGTCCTATACCAGCAAGTCCCCTTGGATCATCCACTACGACGGATCGAGCTGCAACGGCTGCGACATCGAGGTGCTCGCCGCCCTCACCCCGCTCTACGACGCCGAGCGCTTTGGCGTGATCAACACCGGCAACCCCAAGCACGCTGACATCTTCATCGTCACCGGTGGCGTCAACGCGCAAAACGCGCCGGTCATCAAGCAGATCTACGACCAGATGCTCGAGCCCAAGGTTGTCGTGGCCTGCGGTGCCTGCGCCTGCGGCGGCGGCGTCTACCAGGAGTGCTACAACGTTCAGGGCGGCACCGACACCGTCATCCCCGTCGACGCCTACGTCCCCGGCTGCGCGGTGCGCCCCGAGTCCATCATGGACGCGGTCGTCGCCGGCGTGCAGATTCTCGAGGGCAAGCGCGAGGCGATGCGCGGCGTCAAGGCCGCAGACAAGATCCGCTGCGCGAAGGACGCGTCCAAGGGCGCACATGCCTCCTGCGCAGACGTCGAAAACGTTCCCGGCGCTGGCGGCGCCGGTGTCGAGTAAGGGAGGAGTGAACATGAAGGCATATCCGGCACCCACCTTCACCGAGGCTGCGATCGACCAGGTCGCAACCATCGCCGCCGACTACAAGGCCCGCGGCTGGCGCTTTGTCCAGCTGTGCGCAAGCACGCTCGAGGATTCCGTTGAGCTGCTCTACACCTACCAGTCCATGGACCACGACGCCGGCCTCGAGGGCGTTCGCGTCAACGTCCCCGACGGCATGAGCGTGCCGAGCATCACGGCGAGCTATCCTGCGGCCTTCGTCTTCGAGAACGAGACCCACGACCTCTTTGGCGTGACAGTCGACGGTATCAACATCGACTTCAACGGCGAGTTCTACACCGTCAACGTCGCCTATCCCATGAACCCCCGCGCTGCAGCAGGCGCCCAAACCACGACCGAGGAGGAGGCAAGCAATGAGTAAGCGCACCGTCATCCCCTTTGGCCCGCAGCACCCCGTCCTGCCTGAGCCGGTCCATCTGGACCTGGTGATGGAGGACGAGAAGGTCGTCACCGCCATCCCGCGCATCGGATTCATCCACCGCGGCCTGGAGAAGCTCGTCGAGAAGCGCGACTACACGCAGTTCGTCTACGTGACCGAGCGCATCTGCGGCATCTGCTCCTTTGGCCACTCCCTGGGCTATTCCCAGTGCATCGAGCAGCTCATGGGCATCGAGGTTACGAGCCGCGCCGAGTACCTGCGCGTGATCTTCCACGAGCTGTCCCGTATCCACAGCCACCTGCTGTGGTTGGGCCTTGCCGCTGACGCCTTTGGCTTCGAAGCGCTGTTCATGCACGCATGGCGCTTGCGCGAGCAGGTCCTCGACATCTTCGAGGAGTGCACGGGTGGCCGTGTCATCTTCTCCGCCTGCGATGTGGGCGGCTTTAGGCAGGACGTCTCCAACGAGACCCTCAACGGCATCGTCATCACACTGGAAAAGCTCGAGGCCGAGTACCATGCCATCGCGCGCTCCTTCCTCGACGACTCCTCCGTTAAGAACCGCCTGGTGGGCATCGGCTACCTCTCCAAGGAGCAGGCTGTCGAGCACTCCCTCGTCGGCCCCTTTGGCCGCGCGAGCGGACTGATTGTCGACGAGCGCCTCTACGGCAACGGCGCCTACGGTGAGCTGGCCGCCTTCGAGCCCGTCATCTCCGAGCAGGGCGACTGCTATGCTCGCTGCGACGTTCGCATCAAGGAGGTCTACCAGTCCATCGCCATCATCAAGGAGCTTGTCTCCAAGATCCCCGATGGCGAGGTCATGATCCCCGTCAAGGGCAAGCCCGAGGCCGGCACCCGCGCCATGATGACTGTCGAACAGCCCCGCGGCCAGGCGTTCTACTACGCTGTTGGCAACGGCACAAAGTTCCTCGAGCGCATGCGCGTGCGCACCCCGACGAGCCAGAACCTCTCCGGCCTGGTTGCGTCGCTTGCCGGCTGCGACTTCGCGGACGTGCCCAACATCGTCCTGACCATCGACCCGTGCATCAGCTGCACTGAAAGGTAGGCGAGCATGGGAGTTTTCAAACTTGCCGGTATGACGGTCAAGAGCCTGTTCACCAAGGCTCCCACCCGCAAGTACCCCTACGAGGTGCGCGAGCCCTTCGAGCGCACCCGCGGGGGCATCACCATGGGCGACATCAAGGGCTGCATTATGTGCGGCATCTGCGAGAAGAAGTGCCCGGCCAACGCCATCAAGGTGACCAAGGCCACCGAGACCTGGACGCACTGGCCCTACAAGTGCATCGCGTGCGACGCTTGCGTGCGCGCATGCCCCAAGCACGTGCTCGTCACGGAACAGGCGCATCCGCCCGTGACCACCAAGCCCGAGCCTATCTCCTTCACCCCGGAGTGGACCGAGGAGGAGCTCTCGGAGAAGGCGCGCATCGAGGCCGAGAAGAAGGCCAAGATCGAGGCCGCCAAGGCCGCCAAGGCTGCCAAGCTCGCTGCAGAGAAGGCAGCTAAGGAAGCTGCCGAGCAAGGCGAGTAACCGCTTGCAAAGCGGGGGTGGGACGCTTGTCCCGCCCCCGCTTTTGTGCGTTGCGATGACACACATTGTCACTGGCACAAAGCGTGTCAACGGTGGCGGGCAGCTGGCGTGATGTTCTTGCGGCGATTTCCTCCTCAAAAAAGCCACAATGTCCGAATAAAACGGCAACGTGGCGGCGGCAATGAGAACAAATGTGTAACGTAGGCAGGCGACGCGGATCGCGCTTGTCTTTTTGCGTTACACTCGTGATTCGCAATGCTGTTATCAGGAAAAGAGATCGCGCTTTGACCGACACGCAAAACCAGGAAGTGCTCGATAAGGTCGTGACGCTGCCCAACCTCGTTACGTTGTGCCGCTTCCTCCTCATCCCCGTCTTCATCTTCCTGCGCTTCTTCACCCCGTATCACTTCGCGGCGCTCGTCGTCTTTGCCGTCGCCGCCTGCACGGACTGGGTCGACGGCCAGATTGCACGCCGTACGGGCCAGGTCTCGCGCCTGGGCAAGGTGTTCGACCCCTTGGTCGACCGCTTCTTGCTCGCCACGGGCGTCATCTCCGTCTGCGTCGAGGGCAGCCTCCCCCTGTGGATCGTCATCATGCTCGTCTTGCGCGACCTCATCCTCCTCATCGAGGGTCGCGTCCAGATCTACCTGATGGATCGCCTCATCCCCGTCTCCTACGTGGGCAAGTTCGCCACCGCGTTTCTGCTCTTTGGCTTCTCGTTCCTGCTGCTCCAGATGCCGGTTGTCCCCGGTCTGGGTATCGCGGACATCTCCTGGCTGCCTGGCCTGGGAAGCGAGCCTGCCTACCTGGGCATCTTCCTTGTCTACATCGGCGTCATCTTGTCGCTGACCGTGTTCTGCATCTACAACGTGCGCGGCTTTTGTGCCTATCGCGAACAGCTCAAGAGCGGCGTGCGCGTGGCGTCCGATGGTACGGGCGTGGACATCGACAAACATTTCTAGCCTGTTGCGCAATTCATAGCTTCTAGAGAGAGTACCGCCAGAGCCTCTGGTGGTATTCTTCTCGTTTGTACCCATAGTGACGAAATAGGACTTAACTTGCCAAGCAACGACGAAACACCAAGGCGACGCTCTGTAGGCGCCCATGACGCTTCTAGGAAGGCGTCTGCCTCGTCGCGCTCCGGTGAGGCAAAGCCTCGCACGACCACCGGCCGTCACAGCGCCCCCAGCAGGCGCGATGAGGCGCCTCAGTACCGCCAGCGCCCTAAGGCTGCAAAACCCGATGTCCTCAAGGCGGCTAAATCCGCTGCCAAGAAGACGAGCGACGTCGCCAAAAAGGCGGTGAAGCCTGCGGATAAGACCGCAGAGAAGAAGGCTGCTGCCAAGAAACCCGCGGTGGACAAGAAGGTTCCCGCAGCTAAGGGCGGCGTCGTCAAGAACGCCTCCAAGGTCCCCGCTGGATCTGGCGCCCATGCCGAGCGCGCGACGGTGAAGCTGCCGTCTGATGCCGAGCGTGCTGCCAGGAGGGCCGCGCACAACACCGATGCTGCCCGTGCTACCGCCAAGCGCTCCTCTGCGGCATCCAACAGGGCCGCTTCCAGGCGCGCTGCAAAAAACGAGCCGATGCACGGCACCAAGCTGCATCCTGTAGACTTCAAGGACAACGGCCGTCTCAAGACGGGCGCGTTTACCCCTGCCGAGCATGTGCCCTCTTCTCGCACGACGAGCAACGGCGCTGCTTTTGTCGACTACTTCAAGAGCCACCTCAAGGTCTGCCTGCCCATCACGATTGCGCTTGCCCTCGTGATTATCGGCGGCGTGGTCGACCTGGGTGCCTCCTTTGGCAAGATCCACCCCGGCGTCAAGGTTTACGGCGTCGAGGTCGGCGGCATGTCCCAAGATGAGGCTGCTGCCTCACTCGAGGATGCGCTCTCTGATACCCTCAATGACGCCCGCGTCACTGTCTATGCAAGCCAGGACGGCGCTGTAGGTGACAGTGCCGCGCTCGTCACCTTGCCGAGCGGCGGGGAGGACGGTGTCGCCTACGCAGAGAAGCTCTCTGCCACCGATATGGATGGCGACGGCACGGCTGACAAATGGACCCTCAAGCCCGAGAGTGTCGGCGCGCATGTTGACGGCGCTGCCATGGCCGCCAACGCCTACCTCGTCGGCCGCGAGGGCAACTTCATCGCGGGCCGCATCGGTGCCTGGCTCGGCAAGTTCAACCTCGACCCCGTGCTCGGCTTCAACAAGGACCGCATGAACGAGATCTGCGACGTCATCGACAAGGCCTGTGGCACCAAGATCAAGGACTCCAAGATCACCATCTCCGATGGTCAGGCAAGCGTTGTCGAGGGTAATGACGGATGGCTCGTCAACCAAGACGAGCTCGGCCAGCTCATCTGCCGCGCGGTCTACGACGGCAATGCGACGGCGCTCGTCGCCCCCATGCAGACTCAAGCTATGCGCATTACTCCGGACACCGCCCAGCGCGTGGCCGACCAGGTGACTGCTGCCTTGACCCAGGACGTGACCATTACCTACAAGGACGATTCCTGGACCATGGACGAGCACAAGCTCGCCGACATGCTCAGCCAGACCGTCCTCGCGCCTGACCAGTACCTCAAGATGGGCAACGGCACCCAGAAGAAGACGAAGATCCCCACCAAGGACGCCGACCCCGACTTCTCGCTGCCCTACGACACCTCCGCCGGTCTTGATGCCAGCTCCGGTTACACGCTGCAGTGCTACGTCGACCAGGAGAAGTTCTCGAACTACCTCAAGGAGCTTTTGGGCAGCAAAGCCGACGGTGGCGCCAAGAACGCGCGCTTTGATACGTCTTCTGGCGATACGGTCAAGATCGTGAAGTCCAAGGACGGTCAGGGCCCGGATCGCCTGGCTGCTGGCATGGAGCTGCAGGACATGCTCTTTGGCACCAACACGGACCGCACGATCGCGCTCGTCGATACCGTTATCAAGCCCGAGCGCACCACCGAGGACGCAGAGGCTATGGGCATCAAGGAGCGTCTGGCGTCTTGGAGCATCGGTTTGGGCGGCAGCAGCAACCGCATCAAGAACATCCGCTTGCTGTGCAAGCTGATCGACGGTTCCGTCGTCGCTCCCGGTGACACCTGGTCGTTTAACGACACGACGGGCGAGCGCACCGCGGAAAAGGGCTTCGAGACCGCCCCCGTCATCATCAACGGCAAGCACGAGGACCAGCTCGGCGGCGGCATCTGCCAGGTCGCGACCTGCGTCTTCAACGCGGCTTGCTACTCCGGCCTGGGCATCGTCACGCGCACCAACCACGACTTCTACATCCCGACCTACGACGACGAGGGATTTGCGGACGCGACGGTTAGCTGGGACGTGCCTGACCTCGAGTGGCTCAACGATACGGACAACTACATCCTGCTCACGGCGGATGCCTCCGGCGATAACGTCGTGGTCTCCCTGTGGGGCACCGACGACGGCCGCACGGTCGAGTGCGATCGCGGCGATTGGAAGAAGGGCACCAAGTACAAGACGATCAAGGAGAACGACGACACGCTGCCCAAGGGCACGACCAAGGTCGAGCAGGCCGGCGTCGATGGTCGCAGCATCCAGATCCGCTACCTGGTCACCTCCAAGAGCGGCGAGGTGCTCCACGACATCAAGTTCAACAGCGTCTACGTGCCGCAAAACGAGATCATCAAGGTCGGCACCAAGACAAGCGACAGCGACAAGTCGAAGAAGTCGAGCGACTAGCGCGACAGACATACCGCGATGCAAGGCGGGGACCGAGGTGACTCGGCTCCCGCCTTTTTGCGTGCGGGGAGTGCTGAACGTTTGAGACCAGACGTTCAGCTGTGGGTGAGTGTGTCCGTTGCGTCCTGCCAGCTTCACACTGCAGATGACACCTTTTGTCACTGGTACATATGGTGTCATCTGGTGCCAGGAGTCTGCCTTGCTGTCCCTCAGAGCGGCATTAATCGGTCAAATCCTTAGATGTGACCACCCTGTTTTTGTTACAAGCGTCGAAAACATTCACCATTTGCTTATTTCTCCCTACAATCTCTCTCTGTAATGTTCATAATGTTTCAACGTGTGATAACCCTATTACACTTTCTATCAACGACAACACAGGGGGGACCATGGCATACCAGGACGAGATCACCCATATGCCCCATGAGGAGCTCGAGGCCATCCAGCTCGAGCGCCTGAAGGAGACCGCCAAGCGCTGCTACGACAACGTCGAGTTCTTCAAGCAGAAGTTCGACGAGGCGGGCGTGAAGCCCGAGGACATCAAGTCCCTCGACGACATCACCAAGCTGCCCTTCACCACCAAGCAGGATATGCGCGACAACTACCCCTATGGTCTTTTTGCCGTCCCCCTGTCCGATTGCATCGAGATCCATATGTCCTCCGGCACTACCGGCGTCGCAACCGTCTCCGGCTACACCCAAAACGACATCGACGCATGGAGCGACTGCTTTGCCCGCGGCATCGGCTATGCCGGCGGCGATGAGAACGACGTCCTCCACGTCTGCTACGGCTACGGCCTGTTCACCGGTGGCCTTGGTGCCCATTACGGTGGCCTGAAGGCCCAGTGCACCACTATCCCGATGTCTGCCGGCAACACCCCGCGCCAGATCAACGTCTTGCGCAACCTGGGTTCCAGCATCATCGCCTGCACGCCTTCCTACGCGATGCACATCGCCGACACCGCTATCGAGATGGGCCTGGACCCCAAGAAGGACTTCAACATCAAGGCTGGTATCCACGGCGCAGAGGCCTTCTCCGACACCTTCCGCGCCAACCTCGAGGCCAAGCTCGACTACAAGGTCTACGACGTCTACGGTCTGACGGAGATCATGGGCCCCGGTGTTGCCATGGAGTGCGAGTGCCAAGACGGCCTGCACCTGGCTGAGGACCATCTCTATGCAGAGATCCTCGACCCTGTCACTCACGAGCCTGTTCCAGAAGGCGAGTGGGGCGAGCTGGTGCTCACCACTCTCACCAAGGAGGCTACGCCGGTCATCCGCTACCGCACCAAGGACATCACGCGCATCATCCCCGGCACCTGCGCCTGCGGCCGCACTCACAAGCGCATCGCGCGCCTGCACGGCCGCACGGACGACATGATGATCATCCGCGGCGTCAACGTCTTCCCGTCCCAGATCGAAAACGTCTGCACCGCCTTCCCGGAGCTGGAGAACTGGTACCAGATCGAGCTCACCCGCGAGAAGGGCCTCGACGTTGCGACCCTCAAGATCGAGACCGTCGCCGACTTCGACTTCGACGAGGTCGCCAAGATCCAGGACCTGCAAAAGCGCGTCCAGGCCGCCCTCAAGGCAGAGCTCAACATCAAGATCGTCATCAAGGTCGTCGAGCCGCACTCCATCCAGCGCTCCGAGGGCAAGGCCGTCCGCATCGTCGACAACCGCGAGTAACGTCGCGCTGATTAAGGAGGAACACCATGATCGATCAGCTCGCTGTGTTTATCGAGAACAAGGCAGGCCGCTTGACCGCGCTGTGCAAGACCCTTGGCGACGCGGGCATCAACATGAACGCGCTCTCCGTTGCCGACACCGCGGACTACGGCGTTGCGCGCATCATCTGCTCTGACCCCGTCAAGGCTGCAGAGCTTCTGCGCGACGCGGGCTTCAGGGCTACGACCACCAAGGTCGTCGCCGTCGAGGTGCCCGACACCCCCGGTGCCCTGGCAGGTGTCTTCGCCGCACTCGAGGAACGCGGCATCAACGTCGAGTACAGCTACTGCTTTGCCAACAACGGCAAGGCCGTCGACGCCCTCAAGGCCCCTGAGGAGGCCATCGCCGCGCTGAGCGCCGCTGGCTACTCCGTCCTCCATCAGGCGGACCTCTCCTAAGGCCGAGCAACAAGCGCTCTCAAGGCAGCGGGTGCCCTCCCAGGGGTGCCCGCTGCTTTTTTGTGCTCGCGCAGAGGCGGGGGTTTCGTTTCCTCCTGCGCTTTGTTCGTGACACACGTTGTGCCAGTGACATTGTGTGTCATGCAGAAGACTCGGGGATATCCTGCGACTCTATGGCATGACACACAATGTCACTGGCACAACGTGTGTCACGCGCTTCGAAAGGGGCTCCATGACACACGTTGCCACTGACACAATGTGCGTTATGGGTGCGGCCTGGCCGCTTGATTCGCGTTATACTGATGAGTCCAAATAAGACTCGCCAATCCGGGAGAAGACAGCATTTGAAGCGCATCTGGAATATTCTCGCAGCGATGCTCGCTGTGCTTGCGATCGTTGCCTGCATGGCACCGGCCGCCTTCGCCGACATCAAGGGCACCGACTACGTCGGCTCGACCACCGTCGCAGACCGCAACCTCACGGTCACTCAGGTCCCCACCATCAACGCCAAGTACGGCATCCTCTGCGACGAGGAGGGCAACGTGCTGTGGTCGCGCGGTGAGGACACCCAGTCCGCGATGGCATCGATCACCAAGATCATGACCGCGGTCGTCGTGCTCGAAAACGCCAATCTCGACGACGTCTACACCGTCTCGCCCAATGCGGCATCGGTGGGAGAGAGCTCCATCGGCGTTCAGGCCGGTGACCAGGTCACCGTCGAGAACCTCCTCTACGGCTTGCTCATCCACTCCGGCAACGATGCCGGCGTCGTGCTCGCAGAGGGCCTTGCCGGCAGCATCCCCGCCTTTGTCGACATGATGAACGCCAAGGCGCAGGAGCTCGGCCTCAAGAACACCCACTACGACAACCCGCACGGGCTTGACTCCTCCAAGCACTACTCGAGCGCCAGCGATATCTGCGTGCTTTCGCGCTATGCGATGCAGAACAAGACCTTCGCCAAGATCGTCGGCAAGAAGAAGGCCACGGTCGACTACGGCAACCGCAAGGCGACCTTCCGTTCCACGAACTCCCTGCTCAACGTCTGGGATCCCTGCATCGGCATCAAGACCGGCTACACCGGCAACGCTGGCTACTGCCTGTCCTCTTGCGCGGAACAAGACGGCGTGAGGCTCTACGCGGTCGTGCTCGGCTGCGCGGATATGACGCAGCGCTTTACCGACAGCCTCCGCCTCTTCAACTGGGGCTTCAAGCACTACCGCACGACCACCTTCGCCACGGCCGATGAAGTCTTGGCAGATGTCCCGGTGAGCGCCTACACCAACCGTACCGTTGCGGCGGGTGTGGCAGAGGATGTGTCCAGGCAAGTGCTCGACTACGACGGTGACATCTCCGTCGATATCGCGCTGGTCGATCTGCCCGACGGCGTCTCTGCAGGCGACCGCGTTGGCACGATCACCTGGCGACAAGGCGAGATAGCCCTGGCAAGCGCGCCGCTCATCGCCAAGGAGAGCTGCGGCAAGCCCCTTGCCATCGTCTCCGTCTGGACCTCTGTCGTGAGACTTGTCGGTTGGTTTACCGGTGACGACGCGGTGGCCCAGACCAAGCTCCACACTGATACGATTGAGGTTAACTTCAACGGCAATGACAACGGCGAGACCATCGACGAGAAACTCGAAGAGCAGATTCGAGTAGATTCCCTGAAAGCTGAGTGATACACCATGAAGATCGATCCCAAAACCGTCTACGCAGTCGACCTGAGCATGGCCGGCATGATCCGTATCTACGGCGCTGACGCACCGCGTTTTGTCCGCACCATGTACTCCGGTAGCATGGAGCAGTTCGACACCCTCTACGGCATCTCCCAGGGCATGATCTTGTCCTCCGAGGGCGAGGTCATGGACATGGTCGGCGTGATCCGCACCGGCAACGACGAGTGCCTGCTCATCACGAGCACGGACAACATCGGCGAGATCTTGATGTGGCTCAATGCTCATGCAGAGCTCGAGGACGACAACGGCCGCATCTTTGCCGATGTCACCATCGAGGACCAGAGCCTGAAGCTCGCCATGATGCTCATCTACGGTGAGACCTCCGATGCGCTCTTTGCAGAGCTGCAGCAAGCGTGCGAGGGCAAGATCTACATGATCGCCGCGCGCTTCCCCGAGACCACCTACGCCGTGCCCCAGGGCCCGGGTCATCTCTTCGTCGTGGCCCCCAACATGGCACACCACATCGGCGAGTTCCTCAACTCCTGCACGGAGGTCGAGGTCTTGAAGCTCGACGAGTACTCCGAGCAGCTGGCCGCCACCGGCATGGTCTGCGAGGGCCTGCAGAGCGCGGAGTACCACAAGCCTGCAGAGCTCGGGCTCGAGGGCTTCATGCGCGACGTGCACGACTTCGTCGGTGCCCGCGCACTCGGTTTGGAGTAGCGGCTGGCACAGCGCGTCACGGTGGGCAAACACGATAGGGACTTTGTGGCTTTCTTGTTTGGTTTCTGTGCGTTTGCGCCTGTTTGCCGACCTTTAACAGTACCCACACGTTGGGGTGATAGAATCGCCCCAATCCGATTTCGATTGAGTTTGGAGAACGATATGCCAGCAACATGCCCCATCTGCAACGAGCCCATCAGCATCGGCGACGCCGTCTGCTCGCGCTGCGGGTTCACGCTGGTTGGCAAGACCGAGGCGTTTCCCGCGGTGCCTGCAGAGCAGGACGCGCAGCCCCAGACCAGCTACGTCCCCGTGCTCAAGGTCGTGAAGGGGCCCTACAATGGCCAGGAGTTCGCCATGTCCAACGGCACCTTCACCATCGGCCGCGACCCCTCTTGCGACTTGTTCCTCAACAACATGACGGTCTCTAGGCTCCATGCCCAGATCACCATCGACGACAAGGGCGCCACTATTGTCGACAAGGGCTCCCTCAACGGCACCTGGATCGACGGCCAGGTCGTTGACCGTGCGCCGCTCAACTTTGGCTCGACGCTGCAGATCGGCACCTTCGAGATGGAGTTCCAGCGCAAGGAGCTCTAGAGGGGCGCCGCTCAACCAAGCTGCGATGACACGAGGACGGGAGATCTCCTGTCCTCGTTTTGTTTTTGTTGGGGGAGGGGTGAGTGGTGGGCGCGCAGCCAGGTCCCTAATGGGACACGGATACGGATTAATGGTTGACCGTGACACACAATGACACACAATGTGCCAGTGACAAAGTGTGTCACGACAGCGAGCTCGGGATGCCCCCTCGGCCATCGTCGTGACACACTTTGTCACTGGCACATTGTGTGTCACGCTTTGCCCGCACGGGGATGCGGATTTTGTTATATCGCGCTCATAAGCTGTTAAAATAGACAAATTCGAGTCTAATACCGGATGAAAGAAGCGTTGTTTTGCCTATCACAGATTACCTTCGTCGCAACTCTGCGCAATACGGCAACGAAGTCGCCCTGGTGGAGGTCAACCCGGAGATCAAAGAGGCGCGCCATGTCACTTGGCGCGATTATCGTCTGGTGGAGAACACCGAGTCTGAGCCCTTCCGCCGCGAGATCACCTGGCGTGTCTTCGATGAGAAGGCGAACCGCCTGGCAAACCTCCTCATGAGCCGCGGCATCGGCAAGGGCGACAAGGTCGCCATCCTGCTGATGAACTGCCTCGAGTGGCTGCCCATCTACTTTGGCATCCTCAAGACCGGCGCCGTCGTCGTACCCTTGAACTACCGCTATACCGCTGAAGAAATCCGCTACTGCCTCGACTTGAGCGACAGCGATGTCCTCATTTTTGGCCCTGAGTTTATCGGCCGCGTGGAAGACGCCCTGCCCTCGCTCGACAAGTGCCGCATGCTGCTCTATGTGGGCAAGGACTGCCCCACTTTCGCAGAGGACTACAGCGAGCTCACGGCGAACTCCGCTTCCATCGACCCCATGGTCCCCTTGTCCGACGAGGAAGACGCCGCCATCTACTTCTCGAGCGGTACGACGGGCTTTCCCAAGGCGATCTTGCACAACCACCAGTCGATCCTCCACGCCGCGCGCATGGAGGCCGTGCATCACAAGACCCAGCACGACGACGTCTTCTTGTGCATCCCGCCCCTGTACCACACGGGCGCCAAGATCCACTTGCTCGGCGGCCTGATCGTGGGTTCTCGCAGCGTGCTTTTGCGCGGTGTGACGCCCCAGACGATCTTCGACACCATCTCCAAGGAGCACTGCACCATCTGCTGGCTGCTCGTGCCCTGGGCGCAAGATATCCTGCTTGAGCTTGACACCGGCGAGCTCAAGATCGAGGACTACGAGCTCGATCAGTGGCGCCTCATGCACATCGGCGCCCAGCCCGTCCCCAAGAGCCTCGTCGCCAAGTGGAAGCAGTACTTCCCCAACCACGACTACGACACCAACTACGGCCTGTCCGAGAGCATGGGCCCCGGTTGCGTGCACTTGGGCATGGAGAACATCGCCAAGGTCGGCGCCATCGGCGTTGCCGGCTACGGCTGCGAGCTCAAGCTCATCGACGCCGCCGGCAACACGCAAGAGGGCAACCCCGCCGTGGGCGAGCTGTGCGTTAAAGGCCCCTCGCTTATGACCTGCTACTACAAGAACCCGGAGGCAACCGCGGAGACGCTTGTCGACGGCTGGCTGCTCACGGGTGATATCGCCCAGCGCGACGAGGACGGCTTCTACTGGCTGGTCGACCGCAAGAAGGACGTCATCATCATGGGTGGCGAGAACATCTACCCCGTCCAGGTCGAGGCCTTCATGGCCGCCTACGAGCCGATCAAGGACGTCGCCGTCATCGGTCTGCCCGACGAGCGCCTGGGAGAGATCTCCGCTGCCATCGTCGAGCTCAAGCCGGACTACGTCGGCAAGGTGACCGAGGAGGACATCGACCGCTTCTGCCTCGAGCTGCCGCGCTACAAGCGCCCACGCAAGATCATCTTCGACGACGTTATCCGCAACGCAACCGGCAAGATCGACAAGGTCGCGCTGCGCAAGCGCTATAACGCAGAGAACCTCGTCGAGCGCGAGAACCACGCGTAGGAAGAGGCGCGCGAGAGCTTTCACACAAAGGGCCGGATTTGTCCGGCCCTTTAGCTTCCAGCTTACGGCATTTTGGAGAAGTGCCCCTTTGCACGCTCTTTTGCGTCGCATCTGAGCCGTATCATGTTCCGGAGGATTTTGTTCATAAGGAGAGATTCACGTGAGTAAACAGCTTCTTTCCGGCAACGAGGCCATCGCCCAGGGAGCCTGGGAGTGCGGCGTTGCCGTTGGTGTCGGTTACCCCGGCACTCCTTCGACAGAGACACTGGAAAACCTCGCCAAGCACGAGGACGTCTACTGCGAGTGGTCCCCCAACGAGAAAGTCGCCCTCGAGGTCGGCATCGGCGCTTCCATGGGCGGCGTGCGCGCGCTCGTGACCATGAAGCACGTCGGCGTCAACGTCGCGGCAGACCCGCTGATGAGCGTCTGCAACGCCGGCGTCAACGGCGGTTTGGTCATCCTCGCGGCTGACGACCCCTCCATCTACTCCTCCCAAAACGAGCAGGACAGCCGCAACTACGCGGCCTTTGCCCGCGTTCCCATGCTCGAGCCCTCCAACTCCGCAGAGGCCCACAGCATGGTCCAGCGCGCGTTTGATATCTCCGAGCAGTTTGACACGCCGGTCTTCATCCGCGAGACCGTGCGTATCGCCCATACCAAGACCCCGGTTGAGGCCTCTGACGCCCGTCGTGTGCTCGATCCCAAGCCCTACGCCAACGATGCCTCCAAGTGGGTCATGGTCCCTGCCAACGCCAAGGTCCGCCGCCTCGTTGTCGACGAGCGCACCAAGCAGCTCGAGGCCTTTGCAGAGGAGTGCGACCTCAACCGCGTCGAGATGCGCGACACCAAGATGGGCATCATCTGCAGCGGCGCCTGTTACGAGAACGTGCGCCAGGCCCTGCCGGATGCCTCCACGCTCAAGCTCGGCATCTCCTGGCCTCTGCCCGAGAACAAGATCAAGGAGTTTGCAGCCAACGTCGATGCGCTCTACGTTGTCGAGGAAGCTTGCGACTTCTTCGACATGCGCGTGCGCGCCATGGGTGTTGCACTCGCGACGCCCGCAGCACATGTGCTCCCGCCTGACGGCGAGCTCACGCCCGCCCGTATCCGCGACGCCTTTGGGATCGCCCAGCCGCAGCACCTGCCTGCGGCCGAGGGCCTGCCTCCGCGCCCGCCCGCGCTGTGCGCCGGTTGCCCGCACCGCCTCGTGTTCTCTGAGCTGCGCCGCCTGAAGGCCACCGTCACCGGCGACATCGGATGCTACACGCTCGGTAGCGCCGCACCGTTGTCTGCCGTGCACTCCACCATCGACATGGGTGCCTCCTTCTCCATGGCACACGGCATGGAGCTCGCCGGCGTCCCACAGCGCAACAAGCGCCCGGTGGTCGGCGTCATCGGCGATTCCACCTTTGCCCACAGCGGCATCACCAGCCTGCTCGGCACCGTTTACAACGGCGGCGCTGGCACGCTGTGCATCCTCGACAACCGCACCACGGCCATGACCGGCTGCCAGGGCAACCCCTGCAACGGCGTCACGCTCATGGAGTCCGCGCAAAAGAAGCTCAACCCGCTCGACGTGCCCAAGGGCAAGGACCTCGACCTCGAGGCGCTCGTACGTGCGCTGGGCGTTGAGGACGTCCGCGTGGTCGACGCGCAGAACCTCAAGGAGGTGCGCCGCAATCTCAAGGAGGCTACGAGCGCTACCGACACCTTGACCGTCATCATCTTCAAGAGCCCCTGCCGCCTGATCGACCGCGCCAAGCACAAGGCGCCCGTCATCAAGGATTGCAAGGCCTGCGGCGTCTGCGTCAACCTCGGCTGCCCGGCGCTTGGCAAGGACGACCAAGGCCACGCCGTCATCGATGTCAACAACTGCATCGGCTGCGACCAGTGCGTGCAAAACTGCGCGTTCGGTTGCATTGTGAGCCGCAAGGGGGAGTAAGCATGGAGAAGAACAAGATCGTCCTGCTCGTCGGCGTCGGCGGCCAGGGCACCATCCTCGCAGGCGACCTGCTTGCAAAGACCGCAGCCGCCAGCGGCTACGACGTCAAGATCTCGGAGATCCACGGCATGTCCCAGCGCGGTGGCAGCGTTTCCACCGTCGTGAGCTTTGGCGAGGACGTCCACACCATGATAGCCGACGAGGGCACGGCAGATGTCGTCGTCAGCTTCGAGGCCGTCGAGGCCCTGCGCTACCAGCAGTACCTCGCTGCCGACGGCACGATGTTCGTCAACGACGAGGAGATTGTTCCCGTTCCGGTCAACATCGGCATTGCGTCCATGCCCGCAGACACGCATGAGCGTCTTGGCAAGATCGGTGCCACGCTCATCCCCGCCGGAGAGATCGCCCGCAATGCCAACGCCCCCAAGTCCACCAATGTGGTGCTCATGGGCGCGCTGTCCACGGTGCTGCCGTTTGAGGAGCAGACCTGGCGCGATGTGATCGCCCAGCGCGTCCCGCCCAAGACCGTCGATACCAACCTCGCCGCCTTTGCGGCCGGTCGAGAGGCAGCCGGTGCATAAGGCCCGCAACATAACCAGCGTCATCTTGGTGCTCGCCTGCGCAGTGTGCGTACTGGCGAGCACTGCCTTATGCGGCTGTCTGGGTCTTTCCAAGAAGGCCTACGTCGCCGCCACGGTCGACGGCGTCGCCATCGACGAGGCAGACGTCACCTCTTACATCGAGGGCTTTCGCAAGGAGAACGAGAAGCGCGAGACGGACGCCGGCTGGGCGGAGTACCTCTCCTCCAACGGCTATACCTCTGAGAGTTTTCGCAGCTATGTGCTCAACACGGTGTTCATCCCGGACATCGTGGTGAAAAACGCCGCGGCCAAGCGCAAGATCACAGTCACGGATGAGGAGCTCAACCAGGTGATCGAGGCGGAGAAGGTCCACTACGAGGAGCTCTACGGCGCCGACAGCTGGGTCAGCGTGCTGGCATCCTACGGCTATACAGAGACAACCTGGCGCGAGAGCGAGATGAGCCGCCTTGTGCGCGACCGCCTCGAGGACAAGGTCGTCAAGGAGGTCGAGCCCACACGCTCGGAGATCGTGGAGTATGCTCCTCAGGTTGCCCCTAGCTACAACGGCAAGCACTCCTACTACATCCTCTTCGACAACGCGGACAACGCTGCAGAGACCCTCGAGCACATCGGCGGCGAGGGTGCCCACATGACGCTTTCCACCTTCAAGAAGGCCGGCAAGCGCGCAGCGAAGTTCTGCGGCGCAGCTCCGGAGGAAGTCGACGCTGCCACGGAGGAGGAACCCGCTGTCTCCACCGGCCTCAAGTACGCGGGGTGGAGCTCCTTTGACAGCTTTGGCGTCAACACTGCCTACAACAACGCCCTCAACGGTGTGCACGTCGACGCCATCTCCGGTGTGGTGCAGCTCACGGAGGCCTCTTGGGCGATCATCTACTGCGACGACTCCTATGTCTTCCAGGCAAGCGACCTCAAGGACACAAGCGTTATCCCCAAGGCCATCTACAACAAAATCGTGGAGGGCGTGGGCGACCTGATGCGCGAGGAGAAGTTCAACAAGTGGATCGACAAGGCCAAGGACAATGCCGATATCCAGATCAACTCCATGCCGAGCGGTCTGCCCTACGATGTAAGCCACGTATAGGAGGAGGGGAGATGTCTGATGTGAAGGGGCGCTTTGCCCCGTCGCCGAGCGGGCGCATGCACTTTGGCAACGTGTTCTCAGCCTGTCTTGCCTGGCTGAGCGCGCGCAACCAGGGTGGAAGCTTTATCGTTCGTCTGGAGGATATCGACGAGCGCTGCCGCGTGCCGCAGAACTCCCGCCTGCTGCTCGAAGACCTCGCCTGGCTCGGCATCGATTGGGATGAGGAGCCGCTGCATCAAGTGGGGCGCGAGGAGCTCTACCGCGAGGCGCTCGGCACGATCGGCGGCAAGGCGCTGCTGTATCCGTGCTTTTGCTCGCGTGCGGACTTGCACTCTGCCAGCGCGCCCCATGCAAGCGATGGCACGCCCATCTACCAGGGGACTTGCAAGCGCTTGACGCAGAGCGAGCGCGCAGAGCGTGCCGAGCGCAAGGATCCTGCACTGCGCGTCGAGGTTCCGGATACGACGATCGAGTTCACTGACAGACACATGGGACCCTGTGCCCAAAACCTTGCTGCCGAGTGCGGTGACTTTGTCCTGCGCCGTAGCGACGGCGCGTATGCCTATCAGCTGGTCGTCGTGGTTGACGATTATCTGAGTGGTGTGACGGAGGTAGTGCGCGGAGACGACCTCATCGGTTCGACGCCGCGCCAGATTTGGCTGCACGGCTTGCTTGGCCATCCGCTGCCGGCATACGCGCATCACCCTGTCTTGCTGTCTGCCGACGGCAAGCGTCTCTCCAAACGCGATAGAAGTCTCGATATGGGCGTTATGCGTGCGAGCATGACGCCAGAGCAGATGATCGGCAAGGTTGCCGCTGTGGCGGGCCTCATTGACACCGAGGAGCCTTGCACGCTGCAAGAGTTGGCCGGTGTGTTCTCCTGGGATCGCGTCTGCCGCGGCGATATCGTCGTGGAGCAGTAAGGGGCTGGAAAGCGCATGTCACGGGCACGCCGTGACACCTTTTGTCACTGGTACATTAGGTGTCTCGCGATGCAAGTCCCGTCATTCTGAACGAAATCGACCAGGTCACATCCGTACAAACCGAAGGCGTTGTACGGATGTGACCTGGTCGATTTCGTTCAGCCCTTGCACGCGCATAAGAAAAGGGAGCCGATCGGCTCCCTTTTCTTGTTTGGTGCATGTGTCGAGTTGGGGCGCTATGCCTTGTCTGCGGCTGCGGGCTCGGTGGCGTTGGCGTCGAGGGCGATGCCGTGGGTGCGCTCGGACTCGGGGATGGGCAGCGTGGTGGACAGGCCGGCACGGCGGCGTGCGCGGATCTCTGCGGCTGCGGTGAAGACGACGTCAGCAGAGGAGTTGAGCGCGGTCTCTGCGGAGTCCTGGATGACGCCGATGATGAAGCCGACGCCGATGACCTGGGCGGAGATGGTCGGGTCGATGTTGAACAGCGAGCAGGCCAGCGGGATCAGCAGCAGGGAGCCGCCGGCAACGCCGGATGCGCCGCAAGCGCTGACTGCGGAGAGCACGCACAGGATGACTGCCATGACGGGGTCGACCTGGATGCCGAGGGTGGTGCAGCATGCCATCGTCATGATGGTGATGGTGATGCAGGCGCCTGCCATGTTGATGGTTGCGCCCAAGGGGATGGAGACGGAGTAGTTGTCCTCGTCCAGGCCCAGGTCCTCGCACAGCTTCATGTTGACGGGGATGTTGGCAGCGGAGCTGCGGGTGAAGAACGCGAACACTGCGGAGTCCTTAAGGGAGCGCAGAATCAGCGGGTAGGGGTTGGTGTGCGTGGTGATGGCGACGATGATCGGGTTGGTGATCAGGGCGCATGCCAGGATGACGACGCACAGGACCAGGACCAGGTGACCGTAGACGGAGAAGATCTCCATGCCGGTGGTGGAGACGCTGTTGTAGATCAGGCCCAGGATACCGAAGGGCGCGCACTCGATGACGCCGCGCACGACCACGGTAACGGCCTTGGCGCAGTCCTGCATGAGGTCCTTGGTGGAGGGCTTTGCAGCGCGCAGGGCGATGCCCAGGAAGATGCCCCAAACCAGGATGCCGAGGTAGTTGGCAGATGCCAGGGCGTCGACGGGGTTGGCAAGGGCGTTGCCGAGCAGGGTCGTCAAGACGGTGCCGATGCCCTCGGGGGCGGCGTCTGCGTCTGCTGCCTCAACACCGGTGAGCACGAGCTCGCTGGGGAAGAGGAAGGAGGCGACGACGGCCAGGATGCCGGCGACGACGGTGGAGACGATGTAGAGGACGACGACGGTCTTCATGTTGCCCGCGCCGCGTGCGCTGGCGAGAGCGCCGATGATCAAGAAGAAGACCAGGATAGGAGCGATGGCCTTCAGAGCGCTGGTGAACAGCGTGCCCAGCAGTGCGATCCACTCGATACCGGGGATGGTCAGCGCGAGAACGCAGCCGATGACCAAGCCGATGACGATGCGGAGAATCAAGGGGCACTTGGTGTATGCCTTGAGGATACCCTTCACGGTACTTTACCTCCCACTAACAGCTCGGGACTATCCGCGAGCTTAACTGCGCATTATCACCTATTTATGGAGGGTTTATGAAGTATATGAACGTTTCTGGCTCGTTAAATGGGGTTATCGGTCTGATTTGGCCGATGGCGGGACTGTTAAGCTGGCGTTGCAATCCGTGTTGTGATTTAGAATGCAACAAAACGCCAAGCCGCAACGAAAGGGGACCTGTATGAACGATTTCACTCTCTGTACGCCGACGCGCTTCGTGTTCAAGCGCGGCGCGGTTGATGTAACGGGCGATCAAGTTGCCGCCGCGGGCTTTTCGCGTGTGCTCCTCGTCTATGGGCAGGGCTCCGTCGTCAAAAGCGGCTTGCTCGGCCGCGTGAAAGGCTCGTTGGCGCAGGCGGGCGTCGAAGTCTTCGACCTGGCCGGCGTACGCCCCAATCCTGAGGTCTCCACCGTGCGCGCGGGCGTCGAGTTCGCTCGTGCCCACGAGGTCGACGCCGTCGTCGCCTTGGGTGGCGGCAGCACCATCGACTGTGCCAAGGCCATCGCGGTGGGTGTGCCCTACGAGGGTGACGTTTGGGACTTCTTCGCTAAGAAGCTCAAGCCCGCAGACGTCGAGCCGCTGCCCGTTGTGGCTGTCTTGACCCTGCCTGCTGCAGGCAGCGAGGCAAGCGACAGCTGCGTTATCAGCAACGACGAGCTCGACCTCAAACGCGGTATCAACGGCGACGTCATCCGCCCGGCTCTGGCCATCATGGACCCGGAGGTCACCTTTACCTTGCCTGCCTACCAGACCGCAGCCGGCGCTACCGACATGATCGCCCATATCTGCGAGCGTTGGTTTTCCGGTGTGGGCGCGGTCCCCGTCACGGATAACATCGCCGCGGGCCTGATCCGCGCCATCATCGATGCGACCCGTGCGGTGCTCAAGGACCCGCAGGACTACGATGCGCGCGCAAGCCTCATGTGGGCGAGCACGCTCGCACACGACGGCCTGTGCGGTGCCGGTCGCAGCCTCGCTTATGGCTTGCGTGCCGGTGGATGGGAGAGCCATGCCCTTGAGCACGAGCTTTCTGCCCACAACCCCGCCGTCGCCCACGGTGCCGGTCTTGCCGTGATGCTTCCTGCGTGGATGCGCTATGTCTGTCATGAGGACATGCAGCGCTTCCTGGACTTTGGCCGCGAGGTCTTTGGCATCGAGCCTGCAAAGCCGCAGGAGTACATGTCCGCAATCGCCGCCTTCACCGCGCCCGTCAAGGAAAGCCAGCGTTTTGAGGACGCCGTCGAGGCGACCATCGACGAGCTCGCCGCGTTCTTTGCAGAGATCGGCATGCCGACCACGCTTGCAGAGCTCGGCTTTAAGAAGGCTGATGTCGATAAGTTCATCTCCACGCTCGAACTCAACAAGGGTTCGGTCTTCGGTGCCTTCAAGAAGCTCACTATGGATGATGCCCGTAAGATTTATCTGTCGGCTTTTTAAAATTAGGGCTTGCGCGTTTTTGTAGAGACGTGTAAAGTATCCACTCGCACCACGAAAGGACGTAATGACGTGGGGGTATAGCTCAGCTGGGAGAGCGTCTGACTGGCAGTCAGAAGGCCAGGGGTTCGAGTCCCCTTATCTCCACCA
>CAKUES010000026.1 GCA_934646835.1 uncultured Coriobacteriales bacterium
CATACATGGATGTTTTGATTCGCATAAGTCGTATTAAAGTATCACTGTTGGGCAAGCAAAGTCAAACATGCACACAACAGACACAACCCCCTCGAAACCGTTCCCAAACGGTTTCGAGGGGGTTGTCGTCGCTATGAAACCCAAAGCGATCCTACGCCAGCGCGTCGCACAGCGCGTCGAGAATCGCCACCGCAAGATGCTGCGACCAACGGGGAAGCCCCAGGTCGCGGTAGTCCTCGGGGAGCTGCTGCGGCAACTCGACATAGATACGGCGCGGGGACTTTGCCATCTCGAGCGCGGTGGCAAGCCTCGTCGTGAAGGAGTAGTCATCGCCGACGGCGACGATGTGATTGTCCTTCTGAGGAAGACTGCCCGCCGTGCCGACACCGACCATGAGGGCCGTAGGCGCAGGCGCCACGCTCAGGCGGTCGGCACTTGCGATGCTCGAGAAGGGGGCTGAGGCCTGGGCGAGGTTTGCCGCGCGGTGCGCAACATCGCGGCCGAGGTCGTCCGTGCCAAAGAAAACGATCTCCGCGGACTCGAGAACGCTTGCAACACGAGCGAAGCCCATGTGCTTCTCCGTATCCGCGGCACTCACGGCGTTCTTACCCTCCCATGCATGGCGCAGGCGCTGGATCGCATCGTACGTGGACACGCCGGCGACGCCGTCGTCGACCAAGCCGACACTCGCCTGGAAATCGCGGAGCGCGTGCTCGGTATGGGCACCGAAGATGCCGTCTGCCTCGCCGACGATGAAGCCCAAGGCGTTGAGGATGTCTTGAAGGCACTTGACATCGTGGCCGTGGAAGAAGGGCATGCGCAGGTAGAGCATGCGGTCACCCAGCGAGAACGTCGCGTTGACGAGCGCTTTCCAAGTAGCCTCGTCAACGTAGTCGCCAGCAGCGAGGCCCTCGCGCTTGCGAAACTCGCTTACCGCGATCTGCGTCCTGTCGAGATAGACGCCGTCCACGTTGAGGTCGTAGCCCAAGGTGCGCAGACGCTGCTGGACATCCTGGACCGCCGGCCCCTTGTCGTTGCGTTTGATTGTCTTCATATCGTTAAGCCTTTAGTTGAGGCGGCTGACAAAGAAGTCGCCCATGGAGAGGAGGAGCTTGCGCGAGACGCTCGCGGGCAGGACGCGCTTGAGCTCGTCTTGGCCCTCGTGGGCGAGCTTGATTGCATACTCGCGCACATAGTCGATAGAACCCGCGTTCTCCATGATCTCCACCGCACGCGCCAGACGCGCCGGGTCGGTCTCCTTGTTGGAGAGCAGGCCGAGGAGCTCCTCGTGCTCCGCCCCGGTGGTGTTGGCGAGGGCATGCACGGCGATCATCGTGCGCTTGCCCTCCGTGATATCGCTGCGGTAGTCCTTGTTCTGGGCCTCCTTCTTGCCAACGAGGTTGAGAAGGTCGTCTTGCAGCTGGAAGGCCAAGCCGGTCGACATGCCGTATGCACGCAGTGCGGCGATCTGCTCTTCCGTGCCGCCGCCGATGATGCCGCCGATGGCCAGGGGCACACCGCCGGAGTAGAAGGCGGTCTTGTGCTGCGCCATGCAGAGGTAGTCGTCGACGGAGATGTCGAAGCGCTCGTTTTGCGCCCAGCCGATATCCATAGCCTGGCCCTCGATAGTGCGCGTGGTCATGTCGACGAGCTCGCGCAAGACGCGCAGCTTGACGTCGTCGGGCAGGCCCTCGTCATTGATGACGGTGCCCGTGACCAGGGAAAGCGCCAAGTCACCTGCGTTGATGGCAAGACCCTCGCCCATCGTGATGTGCATGCAGGGCTCGCCGCGACGCAGCTGAGAGTCGTCCGCAATGTCGTCGTGGATCAGCGCGGCGGTATGGAAGTGCTCGATGGCAGCTCCTGCGGCCATAGCGCGCTTCTCGTCTCCGCCTACAGCAGCGCAGGCAAGCAGCGTAATGAGAGGCCTGTGCCTCTTGCCGCCGTTTTCCGAGTACTTTGCCAGGGGATCGTAGAGATAGCGATCCATATCCGGGTGAGATCCGCAATGGAAATACGTGCGCAGATGCTCGTCAATCTCTGCGGAGCGGTCATCCAGGTATTTTTTGAAGATGTAGTTAGCCATAATAAGTGGATGATAACGCAAGGGCGGGATAATCCCGCCCTCGCTTGGTTATTACTGTGTTGAGCGAGGCGCTTTAGCCGCCGTTGGCATAAGAGCGCAGCGTCGCGCTACTTGCGGGCGACAGCCGCCTTTGCCTTGGCGACAATGCCAGCGGCATCCAGACCGTACTCTGCGAGCAGCTCGTCGGGGTCACCGGAGGTGCCGAACACGTCGCGGACGCCAACACGCTCCAGGGGAACGGGATGGTTCTCGCCGATGATGTCGGCGACGGCGGAGCCGAGGCCGCCGACCGTGGAGTGCTCCTCACAGGAGACGACGCAGCCAGTCTTCTTGATGCTCTCGAGCAAGGTTGCCTTGTCGAAGGGCTTGACGCTGAAGGCATCGATGACCTCTGCAGAGATGCCAGCCTGAGCCAGCTGCTCGGCAGCCTGGAGCGCCTGGGCGACCTCGACGCCGTTGGCAATCAAGGTGACGTCCGTGCCCTCCTTGAGGACATAGGCGCGGCCGAGCTCGAGCTTGGTGCCGGGCTCGTAGACCTGGGGCACCTTAGCGCGGCCGAGGCGCACGTAGAAGGGGCCGTCGTTTTGCGCAGCGATGCGAATAGCCTGCTTGGCGGCGGTGTAATCGGCCGGGACCAAGACACTCATGCCGGGGAGGCCGCGCATGAGGCTGACGTCCTCGAGCATCTGATGGGAGCCGCCGTCGGGGCCGACGGTGACGCCTGCATGGGTGGGAGCGACCTTGACGTTGAGGTCGCTGTAGCAAACGGTATTGCGGATCTGGTCATAGCAGCGACCAGTGCCGAAAGCGGCAAAAGAGCCGGTGAACACGGTCTTGCCAGCCAGCGCCAAGCCAGCTGCGACGTCGATCATGTTCTGCTCTGCGATGCCAACGTTGACCAGGCGCTCGGGGTAAGCCTTACCCAGCTTGGCCGTGGTGGTGGAGCCGGAGAGGTCTGCCTCGACGGCCATGATGTCCTTGCCCTCTTCGACGAGCTCGATCAGCGTCTCGCCGTAGCCAGCGCGCGTTGCCTCTGCTGCCATGGCTACTCTCCCTTCAGCTCTGCGATTGCCTGCTCGGTCTGCTCGTCGTTGGGAGCCTTGCCGTGCCAGCCGGCCTGGTTCTCCATGAAGCTGACGCCCTTGCCCTTGACGGTGGAAGCGACGATGCAGACGGGCTTGCCCTCGACAGCCTTTGCGGCGGCGAAGGCCTCGAGCAGTGCGGCGATATCGTGACCGTCAACCTCGATGACCTCCCAGCCAAATGCCTTGAACTTGGCGGGGATGTCGCTCAAGCCGACGACGTCGCGGACGTCGCCATCGATCTGCAGGTTGTTGTTGTCGACGATTGCGACCAGGTTGTCCAGCTTGTAGTGGGGTGCGAACATCGCAGCCTCCCAAACCTGGCCCTCCTCAATCTCGCCGTCGCCCATGAGGGCATAGACGGTCTGGGGCTTCTTGTCACCTGCGTTGAGGCGCAGGCCGAGCGCAAGACCCGCTGCGATGGAGAGGCCCTGGCCCAAAGAGCCCGTGCACACCTCCACGCCGGGGAGCTTCTTGCTGTCGGGATGGCCCTGCAGGCGGCTGTGGAGCTTCCTGAGCGTCATGAGCTCTTCCTCGGGGAAGTAGCCGAGCTCTGCGAGCGCTGCATAGAGAACAGGGGCGGCGTGGCCCTTGCAGAGGATGAAGCGATCGCGGTCGGGGTCGGCTGCGTTATCGGGGTTGACGTTCATGACATCGCCAAAGTACAGGGTGGCGACGATGTCTGCTGCAGAAAGGCTGCCACCGGGATGGCCGCTGCCTGCCTCGTGCAGCATCTTGATGATATTGACGCGCATGTTGGTCGCGCGTGCCTGGATATCGGCGGGACTGGTGGTCACGACGAGTCCTCTCTCTAGTGGTCAGACGAATGTCATTGTACGCGACCGCCTGCCGCGCACGACAACGAGTTTTAACAAAATGCAGGCAACCCTAACCTTCGCTCACGCGCCAGCGATGGTAGCCGATCACGAACTGGTCGATGTCGCCGTCGAGCACGGCATCGACGTTGCCCGTCTCGATACCGCTGCGCAGGTCCTTGACCAGCTGGTAAGGATAGAGGACGTAGTTGCGGATCTGATGCCCGAAGCCGATCTCGTGCTTGGGACCGCGCAGCTCATCCACCTGCTCCTGGCGCTTCTGCAGCTCGATCTGGTAGAGGCGCGCGCGCAAGATCTTCATGGCCGTCTCGCGGTTTTGAATCTGCGACTTCTCGTTTTGGCAGGTGACGACCGTGCCGGTGGGGACATGGGTGATGCGCACTGCAGAGTCCGTCGTGTTGACGCACTGGCCGCCCGGGCCGCTCGAGCGGTAGACATCGATGCGCAGGTCCTCCTGCCTGATGTCGACCTCGACGTCGTCGGGCAGCACGGGCATGACCTCGACGCCGCCGAAAGTGGTCTGGCGGCGCTTCTGCTGGTCGGTCGGGCTGATGCGCACCAGACGGTGAACGCCCATCTCGCTGCGCAGCATGCCATAGGCGTTGCGGCCGCTCACCGTAAACGTCGCGCGGTCAAGTCCAATACCCTCACCGGGGACGACGTCGTTGAGCGTCACCTTCCAGCCCTTGCGCTCGCAATAGCGCGTGAGCATCCTGAACAGCATCTCAGTCCAGTCTTGTGCCTCGAGGCCACCTTGTCCGGGGTTGATGCTGATGACGGCGTCGCCGTGGTCGAACTCGCCGTCAAACCAGCTGGACAGCTCCATCGCATCGGCGCGCTTGGTCAAAGACGCGATGCTCGCCAGCACCTCCGCCTCCATGCCCGCGTCGTCTTCCTCGACGGCGAACTCGTTGGCGACCTCCGCATCCCCGAGCGCCTCGACGGCGCTGTCGTACTCGGAGATCTCGTCTCTGAGACCTGCTGCCTGGCTCATGACCGACTGAGCCTGCTGCTGGTCATCCCAAAAGCCCGGCTCGGCCGATTTCTTCTCGAGAGCCGCAAGCTCGACGCGCTCGCGATCGATGTGGAGGTACTCCCCTATCGTCTCGATGCGCTCCCTGAGAGCCTTGAGCTCTTGTTCGTGGTTTTCCGCCATTATCTTTCCTGTCTTGTCATCTCTGGGCGCTTGCTGCAAAAGAGAACGCAGAAGACGGGCACGCTCGAAGAAGCGCGCCCGTCCCCCACGTTATCAAGAATTGATTCAGTTGTTCTTGCCGCAGCAGTTCTTGAACTTCTTACCGCTACCGCAAGGGCACGGGTCGTTGCGACCGGCATTGGCAAAGGGGTCGTCCTTGTCCTTCACGAAGGTAGTGCCCTTCTGGGAGCTCTCCTCGAGCTTGCCGCCTGCGACAGAGTCAGTCGCCTTGGCAAGCTTGTCCTCCTTCAGAGCGCGCTGGGCCTTGAGAGCGTCGTTTTTGGCCTTGGCACGGGCCATCGCCGCCATGGCAGCCTCGTCCTGGCTTGCCGCAGAGTAGAAGACGCTGTTACGGCTTCCCTTGGCGTTGTCGCCCATGACCTGCTTTTCGGCCTCGGACTCGTTATCCTCCTCGCGGACCTCCACGTTGATCTGAAGATGGAACATCGTGCGGAGGTAGTCCTCGTAGATGTTGTTGACCAGCAGACCGAAGGCGTTGAAGGCCTCCTCCTTGTACTCGACCAGAGGATCGCGCTGGCCGACGGCGCGCAGGCCGATGCCTGCCTTGAGGTAGTCCATCTCGGACAGATGGGCCATCCAGCGCGTATCGATGACACGCAGCATGACGAAGTTCTCCGCCTTGGCGAAGACGTCCTCGGGCATGTTCTCCTTCTTGGAGCTGTAGATCTCGTTGACCTTGGCGACGAGCTGCTCGGTGAGCTGCTGCACGTCCTCGTTGTAGTTGAGGTCTGCAACGACCACGGCGCCGGGGCCGATGAGCTCGTCGAGCCAGGCCTGCAGGCTGTCAAGCTCCCACTCATCTGCAGCCTTGGAGGTGCAGTACTCCGCAATGCGCTCCGTGACGACCTGCTCGATGACGGATGCGACGTGCTCGCCGTAGTCCTTGCCGTCGAGGATGGAGTTACGCTCCTCGTAGATGGCAGAGCGCTGGCGGTTCATGACGTCGTCGTACTCGAGGACGTGCTTACGGGCACTGGCGTGCATAGACTCGACCTGGCGTTGTGCGCCCTCGATACCCTTGGTAACCATCTTGGCTTGGATGGGCATGTCGTCGCCGAGCTCCGTCTTGAGCATCATCGCGCCGATGCGGTCCATACGGTCACCGCCAAACAGGCGCATCAGGTCATCCTCGAGAGAGAGGTAGAACTGGGCGGAGCCGGGGTCGCCCTGACGTGCGGAACGGCCGCGCAGCTGGTTGTCGATACGGCGAGACTCATGACGCTCCGTGCCGATAACGGCAAGACCGCCGGCCTTCTTGACGACCTCTGCCTCCTGGTCGCAGATGGCCTTGGCCTGCTCGAGCGCGTCTGCGCGCTGGGCCTCGGTCGCCTCCTCGGGATCGATGCCCTTCTCGAGCAGGATGTCTTCTGCCAAAAAGTCGGGGTTACCGCCGAGCAGGATGTCAGTGCCGCGGCCAGCCATGTTGGTGGCGATGGTGACAGCGCCAGCACGGCCTGCCTGCGCAACGATCTTCGCCTCGCGCTCGTGCTGCTTGGCATTGAGGACCTCATGGGGAATGCCGCGCTTCTTGAACAAGGCGGAAAGCTTCTCGGAGTTCTCGATGGAGACGGTGCCGACGAGGCAGGGCTGTTGGCGCTCATGACGCTCGAGGACGTCCTCAACAACGGCGTTGAACTTGGCCTCGACCGTGCGGTAAACCAGATCAGGAAGATCTTCGCGCATAACCGGGCGGTTAGGCGGAACAACCTGGACCTCGAGCTTGTAGATATCGCGGAACTCCGCGTCCTCGGTCTTTGCGGTACCGGTCATGCCGGAGAGCTTCTCGTAGAGGCGGAAGTAGTTCTGCAGGGTGATGGTCGCCATAGTCTGGTTCTCGGCGCGGATGAGCACGCCTTCCTTGGCCTCGATGGCCTGATGCAGGCCCTCGCTGTAGCGACGGCCCTCCATGATGCGGCCGGTGAACTCGTCGACGATCTTGACCTCGCCGTCGACGACGATGTAGTCGACGCCCTTCTTGAAGAGGTACTCAGCCTTGAGCGCCTGGTGCAAGTGGTTGGACAGCTGACCGGAAAGGTCGGCGTAGATATCGTCGATATGCAGGCGGGACTCGACCTTGGCAAGGCCCTGCTCGTTTGCGGAAATAGTGCGCTTGGCCTCGTCGATGTCGAAGTCCTCCTTGGCCTTGAGGCCCCTGACGGCCTTGGCGAACGAGATGTACTGATCGTTTGCCTTGGATGCCTGGCCGGAGATGATGAGCGGGGTACGGGCCTCGTCGATCAGGATGGAGTCGACCTCGTCGATGATGCAGAAGTTATGGCCGCGCTGCACGCGCTTGTCTGCGGAGGTGACCATGTTGTCGCGCAGGTAGTCGAAGCCGAACTCCGTGTTGGTGCCGTAGGTGACGTCTGCCTGGTAGGCGAGCTTGCGCTCGGGGGCAGGCGTACCGTTTTGCAGCAAGCCGACAGTCAGGCCCAGGAACTTGTAGATGCGACCCATCCATTCGGAGTCGCGCTTTGCCAGGTAGTCGTTGACCGTGACGACGTGGACGCCCTTGCCGGGGATCGCGTTGAGATAGACGGCCAGAGTGGAGACGAGGGTCTTGCCCTCGCCAGTGCGCATCTCTGCGATCTGGCCCTTGTTGAGGACCATGCCGCCGATGAGCTGCACGTCGAAGTGGCGCATACCGGTCACACGGACAGAAGCCTCGCGGACGACCGCGAAGGCCTCGGGCATGAGCTCGTCGAGTGTCTCGCCGTTGTCATAGCGCTGACGGAACTCGTCCGTCTTGGCGCGCAGCTCCTCATCGCTGAGGGTTTTCATCTCGTCTTCAAGGTAGTTGACGATGTTGACCTGCGAGTAGAACTCCTTGAGCTGGCGGTCAGCGCCAAAGGACAGGAGCTTGGTGAAGAAATTGGCCATAGTACGTTCTTTCTTGGAGAATACAGATGCCGTCCACTCTAGCACAGCGCCCATTACGATTCGGTTGCAAGACTGTCGCAAGGGATAAGCTACGCAAAACTAACAAGCACGTGACAAGCGCTTTGCATGCGTTGGAGCAAGTGCCCCTCAGGCAAAGGAGGCCGGCATCAGCTTCACGAGCGACGGGTCGCTTGCGATCAGCTGCTCGTAGAGGCCCTTTGTCTCCAGGGACGGGTCCAATCCGAGCTCGTTGCGGAGGTAGCACACGCACTGGAAGTACGTGCGTATCGCCGAGCACCTCTGTCCCGCCTCTATCTGCGCCCTCATCATCGCCGTGTAGACGTCTTCCCTCTCGGGATCCTCGTCCATCGCCTTGCGCGCGAACCACAAAGCGATGCGCGCGTCCTTTGCCTCAAGCCCCTTGTACACGCCAGCCACCATCGCGTCCACGAAGACCGATTTGTAGCGCTTTCTCTGGGTTTCGATGAACTCGCTGTCCTTCTCGCTCGGCAGCAAACCGCCCCTGTAAAGCGTCTCCATGCGGGCAAAGATGTCCAGAAGGGTCCCCACGTCATCGCGTTCGATCATGACGCGCTTCGAAAGCTGCTCGAACTCCGCGACGTCCGAGACCACATAGCGGGTGTTGATGCTGCAGAACTCCCCGCGCCGGGAGAGGTAGGGCCCCTCGCCAAGCAGGGCCTGCATGCGGCTCCACGCGGTGTAGAAGTTGTCGAGCGCTCGAGCACGGGGCAGATCGGGCCACATCTGCTGGAATATCACCTCGCGCGACACATCCTTGCCGTGGTTCATCACAAGGATGGCAAATAGCTGGAGCGAGCGCTTCGTCCAGCGCGTCTGCGGAACGTACTTCTCGCCAACCACAATCTCCAGGCCGCCAAAGAGCGTCACGTTGGCAACGGGAACCTGCTCGGGTTTACTGCTCGGGCGCCTCGCCTTGCTCTTTTTCTTGCTCTTGACGGCGGGCTTCGCCTTAGTGCTCTTCTCCCAGGGAATCGCCGGGGCCTCTTTGCCAGCCATGCGATGCATCCTCATCAAAACCCCAGACGCAAGTGCCAACACCTTGGAGTCACGCACGTCGGCCACCTGGCCGCCAAGCCCAAAGTACCCACTTCTCCAAAGGTCTGCGACGATGGCGGCTTGAGTGTAGGTCTCCACGCCCCGCTTGCGTATCGCAACGAGAACGCCGCACCCATGCTCGTGTAGCACGCTGCGTGCGTAATCGTTGTTCACCCCACCAAGCAAATGCAGTGCCAGACGGAATTGGACACTGTCGCCAAAGCGCCTCATCCCGCTGTTGAACAACTCCGCTAAACGCTCAACGCGCTCATCGTCGGCTTCGACGCCGTCTCTCGCGAGCGGGCTTGCCGGAGTCACCCCACCCCGCACGACTGCCACGCACTGCTCGATCTCGTCCTTCCTGCACAGACTCGCGACGCTCACGAGGAACTCTGACGGCGTTGACGGCGGTGCGTCACCCATCCTCAACCACAGCGGGGAGACGTCCTCCCTGTCGCCTTCGCTCCCAAAGGCCGACAGCGCCAGCAAGCACATGAGGGCAGAGGCCCTGTCGCAGTCCCTGATCTCGAGGGGGTTGCTCATGCGCAAGGCCTCGCGGGCGTAGAACACCGCCTCGCGGGCGTCCCCGCGCAGCCCTCCCGTCCACGACCTGATAGCCAGCATGCGAAAATCGTCTTTGACGACCGTCTCCCTGCAACGTTCGAACAAGGTCTCGAGGAGGCGAATCTCGCCGCAGTCAAGGAGCATCCACCCGCAGTCACGCAGCCACGATTCGCAGTGGAAGCTGTTGCAGAAAGCATCCATGACATGTCCGGCGCGCTCTGCATTGCCCTTTTCGAGCAGCATTCCGAGCACTTTCTCATGTATTGGAAACGACCCCTCTAGAAGCAGCTCCTCAAGTCCTGACCCTCGCAAGGCATCGCTTATCTCCTCGGTCGATACAAAGCCCGTCTCGAACTCGCGCTGGAGCCTGTCAACACCCAGGAATGGATAATCCCTTGCAACCAACTGCATAAGCTCGTCTGAGAGTCCTGCTCCCACGCGTTTGAGCTCGTCGATCCCGCCGCGTTCGAGCAGCAGCATCGCAAAGGCCGCCTTGTGTAGCTCCAAGGGGACATTCTCTTCGAAAAAGCCCTTGAGGCAGCTCTCGCCTGCCTGAGAATCCGAACCCCAGACACAGCAAGGAGCGCATCCCATCAGGTTGTCCTTCGCCTTGAGCCAAGCGTCGTAGGCGCCGGCACGCTCCTCTTCAGAAGACATGGCGTGAACCGCAGCGACATCCTTCTCTGTAACCAAGAGGTCGCCTGCAGTTACCAATACTCGGTCGGGCTGGGAGCTGCGGAGGAAATCGCAGGAGGGCAAGGCGGTAACCACGATCTCGACACCCTCGACAAGCAGCTCGTCGATGCAGGTCCCCAGCGTCTCCATCCTCGTCTCGTCGAGTACGGGAATGTCGTCAACCACTATCAAGCTGGGACACTCGCCCTCCCCGCACTCAGCCGGGACGAGGTAGCCGTTGTCGAGTGCGCGGAGGAACTCCGACGAGGAGCCGTCCACCCATACAACCCGTTGGTCGCTGAACAGCCTGCGTGCGTACTCGTAGGCCAGAAGGCTCTTGCCATAACCGTGCGGGGCGGAGATGATGCGCAGCACTCCCCTATCCTGCAGCATCATGGAGATCAAGCGATCGCGGCTAAGAAGCCTTATGCTGCTGAACCTCGCCAAAGTGAAGCTGCCCGGCAGCCACGCTTGTTCCATCGTCATGTCAGGGCTCACATCGACCACCCCGACCCCAGAAGTTTGGCCACAAACGCAGCCCCTCCGTTTTGCGACACGCCCATAAGCAAGCACACAGCAAGCGAGGTAACGGCAGAAACCACGACGGCAAGCGTTATCTCCCTCTTGCCCTTATCGCGAGCTGCCCTGATCTCTGGAATCTTTTGCCGCCTTTGAGGCGGGCGCACACGCCGCCCTGCCCTGCTGTGTCGATTGCGAGACGCAACATCGCAACACGCCGCCTCATGCTGAGACGACTTTTCCTGGGACTTTGGGACAGCCCGATCCAGGTTCTCCCCGACGTCGCCTTTGGCCTCGCCATGCCATCCCAAGCCTTCCTCGGAGTGTGCAGAACTCGACAACAACTCTTGCCACGGGCCGTGCTCCGCCTCGACCGCAGGTGAGTCCGCCAAGGCCCCCGCAGCAGGGAGCCTGTCGCTTGCGCCAGACTTCCTCGAGCGCCTCCTCGACCTCCCTCCGCTTGCAAGGTCTTTCACCTCGTGCAGCCGATCTGCATACTCCCGCGCCTCCCAAGCATTAGGTGCCGGCGGCATTTCCCTTCCCATCCCGAAACCTCCTCATGCCAAAGCTGACTGTGGGGCATCAGATTAAATTCCCTTACTGTATCAATGCATGCAGTTTCCGTTTGTTTGTTGTGGGTTTTTCGCGACCCATGGGTTTTTGAAAACCCACAACTGCCGCTCGTTTCCCACTCGGACTTTCGCTCGAAACGCGGCAAGCTGGCAAAATCTTGCAGTTGAAGACGAACACGGATGGAAAGGGCACAGACCCCTCTTGCCAAGAAATCTCGACTCTAAAGAAGCACCGATTGATGCAAGGTTCACAGAGAAGGACAGGGCCCCCGTGCAACCGACGCTTTTATCAATCGCATGCGGCCCACGCTTGCTTTAATCGATGTTTCCCTAAGGCACCATCGCAAGACCACGCCCCTCCTATACCGCAAGCTTGAACTCCGTGAGATTCTTCCAGAAGCGCAGGGGCATGTGCCTGCGACGCAGATCCGGATTGAAGCGCTGTTCATTGCTGATGGAGTCATAGAAGGTCTTCCACAGCTGTTGGTAGAGCTCCTCACCTTCTCCCCAACTCCCGAGCTCTATATCGTCGATGCGCACATACCCCACCTCGCGCATGTCGTAGTAAGCGGCAAGGTGGTGAACCTCGTCGTAGATCAAGAAGGGCTGCGTGTTGAGTCTCTCGACAAAATGACCCATGACGTAGGGGAGCACGTTGCACTTTGGATTGGTCACCGCAACGTAGACGCCGTTATCCATGAGCTCGAAACGGACGAACTGCCTCAAGTACTCAGCTTCGTTGCTTGCCTTGTTCGAGAGCTGCTCAACTCTTGAGACCACAGGGTCCGCAAGATTCGCAGCTGCCCTCCTTCCACCGGCCATCGCCAGCACGATATAGGCGAACGCATCTCTCTCACAACCATGCTCCCCCGTGGAAAATGCCCTCTCGAGATGAGCAAAGGTCCTATACCCTGCCTTGTTGCACAAACCGACCTTCACACGCTCGGCAAGCGCGAACTCCGTTGGCACCTCGACGACACCCTGCCCCAAAGCAGGCTGCGCACAGCCCGCCTTCTGGATGTCACCGGGAACCACATGCATCGAATAGGCTTTGAAGACGAGCGACAAAAAGCCCTCGAAGCTCCCGTCATAGCAAAACAATGCATCGCTTTGAGCCAATCGTGTCATACCGGCTCCCCCAATCTCCAACTTGAAAACTCCGGCAGGCGCCCTTCCTCAAACGAGGTGACCTTGGCCTCGAGCAGCCTGCCCCTGGCAGACTCCAGCAGTACGTCCTTGTGCCCTTGCCTTGCGTAGCTGTCACGCGCTTGCGGGGACGGAGCTTCGAACAAGGAGAGCTGGCCTTCTACGACGCCCCGCTTGAGCTTGCGTCCCGCACCCGTCTTCCTTGTCGAGTCCTCGAGGTGTTTTCTCGCCGCGTCCGGGTCCAATGCAAAGCTGTCCGCCATCCTCCCGTTGCAGGTGATGAACCACCCCGCGCGTTTGAGGCCGATGCGCAGCGTTTTGAGGTCGTCGAAGCCGAGGCGGTGGTTCCTCCTTGCACGGACGATCTTTCTCGCCGACTCCACGCCGATCCCCGGCACGCGCAAAAGCTCCTCATAGGAGGCCTTGCTTATCTCAAGGGGAAACCTGTCGATGCTCCTGAGCGCCCAGGCAGCCTTTGGATCAACCATGAGGTCGAGGTTTTGCTGGTCGTGCGCAAGGAGCTCCTCGACTTCGAACCCGTAGTAGCGAAGCAGCCAATCAGCCTGGTACAAGCGGTGCTCGCGCGTCAGGGGAATGTCGCTTTTGAGTGACGGCAGGCGTGGGTCGTCGTTTACCGGGGCGTAGGCAGAGTAGAAGACCCTCTTGAGCTTGAACTGCCGGTAAAGCGCGCCGGTCAGCGCGAGGATATGTTGGTCTGTCTCTGGTGTTGCACCGATTATGAGCTGGGTCGACTGACCCGCCGGGGCAAAACTCGGAGCCGATTTACCCAGGTAGCTCCTTTTTGCCAGGCGCCTGTCCTCTGCGGACTGCTCTATCCCGTCCCTGATGAGGCCCATGGGACGGATGATGTCGAGCTTGCCCTTGTCGGGGGCAAGGGCGTTGAGAGAGTCCTGAGAGGGCAGCTCGATGTTGACGCTCACGCGATCTGCTAGCCTCCCCAACTGCTCCACCAGCTCCGGCGAGGCCCCTGGAATCGCCTTCACGTGGATGTACCCGCGAAATCGCTCCTCTACCCGCAAGATGCGCACGGTCTCGATCAGCTGCTCCATCGTGTAGTCCGCATTGCGGATCACACCGCTCGACAAGAACAGCCCCTCTATGTAGTTGCGCCGGTAGAACCCGACAGTGAGATCTGCCAACTCGCGAGGAGTGAATGCCGCCCGCGGCACGTCGTTTGACCTGCGATTGATGCAATATGCGCAGTCGCAGATGCAGAGGTTGGTGAGCAGGACCTTAAGAAGGCTGATGCAGCGCCCATCCGCTGTGAAGCTATGGCAGCACCCTGCCGCAGATGCAGAGCCGAGCGCACCGGCCTTCCCCCTGCGGTCAGACCCGCTTGAGGTGCATGCGGCGTCGTACTTTGCAGCATCCGAGAGAATTTCGAGTTTAGCCATAATATCCATGCGAGCATTATACCGAACAATTGTTCCCTGTACATATGTTTGTCGGACATTTGTTCGATATTATTTCATCATCCCAGCACTGCATGCGCCTGCACGCACAAAAAGAGAGGGAGCGGACAGACGTCCACTCCCTCTCGAAAGTCCAGTGTATGGAAAGAACTGCTCTTAGTTCTTGTACTCCATGATGCCCCAGTTGAGGTAGGGCTTTGCAGTGGTTGCCAGGGCGTCCACCAGGCGGAAGCGGACGGAGCCGTCCTCCATCTTCCACATCTGGGTCTTGACGGTTGCGCCGGGCATAACAGGTGCGCACATGCGAACCTTGAAGCGGGTGAGGCGCTCGGGCTCACCGGGCATGAAGGTGTCGATCATATGGCGCATTGCGATGCCGCCGTAGCCCAGACCGAAGTAGAACGGGATGGGGAAGCCAGCAGCCTTGGCGGTCGGCCAGTCGACATGCAGCGGATGCAGCATACCGGTCAGGCGGAATGCGAGGCCTGCGTTCATGGCGATGGTCTCGCTCATCTCGAAGTCAGGCTCGCGGTCGGGCATCTCGACGATATCCGCGGGAGGCTTCTCGCCGCCCCAGCCGCCGTCGTAGATCAGGCAGTCCCAAGTCTCGCACTCGCAGACCAGCGTGCCGTCGTCATCATAGGTGTCGGAGTGCTCCTGGCACAGCAGACCCTTGCCCGGGCCGCGGTCCCACATGCCGACGACAGTGACGTCGGTGGACAGGGTGCCGGACTTCTGAGCGAGGCGGTTCATATCGCTCTTGATCTTGAGATCGATGCCCCAGTGAAGGGTGCCGCGCAGGTCAGCACCGTAATCGACGGTGTTGGTGACCTCGCCGCAAACCAGGGGCATAGCGCCAAAGATTGGCAGAACCTTCAAACCGCCGGGGAGGTACTCGTTGTAGTACTCCTCGCCAGCCTTCATGTCGTAGCCGCAGTTGCAGCCGACGGCAAAGAGGTTGAGCTTCTCCATGTTGTAGTCGAACTTGAAGGGTCCGAACTTCTTGCCGACGACGGATGCATCGATTGCCATGGTAGTTCCTCCTTAAGGTATATGTGCGAAAGCCTTTCCTTTAGGCTGAGCACTCGGGGTGGAGCCCGAGCGACAAGGTTGTGCCCCGCCGCTCGGGCAAGCCGGGGTCACCGGCGCTATTGCGGACGTGCGGGTGAGCTAGAGGAGCGTTTAGCCCAGACGCACGGTGCCGTTCTCTGCGAGGCGAGCGATCTCGTCCTCGGAATAGCCGGCCTCGATCAACACGTCCTTGGTGTCGTAGCCGAGCTCGGGCATGGGGCGCCACACCTTGCCGGGGTTGCGCTTGAAGTCGGGGACCGGCTTGAAGCCCTTGATGGTCTCGCCCTCGCGGTTCTCCCACTCGATGAAGCAGTTGCGAGCCTTGTAGTGCTCGTCTTCCACCATGTCGGCGATTCCATACACGCGGTTTGCAGGGATGTTGGCTTCTGCCAGAAGTGCCTCGAGCTCATCGAGCGTCTTGGTCTTGACCCAGTCCTCGATGTGCTTCTGGATCTCCTCGGCATGCGGATTGGTCAGCCACAGGGCGGTAGAGCCCTCGGGGATGTCCTCGGTGCCCCACAGATGACCCAAGCCGATCTGGTCGAGCAGCCAATGGTTCTCCTTGGCACCGTAGAGCACGATGGCGATGTCACCGTCAGCCGCCTCGAAGGTACCGATGCCGCACAGATCCTGGCTGCGGTCTGCCGGACGGGGATAGGTAATGCCTGCGTTGAGGTAGTTGATGTTGTAGTACAGGCCCATGCGTGCCATGACCTCGAACATCGCAACGTCGATGCTCTCGCCCTGGCCGGTCTCACGAGCGTGGATGACACCTGCGAGAGCCGCGCCAACGGTGTTCACTGCAGTGAAGTAGTCGCCGGGGATGGGAGCAGCCGCAAAGGGCTTGTCGACGGTGCCGTTCTGGATCATGTAGCCGCCGAAAGCCTGGATCATGTGATCGTATGCCGGGCGGGAGATGCGATCCTCGCAGCCAGTCTGGCCAAAGCCAGAGACGTGGACGATGACGAGCTTGGGGTTGACCTCCCACAAAACGTCGTCGCCGAGGCCCTTGCGCTCATAGGTGGGACCCTTGCCTGCCTGGATGAAGATATCTGCATCCTTGATCAGGTCGAAGAAGACCTTGCGGCCCTCCTCGCTGAAGGGGTTCATGGAGACGCTGCGCTGGTTGCGGCGAGCCTGTTCCTTGATGAACATGGTGTCACGCATGGTGTCGCCGTAGTAAGTGTTCTCCAGCCAGATAACATCGGCGCCCCAGTCAGCCATCATCGCTGCGGATGTGGGAGCTGCGACCTCGACTGCCTGATAGACAACCTTGACACCGCTCAGGGGACCAAAAGTCGGCTTTGTCTTTTCGAGTTCCATGCTTGGTTCCTTTCGGGCATGTGGGCACGTTGCAGTTCGTGCGCTTTCCTCATGAGGCAGACGCGATTCCAAAGCGGGGAATCGCGCCGGATTGCCTGTCAAACTACGATGTTTCAGGCAAGAATCCAGCTCTATTCCCCACAACAAGCCGCTGCTTGGCTTGCGAGGTGCGTCTGCTTCCGTTGACGACCTGAGCATCCGCGTTTTGCCCGCTCACGGCATCGGTCAAAGGGGTTAATTACCCGAATAGTCACGAATTGACTACGCTGTGCTAGAGTTACCAACACGTAAATGTGCGAAACGGCGACGTACGTTCGACAAATCTTGCCCACGTTCAATCCGCCACCGCCCAAGGCGCGCAGACACCGCGCCGTTTGCAAGAAATCACATCAAGGAATCGCGGGGTTTTTGTGGCTGAGTTGAGTCGCGAGTTCATCAAATCAAACATCGACAAGACGCGTCCGTTCCTCGGATTCGCGCCTTTGTTCGCATGGCACTTCTGCTTCTGGTTCGCACCGACGTCGTTCCCGTTTGCCGAGCTGCTCTCAGACGAGATCACCGGCGCCTGGCTTATCTACCTGCTCTCGAGCGTCATCGTCTTGCTCGTCAGCGCGGCCGTGCTCCGCAACAAGAGGCGTTTGCGCTCGGAGGGAAACCTGTACGTACTCGCGCCTGTCGCGCTGTGCACCCTCTCGCTGCTGTTCTCCTTTGGCATGGCAGCCATCGGCAGCCCCTTGCAGATGTACGTTGCCGCGATCTTCCTCGGCGCGGTCGAATCCTTCTGCTTCCTCTTGTGGGGAGAGCGCCTCGCCTCGACAGAATGCGACGCAACCTCCACGGCGGCAGTCGTCGCCATCGGCTCGGTCGTCTTCGCCTCGTTTTTGTTCACGATGCTTCTTCCGGGCGTGCTCGCACCCGCCTTCGTCGCAGCCCTGCCGCTCATCTCCGGCCTGGTCTTGGTGCGCGAAGGTTCACCTCAGCCCGATGCCAAGATCCTCAAACCTCAAGCAGTGCGCAAGCGCGCCGACCGCAACATCGCCATAGTGAGCGTTGTCTCGGGCATCGTGAGCCTTGCGTGCTTCTTCCTGCTGACCATCATCCCGTCTACCAATCTGCTTGGCGGCGAATGGTCCTACGGCTACGGCGTCGCATCTGGAATGCTTGCTATCATCATCGTCGCAGCTGTGGTGAACGCGCTTTCGAAGGATGACAACCCCTTCCATATCATCCCGTGGCTGCTCATCATGGTCATCATCGCCTTTGCCTTGTTCCTCGGACTCCACGACATCCCTGGTGCCCTCGGCTTCTCGTTCTTCTTCACGGCGTTCGTCTATGCCTCGTTCGAGATGCTGCTCATGACGTACTTCGTCGTGATCGCGCAAAACGGCAGGGCCTCCTCCGCCATCGCCATCGGCGTGAGCCTCGCCCTGTTCCGCCTTGGCGTCTTGATGGGAGATGTGGCCTCGTTGAGCATCGAAAGCGCTGGTTTAGAAGCTTCCACGCTCGTCGACCTGATCGCCTCCGGGCTTCTGTGCGTTGTCGCCGTGCTCTTAATCCCCCTTATCTCGGAGGGGCGCTACATGGAGGAGCTCACCTCGAAACCTACAGAGGTTGGGCTTTCAGCGCTCATTCGTTCCTGCGATGAGACCGCGAAGGAGTTTGGGCTCTCTCCGCGCGAGCGCGAGGTCCTCGAGCTCTTCGTGCAAGGCTATACGGTCGACAACATCGCGGAGAGCTGGTTATCTCCCCCTATACGGTGCGCGCGCACATCAGGCACCTGTATGAGAAGACCCAGATGCACAAGAAGAGCGAGCTAATCTGCTACGTAAAGGACCAGGTAGCCCACTACTCGGAATAAGTGCGCTCCCAGCCGCATCCACAGCCTTAATCGCGAAAAGCCGGCCTCGTCTCTAAGACAAAGCCGGCTTTTCGCGATTAAGGCTGGCGAACAACGCGCTGCCCGTCACCGTGCATATGACCTCTTGACCTTCACCCCGCCATGGGTTCGATCACTATCTTCACCTTCATGCCAGAGGGAATGACGATTTCTCCGCTTTGAGCCGCCCCTATTCCCTTTTTCAAATCCACCTCTTCGTCCATGTGCCGAAACGCAGTCTGGTCCCTCATATACGGCAGCACATCCGTCCTCTTATTGGGCGTGTGCATAAGCTGCTCAAGCTCGCTCACAAGGTCAAGCGGCTCGTTTGCGCAGACTATGTCGTACACATGGCAGTACATCGTCAAAAACGCCAACAGACCGTCGCCGGGCTTTCTTCCCGAGCACACGACGATGATGCGCATGCTCTCGCCTGGAGCTGCACAGCTATCCACGTACTCCCTGACGCCTGTGGCGAATATATCGGATGTTGGGAAATGTGTCTCGTCGAGGACGACGGCGCTTCCGTGTCCAATCCTCAGATTGGTCAAATACTGGCACAACGGGCTGGTCTTGACCGGATTGAACACGTAGTCTGCCGTGTTTCCAAACACCGCTTTGAACAAATCGACCCGCTCTTCTGTCGTGAGAACGGTAACGGACTCATACGATTCCATCTATGCCCCTTCCTAGAATAATCCCCTCTGAGGAAAGGGTATGTCAGGGCACCGGTGTCACATATATCTAAAAAGTTGTAAGAACATTATTTGATTCAGTTAATCTGTTGTTCGTATCGATTACAGCTTGGAACGGTCTGAACAACATGCGCGGCGCCTAGAAAAGGAGATACGGAGATGGACCAGCGACCACTTGCCCGACTGAAAGTGAAGGTCAGAATCGACCTTAGGCTGTACGAACTGGTGTCAGAGCTCGCCCGAGCATCCAACACCAGCTTAAGCGAATGCGTGGAGAACATGGTCTTGCTCGTCAAGGGCATTTGCCACCACAGCAAGGCAGAGGAACCCATCTTTGCGATGAGGGAGCTCAAGCATGCGGCGCTGGCCAACGCTCCGAGCCTCAGAGACACACCGCAGAAAAGAACCTGTCACCTAACCCTGCATCCCGACGCAGTCTCCTTTGCGGCACAGCTCCATCAAACCTACCCACCGGTTTACTCGAGTATCAACGAAGCATACGAGCTCTGCATTCGCTATTGCTGTCAATACTACGATGAGAAGAACCGCTCTGTTTACCTGCGCAAGCGCCTCGAGGATGTGAAGAAGTTCCAGGCAAGGCAAAGCTGAGCACCCACACAAAGCCCGCAGCTACCCCCAAACAATCAGAGCAAACCTGCATCTGCATAAAAAAAGAGGCACCCAAACGGGTGCCTCTTTAAGAAGCATAGCGCTATATCCAGAAGTTATTACTTCAGGGTAACAGCAGCACCTGCCTCCTCGAGCTTTGCCTTGGCAGCCTCAGCGTCGTCCTTCTTCTGAGCCTCGAGCAGGGTTGCGGGAGCACCCTCGACGGCAGCCTTAGCCTCCTTGAGGCCCAGGCCAGTGATCTCGCGGACGATCTTGATGACAGCGATCTTGTTGTCGCCGAAGCCCTCGAGGACGACGTCAAACTCAGTCTTCTCCTCGGCAGCAGCGCCACCCTCTGCGGGGCCAGCTGCGACAGCGGCGGTAGCGGAAACGCCAAACTCCTCGCAGATCATGTCGCGGAGCTCAGCCAGCTCGAGCAGGGTCTTCTCGCCCAGAGCAGCAATGATCTCTTCGTTAGTGAGAGCCATGTTGTTCTTCCTTTCAACAGTCGCCTTTTCTATCAGGCGACTTTCAACTTAAACAATTCAATTACGCCGCCTTTAGACGGCAGCCACCTATGCAGCCTCTTTCTCGGACATCTCGCCGAAGGCGATAGCGAGCTGAGAAGCGACAGCGGTGAGAGAGCAAGCAATCTGGCCGATGAGCTGATCGCGAGAGGGCAGGGAAGCAATAACCTTGACTTCGTCTGCGCTCATGACAGCGCCATCCATCAGACCACCCTTGATCTCCAGGTTCTGGTTTGCCTTGGCGACATCGTTAGCAGCCTTTGCAGGTGCGGCGACGTCCTCGCCGGCAAAGATGAACGCAGTGGGGCCTGCGAGGATATCCTCGCAAGTGGGGAGCTCCAACTGAGCCAGGGCGCGGACTGCGAGGGTGTTCTTGTACACCTTCATCTCACCACCGGCAGCGGTGACGTTGCGGCGCAGCTGCTGGGTCTCCTTGACGGTCAGACCGCGAGCGTCGACATACCAAACGGCGTTAGCCTCCTTGATCTTGCCAACGATCTCCTCGATCTGATCTGCTTTCTTCTGAGTAGGCATGTGCACCTCCTTCCATAGAAAAATCGACCCCCGCTGACAGCGGAGGTCGATTTGCACATGCCTGAAAGCTTTGCGAATCAACCACCTCGGCGGGCGGAGCCTCGGGCTCCCTTAAAACCCTTTGCGGGGTTACCGGCTGTCTTTGGTAGCGGGTATATTTACAAACAGGTTTACTTTACCTGAATGTTTGGGAACTAGCAAGAGAAATTATGCAAAAAGTGGTACCTCTGCCCCACCGGGCTGAGGATCGGACACCTCGATGCCGCCGTTTTTGGCACGGCGGTACAAGATAAAGCCGCTCCATGCCTCCCCTGCCTCGCGCTCTGCGAACTCGAAGATGATCGCAGGATCGCCGGAAGTGGACTCATCTGCCTGGACGATGCCCTCATAGGCGATTGCATACATTGCGCACTTGCCGCCAAAGTCCTGCACCTGCTGGCAAGCTGCCCTGTAGCAGCCGTCCGGGTCGTCGTCCTCGAAAGCGAAGAGGTCCTCGCTCGCATCGGTCATCAAGAGGACCGGGAATTTACCCTCGGCCTCCAGAGTGCTGATAGCCTCACCGATGAGGTCGCATGTCATTGCGTCGAGCCTCTCAGAGATCTCAGCCATGCTTGTCATCCTTTCTCTGCGCTGCAAAGGCCTTGCAGCTAAACGGCACGGTCCTTGACCAGGTCTTCCAGGGTCACGCTGTCGATGTAAGCGGTGATCGCATCATCGAGGCCACGCCAGAATGGGAGCGTGATGCAGAGGTCCGCACGCGGACACTCCATGTCCTCGTTGGCGAGGCATGCAACCGGCGCGAGGTTTCCCTCGCCAGCCCTCAGGATGTCACCCGTTGTGATCTCCTTTGGGTCGCGAGTCAGCAAGTAGCCGCCGTTGGCTCCCCTAACGCTCTTGAGGTAGCCGGCCTTGGTCAGCGGCGGAACGATCTGCTCAAGATATTTAAAGGAGATGCCCTGCCTTTCGGCGATGTCGTGCAGCGGCACGGGCGAGCCCCCGCCCTGCATGGCGATATCGAGCATCAAACGCAACGCATAGCGCCCCTTCGTTGAAATTACCACGATGAGACATCCTTCCCCAGACAGCGTCCTTCTATACACATGCCTGCGATTATAACCGAGCCGGCTAGTAGGGCACCTTGGGGTAAGCAGCAGCTTTCAACCTTCCCCATGCGACGCGTTTGGCCGCCTGATCGTTCAGGCACTCCTCAAACCCGGGAACAGCAACGAGCAGGTAGCCCCTCGCTTCGACAGGCGCACCGGGCGCAAAGCTCAAGGCAGCCTCGCCAAAGGCCGCCTTGAGCTTTGCCATGGACTGCTCGTCAACTGCAACCACATCCCACGGGTCGCACTCGTGAACAGCCAGCAGTATTCTTGGATCATCAAGACACGAGGTGTCGAGAAAGGCAATGCCCTGTCCATGTCCGAGACGCTCGGCACTTGCTTCAAGCGCCTTGATCGCCCCACTCGAAAGCGTACCCTCGCTCAAAACGAGCAGCGAGGCATGGGGAATCGTGCCGCTATCCAATACTTGGGACACTTTGCTGCTTGTCAGGGCCGAAGCTAGACGAGTTCGACCTGAACGCCGTTGCCGCTGTCGTCGCGCTCAATGACGTCCTGGAGCTCCTCGAACTCAGAGCGGACGTCGTCCAACATGGCCTGGATAGCAGCGAGCTTCTTAGCGGAGCGCTCCATAGCACCGTTCTCTGCCAGGTGATACATCTTGTGGGTCCAACGACGGGAGAGCGCGATCTGCGCGTCGATCATCTCGACCGTGTCCTTGAGCTGCTGGGTATTGACGCCGTTTGTGCACATAATGCCACTCCTAGTCTGGTTGCAACACTCTTTCTGCAAGCGTACCACGACCAGCTGATGTGCCTGCGCTCATTATCTAACGCTTCTCTTAAACATCGTGAGCGGTCAATACGCACGCACTGCTTCTTCGCGCCCCACGGGCGCTCGGGCGTCAATGCTCCCGTAGGTCGCGTCGACCCCTCCTCGGGTTCGAATCCCGGCGAGTGCCAGTAACAAGAAAGGCTGCCATAGTGGCAGCCTTTTGATTTAAGTGGTGCGGCATGAGGGATTCTGTGGTGCGCTACGCGCACTTTCCCTCGCGCCCTGCGGGCGCTCGGGCGCCAACGCTCCCATAGGTCGCGTTGACCCCTCCTCGGGTTCGAATCCCGGCGAGTGCCAGTAACAAGAAAGGCTGCCATAGTGGCAGCCTTTTGATTTAAGTGGTGCGGCATGAGGGATTCGAACCCCCGACCTTTTGATTCGTAGTCAAACGCTCTATCCAGCTGAGCTAATGCCGC
>CAKUES010000027.1 GCA_934646835.1 uncultured Coriobacteriales bacterium
TGGGTGATGACAAAGTCCTCGATCTCCTTGGGGTAGATGTTCTCACCGCCGCGGATGATCATGTCCTTCAGGCGGCCCGTTGCCACATAGCAGCCGCGGTCATCGCGCATGAGCAAGTCGCCAGAGTGCAGCCAGCCGTCCTCATCCACCGTCTTGAAGGTGGCGTCGGGCATCTTGTAGTAGCCCTTCATGATGTTGTAGCCCCTCGAGCAGAACTCGCCTATGTGGCCGTTGGGCAGCTCCTCGCCCGTCTCCGGGTCGATGATCTTGCACTGGACATGCGGGAAGGCGTAGCCGACGGTCTCCGTGCGCAGGTCCAGCGGATCGGTCCAAGCGCTCATAGTGGAGCCCGGAGCAGATTCCGTCTGGCCGTAGACGGAGACGATACCGGTCATGTTCATCTCGTCGGGCTGAGCCGCGCGCTTCATGAGCTCCGGCGGGCAGCCGGCGCCAGCCATGATGCCCGTGCGCATGTGGCTAAAGTCAGTCTTGCGGTAGTCCTCGTGGTTGAACATCGCGATGAACATCGTGGGAACGCCGTTGAAGGCGGTGATCTTCTCCTGCGTGATGCAGTGGAGCGATGCTTTGGCGCTAAAGTACGGCATCGGGCACAGGGTCGCGCCGTGAGTCATGGACGAGGTCATCGACAGCGTCATGCCAAAGCAGTGGAACATCGGCACATGGATCATAAAGCGATCTGCCGTGGACAGGCCCATACGGTCGCCGATGCACTTGCCGTCGTTGACAACGTTGCGGTGTGTGAGCATGACGCCCTTGGGGAATCCCGTGGTGCCGGAGGTGTACTGCATGTTGCAGACATCGTCCGGGCGCACCTCTGCGGCCATGCGCTGAACCTTCTCCAGCGGCACGAGCTCGGCACGCTCCATCGCCTGGTCGAAGTTAAGGCAGCCGGGCATGTCGAAGCCCACGCTGATGACGTTGCGCAGGAAGGGCAGCCTCTGGCAGTGCAGCTGATCGCCGGGCTTGGTGGTCGCAATCTCCGGGCAGAGCTCGTTGATGATCTCGCGGTAGTTGGAGTCCAGGGCGCTGTCGACCATGACGAGCGTATGCGTGTCGGACTGGCGCAGCAGGTACTCCGCCTCATGGATCTTGTAGGCGGTGTTCACCGTGACGAGCACAGCGCCGATCCTGGTGGTCGCCCAGAAGGTGATGTACCAGGCAGGCACGTTGGTCGCCCAGATAGCGACCTTACTGCCGGCCTTCACGCCCATGGACACGAGCGCGCGGGCGAAGTTGTCCACATCGTCGCGGAACTCCTCATAGGTGCGCGTGTAGTCGAGCGTGGTGTACTTGAAGCAGTACTGATCCGGGAAGCACTCGACCATCTTGTCGAGCACCTGCGGAAAGGTCAGGTCGATGAGCTCGTCCTTCTTCCACACGTACTCACCGGAACCGTCGTGGTTGAGGTAGAGGGTGCGGCGCTTGCCGCGGGTGTCCTCGAATTGCTCCATGTAGTTGACGAAGTGCGGGAAGATGACCTCCATGTCGGTGAGGTCCTCCATCCACGCTGGGTCCCACTCCAGCGACACGAAGCCGTCGTAGTCAATGGAGGACAGGGCGCGAACAACCTCGTCGATGGGCGTGCTGCCCTCGCCAACCAGGTTGAAGCTGCCGTCGTCGTCGGAATCGCGCATGTGGACGTGCTTGATGTAGGCACCCAGGTTCTTGACAGTCTGAGCAGGGGTCTCGCCACCGGTGCGATAGACGTTGTAGACATCCCACAGAGTGCCCAGGTAGTCGCTGGCGTAGCGGTCCATGATTCCTGCCATGCGCGAGGTGCTGGAAAAGATGCCGCTGGACTCGATCAGCAAAACGACGCCGTTTGCCTCGGCATACGGCACAAGCTCACTCAGGGCAGCGTGGATGGCACCCTCGTCATCGTTTTGGACAACGACGACGACCTTCTCGACGCTGGCGGCAGCGGCGAGGTCGATGAGCTCCTTGGCGACCTGAACCTGCTCCTCACCTGCGGAGATGTCGACAGAGGAGTCGAGCGCAGGGATGCACAGGCCCTTGTCGCGCAGGGCGCGCGCCGTCGCCTGGCAGTTGTAGCGGTCAAGCGGGCCGCCCTTGCCGGTGAAGACGGCGTTGATTATGGGATTGTGGATCTCGATGCCGGAGAAATCCATCTCGAGGGCGGTGCTTACCAGCTCGTCCCAGGAGTGGTCAGCCCAGCCGCGGGTAGAAAAGGAAAGCTTCATTAGTTCTGCTCCTCGTATGCGATCTTGTTGAGCGCGTTGATGTACGCGCGGATGCTGGACTCGACGATGTCAGTGGAGATACCGCGGCCAGAGTAGACCTTGCCATCGGCGATGAGCTTGACGATGGACTCGCCCACTGCCTCGCGGCCCTCGGTCACCGCCTGGATGCGGAAGTCGTCGAGCTCGTAATGCTTGCCGACCACAGACTCGATGGACTTGAAGGAGGAGTCGATGGGGCCATCGCCCAGAGAGACCGCCTCGACAAGCTCGCCGTTCTTGCGCAGCGAGATATGGGAGGTTGCCTTGAAGCTCAGGCCGGAGTTGATGACGTAGCCCTCGAGGACGTAAGTGGGAGGCACCTGCAGAGCGGCGGAGGCGACGATGGCATCAAGCTCCGTCGCGCCGACGCGCTCCTTGTTGGCGGCGATCTTCTTGAAGGCCTCGAAAACGGCGGCTGCATCCTCGTCAGACAGGCTGTAGCCGAGTCGCTCGACGTAGCGCATGACAGTGGCCTGATCATCGCTTGCCGTGAGGACGAAGCTCTCTGCGGCCTCGGTCACAGAGCCAGTGAAAACGGCGCCCTTGGAGCGGTCCTCACAGCACAGGCGGGCAATCTGGCCCATGGCGCGCTTGAGCTCCGTCACGCGGACCTTGCACTGCGCGTCGAGCGCGTCGGACTTGACGCCGAGGATCCTCGCCACGTTGTCGAGCGCGACAACGCCCATAGGATAGGACGTGGCCTTGACCAGCGTGGCGCCTGCCATGACACCGGCGACGGCACAGGCATCGGCCATGTTGAGGTTGTTGGAACAGGAGATACCCAGTTCGATGCCCTTGAGCTGGGGTGCCACCTCGATGAGCTGGGCGATGAACTGCCCGAACTCCTCCGGCAGCATGGAGCCGGCAGCGTCGCACACGGTCACCGTCTTGGCGCCTGCTGCGACCACGGCCTCGATTACCTCGGCCAAGAAAGCTACGTCCGTGCGGGTTGCATCGATGGCGACGAACTCGACGTCGCCAGTGAGCTCGGCGCACTTGGCAACAGCAGCGGCGGCATCGGCGACCAAGGTGTTCGCCTTCTTGCGCTGGATATACTCCATGGTAGAGGGGCTCACCGCAGCCTCGACCTGCAGGCGCACGCTCTTGGCGCCCTTGGCGGCGCTCCAGACGGCGTCGATGCTCTCATCGTCCATCTTGACGGGGACGGCAAGCGTGCTGTTCTTGACCAGGGAGGCGATGGACTTGATGCGCAGGCTGTCGACCTTGGAGGACTCGATGCCCTCGACCTCGATGGGGTCCACACCGATACGGTCTAGGACCTTCACGATCTCAAGCTTCTCCTTGAAGGATAGGGAAAGCTGCTTGGAGGCCGCGGCCTCCCTCATCGTGATGTCACTGACGCGTATCTCTCTCATGTGCGACTCCTGACTCGTGCAAAGCTGTTCAAATACCTTGGCGCCATGCTCGGCGCCTGGTTCCATAGGCAATAACAAACCCATGGATTTAACAGATAAAGTTATCGCATCTGATGCACGCTCAAGGTGAGCATGTGATTAACAATCGGTTAATTGGAACAGATTTCGAAGCTTCTGCCGGTCAGGTCTGACAATCTGAGGAGTAATAGCATTGTGTATCACGCGCTTGCTTTTCAACCTCATCTTGAGCGAGGGCCTGCAGGTTTCACCGCGGGGCATACTTTGCGCCGATGACATTGCGTATCATATGAACGTTTGAGACCAGAGCTCCGTTCAACGCCTCTGGCTTGAACGGAGCGTCTGCGTGACACACATTGTCACTGGCACAAAGTGTGTCACCACTTACCCCCGGAGACAGGATGGCGAGCCGCTACCCTAAGCGGCCTTTGCCGCACCCTTGCCCTTTGCAGGCTCGTTCTCAAGCAACTCGGTCGCATAGGCGATCGCATCGTCGATATTGGGGCGGAAGTTGTCCTTGCCGACCATATCGACAAAGCCCGCGCGCTCCATCGCCTTCATCGGCTGCTCGTTAGCATGGCTGAAGATAAGGTTCACGCCATGCTCCTTGCAATACTCGTAGAGGTTCTCGAGGGCGTTCATGCCGGTTGCATCAAGCGAGGGCACACCGCGCATGCGGATGATCAGGTACTTGGTAAAGTCCTTGACAGAGATATCGGAGATGCGATCGGCCATGCCAAAGAACATGGGACCGTTGATCTCGTACACGCGCACGCTCTTGGGCAGCTCGCGCAGATGCGTGACCTCGGAGTCCTTGTCGCAGTAGTACTCCCAGCCCCTGACCTCGGTCTCCTCGCTGACCATCTTCATAAAGAGGACCACGGTGATGATCATGCCGATGCCGATGGCAGTGACCAGGTCGAAGACGATCGTCAGCGTGAAGGTGAGCAGCAAGGTTGCAATAGCACCGCGCGACGCGGTAGCGCACAGATGGGCAAAGCTGCGCCAACCGGACATGTTGTAGGCGACCTGCAGCAGGATGGCCGCGATGGTAGGCATAGGAATGAGCGCCGCGTAGGGCATGAGGAAAACGAGCACGGCGAGCAGGACCACAGCATGTACCATGCCGGCGATGGGCGTACGGCCGCCGCTGCGGACGTTGGCGGCAGTGCGGGCGATGGCGCCGGTAGCGGGGATACCGCCAAAGAGCACGGAGCCAATGTTGCCCACGCCCTGGGCGACGAGCTCCATGTTGCAGCGGTGATGGCTGGAGATCATGGAGTCGGCGACAACGCAGGACAGCAGGGACTCGATGGCAGCCAAAATGGCGATGGTAAAGCCGTTGGGCAGCTCGTCGCGCAGCAGGCCAAGGCTGAGCTGCGGAGCATGGAGCGTGGGCAGGCCCGCGTTGATCGTGTAGAGGTCGCCAATCGTGCTCACGTTGAGGCCAAAAAGAGGAACCATAGCAGCGCCGACGATAACAGCGACGAGCGAGCCGGGAATGCGGCTGGAGACCTTGGGCCACAGGATGAGAATCGCAAGGCAGACCACGCCGACGAGCAGGGCCTGGGCGTTGAAGGTACCGATGTTTTGGGCAACGGCGGTGACTTTGTCGATAGCGTCGATGGTGGTGGTACCGGCGGGATACGTGAGACCCAGGAGGTCCTTAATCTGGCCGATGACGATGGTCACGGCAATGCCAGCGGTGAAGCCGGTGGTGATGGTGTAGGGCACAAAGCGGATGAGCGTGCCAAGCTTGAGCAGACCCATCAAGATGAGGATGGCACCGGCGATGATGGTTGCGGCGATGAGGCCGTCGAGGCCGTCGGTGGCAACGATACCGGCGACAATAGTCGCAAATGCCGCAGTAGGACCTGAGATCTGCACGCGGCTACCGCCAAAGAGGGCAATGAGGAAGCCGGCGATGATGGCAGTGTAGAGACCTTGTTCGGGTGCGACACCGGAGGCGATGGCGAGCGCGATGGACAGCGGAAGAGCCACAACGGCAACGACGATGCCGGACACTATGTCCTTGGGGATCTGCTTGCGCATCTCCTCTTTACTGCTGTGCTTGATGATGCTGAAGAGTATGGGCTTGATCTTGTCGCGCTGTTGCATGGCCTTCGTTTCATGTCGTGTCGGTTTTCCTGGTGCCCTTATGGCCAGACCGCACAGCTCGAGAAACGACAAAGCTCCCGCCAGGGGTAGACTCCCCCGGATGGAGCACGATGCGTTATTGGGGTTGTGCGGCACATCCGGCCGCAAGAGGGTGTTTATGGTAACGCCGGAAGAGGCGGATTCCAGAGCGATTGAAATCCGGTCGGTGAACGGGGTTTGGGGATTGACGCAACGAGCGAGAGGAAGTTGCCCGCGCATCCCCAAACCCTACAGCAGCCGATACGTCGCACCCTCGTGATCGACGATACCCTCGCGCTTGAGCTTCGAGAGCTCGTTGGAAAGCGCACTGCGATCGACGCCTAGGTAAGCCGCAAGCTTGGTCTGGCTGTAAGGGATGGTGAACGTACGGGAACCTGCGCGTTTTTGCTGCTGCGAAAGATAGGCAAGCAGCTTCCCGCGGATCAACTTGGGCGCCGTGGCTATAGCGCGGCGGTTCATATCCAGGTTGCGCAGCGCCAAGGCGCGCATCAGGTTGGTCGAGAGGTGCGCATGGCATCCGCACTGGTGCGGACAGGGGTGGATGATGCGCGCAGCCTTGAGCATCAACACCTCGCATGCACTGTCAGCCACCACATCGATGTCCAGAGGTTCCAAACTGCACGCATAGCCTTGAGCAAAGACAGCGCCCTCGCTCAGCATCTCCAAGATGGTGACACTCCCCCACGCATCAGTTACCTCCACACGTACACGCCCACTCAAGACCACGCCCAGATACTCGGTCGGCTGACCAGAGCACAAGATCCGTTCGCCACGCGCGTATTCCTTGGTCTGGGCTTCCAGGCATGGGAGCATGGTCTGAACCTCATCATGCGAGATGCCCTCGAACAGCGGAATAGATGTTGAGCAAGAAATCCCCATTACAATGCTCCTTGTTGTCGAAACAACAGATTTGTATTTTCGCTCACAGTATAGTGAAGCCAGCGCAATTACGAGAGAGCGAGATGAGGAGTGACAATGCTGAGAAAGATTATCGAGATCGACGAGACCAAGTGCAACGGCTGTGGCCTGTGCGCAAGCGCCTGCCACGAGGGTGCCATCGGCATGGTCAACGGCAAAGCCAAGCTACTGCGTGAGGATTACTGCGACGGTCTGGGCGACTGCCTCCCGGAGTGCCCGACAGACGCCATCTCCATCGTCGAGCGCGAAGCCGCACCCTACGACCGTGAAGCGGTGGAGAGGAACATGGCGCCCAAGACGCTTGCGAACTGGCCCATTGAGATCAAGCTCACCCCGACCAGCGCACCCTGTTTCGACGGAGCAAACCTGCTGATTGCCGCAGATTGCACTGCATTCGCCTACAGGCGCTTTCATGAGGACTTCATCGACGGGAGGGTTGTGCTCGTCGGGTGCCCCAAGCTCGATGGCGTGGACTACTCCCAGAAACTCGCCGCCATCTTCGAGCAGAACGACATCCGCACGGTGACCTTGACACGCATGGAGGTTCCCTGCTGCGGCGGACTCGAGTATGCACTGAGGCGCGCGCTCCAAGAGAGCGGCAAGGAAATCCCGCTTGAGGTCAAGACCGTCTCTATCGACGGGAGGCTTTTGGACTAGCGCTTCTGCACGTCACTTGAAGATGGCAAGAAATGCACAGAGGATGGCTAGAAAAGCACCATATGCACCTCAAAGTGGCTAGTTATGCACCACAGGCGCATCTGTAAAAGTAGACAGGCGCATACGGTGTTTAACTAGCCACTTTGAGGTGCATATGGTGCTTTTCTAGCCACAGAGCCAGCAACGGTTGGCGTTCCACCAAATAGCGAACACCCGCAGAGCAAAAGAGAAGGCGCCCGCCGCAGTGGCAAGCACCCTCTCCTCTTAGCGATCCGCAAGTGGAATCGTTACTTCTTGATAGCCTTGAAAGCCTCGGTCTGGGCCTTGATGCCACGCTCGGCAGCCAAACGCTCGATGGAGGTGGCGCCAAAGAAGCCGTCGATACCGGGGACGTTCTCAATGATATAGGCCGCATCCTTGGGCTCGGAGATCGGGCCGCCATGGCAGATGACGAGAGCCTCGGGGTTGATGTCCTTGACGACCTTCACGATACCGGCAATGATCTTCGCGCAGTCATCCAGAGTGCGGGCGGTCTCGGCGCCGATGGTGCCACCGGTGGTCAGACCCATGTGGGCGACGATGATATCAGCGCCAGCCTTGGTCATGGCAGCAGCCTGCTCCTCGTCGAAGACATACGGGCAAGTGAGCATATCGAGCTTGTGTGCCTCTGCGATCATGTCGACCTCGAGACCGTAACCCATGCCGGTCTCCTCGAGGTTCTTGCGGAAGGTGCCGTCGATGAGGCCCACGGTCGGGAAGTTCTGAACACCGTTGAAGCCCTGCTCCTTGAGCTCGGCCAGGTACTTCTTCATGACGCGGAAGGGATCGGTGCCGCAGACGCCGGCGAGGACGGGGGTGTCCTTCACGACAGGCAGGACCTCGGAGCCCATCTCGACGACGATCTGGTTGGCGTCGCCGTAAGGAAGCAGACCTGCAAGGGAGCCACGGCCGGCCATGCGGAAGCGACCAGAGTTGCAGATGACGAAGATGTCGGCGCCGCCGGCCTCAGCCGACTTAGCCGTGATGCCCGTACCGGCGCCTACACCGAGCAGGATATTGCCCTCGGCGATGGACTTGCGAAAACGATCGAGGATCTCCGCGCGGGACAGTTCAAGCATGATTTTCTCCTTCTTCCCTAAGGGACTATCGCTTCTTGCGAAGCAATGCTTTTGCCAACGGACGCGGTCCGAACCAGACCTTGCCCGATTAAGCCGATTTCCGTGCCACAAGACAGCACGCAGACAACGAGAAAAGCGAAAGCGACATGCTTCCGCCTTTCAACGTGAATCTACTTGTTCATGAGGTCGATGAGCTTCTGAGCAGCCGCGATAGCGAACTCATCGTCGTTCACATGCGTGCCTATCTCGATGAGCTCTGCCTTGGTCGGGTCGATCTCCTCCCCAAGCGTTTTGAACAGGGCCGCGTCCTCCTCGGGAGCGTAGAACGGCTGGCCCTCGGCATCGATCATGGAGACGCCCTTCAAGGGCAGCATGACGGCGCAGGGACCGATGGACATGTTCACTTTGCTCGCGATAGCATGACCGATTTTCTCGTTCTCCTCGACCGTAGTGCGCATGAGCGTGACGGTCGGGTTGTGCCTGTAGAGGTTGCGGCCCTGGTAGTGCTCGGGCACGGTGTTCCACGGCCCAAAGTTGACCATATCGTCAGCGCCAACGGATACGACAGCAGGCACGCCATTGAGTGCGGCAGCGCTGCAACGGTCGGGACCAGCGTTAAGGACGCCGCCGGCAATCTCGTCACACCACTCAGTGGTGGTCAAGTCGAGCACGCCATTGATGAATCCGCCGTTGATCAGCGACTCCATACACTTTCCACCCGTGCCGGTGGCGTGGAAGACGAGCACCTCGTAGCCCTTGGATTCGAGATAAGCCTGGACCTTCTGGACTGCGGGCGTAGTCACGCCGAACATAGTCGCGGCGACAAGCGGCTTGGAGTCCTCGTGCTTGGGGGCAGGATGCTCGAGCATGCCGGTCATTGCGGCGACAGCGTTGCTGAAAATCGTCGCAAAGAAAGAGTTGATGCCCGCGACATCGACGATCGAGGGAAACATCATGATGTCGGACGCACCGACATACGGGGACGTGTCACCCGATGCCATGGTAGACACCATGATCTTGGGAACACCGACGGGCAGCTTGCGCATGCCGGCGGTTGCGATGGCGGTTCCGCCGGAGCCGCCCATGGAGAACAAAGCGTCAAAGCGGCCGTTGGCATACAGCGTGGGCAGGAGCTTCTCGACGCCGCGGGTCATGGCTTCCGTGGCAAAGGCGCGGTCCTTCTTCTCCGCAATAGTCGACATCTCAATGTCGACGGCAGCCGCGACTTCCGAGTTAGGAACGCCGGGCATGGTTTGCGGATCGAACACACCGCAGTGGATAGTCAGGGTATTGATGCCCAGCTCCTCGAAGCGGGCCTTGACGTAGGCGAATTCCTCGCCCTTGGTGTCGAACGTACCGATGATTGCGACTGTCTTCACACAAACCTCCCCCTCGAAAGGTACCGATAGCGGGAACAAGTGCAGTTCTGCCATTCGCCTCAAGAAAGATATTTGTCAAATATCCACAAATAAAGAGCGGATTCAGGGATTGCCAATCTGCTTCTAATTGAGCGAGCGATGGCATGAGGAACTTGAGCAGGTTCTCTGAACGATTATTCGTTCAGAGAACCTGCTGAAAGCCCAGAATCCAGCGCGTCGCAGCAACGTCTGAACGATCAATCGATCAGAGAACCTGCCTAAAGCCCAAAAACCAGCGCATAGCGGCAAAGTCTGAACGATGAATCGTTCAGAGAATGGCAACGCGAGAGCCGCTGGCATCCGCAGAGCATCCGCAACCCGCGGTCACTCCTGGACCTTGAGGGCCTCCGCAAGGGTCACGCGCCTGATTGTGCGCGTGTGCAAGAATGCCACCACCAGGTACGTCGCAAAGCCAATGCCCACACAGGCGGCCATGCTCCACAGCGGAACGTAGATCTCGATGTTTCCGTTGTAGGAGAGCAGCATCGAGCGAAAGATCACCGTAAGCGAACCGATGATCAGCGGCAAAGACAACACGAGCGATGCTGCGACCACCAGCGTGACAGAGCGGATGTAGAGCTGCGAGACCTCGCGGTCGCGATACCCGAAGACCTTCATGTAGCTGATGGAGCGGGCACTGCGGTCGATCACCGCCTTGGTGAGCAAGTACATGAACAATAGGAAGATGAAGACCGCGAGACCCACCATCATGCCGATCATGGAGTCCATCATGTTGACGAACTGCTCGCCCACTGCGCGCATGTCGTCGGGTGTGGTGTCGCCAGCGTAGTAGCACGCATCGAGCTTGAGGGGCTCATTGCTCACATAGCCGTTGAAATACGAGGCCTCGTGGTCGAACATCTTGTTGAAGTCTTCGATGCTCACGTAGACGTTCATATTCGACTTCGAGCCCCATGTGTCGCTGTCACCTGCAAGAGTCAGGGTATGGGACTCGTCCTCGTACTTGTCATAGAGCTCGACCTGCTGACCGTCCTTCCAACCAAACTTATCAACAAGACCCGCACCAAAGACGGCCTTCCCATCGCCAACCTCGAGGTCCTTCCAATAGCGAGAATCCTCGGCGATACCGTACACTGCGACGGTCTCCGTGCCGTTACCGTCGCCTCGGTCGTATTCCAGCTGACAGACAGCGTATTTCTCTGCTTGGGCAATCTTATTGGCCCCGTTGTCGATGGTGTTCACTGGATGAAGGTCGTCATCGTCTGCATCGATCTTGGAGGAATCGTCGATGAGGTCGAGCACGTCGTCACGGCTGCAGTCGAGCGCATCGGCGATATCGTCAAGCCGCTTGTTGAGCGTGTCTTTCTTGTCTTGAACCTTATCGAGCGAATCGACCGCAGCCTGCATGCTCGCAAGCGAGGGAGCAGCCTTGGCTTTATCAGCAGCATCCTGAGCGGCATCTGCAGCGTCCTCAAGCTCGTCTTGCGCATCTTCAGCCGCAGAAAGCAACTTGCCGTCGACGGACTGCAGGCAATCGAACGCAGCCCACGAGGCACGGTCCTTGGCGCTGCCTTCAAGCTCGAGCGGTGCCTTCAAGGTGTACATGTGCTCGGAGACAAGGCTCGTCTCGAGGTTGTCCGCATAATGCGTCATCGTCGGAAGTATCGCCAGGCCAAAGAGCAAGAGCAGGCTTGCAAAAGCGATACCGACAAAGAGCGTGGCAAAGTTACCGAGGTTCCTCAAGAAGATACGCAGGCGGAAGCGCGCCACGAAGCCCAAGCGCTCCGGCAGGCGCACGCCGCGTTTGGTGCCCGCTTTGCCCGCCGCCTCATGACGCAAGAACTGCAGTGGGGTCTTGCCCATCTTGCGCAAAAGGCCGACAAGCGTGATGAGGATGAGCGATGCGGCGGGAACAACCGCACATTTAACGAAGATGGCCCAATCCCAGTAGACCTCAAACGGCGGCAAGCTGTACGAGCCGTAATAAAGGTTGCACATGGGTTCGGTGAAAAACCTCACGCCGAGCACCGTGCCAAGGCAAGCGGCGATAATACCGACAAGAGCCGGAAGCGCGAGGTAGTGCCGCACGATCTCTCCGCGCCGATAACCGCTCGCCATGAGGGTGCCGATGACAGCGCTCTCCTGCTCGATTGTGGCATTGGTGAGCACCACGAAGACGAAGGCCATGATCACGATGATGATGTAGAGCAGCGTCGTCCACATGGCGGAATCACCTTTGACGTCGTCTGCGGCGTAGCCTATGCCTTGGTTAGCGCTGGCATCGACGAGGTCTTCGACATGCGCGTCGGCATCGGCCAGCGCATCCACCATGTCCTTCTCCACATCCGTGCGCTCGGCAACGGAGAGGTCCTCGTCAAACGTGAACGAGTAGTTGTAGGCGGGTGCTCCCCCAGCCTCCTCGAGGGCCTTGAAGCCCGCGCGGGACAGCTCCGCGACACCATAGGTGATCGTATTCACCGTGAAATCCGAGTTGTTGAGGAAGAGCGCCTGACTGTCGGGTTGCGTCATAATGCCGCAGACCGTGTATTGACGGCCCTCGAGCTCCACGCTGTCACCCAGCTCGAGGCTGTTGTTTGTGGCAAAGACGCGGTCGATGGCAACCTCGCTGCCCGACGAGGGAACGTCACCCTCGCAATACGCGGCGATGTCCACCTTGGTGCGATGCTCGTACGTGCGTAGCGTGCGCTTGGTGCCATCGTCGCCATCACCCTTAACAAAGGCGGCGTCGATTGAGAAGTTCTTGTAGAGCGTGACGCCTCCGCTTTCCTCAGCGGCATCGCGGGCAGCTTGGAGCTGGTCGTCGGTCGCCTCGAAGGACGTCGTCAGGCGCCCATCCTCGATGGCGTACTCGTCGTGCATACTGTCGATTATCTGGCTGATGGAGTGAGCGGCAAGGAGGAATCCCGACGTAAGCGCGATGGCGCCGCACATCAGCAGGAAGATGCCGAGGTACTTGCCGATGTTGGCTTTGAACTCGCGAGGCAGGCGCTTTGCAAGTGGTGTCATCATGCACCTACCAATCGAGCTCAGCCGCAGTCACAGGCGCGTCGTTGACCTCGTCTTCCGCAAGGTGCCCGTCACGCAAGCGAAGCACGCGGTCGGCCATGCGCGCGATGGCGGCGTTGTGGGTCACGATGACGAGCGTGCAACCATACTCACGGTTCACGCGCTCCATGAGCTCGAGGACCTCCTTGGAAGTCTTGTAATCGAGCGCGCCGGTGGGCTCGTCGCACAAAATGAGGCCGGGGTTCTTCACGAGCGCACGCCCGATGGCACAGCGCTGCTGCTGGCCACCGGACACTTGACGGGGAAACTTGTCGCGGTGCTCCCAAAGCCCCAAGGAGCGCAGAAGCTCTTCCATGGGAAGGGGATTATTCGACAAATGGGCTGTGACCTCGATGTTCTCGCGGATGGTGAGGTCTGGCACGAGGTTGTAGAACTGAAAGACAAAGCCGAGCTCGCGGCGGCGGTACTCGCCCAGATCCTTGGCACCAAGCGCCGTGAGCTCGCAGCCGCCTACGCTAATCGCTCCCCCGTCTGCACCCTCGAGTCCTCCAATGAGGTTCAGGAAAGTCGACTTGCCCGAGCCCGACGGTCCGAGCATAACGCACACCTCGCCCTTGTTGACTGTCGTGGTAATACCGTCAAGCACTTGAACGCGCGCATCGCCGTCGCCGTAGTGCTTCTTGAGGTCGTTGACCACTAGATAAGGAGTGCCACCCTTCATACACGCTCCGATTCCTTGAAAAGGCCAACGGAGCGGTCGATATGAGAGCAGAGTTAGCCTTGGCTAATGTTAGATATCGCTAACTTTAGCACAGCTTCGTGTATGAGGGAGGAGAAACCCATCAAGTGAATAGAGTGCATATGATTAAGCGCGTTCTAGTGCTGGTCAAATGGTCGAAAAGTGCGGCCGAATGCTCACAGTCTGCCGTTAAGTGCGGTCGATTTAGCGCTTCGCTTCGCGATATCAACCGCACTTAGGCGCGAGAGACCCACTATCAACCGCACTTAACCGGTCCTTAAGCGCAAATCAACCGCACTTGGGCAGATGCCTCTGCGCGCTGGATTCCGCTAGGTTTCTCTGGAAAGAACAGCTAGACGGCGACTAGAATCTAAGAAAGTGCTGATTAGCGAGGTTTATGGGGAGGGGCAGGGTCCCTACCCTACGTAACCAGCGGTTTTGTTAATCGTATGCAATGAACATTTGCTTTAATCAGCGTTTGCCCAGGTGTTCAACCAAGAAGAAGAGGAGACACACGTGGCCCAAGAGTTCTTCGACCTGCTTTACAGCGGTTATACCGGAGAGTACCAGCTCACGAGTGCGCTGTACCGCAACGGCCGTGTCGTTGTTGGCGGAGAGGGATACCCGGCAGATGACATGGCCGTCCATTACAGCGTGGCGGGCTACCTGGAATACGCTCGCTGGGGCCTGTAGGGCAAGAAGCCCGATTAGGCCGATTCAAGCAAAAAGTCGATGCAGACAAAGCGTCGATTCAACGAGGAGCGCACGATGAATATCCTGGTAATCAACGGCAGCCCCAAAGGCGAGCGAAGCAACACGTGGCGCCTGACCAGCGCGTTTTTGGAGGGCATCGCCCGCTCGCAGGAGAGTTGCGGAGCGCGTCCGCCAGAAGTCGAAGTCCTCGGCATCACCACACTCGACATCAAACCCTGCATGGGTTGCTTTTCCTGCTGGAGCAAAACGCCAGGTACGTGTTGCATTCACGACGACATGCAGGCAGTAATCGATAAGCTGCTGTGCGCAGATGTGACCATCTGGAGCTTCCCGTTGTACTACTTTGGGATTCCCGGCCCGCTCAAGTGCCTGATCGACCGCCAGCTGCCCATGTCGCTGCCCTTCATGAGTGCTGAGACGGAAAGCGGCGGACACCCATCGCGCTACGATATGAGCGGCAAGCGGACCGTAGTCATATCGACCTGCGGCTTCTATACCGCAAAGGGCAACTACGAATGCGTGACCAGCCTGTTCGACCGCCTCTGCGGCAAGGATGGCTACACACCGATCTTTTGCGGACAGGGCGAGCTCTTTAGGGTCAAGGAGCTCTCTGAGCGCACCGATGAGTACCTGTCCTGGGTGAAAAAGGCCGGAGAGGAGTTCGCCACCGGCGAAATCAGCCAAGAAACCCGTGCGCTGCTCGCACAGAACCTCTACTCACGCGACGTCTTCGAGGCGATGGCGGATGCGAGCTGGGGAGTCAACGAGCAGGGTGAGAAAGAGGACCCCAGCTTGGTATTCACTCGCCAGATGGCAGCACTCTACCGCAAAGAAGCCTGGCCAGGCAAAGATATTGTTCTCGAGATGAACTACACGGACATCAACAAGACATACCGCATAGTGCTCGGAAAGGACGGCAGTCGGGTTGAGGAAGAGTCCGCTGGAGTCTTCCAGGGAGACTTCACCACGCGTATCAACACGCCTATAAGCGTGTGGCGCTCGATAGCCAGCGGTGAGATCGCCGGCGATACGGCGCTTATGGCACATCTCTACTCTGTCGAGGGTGACTTCGACCTGATGATGCACTGGGACGATTACTTTGGCGCGGCAGCGAGCACAAAGTCGCCGGAGGGTGCAGGCAGCGACAACGCCGATGGTCACGATGGTGCAAGCGAGCGCAAAACGAACATGCTGCTGCTCTTGATTCCGTGGATCGTCTTTTGGATTGCCGCCGCCATCGACGGCTTTTGGGGCAGCCTCGCCAGCTTGGCAGGATGTTTGCTGCTGCCTGTGCTGATGCAGAAGACGCAAGCCACCCAATACGACCAGATATCGGCCTTGTGCGTCGGCGCTTGCTCTATATCGCTGTTGACCGGGGCCTCCCCCACCTTGATCATCCCCGCATCCTACCTTTTGTTTGGCGTGATGTGGACGGCTTCCTGCTTCTCGAGGGTGCCCTTGACCGCCTATTATTCCAAGAACAGCTACAACGGGGACGCGGCGCTGCGCAACCCGATCTTCATGAGGACAAACCGTATCCTGACCGCAGCATGGGGTGTCCTCTACCTGATCACGCCAGTCTGGACCTACTTCATTATGCAAACAGACGCCGCAAGCCTTGTCGGAGCCATCAACTCCATACTCCCTACGCTGATGGGCGTTTTCACGGCATGGTTCCAAAAATGGTACCCACGCCACATCGCTCGAGGGTAGAGATGTTGCAAAGGGGCCGCGCTGCCAAATCTGCAGCGCGGCCCCTCAATCAACCTCAAGCTGGAATCGCAGCTTTACTCCCGCCTGAGCCTCACAGCAATAGTATTGAGATAATCAAGCGCACCCGCCTCGACTGCCGCGCGGTCTCCTGCAGCGTACTCGTTGTCGCACTCGATCCAATCAGCCCAAGCCGCACGCGTGCAAGCCATCTCGCACATGCTCACGATCTCCACGCCGTCAGTCTGAGAAAGGTTCCCGCGCCACCACGCCATGTCATGCATGTAGTCGAGTTGTTCCGGCGTCCAAGACGCAAGCAAACAATCAGGCAAATTGTCGTGACAGTCGTGCCTCATGCCGGGAATAGCAAACAACAGCTCACCCCCGCGTTTAACGAGGGGCAGCAGATGCTCTCCCAGATACTCGGGGTCGCGTCCAAAGTAGTTGTACGAGTCGACGCTCACAACCACATCGAAGAAATCCGCAGCAAAAGGCAGCGCGGTAGCGTCGGCCTTAAGCGGAATGACCTGACGGTTCGTCAGGCCCACATCCTCGAAGAAGCGCATGTTATCGGATGGATCGCTCCAAAGATCAGCCGCATACACGACCAGACCGCACTCGCGGGCCATGAGAGCGCTCGTGAGCCCTGCACCGCTGCCAAGGTCGAGCACGACGGAACCGGCTGAAATGTCGCCGTATGCGAGCAGCTCCTCACAAAGCTTGAGTGGGTTGGGTCCCATGCTGCGCTCGCGCATGACGAATGGGGAAAAGGAATTGGCTTTTGGGAAGTTCATGATCTTGTCCTGCTCTATAAAATCCAATGAATGATCCGGATTTGGAACGCAACAAACCAAGGGCGTCTCACACGCCCCTCTCAAAACAACAGGTTCTAGCGTTCCTTACAGAACAATGACCAAAAAGACATCCCCTTGGATGATCTCTAAAACAAGGCCCTATGCCTTATTTATCGTCATCAACATTACCACGCAACAAGCCCAAATTGCAGACTGCAAATCATGCCGATTATCAGGTATTAAGCCTTATCCGGATTTTTCAGAAAGGGTGACGCACATGCTGACGATGGTAAAACAGCGGGCACTCGCCAAGGTTGCTCGAGAAGTCGGCCTCGTTCTCACGACTCAAGAAATTGAGATGATTGCGAGGACTGAAGAGGAGAGCCTGACGGAGAGTGGGCGTATCTGCTTTGGAGAGGGCGCATCGACGCATCTGATGCACGCGTTCGCAAGTTCCCCCTACCTTGACGCGGACATCGCGCGTGTCCTCTCGGAGCTCGTCGAGGCATTTTACGAAATCCGGGAGGATGCACCAGCACAGATAAGCGACTGCGAGATTATCGAAGCGCTCCACAACAACTTTGAAGGCGAGACGTCAGGCGACGCAAGATTGACTCTCTCACTTGTAAGAGAGTCAATATCCGCAGCAGTAGCCCAGAGCCCCTATGAAATTGCAGACGATGAAGGGCACCTCTACCGCTGGGACCCTGGCGAGTGGCATGCCGATGTGCAAGTAGACGGCTGGTACGGCGAGAAATGGGATGAAGATTATGAGTAACGCCTTGTCTATCGTAGCAAGCTTTGAGTCGGAGCTCGCAATGCGAGGTTTCGCGGAGCTGATGTCCCACATTTGCCGGCTGTACACCCTCGGGGAATCCTCAAGCGTGTCGCAACAAGAAGGGTATGAGCTAGCGGAGTCCACACTCTACACACTTGGCTTCTTTGGAGAGGACCCAAACGCATCAATCCGCCTTTTGGAGTCGGGTAACGTGATAGCGGCTTGGACGGAAAGGCGAAAGGCGCTCGACGCGCGCATCCCAGAGGTCATGGAACTCTGGCGACAAGTTGTCGTGACCATGCCGCCTCTTCGCAACATTGCGTTGCGAGACACACTGGTCAGCATCGAAACCCTCCCCAACCGCTACGACACGTTCTTTGGAGCACATGAGATTCCCTGCAATATCGACTATCCGCTCAGCGTCCCGATCTCTGAGGAACTGAAAGGACTGGATTATAACGAGGCTTGGCTCAATCAGCTGCTGAGAGAGGCCAGCTACCTTGTTCGCTATGACACGGACGATATGATCGAATACCTGGAAGCATGGTGCCCAGACTATCAAGGCCTGCTCATCAACCTATACGAGCCGATCCACGAGGGCTTCGCCGATAGCCGTTACAGAAGTGGGGCATGTTGATCCATGACGGCCGAGAAAAGCCTTCGTTTCTAGGCCCTTATGGTATGTTGGCACAAAGACAAGCAAGGCCAAAGCGAAGCTAGAGAAGCGGGAGGGATTGCTATGACAAAGATCGATACTGGCGCCGCTGCCCAGGGAAAGAGAACGGCATACATCAACGCAAACGTGCTCGATGGAACCGAGGGCATGGAGGTACTCAAAAACCACGCGGTCGTGGTCGAGGGACGACACATCGTCGAGGTCGCGCCCCTGGCCGAAGCCGATTTGTCCGGCTGCGAGACCTATGACCTCAAGGACGCCTACCTGCTTCCGGGTCTCATAAACATGCACGTGCACCTCGCAGGCAACGGCAAACCTCAGAAGAAGCAGCGCGACAACGAGGCGCTAGTAAAGAAGATCATGGCAAACGGCCTCACGCGGGCCGTCGCATACCGCCTTGTCGCCGAGTACGCGCGCCTGGAACTGCACAGCGGCGTCACTACCATACGCACCGTCGGAGGTTTGGGCGACTTCGACACACGCGTACGCGACGACGCGGCGGCAGGAAGGCTGGAGGCCCCGCGCATACTTGCGGCCAACATGGGCATCTCCGTGCCAGGAGGCCATATGGCCGGGTCTGTCGCTGTGGCGGCAAAGAGCATCCCGGAAGCGCTCGAGCAGGTCGACGTCGCCAAATCGCAGGGTGTCGACCTCATCAAGCTCATGATCACTGGTGGTGTCCTCGATGCTAAGGAGAAGGGCACGCCGGGCGAGCTCAAGATGGAGCCGAATATGGTGCGTGCAGTCTGTGATAAGGCTCATGAGTTGGGCTTCATCGTTGCGGCGCACGTCGAGTCGACAGAAGGAGTGCGCGTGGCACTCGAATGCGGCGTAGACTCGATTGAACATGGCGCCGCTCCGACGGATGAGGTGATGCACCTGTTCAAAGAGGGGCAGTCCTTCCTGTGCACTACGCTTTCCCCCGCGCTTCCGTATGCGCTGTTCGACCGCTCCGTCTCATGCGCAAGCGAGGTCGAGCAGTTCAACGGCAATATGGTCTTCGAGGGCATTATCGCCAATGCCAAGGCAGCTCTTAAACAGGGGGTTCCTGTGGCGCTGGGTAATGACGTTGGATGCCCTTGGATCACCCAGTACGATTTCTGGCGAGAGCTGTGTTACTTCGAGAAGTACGTCGGCGCCTCGCGCTCGTTCGCACTTCACACGGCGACACTGCGAAATGCCCAGCTTGCCGGCATCGGCGACATCACAGGCTCGATCGAGGTGGGCAAAGAGGCCGACATGATCGTCACCGCCGCCAACCCGTTGGATGACCTGCGCGCGCTACGCACGGTAAAACACGTCATCCACCGAGGCAATCTCATCGCCAAGCCCCGCGTGAAACGCAAGGCCGCTATCGATCGCGAGCTCGACAAGTTCCTATAGGAGCGGCAAACAGCGCATGATCTTGAATTAAGCGCACGCAAAGACGATGTGACCCCACCGACAATAAACGGGGCAACATCGTCTTATATCTATCGCAAAAGTGACGAAGGCATATCCTCGCAAGAGCTGCACACACGCAAGCGCGAAGGCGACGAGAGCATCAACACCAATCGAAATTATCCGATGGGGGTAGACATGGAATTGACAACAGAACGGCTGATGCTACGCCCATGGGTCGAAACGGACGTAGAAGACCTGTATAGATACGCGAAGGACGACAGGGTCGGGCCGATTGCCGGCTGGCCGCCTCACTCGAGCGTTGAGGACAGCGCGGAAATCATCCGCACCGTGTTTTCCGCGCCGGAGACGTACGCCGTTTGCCTGAAAGAAGACAACAGGGCCATCGGGAGCATAGGGTTGATGATCGGCACGCACTCCGACAAGGAGATCCCAGACACCGAGGCGGAGATCGGCTACTGGATCGGCGTCCCGTTCTGGGGCAAGGGGTTGATCCCAGAGGCGACTCGAGAGCTCATTCGCCATGGCTTCGAGGACTTGAAGCTGGACAAGATCTGGTGCGGGTGCTTCGTCGAGAACGAGAAGTCGAAACGCGTTATGGAAAAATGCGGCTTCACCTGGCACCACACCCGCAAGGACGTCTGCTGTGAGCTGATGGGCGACATACGAACAGAGCAGGTCTCTTGTCTGACGAGAGAGAATTGGTTGAATCAGCTCAAAGACTGATGAGCAACATACTTCTACAACGGATGCTCTTTATTCTGTTGCTTCTTTCGAAGCGTGATGGCGATGATACTGAGATAGCTAAGGGCGCCGACCTCGATCGACGCACAATCGACCGAGGTCGGCGCCATAAGCGAGCCAGTAGTCCCACGCTTCCCTTCCCAGCGCGACATTTACTGTCAGGCCTCACCTTAGGGGAGAGTCAAGGGATGTCTTTCGGTTCTTTTTCGGAGGTGGAGAGCTGAGGAATCATTGCCGCGACGGTTGCTGCGATAAGTGCGGGACCATCAGAGTCTACGAGCGGCATGGGTTTCGCTCCTTCATAGGGAACTTCCTCGCCAGGAAAAGCCTCGCGGGAAGCTGGCACGTCCTTGAGCAGCAGCCTGTCGTCGTAAACGCCGCCAAAGAGAATTCCCTCGCTGTGCAGAAGGTATTCGCCCATCATCTTGCGGTGCGTTATAGCAGGGGCTTCGCGCAGCAGATCGAGCGCATATGTCAGGCATTCTTCGGTAGATGCCATCAGAACCTCTTTCAGTTTTTTTGTATAAACTCAGGGATGTTGTCAGGGATGATGCCGTCCCTAAGCTGGATGCGGTCGCTACACATCAACAGCATCCCTGATGGACAGAAGAGACGCGAGCCTCCTCTCGAGCGTCGTCATCGGCGCCCATATCGTCTCTCTCACGTGCACCCCCTCCTCGGTTTCGAAACTCAAGATTATTTAAAGTTTCGAAACCGAGGAGGCAGCATGCACAAGGGTGCGTCGAGAAGCGAGTCCCGTTCGTGTCACGCACGGGAGTAGCTTGCATGTCCGCACAAGTGCGCTATGTTGCGGGCATAGATTCCGGCACGGTCGCAACCAGCTGGTAGGATGCGACCCCCACCAAAGTAACGCCGACCCGACCAAACTCCCTTGAATTTCACGGCGTTACGTTTTTTGGGGGCGTAGCCCCGGCACCCGCGAGTGCGGGCCTTGAGCCCGCCGAGAGGGTGACGCGTTAAACGGAAGAG
>CAKUES010000028.1 GCA_934646835.1 uncultured Coriobacteriales bacterium
TCGATACCGTAGTGCAGGGAGCCGGAGTAGTCGAAGCCGTAGTCGAGGGTGGTGGTCATCTCCTCGTTGACGGTCAGGGGCACAGCGAAGATGGGCAGAACCTTGAGGTCAGGGTTCTTTGCATCCTTCTCGTTGACATACTCGAGGTCAACGCGGCCGTCCCAGGCAGCGCCGCAGCCAAGAGCGCAGATCTCGAGATCCTTGAAAGTGTAATCGCGCACGAACGGACCGAAGGTCTTGCCGACGATCTCAGTAGAAATAGCCATCTCTCGTTCTCCTTTCGGAATGCCAGCTGCTACCTATGCAGTGGCTTTACGCGGAATAATCCACACGTGTGCGTATCAATAACGCAGCTTTGATTGAACTGGATGACATAGGGCTCTCCTAAAACCCCATGGTGGCCGTCACTTGACTCTCCTAAAAGTCCTGCGAGCGAGAAGCCCCCTGCCTCAGCCAGCTGCCAGAGTAGGTTGTCGCCCAAAAGGGCAGCTCCTAAACAACCCTGGGCTCTCTGGTCCGCGAAGTTACAGCCCAAACGGGCAGCTCCAATGCAACTTCGAAAACCTGGCTTGGCGCGATGGTCAATCCCTCGGCCAGATATTCGTCCCATCTCTGCGTCTTGCGGCACAGAACGTGGGATTTAGCTGTGAGCTTGCAAGACCGCATTTGGCGGTTGCTGTGCTCACGGGTCACACGGTACTTCATTTCTTTTTGCGTTTGAAGACTTGCGCGAAATTAATTTTCACGTACTTCTCAAACGGCGATGGGTGCACTGCGGCGTGTCGAGAACGGCGTTGCAATCAGGAAAATTCTGTAACGCCCTCTTATCGGCAAAGCTTCTGTACGTGCTCGGGGTGTTACAGTTCGTAACGACAAAACTTCGAGCAAAGGGGATGCCTTGAGTCGAGCCAACTCAGCAAAAGAAGACACGAGGGAGTGCATCACGACGGCGCTCGTGCGCCTGAGTCTCTGCAAGTCCCTGTCCTCTATCAGCATCACAGAGCTGTGCCGGGAAGCGGGCGTCTCGCGCATGGCCTTCTACCGCAACTTCGAGTCGAAGGAAGACATCTTCGCCTGGAAGATCGAGTCTTTGGTGGAAAAGTACAGCGAGGTGACAGCGCCTGCCAGGGCAAAAGGCAGTGCCTGGTTTGGCGTCGAGCACCTCTCCGTCTGCTTCATGTTCTTCAAGACCCATAGCGCCATTATCGACAGCCTTCATCGCTGCGGTTGCTTCCAGCTGCTCACGGATGCCATCAGCGATTTCATCATCGGCACCTGGGGCAACGGCACGCCAGAGGGCGATTACGTGCTCACTGCCTTTGTTGGCTCGATCTGCTCTTGCTACCAGCGCTGGCGAGAGCGCGAGTTCGAGGAATCCCCGCAACAGCTCGCGGAGATTTTGAGCCATTTCTACACGACTATGCCCGATGGAGGCAAATAATCCCGATTTGTAACACTCGGGCGCCGTGACCCAAAGTTCTTGGCTTGAAGTGTTACCTTTCGAAGTGCTTAGTAACGCTGACGTTGCGAAGGGTGCGCCTTTGCCCGTCTGTGCGTCTGTGCGAATACAGACCCCGCTTAGCATCAAAGCGCGCGGGGTCTTGGTGTTGTTGTCGTTTGGCGCTTGTTGCCAGATGCAAAAGACTGAGAGGGATTCACGTGAGCGATTACGTACTGTCTTGCTGTTCGACTGTAGATTTGACCAGGGAAAAGATCGACTCCCTCGGTATCAAGTGCGTCCCTTTCCACTATGAGCTCGACGGCAAGGATTACCTAGACGATTTTGGCGAGACCATCTCTTACGAGGATTTCTACCATGCGATGGCGCAGGGCAGCCAGACCAAGACCTCGCAAGTCAACGTCAGCGAGTTCTGCGAGCATTTCAGGCCGCATCTAGAAGCTGGCTTCGACATACTGCACGCTTCCTTTTCCTCCGGTTTGTCCGGCGCGGTGAACTCCGCAAGGATTGCGGCCGATATGCTCAGAGAGGAGTATCCCGGCAGAATTATCGAAGTCGTCGACTCCCTGTGCGCCTCTTCTGGCTACGGCTTGTTTGTGGATACACTTGCCGGGCTCAAGAACGGGGGCATGGGATTAGAGGAGCTCAAGGAGTTCACGTTGAGTCATCGCCTCAACGTGCACCACTGGTTCTTCTCGACCGACCTGCACTACTACGTGCTCGGCGGGCGCATCTCCAAGACGGCTGGACTTATCGGCAACGCACTCAAGATATGTCCCGTGCTCAACATGAACGACAAGGGCGAGCTTACCCCGAGGGAGAAGATCCGCACGAAGAAGAAGGCATCTGCCAGGGTAGTGGAGCTGATGAAGGAGCATGCCGAAGGCGGGCTCGAATACAGCGGCAAGGTCTTCATTTGCCAGTCTGCCTGCTTTGAGGACGCGCGCAAGGTCGCGGACATGGTCGAGGAGGCCTTCCCTCGCCTTGACGGCCCGGTTGAGATCTTCCCCATCGGCACCACTATCGGCAGCCACACCGGTCCCGGCACTGTCTCGCTCTTCTTCTGGGGCGATGAGCGCAGGGATTAGCGATAGCGCGGGCGCTTGTTGCAGCGCAAGTCCTCAGCTGCATCCCCGGCCGTTGTGTGGCAGTTACGGCACTCCGCTTGGCAGGGAGTTCGTGACACACTTTGTGCCAGTGACAATGTGTGTCATGCCATGGAGTCGCAAGCTATCCGCGGGTCTTCTGCATGACACACAATGTCACTGGCACAAAGTGTGTCACCGTTGCGAAGAGCCCGCGTCTCCGTTTGCTAATGCTCAGCGCCGTCCTTTTGTGGACAAAATAGCGCTTGAGGGTCACAAGCCTGCGTTTTCGTGAAACAATCCGTTAACACGATTACGGGTTTATCTGATGAACGAGCACGGGCGAGAGTCGCCTGGCAGGAAAGGGCGATTGCTATGAAATGGAATATCGTTGCGGATTCGAGCTGCGACCTCTTCCCCACTAGCTATCAAGACGGCGAGGTCGAGCTGTCGAGCGTGCCTTTCATCATCACGGTCGGCGACCATGACTTCGTCGACACCGAGGACCTCGACATCATGAGCATGGTCGAGGCGATGGAGCAGGAGAAGACTGCGAGCTACACCGCATGTCCCTCGCCGAGTCATTGGCTGGCGGAATTCAACAAGGCCGAGCATGCCATCGCCATCACGATCTCCTCTCGCCTGTCCGGCAGCATGAACAGCGCTTTGACGGCGATGAAGCTCGCTCACGACAACGACCCTGATAGGAAAATCGCTATTCTCGACTCCCGAGCTACCGGCCCCACGCTCGTGCTCTGTGTCGAGGAGATCGAGCGTTTGATTCGCGAAGGGCTCGACTTCGACGAGGTCGTTGCTCGCGCAAACGCCTTTTTGGACAAGACCAAGTGCATCTTTGCCCTGTCCTCCTTCGACAACCTCATCAAGAACGGCCGCATGGGCCGTTTAACCGGCTTTGTTGCCAAAGCGCTGCACATGTGGGGCATCGGCAGCGCAAGCGAGGAGGGCGAGATCGTCATCGAGGGCAAGGCCAAGGGCTCCAAGCGCCTCGTCAAGTCGCTCATCGCACTCATGCAAGAGCGTGGCTACACCGGTGGCAAGCTCGCCATCAGTCACTGCGACAACCAAGCCATGGCCCAGACGCTCAAGGAAAGCATCCTGGAGCACTGGGCCGGCGCCGAGGTCAAGGTTCTGCCGACGCGTGGTCTGTGCAGCTACTATGCGGAGCGCGGCGGCTTGATTGTCAGCTACTAGAATCAGAAATACCGCTACTTTCGTAGGGGCGGGACCTTGTCCCGCCCGACAGACATTGCAAAGGTCGATACCTAGCCAGCGAAATGCTGATAAATGCGATGTTCATGGGGAGGGACTCCGGTCCCTCCCCTACGTGTATTTGGAGCACGGGTCATTTGGAGCACGGGTCATTTGGGGCACGGGTCATTTGGGGCACGGGTCGGCTACTTAACGAGCGGCTCCCAGCTCAAGTACGCCCAGCAGGTTTCCTGAACGTAATCCATGATCGCGCCGCCGTCTTCTCGCATCTGCACGTGTTTGTCGAAGAAGCGGTCGAACGCAGCCTGCTCTTCAGGCGTGACCTGCGCCGCCTTGGCGAGGAAGGCCTTGAGCTCCTCGCGGTCGTTTGACTGCGGGACACGCGGCACTTTGATATAGCGTAGCTCGGGCGTTCGGCCTGTGAGGAGCAGGTAGTTGAGCAGAACCATGAGGCCTTTGGCGAGTACCATGGGCGTCGCATCGCGTCCCAGGGCGCGCTCCACACGGGCATCTGCCCAGGGCACCTCGCCGCATGCGGTAGTGATGACGACGCGCTTTTTTGCCTTGGACTCGAGCTTGGCGATGGCATCGGCGACATCGTGCGTGGTAAACGAGCGCGAGGAGACGACGGTATCTGCCTGCGAGATTCCCTCCCAGTCCTCCTGCCAAGCGCGGCGGTAGATGTCGAAGCGCTCCTCCACACCGGCGGCTGCGATGTTCTCGCGGAGCTTCTCGAGCATCGTATCGGAGAAGTCTACGGCGATGATGTCATGTCCCTCTTTTGCGATGGGCACGCTCAAGACACCCGGACCGCAGCCCATATCCAGCAAGCTTTCACCGGGCTCGAGCTCGAGCATCTCTGTCAGCTGGGCCAGATAGCTGCTGCGCTTGTGCTTGTTGGCATAGCGCGGGGCCATCCCGTTCCAGCGCTCCCTGAGCTCGTCAAGGGTCTTGCCAGTGTCTTTATCGTTCAACTGGTACAGCTCGCACCAGTCCTGGGCGGTGGGCATGCTCTCCAAGGGAATCCTCCTCCTGTCAGCGGGTCGAATTCTATGACACGACCACTATCCTTATAGGATACTGAGATAATTCTTTACTTACTATGATACTTGGTCGCAAACATTCAGGCTAGCGGAGAGGACCATTTGAAGATATCCCGGCTTGGGCGAGGATATTTAACGAACAATTCACCAAATCACCACGACAAGGTGCTAATTTGCAATCTCTATGTCTAAACGAGAGGGTGTGTTCATGACAGAAGAAGAGAAGAAGGAGGCGCCGCTGGCTCAAGAGGATGAGCAGGCAGATGCCGTTGCAGAGGAGGATGCCAAGGCCACGCGCTCGCTCGGCGTGTTCTCTTTCGAAGCAGATATTCCCCTGGCTCAGGCGATTCCGCTGGGCCTGCAGCACGTGCTGGCGATGTTTGTCGGCAACCTGACGCCGCTGCTCATCGTAACGGGCGCCTGCGGTTTGGCAACCTCCGAGTTTGCCGATATCCAGCTCGCCTTGCTGCAAAACGCCATGTGGATCGCCGGCGTCGTCACCTTGGTGCAGCTCTTTGCCATCGGCCCGGTCGGCGGCAAGGTTCCCATCATCATGGGCACGTCCTCTGGCTTTATCGGCGTGTTCAACTCCGTCGCAGCCTCAATGGGTGGCGGCCTGGTGGCCTACGGCGCCATTATGGGTGCCTCGCTGATCGGCGGTTTGTTCGAGACCGTTCTCGGCTTCTTCCTGAAGCCCCTGCGCAGGTTCTTCCCGTCGATCGTCACGGGAACCGTCGTACTCTCCATCGGCTTGAGCCTCATCAGCGTCGGTGTCAATGCCTTTGGCGGTGGCAACAGCGCGGCAGACTTTGGCTCCTTCGAGAACCTCTGCCTGGCGCTCTTCGTCTTGATCGTCATCCTTGCCGTCAAGCACGCGACCACCGGCTTCGTGAGCGCATCCTCCATCCTGGTGGGCATCGTCGCCGGCTATATCGTCGCGGCTATCATGAGCCTCGTCCTGCCGACCACCGGCATCACGGCCGACGGCGTCGAGTACACCAAGGCCTGGGTCCTCAACTGGGACAAGGTCGCGACCGCTCCCTGGTTTGCCATCCCCGAGCTCATGCCCGTCGAGCCTGTCTTTGACATGCGCGCTATCGCGCCCGTCATGGTGATGTTCATCGTCACGGCTGTCGAGACCGTCGGCGACATCTCCGGCGTCACCCAGGGCGGCATGGACCGCGAGGCAACCGACAAGGAACTTTCCGGTGGCGTCATGTGCGATGGCCTCGGCTCCACCTTCGCCGCGGCTTTTGGCGTTTTGCCCAACACCTCCTTCAGCCAAAACGTCGGCCTCGTCGGCATGACCAAGATGGTCAACCGCAAGGCTCTGGCCTGTGGCGCAATCTTCTTGATCTTGTGCGGCCTGTGCCCCAAGCTGGGCGCGGTCGTCTCCATCATGCCGCAGTCCGTCCTGGGCGGCGCAGCCGTCATCATGTTCGCATCCATCGTCGTGAGCGGCATTCAGCTCATCACTCGTGAGCCGCTGACCCCGCGCAACCTCAGCATCGTCTCCGTCGCGCTCGGCCTGGGCTATGGCATTGGCGCCAACCCCGCCGTCTTGGCCGGCGCCCCCCAGATGGTCAGCCTGATCTTTGGCGGTTCTGGCATCGTTGCCGCCGCTGCCGTCGCGATCATCCTCAACGTCGTCCTGCCCAAGGACGAGAAGGTGTTCCAAAAGGACGCGAGCATCTAGTTGCCGAGCGATTCGCGCTGGTCACGTAGATGAGGGACCGAAGTCCCTCCCCACAAAGCTTGCGTCAGCCAGCGTTTCCCCGCAGAGACGGGGCTGCGTCAGGACAATTCCGAATATCGCACGGTGTTTGGGGAGGGACTTCGGTCCCTCCCCTACGTATATCGGCTAGCCGTTGGTCACTCTGTCGCTGGTGCACGTTGACCACAGCAGCTAATCTCGCGGCTAAGTGCGGTCGATTTCAGACTCATGCGGGCGAATTCGACCGCACTTAGTCGCAATCAAGGTCAAAAGGGCCGCACTTATACGAACATCGAGCCCAAATCGACCGCACTTACGTGCTCCTCAAGCACCAGCAGGTCCTCTTGCGTGTCGACATCGAAGAGTTCCCAGCTGCTAGTAACCTCCACGGTGCGCACACGTTCCCTGTGAGCTTTGGCCACGTAGCCGCCACCCTTGCTTTGCGGCAGTGCGCACAGCTCGTCAAAAGTCCAGGCGGGAAACAGCACCGGTGCGCCCGGAGTTCCCTCGAAGGCAACGCGCCAAATCGAGCTTGGGTCATCATCGGCATGTGCGAGCAGCTCTTGGATGCTTCGAGCGCTAATGAGCGGCTGGTCGCCTTGCATGAAGGTAACAGTGTCGCAGACGGCGGCTATCGCCTCCATACCCAGGCGGACGGTGTCGTTACGATGAGGCTCGCTGTGCAAGATGACGGCGACGTCGAGGGATCGGCAGAGTCTCGCCACCTCGTCGGAGCGCGTTACAACTACGAGCTCGTCAAAGAGTCCGCGTACCGTTTCTGCGACATGTTGGATCAGCGGCTTGCCCTCGAGGACGGCCATGAGCTTGTTTGCCCCAAAACGCGTGCCCATGCCAGAGGCCATGACGATGCACCCATGCTTGAGTCTTTGGTTTTCCGCACAAGAGCCCATGGTGACCCACCTCGGCAAATAGAACGTTTGAACAGGGAGAACCCCGACAATTTCGCAGCGACAGGCAAGCTGCGCAAGTATACTTATGATAACTATGCAATCGACAAGTAGTGGAGTGAGAGAGATAGTCACCTTCCAGAATTACGTGCGCGCCCAGAGCCTGGAGGAGGCCTGGGAGCTCAATCAAAAGAGGCGCAACACCATCGTTGCGGGCATGATGTGGCTCAAGATGAGCAAACAGTCTTTCAACACAGCCATCGACCTGTGCGAGCTCGGGCTCGACCGCATCGAGGAGACCGACGAGGAGTTCCGCATCGGCGCGATGGCGACCTTGCGTCAGATGGAGAAGCACCCCGGCCTTGCCGCCTATTCCTGCGGCGCAGTCGAGGACGCCTTCAAGGACATCGTCGGCGTTCAGTTCCGCAACGGGGCCACGCTCGGTGGCAGCATCTGGCGCCGCATGGGCTTTTCCGACATAGTCACGGTCTTTATGGCGATGGACAGCTACGTCGAGCTCCACAAGGGCGGCATCGTCCCCCTCGAGGAGTTTGTGAGCATGACCTACGACAACGACATCGTCGTCTCCCTCATCGTCAAAAAGCGCCCCGGCGCCTTTGCCTACCAGGCGATCCGCAAGCAGCGCACCGACCTGCCCACCCTCAACTGCGCCGCAGCCAGGCTCGGCGACGAGCATCGTGTTGTGATCGGCTCGCGCCCAGGCCGCGCCATGATCCTGTGCGATGAAGAGGGCATCCTCGCAGATGGCATCACAGGCGAGAGCACGGCTGCATTTGCAGAGTACGCTGCGGGCAAGGTCCCCGTTTCCGGCAACATGTGGGGCAGCGCCGAATACCGTGCGGCGCTCGTGCCCGTTATCACCCGCAGAACCCTTATGGCGCTGAAGGAGGTGCTGTAATGGAAGTCAAGATCAAGCTCAACGGCAGGCTCGTGTCCGAGGATATCGCGCCGGACACGCTCCTCATCGACTTCGTGCGTGCACACGGCTGCTTCAGCGTCAAACGTGGCTGCGAGACCTCGAGTTGCGGCCTGTGCACGGTCCTGATGGACGACGTGCCGGTGCTCTCTTGCTCCATGCTCGCAGCGCGTGCCGACGGCCACAGCGTCTACACGCTCGAGGGCCTGCAGGAGGAGGCATCGGACTTCGTCGGCTACATCGCCGACCAAGGTGCCGAGCAATGCGGTTTTTGCAACCCCGGCTTTGTGATGAACACCATCGCGCTGCTGCGCGAGAACCCCGACCCCAGCGATGAGGAGATCTGCTCCTACCTCGCAGGCAATCTATGCCGCTGCTCCGGATACGCCGGCCAGCTGCGCGGCATCAGGAACTACTTGGACAGCAGGGGCAGCAAGGAGGTCAGCCGTGGATAGGCCCGATTACCAGTCCGTGGGCAAGTCCGTCCGCAAGAAGGACTCCATGCAGCTCTTGCTCGGCAAGCCCGTCTACACAGAGGACATCGTGCCGGACGCGCTTGTGGTCAAGCTCCTGCGCAGCCCGCATGCCAACGCGATAGTCGAGACCATCGACACCTCCAAGGCGCTCAAGCTCGATGGCGTCGTGGCTATCTACACCTGGGAAGACGTCCCTCAGGACCGCTTCTCCAACGCCGGTCAGACCTATCCTGAGACCAGCCCCTACGACCGCCTGATCATCGACCGTCATGTGCGCTATGTGGGCGACGTGGTCGCCATCGTCGCCGCAGAAGACGAGGCGACCGCCAACAAGGCGCTCTCCCGCATCAAGGTGAGCTACCAGGTGCTCGAGCCAGTCTTGGACTTCCGCGCCGCCAAGGACAATCCCGTCCTCGTGCATCCGGAGGACAACTGGCACACCTTGGGCGAGCTGGGTGCGGACAACCAGCGCAACCTGGTCGCCACCACCGCAGACGAGGACGGCGACCCGGATGCCGTCTTTGCCGATTGCGACATCGTCTTGGAGCGTACCTTCCACACCAAGGCCTTCAACCAGGCCATGATGGAGACCTTCCGCACTTTTGCGCAGATGGATCGCTACGGGCGCCTGCACATCATCTCCTCGACGCAGATCGTCTTTCATATCCGCCGCATCCTCTCCCATGCGCTCGGCATCCCCAAGAGCCGCATCCGCGTGGAGAAGCCGCGTATTGGCGGCGGCTTTGGCGCAAAGCAAACTGCAGTCTGCGAGATGTACCCCGCCTTCGTTACGCTCAAGACCGGGCGCCCCTCCCTGCTCGTCTACTCCCGCAAGGAGGCGCAGACCTGCGGCTCCCCGCGCCACGAGATGGAGATCACCGTGCGCCTGGGCGCAAACAACGACGGTCGCATCCGAGCACTCGACGTCCATACGCTGTCGAACTCCGGTGCCTATGGCGAGCACGGCTGGGCAACCGTCGGCCTGACGGGCCACAAGTCCATCCCGCTGTATACCGGCTCGCTCGAGGCCTTCAGGTTCACGACCAACGTGGTCTACACCAACATGCAGCCCTCCGGTGCCTACCGCGGCTTCGGCGCGACGCAGGGCCAGTTTGCCGTCGAGAGCACCGTCAACGAGCTTGCAGAGAGGCTGGGGGTCGACCCCGTTGCCCTGCGCGAGAAGAACATGCTGCGCGAGGGCATGGCGATGCCTGCGTACTACGGCGAGATCGCGCGCTCTTGCGCGTTGGACCGCTGCCTAGAGCACTGCCGCGAGATGTTTGACTGGGAGGCCAAGTACCCGGTGCGCGACATGGGCAACGGCAAGGTCCGCGCCGCGGGCGTGGGCATGTCCATGCAGGGCTCTGGCATCGCCGGCATCGACACCGGCTCCGTTACCATCAAGCTCAACGACGACGGCGGCTACATGCTGCTCATCGGAGCCGCGGATATGGGAACGGGCTGCGATACCATCCTCGCCCAGATGGTCGCCGAGCACATGGAGTGCTCTGTTGACGAGGTCTCCGTCTTTGGTGCCGACACCGACGCCTCGCCGTACGACTCCGGTTCCTACGCGTCTTCGACCACTTATGTTACCGGCATGGCAGTGGAGAAGGCCTGCACCCTGCTCAAGGAGCGCTTGTGCGCGATTGCGGCAGAGGTCTTGGGCTGCGAGGCCGACGAGCTTGAGTTCGAAGGTGGCCGCGTGGTCCGCATGGGCACCGACGAGGCAGTCTCCTTGCCCGCCATCGCCCAGAAGAGCCAGTTCAACAGCTGCCAGCAGGCAGAGGCAACGGCCATGCACTCCTCCCCTGTCTCTCCCCCGCCGTTCATGGTCGGCATGGTGGAGATCGAGCTCGACCGCGAAACCGGCATGGTCGAGGTGCTTGACTTCTCCAGCGTGGTTGATTGCGGCATCCCCATCAACCCGGCTCTGGCTCGTATCCAGGCCGAGGGCGGTATCGTCCAAGGTATCGGTCATACGCTTATGGAAAACGTGACGCGCACACCCAAGGGCATGATCCGTGAGTCGAGCTTTCTCACCTATCGCATGCCCACGCGCTTGGACACCGGCCAGATTCACGTCGAGTTCGAGAACTCCTACGAGCCGACGGGCCCGTTTGGCGCCAAATCGCTCGGCGAGATCGTCATCAATACGCCTGCGCCGGCTATCGCCCATGCAATTTACCGCGCAACCGGCGTCTGGCACCGCGAGCTGCCCATTTTGCCCGAGCACATCCTGCTTGCAAAGCCAGAGGAGTAATCGACGACATATGCGTGGGGAGGGGCTGGATCCCACCCCACGCATATCGCGTCCCAAAACGGACCTGGTCTCAAATGGGACGGGGGATACCGTCCCTTGGAGCACGGCGGCTCGAGGCTTGACCTCGCATCTCAAACTCCGCACTATCGCGCTGATATAATGAGGTCATGTCAGCCGACTCCAAGGAGGGTATCGTGCTTCAAAACGACAAGATCTGGATGGCGCAGGGCGACAACCCCTGCTATCTGCTCCTCAATCAGGCTAATCGACACGGACTAATCGCCGGCGCATCCGGCACGGGAAAGACGGTCACGCTCAAAGTCATGGCAGAGGGCTTCTCCCAAGCCGGCGTTCCCGTCTTCATGGCCGATGTCAAAGGCGATGTCACTGGCATGTGTCAAGCCGGTGTCGACTCGGAGAACATGCAGAAGCGCATCGCGAAGTTTGGCCTAGAGGGCTTTACCTACCAAGGTTGCCCAGCGCGCTTTTGGAGCATGACGGGCGACGACGGCATTCTCGTCCGCGTCACCATCTCCGACATGGGACCGACGCTGCTCTCCCGCCTGCTCGGCCTCACCAAGGTCCAGGAGGGTGTGCTCAACATTGTCTTCCGCATTGCAGACGACAAGCAGATGCTGCTCATCGACCTCAAGGATCTGCGAGCTATGCTCACCTACGTGAGCGAGCATGCCAAGGAGTACACAACGACGTACGGCAACGTCTCCTCCCAGTCCGTCGGCGCGATTCTACGCGCGCTCCTCTCGGTTGAGGACCAGGGCGGCGACATCTTCTTTGGCGAGCCCGCGCTCGAGCTCTCCGATTGGTTTGCCTGCGACCCCAACGGCCAGGGCTACGTCAACATCCTCAACGCCGCGCAGATCATCCAACAGCCACAGATCTACTCCATGTTCCTGCTGTGGATGCTGTCCGATCTTTTCGAGAAGCTGCCCGAGGTAGGCGATATGGACAAGCCGCGCTTCGTGTTCTTCTTCGACGAGGCACACCTGCTCTTCAAGGACATGCCCAGCGAGCTGCTCAATAAGATCATCCAGGTGGTCAAGCTCATCCGCTCCAAGGGTGTAGGCGTTTACTTCATCACCCAATCCCCGAGCGATATCCCCGGCGAGGTTTTGGCACAGCTCTCCAACCGCGTGCAGCACGGCTTGCGTGCTTATACTCCCGCCGAGCAAAAAGCTGTCAAGGCAGCGGCGCAGGCCTTCCGTCCCAATCCCAACTTCAAGAGCGAAGAGGCTGTGCTGGAGCTCGGCACCGGCGAGGCGCTGGTGAGCTTCCTCGATGAGGACGGCAAGCCGTCTATTGTGGAGAACGCGAAGGTCCTGCCTCCGCAGTGCCTCATGGCCGCCGCCTCTGACGAGGCCAAGGCCGATGTCGCGCGCGGGCAGCTCGCACTCATGGACAAGTACGGTACGGCCATTGACCGCGAGAGCGCGTTTGAGAAAATCGAGAGCGAGAAAGAGCAAAACGAGGCGATGGCGGAGCTCGAGCGCCAAAGGGCCGAGCTCGAAAGGCAGAAGGCTGAGTTCGAGAAGCAGCAAGCGGCGCTGCAAAAGGCCGCCGAGAAGGAGGCCTTGCGCCAACAGAAGGCAGCAGAGAAAGAAGCAGAGCGCGCTGCAAAGGAGTTGCAAAAGAAGAAGGACGCTGCAGCTCGCGTGGCCACCAACGTCTTGAGCTCTGCCGGCCGCACCGCTGCCAACCAGATTATCCGCGGCCTCTTTGGCACACGACGCTAGGCTGCAAGCGTCAAGGATCGACAACCGGCAGGCGCCCCTTGCTTGTTCGAGCAAGGGGCCCGCTTTGCCTCTAAGGAAGCACTGATTAATGCGAGGATTATGGGGAGGGACAGGGTCCCTCCCCTACGTAACCTGCGCTTTTGCCAATCGATCACAGTCGACCCTGGTCGCTCAAAAAGTGCGCGAAGTGTTAAGGGTTTGAGTGCGTAAGCGAGTAGCCGAGAATCGGCAAGGCTGTGACCTGCTGTTATGCAAGCGCCAATTGCCGTCTACTTTCCCCTCTGCTCAAACCCTTAACACTTCGCGCACTTTTAGAACAGGGCACGGCTTTGGAAGCGCTTCTCGCATTCTCCGCAAAAAAGCGCGCCCCGGAGAACCGGAGCGCGCTTGAATGCGTTATCGAGAAGCCGCGAGACTTACTCCCACTCGACCGTACCGACGGGCTTGGGGGTCAGGTCGTAGCAGACGCGGCAGATAGTGGGAACCTCTGCCGTGATGCGGGCGGTGATGCGCTTGAGCAGGTCCCAATCAAGCTCGGGGACCTCTGCGGTCATGACATCGACGGTGTTGATGCAGCGGATGATGCAAGGCCAATCGTAAGCGCGCTTGCCATCACGGACGCCGGTAGCGCGATAATCGGGCACAACGGCGAAGTACTGCCAGATCTTGAGGTCGGCGTTGTCGATCTCCTCGCGGACGATGGCGTCTGCATCGCGCAGGGCCTCGAGGCGGTCGCGTGTGATCTCACCGAGGCAGCGGACACCCAGGCCGGGGCCGGGGAACGGCTGGCGCTCGACCATGTTCTCGGGCAGGCCGAGCTCGCGGCCAATGACGCGGACCTCGTCCTTGTACAGCAGCTTGACGGGCTCGCACAGCTCGAACTGCAGGTCGTCGGGCAGTCCGCCAACATTGTGATGGGCTTTCACGCCGTCCTGGGACTCGAGGATATCAGGATAGATGGTGCCCTGGGCGAGGAAGCTGACCTCGTCGCCGACCTTGCGAGCCTCCTCCTCGAAGACGCGGATGAACTCAGCACCGATGATCTTGCGCTTTGTCTCGGGCTCGGCAACGCCGACGAGCTTGCCCAGGAAGCGATCGGTTGCATCGACATAGACCAGGTTGGCGTCCAGCTGGTTTTTGAAGACGTCAACGACCTGCTCGCTTTCGCCTTTGCGCATCAAACCATGGTTGACATGGACGCAGATGAGTTGCTTGCCGATTGCCTTGATCAGCAGGGCTGCCACGACGGAGCTGTCAACGCCACCGGAAAGAGCCAGTAAGACCTTCTTGTCGCCGATCTGCTCGCGGATTGCAGTGACCTGCTCGTCGATAAATGCCTGGGCAAGTTCCGGGGTGGTGATGCGCACCATGTCGTCAGGACGCTTGTTGGGATCCATGCAGAGCTCCTTATGTGTCGATGGAAGCGCGCTGCACTCAGGCAGCGGCGCACTTGTCATTGACCACGATTATACGTGCTTCAAGAAGGGTTCATGGTTTTCGCTGGCGCTGATTGCGCAGAGGGTTTTGAAGCACAGTGCAAGCGATAGGGCACACACAGCGCAAAGACTTGATAAGGCACGGGAGTCAATGAAGACCGCGCAGTCTATACTGGGTCTTCAATGCGGCGTAAGGACGGCGCCAGCCGCAAAGCGCAGACAAAGACTGCATGGGAAGAGAACGGGTGAACACGCGATGAGGCAACCACAGACGAGAGCCGAGAAACTGCGTTTCTTCAACGCGACCGTCGCTTCCGCCATCGCCGCTTTCTTCCTCGTTCACTCGACCCTGGGAACAGCGACCTTCGTTGTCGACGGCATGAGCAATGACGTGCCTTGGCTCGTTTGGGGCATGTTTGGGATTATGGGCGTTCATGTCATCGCCAGCGTTGGCACGACGGCGATGATGCTGGCTGACGCTGATCGACCGCCTAGCTCGCGCAAGAAGAGACACTTTTTGCTGAAATGGGCAACCGGAACGCTGCTGGCCTTGGTTGTCGTTTCGCATCTGCTAGCTGCGTTCAGTCCCGATTCTCTCGCAAGGACAGCGATTACCACCCGTGCGCCATTTCTCCTCACCCTTGCCGCTCTTGCGTGGCATGTGGGCATAGCCACGAAATCGCTTGCACGCGACCTTGCCATCAGCAAAAAGAGCCGCGATATCCTGCGTGGTGTTTACGTCATAGTCCTGGGGCTGCTGATTGCAATCCTGCTTTTGGGTGCGTAGGAGTCTGCGTTGCCTTCCCTTCCAATGCTCGGGCATGACACCGAAAAGCAGATAAGTGCGGGGGATTTGAAGCTGCAAGCAGCATAAGTGCGGCCCTTTTCGTCTTGCTTACCCATAAGTGCGGTCGATTGGACTGCACAACGCGCGAAATCGACCGCACTTACTCATCGGGCGGCCATGCTGCAGCCCCCAATCCAAACCGTCATAAACCATAAGATTTCTTAGGTAATGCCAGCCCTCGCATACGAGCCACAATAAATTCGCTATGCTCTTGCGAACCTAAATTGAGGAGGTGGCAGATGTTCAGCGCGAAGAAAGTCATAGCCCAGCTTGCCTTGCTGGCCGCCGGCATTGCCATGCTGTGCTTTGGCATTGCGCGCGGCGAGCTTGACCTGGTACTCGGCAAGGCAATCAGGGTATGTTTGGAGTGTGTGGGCATTGGCTAGGGAGAACAAGACAACATCGAAGCTGCTAAGCCGCTATCGCATGTGCATCCAGGCCACATCGGCGCTGCTCGCCAACATCCACCTGCCCAACCTCGTCAAAGGCGGAATCTACCAAGGCAATGCCAAGGCGGTATGCGTGCCGGGCCTTAACTGCTATTCCTGCCCTGCCGCCACTGGCGCCTGCCCAATCGGCGCCTTCCAAGCTGTTGTGGGTTCATCCAAGTTCAGCTTCTCCTACTACATTACCGGTTGTCTGATCTTGCTTGGAGTCCTCTTGGGGCGCCTTATCTGCGGGTTCATGTGTCCCTTTGGCTGGCTGCAGGACCTTCTACACAAGATTCCCGGCAAGAAACTGTCCACCAAAAAGCTCAAGCCACTCAGGTACCTGAAATACCTGGTCCTCGTTCTCACCGTAATCCTGCTGCCGGCGTTTCTTGTGAACGACCTGGGCATGGGGGATCCTATCTTCTGCAAGTTCCTCTGCCCGCAGGGCGTTCTCGAAGGTGCAATCCCCCTCGCAGCAACTGACGATGGCATCCGCGCTGCCCTCGGTCGACTGTTCAGCTGGAAGCTGGGAATCCTGGTTGCGATCATCGTCTTGAGCATCATCTTTTACCGACCGTTTTGCAAATGGCTGTGCCCGCTTGGCGCGTTTTACGGGCTGATGAACAGAGTGTCCCTACTCGGCATTAAAGTCGACCACCTCGCTTGCACGGGCTGTGGCAGCTGTGCCAAGAGCTGCAAGATGGACGTCGATATCCGGACAGCGCCTGACAACGCTGAGTGCATTCGCTGTGGCGCGTGCATAGGAAGCTGCCCGGCAAGCGCCATCAGCTTCAAGTACGGATTGGGTTTTAAGGGAAACACCCTTTGCGAAAGCACGGAGGCTGGCAAAGGCGAGAGTTAAAGTACGAAAACAAAGGAACGGAGAACCGACGATGAAGAAGTCAAAGCTACTGGCAGCAGCGCTGACCTGTGCGCTCACACTCAGCCTTGCAGGTTGCGCAGCAAACGGCACTGACGAGAGCAGCACCGGAAACGACACGGAGATCGCAACTTTGATGTCAACGCAGCCAGCCAACTTGGATGAGGCTAAAAAGCTGTTCCAAGAGCTCATGGAGAAAGAGAACGCGATCTTCGCTGCAAACACGGAGCTGTGGAACAAGCTGTTCCTCTCCGCCGACAAGGGAAGCCCGCTAATCGAGGACGGCTCGAACTACGGAGACTTCCTCCTCTCGACAATCGAGAGCGCCAAAGACAAGTTCACGGCAGAAGAGCTCAAGACCCTCAAGGCGGGCGCCGATCAAATCAAGGAGATCGAGGAGAAGCTGACGGCGCTCGAAAACGAGTTTCCCGACTGTGGCACTACGCCTGGCAGCGGCGACAGCGTTGATGCGGAAACAGCCGGCATGACGAGCACTGCAAGTGAGGTCAACGCGTTTCCCAGCTTCGAGGGCAAGGACCTCGATGGCAACAACGTCAGCAGCAAGAAGCTATTCTCCAAGAACAAGGTGACTGTCATGAACTTCTGGTTCACCACCTGCAGTCCATGCGTGGGTGAACTCGGCGACCTGGAAGCCCTCAACGCGAAACTCGCCAAGAAAGGCGGTGCTGTGGTAGGCGTCAACTCCTTCACGCTTGACGGCGACCAGACTGCCATCAACGAGGCAAAGGGAGTCCTCGCCAAGAAAGGCGTGAGCTACAAGAACATCTGGTTTGACTCCAACAGCGAGGCTGGGCAGTTCACTTCCAAGCTGTACTCCTTCCCGACCACCTATGTTATCGACCAGAAGGGCAACATTGTCGGCCGACCTATTGTGGGCGCGATTAGCTCCGCCGAGCAGACCAAAGCGCTCGAGAATCTGATCGACCAAGCGCTTGCCAACAACAAGAAATAACAGGAGGCCTCCAAAGCGCTGAGAGCCCGGCCACGCATCCGGGCTCTTTTTTTGCGCTGCAAAAGGGCTCATCTTGATCGTGAGTAAGTGCGGGGAATTTGAAGCCGCAGGCAGCATAAGTGCGGCCCTTTTCGTCTTGCTTACCCATAAGTGCGGTCGATAGGACTGCTCAACGCGCGAATTCGACCGCACTTGCGCTGCAGCCAATCCCAACACGCGCTCGCACATCGCCAAATGAGACACATTCCTGAATTCCTGAGATTCAAAACTATTAGGAATGATTCTTAAAAAGATTGCGAATGCCAAGGCTGCCAAGCTCTTAAGGTCTTATAGTTGAGGTAACTGAAATACTGGGTTTCAGGGATACAAAGAAGGGAGAAGCGCATGGAACTTATGCAAGACGTGGTGTTTCTCGACCGACTGCAGTTTGCCGGCACCGCAATCTACCACTACATGTTCGTGCCGCTCAGCATCGGATTCGGCTTGATTCTCGCCATACTCATGACCAAAGCATACCGCAGCGGCAAGCCTGAGGATGACCATCTGGCCCGCTTCTGGCTCAAGCTCTTTACCGGCACCTTTGCCGTAGGCGTTGCCACCGGCATCACGATGGAGTTCAGCTTTGGCACGAACTGGGCTGACTACTCCCGCTTTGTCGGCGACATCTTTGGCGCGCCGCTTGCAGCAGAAGCCCTCTTCGCGTTCTTTATGGAGTCCGTCTTCCTGGGCGTCTTGCTTTTTGGACGCGAGAAGGTCGGCAAGAAGTTCTACCTGACCAGCGCCTGGCTGGTCTGGATCGGTTCTTGCCTCTCTGCCCTGTGGATCATCATCGCCAATTCCTGGATGCAGACCCCCGCAGGCTACGAGATCGGACCTGACGGCAACGCCGTCCTCACGGACTTCTTCGCCGCAGCGCTCAACCACTCCACCCTACAGCGCTACGGCCACGTCATCGTCGCCGTCATGCTCTGCGGCTCTCTCATGACCGTCGCCGTGGGCGCGTACTACCTGCTCAAGAAGCGTCCGGGCAACGCCGGCATGAAGCTCGTCAAGCTCGGCGCCGTCGTCTCCCTGGCCAGCACCGTTCTCATGGTTCCCGTCGCCCATCAGCAGGCAGTCGAGGTTGTCGAGCAACAACCCGCCAAGCTCGCCGCCATGGAGGGCCAGTACGAGACCGGTCCAGTGGGTATGTCCGTGATCGGCTGGGTCGACGAGGCCAACCAAAAGCTGATCACACTGGAGATCCCCGGCCTTACCAGTTTCCTTGCAACGGGAGACTTCAACGCGGAGTTCCCCGGCATCAACGACTTCCCCACCGACCAGCGCCCCACTGACATCAACCTGATCTACCAGTGCTACCACATGATGCTGATCATGTTCGGCATCGCAGGTCTCGCGCTCATCCTGTCTTTGCTCGTCGCCTTTGGCAAGCTCGACGTCACCAAGCGCAAATGGCCCCTATACCTGATGATGGCCGGCTGGGCAGCCGCCTTGCTCGCCATCCAGTTTGGCTGGTGCACCGCTGAGTTTGGCCGCCAGCCCTGGATCGTCTACGGCGAGCTGCTCACAGCCGACGGCATCTCCCAGGTTGTCAGCGCACCGCAAATCATCATCACCCTGGTGCTCTTTGCCGTTGTCTACACCGTCATCTACGCCGTGTGGGCAAAGAGCTTCATCAAGACCGTCAAGGCCGGCCCCGAGG
>CAKUES010000029.1 GCA_934646835.1 uncultured Coriobacteriales bacterium
CGCGACTACATGGAGAGCGAGAACTGGGAGGCTTACTTCGCTGAGTGCGACGAGAAGCACGAGTACCCGCTGCGCTGGGCCCGTGGCCTCTGCGAGCTGGGCTTCGACCAGATCATGCTCCCCGAGAGCCATGGCGGTCTGGGTCTGGAGCAGCCCGCTGTGACCCTGATGGCAGTCTACGAGGTTCTGGGCCGTTACGGCGCCCCCACCTACGTCCTCTATCAGCTCCCCGGCTTCGAGACCATCATCCGCGAGGGTACGCAGGAGCAGATCGACGCTGTCCTGGCTACCGTCGGCACTGGTGAGCAGATCTGGAACTCCGCTTGCACCGAGCCCGGCGCAGGTTCCGACGTTGCAGCACTGCAGACCACTTACAAGCGTGAGAACGGCAAGATCTACCTGAACGGTACCAAGACCTTCATCACCTCCTCCGCTGGTGTCAAGTACCTCGTCATCATGGCCCGCAACGCCGACGAGCCCGACGTCTTCACCGAGTTCTTCCTGGATATGTCCAAGCCCGGCGTCTCCCTGTCCCCGCTGGCCAAGCTCGGCCTGCGCATGGACTCCTGCTGCGAGGTCTACATGGACAACGTTGAGCTGGAGGAGAAGGACATCTTCGGCAAGGAGGGCAACGGCTTTGCCCGCGGCATCAACGACTTCAACTTCGAGCGTTGGCTGGTCGGTGCTTGCGACTACGGCACCGCAATCGCCTGCTACGAGGATGCATGCCGCCACGCAAACCAGCGCATCGCCTTCGGCAAGCCCATCGGCCGCCAGCAGCTCAACCAGCTCAAGGTCGCCGAGATGGCCATCAAGCTGAAGAACATGAAGAACATGCTGTACGAAACGGCATGGGAGGCCGACAACAACGGCGGCAACTTCGATCCGGGCGCGGCTGCAATGTGCAAGTACTACTGCGCTAACTCCGCATTCGAGGTCGTTGACGACGCTATGCAGATCCTGGCTGGCGTTGCTGTCGCTGGCGAGCATCGCATCCAGCGCATCTGGCGCGACCTGCGTGTCGACCGCGTCTCCGGTGGTACCGACGAGATGATGATCCTCACCGCTTCCAAGTTCGAGCTGAAGAAGTACCGCGCTTAAGTTTCCCACTGAGCGTATTTCGTCCAACAGTTGACGGCGGCGCGTAAAATATCGCGCCGCCGCTTCGAAAGGAGCTTCACAAATGGCAATGGAATTCAACAAGCCTTCCTTCGGTGTTCTCGACGACGTCAAGGTCGTCTACGCAGCAGTCGAGCTCGCAGTGCCCAAGGCATGCGATCTGATGGCTGACTGGGGTGCTGACGTCACTTGGCTGGAGAACACTGGTGCCGGCGATACCATTCGCGACACTGCCTATGTCAAGCAGGCTGAGCGCCGCAACCAGCGCTCCGTCTCCATGAACTACTTCTCCGAGGAGGGCAAGGAGATCCTCTTCAAGATGCTGGCTGACGCCGACATCTTCATCGAGGCTTCCAAGGGCGGCACCTGGGCTCGTAAGGGCATCACCGACGAGGTTCTGTGGGAGATCAACCCCAAGCTCGTCATCGTCCACCTGTCCGGCTTTGGCCAGACTGGCGATCCCAAGATGGTCAAGCGCGCTGCTTACGACCTGACCGTCATGGCTTACTCCGGTTACATGAGCCAGAACGGCACCCAGGAGCAGCCGATGAACCCCGGCCCCTACGCTGGTGACTACTTCAACACCCTGATGGTCGTCTCCTCCACCCTGGCCGCACTGCACAAGGCCAACCGTACCGGCAAGGGCGAGTCTATCGACCTGGCTATGTACGAGACCCTGCTGGCTATCGGCCAGTACTACCTGGTTGACTACCTGAACGAGGGCATCATCTGGCCTCGCCCCGGCGCTCGCAACCAGAACCTCTGCGGCATCGGCGAGTACAAGTGCAACGACGGCTTCCTGGGCGTCTGCCTGTACGGCGTTGACCAGAACAAGTACTTCCTGGAGACCATCGGTCTGGGTCACCTGTGGGGCACCGAGGCTATCCCCGAGGATACCTCCGGCCTGTGGCTGTCCAACCCCCATGCAGCAGAGATCGAGGCTGCATTCGAGGCTTACTGCCTGCAGCACTCCAAGCACGAGATCGAGCAGGACTTCGCCGACCACCGCATCGCTGCACAGGTCGTCATGGAGTTCGAGGACCTCGTCCAGGAAGAGCACCTCAAGCTGCGCGGCGACTTCATGGATTGGGAGACCGTCGACGGTGAGACCTTCAAGGGTCTCGGCGTGTTCCCCAAGTTCCAGCAGACCCCTGGTCAGGTCTGGCGTCCCATGCCCAAGCAGGGCGGCGACACCGCTGACGTTCTCGGCAAGCTCGGTTACTCCGAGGAGCAGATCGCTGCTCTGGCTGAGTCCGGCGTCGTGAAGATCGCTGAGTAACAAAGCACGAAAGCTCGAGAGATAGCTCCCTCTTGAGTTAACCCAGGGCCGGGTCTCCTAAACCCGGCCCTTCTGGGAGCTTTGTATTTACCGGGGATATTGCACCCCTCGGCGAATGCAAGTACGTGAAAACGGTGCATCAACATAGGAGAAGAATATGGTCGACATCGTTGGCGGCGAAACGCTGGCAAGTCTTTGGGACAAGCTCGCAGTCGAGTGTGGTGACAAGGAATTCTTCGTCTTCGAAGGACGTGACGGCAGCAAGGAGAAATACAGCTACCGTGAGTTCAACATCAAAATCAATCAGGCTGCAAACGTCTTTTTGAGCCGCGGCGTTACCCCGGGTGAGCGTGTTGCCATCCAAATGCACACCTGCCCCGAGTTCTTGATGTGCATGTTCGGTCTTGCAAAAATCGGTGCAATTACCGTACCAATGAACGAACAGTACCTCCAGGCTGAGTGCGAGTACGCGCTTGACGTGTGCAAGATCAAGCGCGCTGTCATCGAGCCCTGCTTCGTCGAGCTCTACGAGCAGATCACCGCAGCTGGCCGCTTGCCGGAGGGCTTTGCCGTCGCCCGCACCCGTGAGTCCGAGCAGGCCGGCGGTCGCCCGCTGTTTGCCGAGCTTTTGGACCAAGAGAACGAGACCTTGGATCAGGAGTTCGAGTTGTCTGCGGACGATCCTTGCGAGATTCTCTTCACCAGCGGCACGACTAACCTTCCCAAGGGCGTCGTCCTCACTCACGGCAATCTGATCTACTCCGGTTACTACGGCAACTGGGAGACTGCGATGACCTCCGAGGACCGCATGTTCTCCACCATGCCCGCATGCCATTCCAACTTCCAGCTGGCTGCCCTGACCCCGGTTCTCACCGCAAGGGCGACCCTGATCGTGGCCGAGAAGTACAGCGCCTCCCACTTCTGGGAGCAGGTGCGCGAGTCCCGCGCGACACTGGCCCAGTGCGTCGCCATGATGCTGCGCACGCTGCTGCTGCAGCCCGCCAGCGAGCTCGACAAGGATCACAGCCTGCGTGACATGCTCTACTTCCTGCCTGTCTCCGTCCGCGAGAAGGAGGAGTTCGAGGAGCGCTTCAACGTGAGCCTCATGAACACCTACGGCTCCACCGAGTCCGTCTGCTGGGTTCTCACCGATACGCCGTGCGGTCCCCGCAGGTGGCCCTCCATCGGTCGCGTCGGTCTTGGCTACGAGGCCAAAATCGTCGACGATGAGGGCAACGAGCTGCCCGCCGGCGAGGTTGGCGAGATCTGCGTGAAAGGCGTTCCCGGACGTTCCATCATGCTCGAGTACGTCGACAACGAGAAGGCCACACGCGAGACGCTTTCCGAGGACGGCTGGCTGCGCATGGGCGACAAGGGCTACTACGACGAGGATGGGTGGTTCTTCTTCGTCGATCGCAAGAGCAACATGATCAAGCGCTCTGGCGAGAACATCTCCACGACAGAGATCGAGGGCGTTCTCGAGGAGCATCCCTCCATCAAGGAGGCGGCAGTCATCGGCGTTCCCGACGAGATCCGCGACGAGGCAGTCAAGGCCTTCATCCTGCCCGAGCCGGGCATGCAGATCACCGAGGTTGAGGTTGTCGAGTACTGCGAGAAGAACATGGCTGCGTTCAAGGTGCCGACCATCATCGAGTTCGTGGATGATTTCCCCCGCACCTGCAGCATGAAAATCGAGAAGAAACTATTGAAATAAAGGGAGGAGAGCACTTATGAGCAACGCGAAAGCTTGCCCGCAGATGAATGCGGACGCCATGGCTTCCAGCGCTTCAGGTGCCATCGGGAGGACCGCCAACGCAGCGAGGAGGACTCTCGATGAGGTTGCAATGACCCCGTTCCTCCGCAAGATTACGTTCTTCTCGAGCGGAGGATCCTTCCTCGACGGCTACGTGCTCTCTTTGATCGGCGTCGCGCTGACACAGATCGGTCCCCACCTCAACCTGACGACGGAGTGGAGCGCCGCCATCGGCGCCTCCGTCTTGGTAGGCATTCTCTTTGGCAGCATCCTCGGCGGTTATGCCACCGACATGATCGGCCGCAAGAAGATGTTCATCGTCGACATCGTGGCCATCGCCGTGTTCTCCCTGCTGAGCATGGGCGTCACCAGCGCCTGGGAGCTGGTCCTGATCAGGTTCTTCATCGGCGTGTTCGTCGGTGCGGACTATCCGATCGCCACCTCGCTCATCGCGGAGTTCACTCCCAAGGAGCATCGCTCGATCTCCATGGGCATGGTCTCTGCGGCTTGGTACCTCGGTGCTACGGTCGCCGCTTTCGTCGGCTTTGGCCTGTGCGTCGTTGACGGCGGCTGGAAGATCATGCTCGGCTCCGCTGTGGTCCCCTGTGTCTTCCTGCTGTTGGGTCGACGCGACATCCCCGAGTCCCCGCTGTGGCTCAAGAGCAAGGGCCGCGACGAGGAGGCACGCGCCGTCATGGACCGCGTCTTTGGCAGCGACGTCGATTTCGAGGAGATGACCACGCCTCCCCAGAAGACCGGCTTTGCAGAGGTCTTCTCCACGGGCTACCTCAAGCGCATCATCTTCCTGGGTGTTGTCACGCTGTGCCAGGTCGTCCCGATGTACGCGATCTACACCTTTGGTCCGGAGATCATGACTGCCTTTGGCTTTGGCACCGGCAGGTCCGCGATTCTGGGCGAGAGCGTTTTGAGCCTCTTCTTCCTGATCGGCTCCATCCCTGCGATGTTCTGGCTGAACTCCATGGGCCGCAGGCCGCTGCTGATCCGCTCGCTGTCCTGCATGGCGGTTGGCCTGGTTGTCCTGGGCCTGTTCCCGGATGCTCCGCTGCCGGTCATCATCGGTGCCTTTGGCCTCTACGCCTTCTTCAGCGGTGGCCCCGGCATCCTGCAGTGGCTCTATCCCAACGAGCTGTTCCCCACGGAGGTTCGCGCGACGGCAGTTGGCGTCGCAATCGGCATCTCCCGTATCGGTACGATTATCGCGACCTACGGCACACCGGTCTTCCTGGCTGCGTTTGGTATCGGCCCCACGATGCTCGTCGCCGCCGGACTGGTTATCTTGGGCCTGGTGCTCTCCATCGCTATGGCGCCCGAGACCGCCGGCAAATCGCTGGGCGAGACGAGCTCGCTGTAAATCGAATAAGGCTGTGCTTGCCAGAGCACATGCGAGAAAAGGGTGCGTCGAGTGATCGGCGCACCCTTTTCTTGTTGCGGCGAGGTGGCGGGGCGTGCGGCGGGTCCGCGGGGTGCTGACCAAACGTACCAGTGACAAAAGGTGTCACCTCGACGAACTGGGGATTAAAGCGGGTCGCTGAGGTGACACCTTTTGTCACTGGTACATCTGGTGTCATGTGCCGTCCCCCCACCAAACTTTGCGGCGGGCTCTGGGCATTGCGTCAGCATCAATGAGCTGCAAGGCTCTCGTAGGCGCCAGACGAAGTCGGCGCCACAGCTTGCAGTGAGCCGGCGAAAACCGGCGAGTTACCGCAGCTCGATGAGCTGCAGCCTCCGTAGGGGAGGGACCCTGTCCCTCCCCATATGCCGTGCGGGAATTCGACCCCAAATCTTGCGGCGCGCTACCGGCATTGCGTCAGCGTCGATGAGCTGCAAGGTCCCCGTAGGCGCCAGACGAAGTCGGCGCCACAGCTTGCAGTGAGCCGGCGAAAACCGGCGAGATCACTGTGTCCCTATCTTTTTTCTCCGCACCCTCTGACCGTCATCACTCCGAATATCTGAGTTTTATCACCCCGGCTGAGCTGGGGTGATCTTCTTTTTGGCAAAAACCGTTCTTGTTTTGGTCTGATTTCAATCGGCGAAGTCACAGAAAACCGGAGGGTAGTTCTGACAGGTCGATCCGTTGTAAAACCGATTCCCGCACATCGTCGGAAGGGGCACGGATGACTTCTCAACAAAAACAGCTTGCAGTGGGCATTGCGTGCGCGGCGTTGGCAGCCGTGGCGGTGTTCGCCTATACCGCGACAGTGAGCAGCGAGGCTGCGGTCAAGCGGCAGGCGGCGATCGAGAGGTTTGGCGGCGAGCAGACGCAGGTGGTCGTAGCGAGTAAGGACATCGGGACCGGCACTGTGCTCGACGGCGGAAACGCAACGGTTACGACGTGGCTGACAGACTTGCTCCCTCGCGGGGATGTTGCGGTTGAGTTGGGACAGGTGGAGGGTCTGGTTGCTGAGACCGACATCAAGGAAGGCGAGCCGATTCTGATGAGCCGCATCGGCGACGGAAGCTCGAGGATCAGCGTGCCCAAGGGGCTCGAGGCCGTGAGCGTTGCATCTGACGACGTTTTGGCAGTTGGCGGCAGCGTGCAGGAGGGTTCCTTCGTGGACGTTTACGTCGAGACCGCAAAAGGGCGCATCGTGTTGCTCGGCAAGAAGATCTTGGTACTTGAGACCAGCGCCTTCACCGACCCCGACAGCGCTAAAGCGATTACGTGGGTGACCTTGGCGGTGACGCCGGAGAGCGTGAGCGATCTGCTGTCTGCCTCATGCAAGGGGACCATCCACTTGGTTTTGCCGGGCAGCCAGACGGAGGAGGAATGACGATGCAAGAGCACAGGCAGGGGCAGGAACACGAGCATTACGGCTTCGAGGGCGGGTGGCGCCCGCGAGTGCAGGGCGAGGAGTTTGCGGAGGCTGCTGAGGAACTTTGCAGCGCAGAGTGCGCTGTGAGCGAGCGGTCGGATGACGGGGTTGACCTGCCTTGGTACGAGGATGGGGAGTTCGACGTCGACGAGGAAGGCCACGTTGGCTTCGAGCTTGACGCATTGGAGGGCGGCGTTGCAGAAGCCGCAGAGCCTGAGGTTGAAAGCGAGCGGCTGGCCCCGTTGATTGCGGTCGTGGGTGGAAGCGGAGGAGTTGGCAGGAGTACGTTGGCGTTTCTTGCTGCCTGCCTTGCGTCGCAGCAGGGAGTGAACACGGTCTTGCTCGAAGGCGACCTTCAATTTGGCGACTACGGGTTCTGGCTCGGGTTGGACGACGGCGCGCCGTCGCTTGCGAACCCTTCTGCTTGCGAGCCTATCAAGTGCGAGCAGGGCTTTGACCTCTACAGAGCGCCGGTGTTTCCCGAAGTGGCAGACGAGGTCTGCGATGAGCTGGCAGAAAACCTCAGCAGGATTCGCGCAGGCAGGGGATTGGTCATCGCGGATACCGGCGGGTACTGGTCGGGTTTCACGGCGGGTCTTTTGCTGCAGTGCGACCTGTTCTTGATGGTGGCGGACAGCCGGCCTGCGTCGGTGGCCGCGGCGGTGAAGGCAAGCGAGCTGTGCTCGCGCTTGGGCGTGCCCAGTACGCGCATGGTCGTTGCCTACAACCGCTGGAACAGCCGCTGCCCGCTCAGTCCCGCGGATGTGGCAAGCGCACTGGGCGTGGAGAAAGCGCATTGCATTCCCGATGGCCGCGAGGTGGTGGAGGAATTGCTGAGAGGCGGCGAGTTCAAGGAGCTTGCAGAATCCGGCAATCCCGTCGTCGCGGGCATGAGCATGCTGCTGCGCGCAACCCTGCCCCGCGTCGGCATCCCCTGCGACCTGGAGGGGTTCAGGAAGAAGGGGCTTTTCAAATGAGGCTTTCGGATTACACGCGCCAGGCAGGCTCGCTGCAAGAAAGTGCCGGCGGGGCGTCCTCCTTTGCGGAGTGCAAGAGGGTGCTGAGAGAGCGCCTGTACCAAGACGTTGCGGGGGAGCGGCTCGCTCGGCTCGCCTCGCTTGACAGGGAGCGCGCACGGACTGAGTTGAGCGCCTTGGTTGCGCAGGTGGCGGCCTCGGCGGGGCTCGATGCAGTTGGGGGTGAGCAGCTTGACCGGCTGATAGACGAGACGGTGGACATGATCATCGGACTAGGGCCGCTCGAGTCGCTTTTGCTCGATGACTCCGTCACGGAGATCATGGTCAACGGACCCGATAGCGTTTTCTTCGAGCGCGAGGGTAGGCTCTATACCGCTCAGGAGCGCTTTGACAGCGAGGCGCAGCTGCGGCTTGTCGTCGACCGCGTCGTGTCGCCTTTGGGCAGGCGCGTCGATGACCAACAACCCCTGGTGAACGCGCGCCTGCCGCAGGGTCACCGCGTGAACGTCGTGATTCCGCCTGTCTCCGTTCAAGGCACTTTGCTGACGATAAGGAAGTTCAAGGCACGCTCCTTCTCATTGGACGAGATGGTCGAGATGGACAGCATGACGCAGCCGATGGCGACACTGCTTTCCTGGGCGGTCAAGGCACGCAAGAACATCGCTGTCTGCGGCGGGACCGGCGGCGGCAAGACGACTCTGCTCAATGCGCTGTCGCGCGAGATTCCCCATGACGAGCGCATCGTCACGATCGAGGATGCCGCAGAGCTCAGGTTCGACACACATCCCCATGTGGTGCGCATGGAGACGCGCATGGCGAACGCCGAGGGTCGAGGCGCGGTGGGCATCAGGGACTTGGTGACCAACGCGCTGCGCATGAGGCCCGACCGCATCATCGTTGGAGAGTGCAGGGGAGAAGAGACTCTCGACATGCTGCAGGCGATGACGACGGGACACGACGGCAGCCTCACGACCTTGCATGCGGGTTCACCGCGTGAGGCGATGACGCGCTTGGTGACCATGGTCCGCTACGGGATGGAGCTTCCGACGGAGGTCATCGAGGGACAGATAGTCTCCGCCCTCGACCTCATCGTGCAACAGGACCGTGTTTTCGGCGGGGGAAGGCGCATCACGCAAATCGTCTCGAGAAAGCGCGGCTTCTTCGAGGGAGGAGAGAGGTTTCCCTACTCGACCCTTGTTCGTTGGGACAAGGAAACCGGCGCATATGTGTGGGAGCGCGCTCCCGAGTGGATCGACGAGCTTGTCATAGACGGGTTGGCGACGCAAGAGGAGGTTGAGCGATGGAGGCAGCAGGTGTCCTTGCCTTGAGTGCTGCGCTTGCGTGCGCCGGTACCTCTGGCATGAAGCTCGGGATGCTCGCCTTCGAGGGGCTTCAGCGCGGCGTCGCACGCTTGCGAATGTCGAATGGTGGCCGTTTGCCCGCACTTGCAGAGCTGCTGGAGGCTGCGGAGATGAAGCTTGCCGGTGCGCTTGGGCGGATCCCCAAGGTGAGGCGGCTGATGTCGGCGATACGAGGTGAGCGTTATCGGCAGGAGCTGAGGAGCTCCCTGCCCCAGGCTGTGCGCTTGCTATGCATATCGCTTGACTCCGGCGGCTCGCTCCAGAGGTCATTGGAATATGCGGTCAAGAACAGCTCTGGGCCCGTGTCCAGGGAGCTCGGCCGCGCGGTTTACGGATTGCGCGCAGGGCAGAGCTTCGAGGAGGTGATGGGGGAGCTGCGGGTGCGCACAGGCGGTGGCGAGTTTGCGTGTCTGGCGGTTGCCATGGAGATCCAGCATCGATGCGGTGGCACGCTGAGCCAGATCCTCGAGAGCGTCTCCCTGATGTTGCAGCAGAGCTCCGATCTCGAGGAGGAGCTGGTGACGAAGACGACTCAAGCACAGCTTTCCGCGCGCGTCGTCGCCCTCATGCCCCTGGTCGTCATGGCGCTGCTCTCCTTGGTGTCTCCCGGGTACTTGAGCCAGTTCTTCGAGTCGGCCTTAGGGGTGGCGCTTCTCGTTATCGCGGTGATTTTGGAGCTTGTGGGCGTTGTCTTGGTCAAGCGCACTCTCGCAGTTGACGTCGACGGCGAGGGGGTGGGCATGTGATCTATCTGCTGCTCTGCCTCGCCTTGCTTGCTACGGCTTGCGCGGGCTTCCAGTTGGCCCGCTGCGCCGTGTGGGAGTTTGCGACGCGCAAGAGGCGTTTGACGCGAGAAAAGCTCACGCTGTCCCAAGCGCTCGAGGACCCGGTTTTCGCCTTTGCGTTGCTGGCAGCCGTGAGTGGTGTTGCGGCTATGGCGCTCATGCCTGCGCTGCTCCCGCTCTGTCTGCTGGCAAGTGCGGTCTTTGCAAGAAAGATGCCCGCATATCTTGAGCGTCGACACCGTGAGTTGGTCAGGGCGAGCTGTGAGAAAGAGCTGCCGATGTTTTGCGACATTGTGGCCATGGGGATCGACGCGGGGCTTTCCTTCGATGCTGCGCTCAAGCTGTACTGTGCGCGCTTTGACAACGAACTCTCTCGCAGGGTGGGTTCAGCACAAGAGTGCTGGGAGCATGCCATCACTTCAAGGGAGGCTGCGCTCGAGGCGATGGCCGATGAAATCGGCTCTCCCTCGGTAAAGCGCTTTGCGGACACCGCCTCGAGGGCGGTGGCGCAGGGTGCGCCGCTGGCGGAGATGTTGAGGAGGCTTGCCGCGGCGTTGCGGCAGGTGAGAAAGGCGGAGATTGAGCGCGAGGTCGCGAAGGCGCCCGTCAAGATGCTCGTCCCCACTGGTGTCTTCATCTTGCCTGCGATGCTCTTGCTGGTGATGGGCCCGATGCTCTTGCAGTTCATGGGCACCTAGGCGGGCGAGGGCAGGCTGAGGTGTTTGCAGAGAGAAGAACAAAGAGAAAGGGAAGGTAAGAACGATGAACGAGCTTGCAATGAGGACCCATATCGCGATGGTTAGCGCTGTTTACCGTTTGAAGCACGGCGGAGAGGAGGGGCAGGGTACGACGGAGTACGCGATCTTGGTTGGTGTGCTTGCGGTTATAGCCATGCTCGCCATCAGTGCCTTCAAGGGCAAGATAAGCGAGCTGTGGACTGCGATCTCCGACGGAGTGAACGGGTTGTAGCTGTGTGTGCTTTGCCTCAGGGGGCAGAAAGCGGGCAGGCGTCGCTTGAGTATGCGGTGGTTTGCGCTGTCCTCATCGTCATCGCGGTCGCTTGCGGTGCCTTGTGGCGCTTTGGCGCTGGCGGCGGTTTCTCCGACATCGCCCTAAGACACGCCAGCCATTCGGTAGAAGCCCAGGGAGGGATAGTCGATGCACTTCTCTATTGATCGCCTGCTGGCAGACGAGCGGGGTCAGAGCACAGTGGAGGCGGCGTTTGCCCTCCCGCTGCTCCTTGCCCTGTTCGCCTTGCTTCTCCAGCCAGCCGTGCTGTTGTACGACCGCTGCGTGATGCAATCTGCAGCAGCGGAGACCTGTAGACTTGCGGCTCTTGGGTCATGCAGCGATGAGGCGGTACGGGCTTTTGCCATACGTCGTCTCGAGGCGCTTCCTGCGCTCGATCTGTTTCACACAAGCGCTTGCGCATGGGAGGTCCAGCTTGGTGAGGGAGAGGGCTCCGGCTCGGCGTCGGTCTGCATCGAAGGGCACGTCAAGACCTTGCTCCTGCTGGGGATAAGTGCCTCTTCTATGACTGAAGCGGCGGGGGATGGCTGTGCGCTCATGCGTTGTGAGCTGGTGAGCGCACTGCGTCCGGCGTGGCTCGGCGACGAGGTGGCAAGCCCGTCCGAGTGGATAGGGCAATGGGAATGAGAGGGTTGTTCATCTCCAAGGGCGAGGAGGGCTTCACAACGGTGGGCACTGCCATCGCGCTCTTGCTTGCGATCGTTTTGGCGTTTGGCGGGGTGCAGGCGTGCTGGGTGCAATCGCGCTCTGGCCAGATCCAGTACGTGGCAGATGCGGCGGCGCTGGCTGCGGATGGCGCTGTGGCCGAGTACGTCGTCTATGCGCAGACCATCGATGCCGCGATTCTCTCGTTGTCGCTCATTGGGCTTGCAAGCTACGCGGCCTCTGCTGTCGCTGCCTTCGTTCCTGGTGGGGAAGGCGTGGCTGCCAAGTTCGTCGAGCTTGGGTCAAGGGTGTTCGAGACACGAGAGAGCTTTGCAAAGAGCGCTGTCAAGGGCTTGAACATGGCTCAGAAGCTCATGCCCGCCATATGCACCAAGAGGGTCTACGACGTGCTTGAGGCAAACTCTGCCGTCAGCGGCATTGCCTACCACGGCGTGGCTGTGCCATTGCCGTTGACTGGCGAGAAGTTGAGCGTCTCCGGTGGAGAGGAGCTGCGCGACGCCACCGAGGAGATCGCATCGAAGGAGCAAGAAGTCGAGGAGGAGGTGAAGAAGCAGGAGAAGGCTCGCGAGGAGATGGAGCGGGCAAAGGAGCGCGCATGGCAGGCCGACTGCGCCGGTGACGTCTGCATGCGAGAGAGAGCGTCGACTTTGGCGGGGCTCTCTGGAGCAGCCAATCCCCAGTACGCGGATGTCGACTCATGGAGTTTCTCCATTCCGATCGAGAGGGCGAAAGCCTATTACAAAGCACGGCAGAAGCAGGAGGCGGGATCTTCATACGGGGGTTCTCCGGAGCTTATTGCGGAGTCTGTGGCGAGAAAGGCTTTTTACGGATATGCGGCTGCGACGGTGTCTAAAGGCAGTGTGAGCGTTGACTCACAGGGAAACGAGGTTCCCCGCCTGAAGTCTCTAGCGAGGAACAAGGAGCAGATGAAGAAGACCTACCTCTACACGGAGTCTGCGTATCCCGTATGCCAAGGCAGCAAGGGAAAAGTGCTTCATGCGTACGAGGGCTGCCCTGGCTATGCGAAGGGCAGTCCCGCGGGCAGGGCCTCTGTGAGCGCTATCGATGCGGGAGAAGTGTCCGAGTGCGCGGAGTGCAAGTTCTCCGTCGTGACTTTGGGGCGTGTTCCCAGCGCTTCGACTTCGATCGATAACGGCTTCGAGTACTACTACCGCTTGGTCGTTGAGGCTTCCGAGGATTATCGGGCTGCTGCGCAGGAGGTGGAGAAGAGCTCCGGCAAGCTGCGCGATGCAGCTGAGGAGATGCAAGGCTCGTTCAAGGACGCCCTCTCCTCGCTTGCGGGCATGCGCCTCAATATCCAGCCTCCTGGTCGCTATGGCTGCGTCTGCATCGTCGTTGCCGATGAGAGCACGGCGAGTGTGGGCGGCAGCTTTGCAGGCGGCCAGATGACTTTGGCGCCGCGCGTTGCTGTCTCCGCTGCAACGTTGGCAGAAGACGAGGCTGTCGACCAAGCGCAGGTCATCTCCAGCGTTGGCTCGGGGCTTGTTCCCCAAGAATGCGTTACTGGCGCGCTTGCGAAGGCCTTGTTTGGGGCCTGGGGCAAGGCGCTGGGGGCATATGCTCAAGGTGTCACCGGTGTGGAGGAGGTCATCAAGGGCGCGCTCGCCTCGATCCCATTGGTGGGAACGGACCTTTCCACATGGGTGGCGGACGGCTTTAACGACGCTGTCACGGCAAGCGGCCTGGCGCCGGCGGAGCTCAAGGCTTTCAAGCCGGTTCTAGTTGCAAGCAAGGATGTGTTGGAGGCTGATGGGAGCGGCCTGTCTAAGGCGCTTTTGTCTGCGAAACGCGGAGCTGAGCTTGCCTCCGAGGTAAGCATCGGCGAGCTTTCCAACGCCATCGAGATGCTCAGGGGACTTGACTTGGGAGAGGGCGAGGTGTCGACAGGCGATGTTTTGGTCTTGGCGACTCTCTCTTTGAGTTTGGGAAACCTCGGCGTTGGCGAGAAGTCGATCGGCATCTCTGAGATGGGAGACTTTGTGGGTCTGTTTGCAGAGAGCTTGTCGAGCGTGCGGGGTGGGTTGCGATGAGAGGTCGGCTTTGGGACGAGCGTCTTGAAGCAGGTCAGATGGTGGTTGAGCTCTGCGTCGTGATGCCCGTGATCCTCATGGTTGCCGTGGCGATCGTCGACGGGCTCGTCTTCGCTGCGGCATGTGCTAAGTTCGACCATCTGGCCCCGCAGGCGGTGCTTGCAGTAGCTGCCTCGCCAGAGGGCACTTCTTTTGATGCGGGGGCATGTTCTGCGGAGATCGAGGGGTGCCTCTTTGAGGAGATGGCCAAGGATCGGGCGGAGGTTTCTGTGGAGGCGAGTGACAGTGGGCGCGTGTGCGAGTTCACCTGCAAGCTCTCCATGACCCCATGGCCTCTTGTTGATGCGGGTGGGAGCGTGATGGGCATGGGCGTGCCTGTGCAGTTGAGCAGGGAGTTCAGGTTTTGCGTCAGGCCGTATGTGATTGGAGAGCTGTAGGGATGAGGCTTCGTTTTGCCGTGACGCCCTTTTCGCGTGCCCGTGGCTTGCTATGGCGCAAGCGAAGGTGGCTTGGGGGCGATGGGGTGCTGGTGCTTGCTCCGTGCGCGAGCGTCCATACGTTTGGGATGAGGGAGCGCATAGACATCGCCTTTGTCGGTGCTGATGGGAAGGTGGTCCGCTCTGACAGGCGCGTGAGGCCGGGGCGCGTGCTTTCCTGCCCCTCAGCCGTCGCCGTGGTCGAGCGCTTTTCTCCGTACACTGCAGTTGGCGATCCCTTTGTACCTCCACCGGAGCCGTGGTTTCAAGCGGGAGATGTGGTTTGTCTGGGCTGAAGCGGTCTGTGTCGGGGCGTCGAGTGCTCGGAGAGACCCTTCGCCGTGAACGGGGCCTCTGCTCAACATCGGAGAGGCAAGGGCCTGCAGCAAGTCGCAGCGTGGGGTCGATTGAAATCGACCCCTACGTAAATATACCTATATTGGAACAATGGCAGCGCTGGTCAAATGTACGTAGGGGCCGAATTCATTCGGCCCCACCGCAACAAAACGCAATTAGCCTCGCGCCAGCGTCATCGAGCCCCAAGCTCCACGTAGGCGCCAGACGAAGTCGGCGCCATCGGGCTGCAGTGACACACTTTGTCACTGGCACAATGTGTGTCAGGGCTTGCCCTGCTTGTTGTTTTGGGGCAACAAGCTGTTTCTTGTTCCAGGGCGGTCTGCTGCTGGAAAATAGAGCCCAATGATGAAAGGGAGCCTGAAGGAGGCATAAATGGCAATCAAAGACGTTATCGCTGCCATCCGCAAGGAAGCCGGCGTTACGCAGACGGAGATGGCGCGCAAGCTGTACGTGACGCGCCAAGCTGTCTCACGTTGGGAGACAGGTGAGACTGAGCCAGGTATAGATATGATCAAGCTTATCTGCGTGTCCTTCAACGTGCCGCTCGAGCGCTTCTTCGAGATGCCGATGGAGTATTACTGCCAGTGCTGCAGCATGCCCATTCCCGATGAGGAAATCCATGGTAGGGAAGCCGATGGCTCTGTAAATGCGAGCTTCTGTAAATATTGCTATGACCACGGCGACTTCACGGCCAAGAACGTCAGCATGGATGACTTCATCGAGAGAACGGCTCCTATGGAGGCGGAGGCGCTCGGCATCTCGCGCGAGGAAGCAGTCTCCCTTATGGCGACGCTGCTTCCCCATCTCAAGCGTTGGAAGGAGGTCGAGGCAAACGAGGCTGCTTATGGCAGCGAGCTGAGATCTCGCTATGGCGATGAGGTGATCGACGCCGCGAATGAGAAGTACCTCGCTATGGGTGAGCGCGGGCATGCGGACGCCTCCGAGCTCGAGCAGGAGATCAAGCAGCAACTGACGCTTGCGATGGAGGCTGGCGGACCCGACAATCCGGAAGCTGCCAAGCTCGCAGAGATGCACGGACGCTGGTTGCGTATGCATTGGCCGGAGGGCGTCTACACCCCGCAGGCTCATAGGAGTCTGGCGGAGGGCTACCTTGCAGACGAGCGCTTTAAGAAGTACTACGAACAGATTGTGCCAGGCGCCACAGCCTTTTTGCGTGACGCTATCGTTCGCTGGGTGGTCTAGGGCTTCGCGGAGGGGTGCAAAGTGCGCTACTATCGTTGCTGTTTCAAATAGAGACGGTTAGGAGAGCGCGTGAACATCATTGTTGTCGGTTGCGGACGTGTGGGCAGCCATTTGGCGACGCTGTTGTCTGACGACGGACACAACGTCTCGGTTATCGACCGCAGGGTCGACGCATTCAGCACGCTGGGCCACAGCTTCAACGGTATGACGGTCAAGGGCGTCGGCTTCGACGAGGAAGTTCTAATCGAGGCGGGCGTCGAGGACTGCGATGCGGTTGCAGCCGTTACCAGCAACGACAACGCCAATCTCATGGTGGCGGAGGTCGCGCGCCGCATCTTTGGCGTCAAGCACGTCATCACGCGCCTTTATGCTCCCAAGCGCGAGAAGGCCTATACGCAGCTGGGTATCGACTTCGCATGCGGTACCACGCTGGTTGCAGAGGAAATCTTCACCAAGATCCTCGCCGGCCACGGTCATCATATCGAGTCCTTTGGCAACTACGAGCTTATTCGTTTCGCCTTGCGCTTCAAGGACAGGGACACGATCGTCACCTGTGGTGAGCTTGAGCGTGAGTTCGGTGCGCGCGTCGTGGTCTACGAGCACGATGACAACACGTACATGCCCAAGCCTGACAGCATCCTGCGCTACGGTGATGTGGCAATCGTTTGCATCGACACGCTCAACCTGTTCGAGTTCTCCGAGTTCCTGAGGAGCTAGCGTATGTACATCGTTATCGTCGGCGGCAGCATGACCGCGGAGTTCCTCATCAGCGCAATGCAGGACCAGCGCCACAGGGTCACAGTCATCGAGGAGGACCTTGAGACGACAGAGCGCCTTGTCGAGGTGCTGCCCAAACGCGCCACCGTCGTCATGGGCGACGGCTGTGACTCGGAGATCCAACGAGATGCTGGCGTGGCGGATGCGGATCTGTTTATCGCCTTGACTGGTCACGACGAGACAAACCTCGTTGCCTGCGAGATCGCCATGACCGTGTTCGATGTGCCGCGCTGCATTGCGAGCGTGCGCAGCCCCAAAAACGAGCGCATCTTCCGCGAGGTGGGCATCGAGCCGGTAAGCTCAACGGACCTCATCGCCCGCATGGTCGAGGAAGAGGCCGTTATCGGCGACATGCGCATGGTCTTTAGCTTGCGCGAGGGCGACATCACGATGGTCGAGACCAAGATGCCCACGCGTATGAAGCACAAGGACGGCATCACTGTCTCGAACATCGCTATTCCTCGCCAAGCGAACTTCATTGCCGTTGTTCGCGATGGGGATTTCGAGATGATCAACCCTGACACGCGCCTTATGCCGGGTGAGACCGTCATCGCTGCCGCCAAGGCAGACGCGGAGGAGGAGTTCCTCCGCGTGATTAAGCGCCTGTAGGGTGACTGCAGTACTCTGCATCTAGCCAGCCGTGCGAGGGTTCTGTTGAGTTGAGTACGTCGATGTCGTTTCTGCATATAAGATTGAATCGATGCAGTAATGAGATACAGGTTACTGACTAGTCGTTTCATACGAAAAATGACACATTTTGCGCTCAAGCACGTATTGAAGACCCTCGTCATTGTCTAATGGCCCTGTAAAGCCGCCTTGGGGCGGACCTTATCAGGGAAGGGACTGGATATGATTCGGTTTGGAGACGCAAGCACTCACAGCGAGAAGATGATCAGCTTGGCATTGATCGGCGCATGCGCGATGGGCTGCGGTGTTGTTGCGGCTGGTGTGACGGCAGGCCAGGCAGAAGCGCTGACGGATACCTACCTTACTATGAAGCAGTTTGACGGCAAGCATGTGGTCTACCTTGGCCAAAGCCAGAGGACTGGGATGGGCGTTTCGACTGATGGCCAAGTCGCGACCAATATCAAAGTTAGCAACAAGAAGGTCGCCACCACTCCGTATCCGGAGTCGGGGCAGCTTTATGTTGATTTCCATAAAACTGGCACGACGAAGATCACCTATAAGGTCAAGGGCAAGACGCATACCTCGACGTGGACCGTCAAAAAGTATTCAAATCCCTTTACAACGCTCAAAAGCGGCACTAAGGACCTGAAAAAGTACGCAGACAAAGGCCACTTTGACGGTTCCATCACTGGTTACGGCGCCGCGCCTATCTACATCGGCGTGCAAAAGGACATCATGTACCAAAACGGCACTGCCGAGGGCCAGTCTATCAGTGGCTTGAAGTCCGGTCAGAAGCTCGTCGTCAAGCCGGCCAAGGGCTGGAAGATCTACTCCCTCAACATTGCCGGCAATAAGATCAAGAGCGGGTCGGTGGTTCCTGAGGGAACAGGTACAGTCTCTGTCGTAATGCAGAACAAGAAGGACAAGACCATCGTCAGCTACAACATCTCTGATAACAGCATGTGGGGCTAGGTCTCCAACGTTAGCTTTTCTCGACGGACCTGCGGTGCAATAGCGCTGCGGGTCCGTTTTGCATTGTCGGGGCAGCGCCCGTCCGGCCATCACAATGAAGGCTGGGGACTCTGGAGAGCCGCTGGGCAATGCGAGGTTTATGAGGAGGGACAGGGTCCCTCCCCTACGAAATCGGTATTCTCCCGGGTCAGAAAAAGAAAACAGGCCACAGATTTGCACTGTGACCTGCGAAAACTCTTGGAGCGG
>CAKUES010000030.1 GCA_934646835.1 uncultured Coriobacteriales bacterium
TCGCGCTGATTCACTGCAGCAAGATGATGGAGGACCGGGAGGTCAGATGCCAGTTGCGGATTATTGAGCGCTTACGTAGGTCTTCGCTAAAATCAGCGCAACGCGAAGCCCATGGGCAGCTTTAGCCAATGGCCTCCATGATGGCGCCGAGCACATTGGGGACGGCCGCCTTGAGCTCCGGCGTCAAGTCAACGCAGAAGTCCTTGGGCTCGTAGTCCTTGGCCTGCACGCAGATGCAGGTCCACTTGCAGGTATAGCCCGCCAGCGCGCAGTTGCCGATGACATCGATGAGCCTCAAGTCGTGCAGGGAGTGCAAGACGGTGTTTTCCGCCATCTGCTCCGGCGTGAGCACGAAGACGCTGCCGGGGGCGATGTCGGGGTTCTTGGTGTCGATGATGTCGAGGACGATGATGTGGTCGTACTCGCGGATCCAGGGCAGCATGCTCATGCCCATGGTGCCGCCGTCGAGGACGGGAATGCGCCCATCGTCTGCCGCACCGACCTCGTCAGGGCGGAAGGTCTCCATCAGCTGCTTGACGTGCTCCTCATCGCAGTACTGCGCGGCGAAGTCCGCCTCCGTGAGCACGCGGGCCATGTAGGGGCCAAAGCCCTCGTCGAGCAAGAGCATGTTGCCGATGCAGGCAACAAGGGTCTTAGGGGTTTTCTCGGACATGAAGTCTCCTTTTGATGGTGCAGGTTAGCGGAGCAGCTCGTCGAGCGCCTCGACGGCCTCGCGCGTGGTCATGCCGGTCGAGTGCAGCGTGTAGTCCGCATAGCGCTCGTACAGGGGATGACGCTCGGCGTAGACGTCCTCGATCGTGAGGCCTTCGCGGATGGCGACGCCGCGCTGGGTCAGATCTCCCAGGCGACGCATCATCTCCTCGAAGGTGATGTCGATGAAGACGACCGTGCTGATCGACTTGAGGTGCTCCATCGCCTCGCGGCCGTAGCAAGCGCTGCCACCGGTGGAGATCACATGGCCGCTGCACTCGAGGCCGGCGAGGACCTCGTTCTCGTAGTCGAGGAAGGCCTGCAGGCCGTCGTGTTCGATGATCTCGCTCAGCAGCTTGCCGCTGCCCTCCTGGATGAGGAGGTCGGTGTCGACAAAGCGCAGGCCGCGGCGTTTTGCGAGCACGACGCCAAGCGTCGACTTGCCCGCGCCCGGCATGCCGATGAGGGTGATGTTTTCCTTGCTGTTCTCAGTCACGGTGCCGCTCGCATTCAGTAGGTTTCAAGCACTTATTATGTGCCGAGGACAGCGCCGTATGCAACGCTCGAGGCGCAGTTTCGGCGAATTGCTGTTGGGCAGGGCTATGCCTGGGAGATGGAGCCGATGGCACTCGCGCGCTTATAGAGCTGGAAGCTGCCGTTGGCTGCGATCTGGCCGCAATTAGCGAGGTCGAGCTCGGCGATGCTCTCATCGGCATCTACGGAGAGGAGCACCCACTGCGCTGCGACGTCATCGCGCTTACCGGGCAGCAACAGGTAGGCCCACTGGGCATCGTCGCCGGCGATGAAGACAGATTGGGAGTCAGAGACCTTGTCGCTGATGTCGAGGGCGTCTCCGTAGACCGCCGCGTCCTCGCCTGCGACGTTGAGCTCCTGCGCAGGACCGTTGCCGACATGCTCGCCACCTTGCATGGCGGGAAGCATCATCAGGCAAAGCGAGATACAGCACGCTGCGACAGCGAGAGCGGAGCCGACAATGCGGAGGGCGAGCTCAAGCTTGGCTGCAGCAGCAAGGGCATCGGCCAGATACGACGCGGCGAACACGCCAACGCCGAGGAAACCGATGGCTGCACCCGCGATCGCAAGGCCAGACGAGGGCGCCAGCCCAGCCGCAAGACCACGGCCGATGGCGGCGAACACCGCACCCGGGTCCCCGTATCCCATAGCGATGATCAGATAGACCGCGATGGCGAGAAAGGCTCCGCAGGCGACCCACGCAGTAGACAGCAGGCTGGCACCGCGGGCGCGCAGTGCGACCACGAGGACAGTAGCAAGCGCAACGATGACAAGAACGCCCACGACCGTCGAGAACGCGAGCGCAGAGATTGCGAAGACGCCGCACAGCAGCGGCTTGAAGATGCGCAAATAACCCGTCGCCTCGCCATCGTCAGCAAGCGCATCGAGGTAGGTCTCCCAAGCGCACAGAAGCGAGGCAAAGGCACAGGCGGTCGCCAGGCCAAAGGGGTCGCCCAAACGCGAGAGGACGGTGGCGCAGGCGAGGAAGAGCAGACTCGTCCAAAGCGCCTTGGCGGCGTCTACGCTGCGCGACAAGATGCGATAGGCCACCAGCGCCAACGCGAAGTCGATACCGAGCGCGATGATGCGCATAAGGTAGAAGATGCCGTCGGCGCCGCCGTTGAGGGCAAAAGCGGCAAGGTAGACGGGCTTGAGCATGAGGGCGCAGACCGATGCCGCTCCCCAATCCTGCGAGAAGAAATCCGCACCCTTGGCGAGCTGGTCGCATGCAGCGAGCGCAACTCCCTCCGGCACGGTGGCAAAGCCGTAGGCAGCGAGCTGGGCAAGCAGCGCGAAGACAGCGGCGAGGATGACATAGGGCATGGCGATGGAGAATGTGCTGTGAGTATTCATAGCGCCTGATTATAGGCGATAGGCCGCCGCACCCTCGCTACAGGATGGTTGCAAGAGCGGGCGCCGCGTCTGCACGCCGCGCGGCTCGTCCCAAAGGAACGCGTCCCCTATACCACGGCGTATTGCTAGATAAGCACCATATGCGCTTCAATAATACTAGATAAGCACCACAAGCGCATGTCTACTTTTACAAATGCGTCTAGGGTGCTTATCTAGTCACGTTGAGTTGTATACGGTGCTTATCTAGCACACGGCGGTGCAAAACTAATCAGCCGCAAGCCTTCCAGCCGCTAACTCAGCTCCTTGGCGCGACGGGAGAGCTCGCGCAGCTCCTCTTTGGAGAGCTCGTCGAGGTGCTCGAGGTCATGGGCCATCTTGACGACGCTGTCTTTGCTCTGCGACTGCACGAGCTGGTTGCAGTACGCGACCACGACGCCGGTGATGACCGCGAGGTAGAAGACGCTGATGAAGCTCAAAAAGACGATCATCGCACGGCAGACCGCGCCGTGAGTGGGCAGGTCGCCAAAACCGATGGTCGTCACGCTCTGAAAGCACAGCCACAGCGCGTCGCCGAGCGTGCCGATCTCCGGGCTTGCGAGTCTGATCATGAAGGCGCACAGAAAGAAGAGCGCGAAAAACACGACCGTGATGTGACCGAGCCCCGCTCCCCTGATGATCTTGCCAACCATACGCAGCCTGAACACGCTACGCCTCCTTCCCTGCCCGCTGTGTCCTTGCCGCTAGTTTAGACGGCATGGGCAGCGTCGCGCCGATGAGACACGCGATGCCCACCCACACGATGCTTTGCGCCGGGAAGCACAAAAGCAACAGGGCGATAGCGACCAGCGGCTTGCGCTGGATGCCGGCAATGAGGACGGCCGTGGTGATCGCCACACAAAACATCGGCTCGAAGCCGCCGAGCGCGGCAACGCCGTAGCCGAGCGCGATGCCTGCAAAGATCAGCGGGAAGAAGTGACCGCCGCGCCAGCCAAAGCTCAGGCACAGCGGAGTCGCCACGCACTTGGCAAAGCCGGTGACGACGAGCACCGCACCGCCGATGCTCGCCCAGCTCTGCATGAGCTCGAAAGACTGGGCCTCGCCCGGAAAGAGCACGTAGGGCAGCGGCACGGCGAGGATGCCGAGAATGAGACCGGCGGCGACGGGCTTGGCGACGGGATGCTCGCCCAGACGCTTGTCGAGCACAGAGAAGCCGGCAGTCGAGGCATGGTAGAGCAGCGCCGCCAGGTAGCCGGCGGCGATGCAGGGCAGCGCCCACCACAGCTTATTGGCGCCAGGCGTCACACCCTCGAAGCGCGGGATGCCGCTTTCCTTGCCAAAGACCGCCGTGAACAAGGCGATACCGATGATGGCTCCCAGCGCGGAAGCCGTGTACAAGACGAGTTTTGCACGGCGGCGGAACTCGTAGTCCTTGGGGTCGAGCGTAGGCATGCCGTCCTGGGCGGTCGCCACGATGCCCGCAAAGGGCGAGGCGAAGACCGCGGAGAGCGCAGCGGAGACGGTGACGTCGGCAAGCAGCTTGGCGCGCAGACCCGCAGCTTTGAGGCTGTTGCCAATGCGCGTGCAGGCGGCAGCGATGATGCCGGTAAGGCCGGCTTCCGGGCCGATGGAGCCGCCAAAGACAAGCGGCAGCAAGAATCCGACGATGCTGGCCGCGGGCTTGTCGAGCTTGTAGCCACCCGTCTGCTTGACCGTGGCCATGACGGCCTCGAGCGACTCGGGGTCGCCGCCCATCTTCCAGCTCCATAAGCCGATGATAAGGCCACCAAACGTACAGAAGGCGATGGGCAGCCACCACGAGGGGATACCGGCGCTTGCAAGCAGGGTGCTCAGGCTCGCGCGGCCGTCGACCCACAGCAGCTCGGTGAGTGCGGAGGAGGCCCAAAACACCGCCCAGACCACAAGTCCGATGATGAAGCCGACAAGCATTGCGAGCGCGACGAGGCCAAAGCCGACGCTCGTCTTCTGGGCGCCTGTCTCAAGCGGGGCGCCGACGTCGCCGACGTAGGGTTTGTGTTCGGTTTGTTGTTTCATGTGATTCTTCATGAGCTGGATTGTAGGCGATGGTGGAGGGGCAGGGCAATAATGCTGACGCGCATGCCGCGCCTTCGCTGCAACGGTGGCGCCGCAGCCCCTTCCCCGTAGGGGAGGGACCCTGTCCCTCCCCATATGCCGTGCAAGTTCATTGAGTCGCTTGATGGCGCGTTGACGCAGCTTGCAACTGTTCGACACCGTATCGCGCATGGGGAGGGACAGGGTCCCTCCCCTACGGGATTGTCGCAGGTCAACGGTGCTGACGCGCTGGCCGTACCATGGCTGCAACGGTGGCGCCGACTTCGCCTGGCGCCTACGTGGGGTTTGGGGCCCGTTGGCGCTGAAGCGAAGGCCAACCGCAGTCGCAGTGGCAGTGCGTTGCCATTCGACGGCGCTGACGCGCATGCCGCGCCTTCGCTGCAACGTCGGCGCCGCAGCCCCTTCCCCGTAGGGGAGGGACCCTGTCCCTCCCCATATGCCGTGCAAGTTCATTGAGTCGCTTGATGGCGCGTTGACGCAGCTTGCAACTGTTCGACACCGTATCGCGCATGGGGAGGGACAGGGTCCCTCCCCTACGGAAGCAGCAGGCAATCGCGCCAGCGGCCCGCAGCCCTCCCCTACAGCAGCTCGATCTCGCGGTAGAAGCAGCTGTGGGCACCGGTGTGGCAGGCAGGGCCCTCCGCATCGACCTTGACGAGCAGGCAATCGGCATCACAGTCGTACGCCAGCGAGCGCACATGCTGGATGTTGCCACTCGTCGCACCCTTGTTCCACAGCTCCTGACGGCTGCGGCTCCAAAACCAAGTTGTACGCGTCTTGCGGGTGAGCTCGAGGCTCTCCTCGTTCATCCAGGCGACCATCAGCACGTCGCCCGTCGCCGCCTCCTGCACGACGCAGGGGATGAGCCCCTGCTCGTTGTACCTGAGTTCGATATCAGCCATACAGCGCTCCTCCTAAAACCTCACAGGGATGCCCTGCTTGGCCATGTACTCCTTGACCTCGCGGATGGTGAGCTCGCCAAAGTGAAAAACGCTCGCAGCGAGGACGGCGTCGGCCTCGCCCTCGATGATGCCCTCCGCAAAGTGCTCGAGCTTGCCCACGCCGCCGCTGGCGATAACGGGGATGTCGACCGCACGCGCGACCGCACGGGTCAGCGCCAAATCGAAGCCGTCCTTGCTGCCGTCGCAGTCCATACTCGTGAGCAGAATCTCTCCCGCCCCGCGCTTAGCGGCCTCGACCGCCCACTCCACGGCATCGAGGCCCGTGTCCTCGCGCCCGCCGCGCACGTAGGCCGTCCACTTGTTGGGGTTGCCCGGCACGCGCTTGGCGTCGATGGCGACGAGCACGGCCTGACTGCCAAAGGCGAGGCTGCCGGCAGTGATGAGCGAAGGGTCCTTGATCGCGGCGCTGTTGAGCGAGACCTTGTCCGCGCCCGCGGCGATCATGGTGCGCATATCGGCAACAGTCCTGAAACCGCCGCCCACCGCATAGGGGATGTGCACCTCCTCGCTCGCACGGCTCGCCATGTCGATGGTGGTGTTGCGGCCCTCGTGGGTTGCGGTGATGTCGAGGAAGACGACCTCGTCCGCGCCCTGGTGGTCATACTCGGCAGCAAGCTCGACGGGGTCTCCCGCGTCGCGCAGGTTGACGAAGTTGACGCCCTTGACCACGCGGCCGTTCTTGACGTCCAGGCAAGGGATGACGCGCTTGGTTAGCATGCGATGCTCCTCTCCGCCTCGCGAATGCACGCGATGCCCTCTTCAACCGTGAAGTTGCCCTCATAGATAGCGCGGCCGGTGATGGCGCCGTCGATGGGCGCGCCGGTGGCCACGAGATTGCGCAAATCGTCCAGGCTGGCAAGGCCGCCACTCGCGGTCACCTTCACGCCCGGGAACTTGCGCGCCATCTGGGCATAGGCCTCAGCATCGAGGCCGGTCTGCATGCCGTCGCGAGCGATGTCCGTGTAGACGAGGCTCGTGATGCCCATGGCTTCGAGGTCTGCGATGAGTTGCTCGGCAGGAACGCCGTCGGCGGTGTCCAGCCAGCCCTCGGTCGCGACGATGCCGTCTTTGGCGTCAACGCCGGCGACGATGACGGAGCCGTACTTGGCGGCTGCCTCCTCTGCAAAGGCGCGATCCTTGACCAGCGCGCTGCCGAGCACCACACGGCGCACGCCAGCCTGCACGTAGCGCTCGATGACCCCCATGCTGCGAATGCCGCCGCCGACCTCGACCTCGCAGTCGAGCTGGGCGATCATGCGCTTGATGAGCTCCATGTTGGTGGGCGCGCCGTCACGCGCACCGTCGAGGTCGACGATGTGCACACGCTCGGCACCTGCATCCGCAAAGGCGCGGGCCTGGGCGACGGCGTCGTCGTTGTAGACGGTGACCTGGTTGTAGTCGCCCTTCTTGAGGCGCACGGCCTTGCCGTCGAGGATGTCGATTGCGGGAACGAGAATCACCTTTAAGCTCCTTTTACGATGCGCCCAAAATTGGCGAGCATGCGCATGCCCTTGTCAGAGGACTTCTCCGGGTGGAACTGCGCAAGGTACAGGTTGTCGTGCTGGATGGCACTGGCGAAGGGACGGGCGTGCTCGGTGACGCCGGCGACGTCGCGCTCGTCATCGCAGACGCAGATGTAGGAATGCGTGAAGTAGAAGTAGCTGTCGTCTTCGATGCCTGCAAAGAACGCGCTGTCAGGCTGGGCATAGCGCACGGAGTTCCATCCCACATGCGGGACCTTGAGCTTGCGGTCGTCAGCGGCAAGCGACGGCATGCGCTCAACATGGCCGCGGATAAGGCCCAGGCCCTCCATGCGCTCGCCCTCGGGACAGCCCTCGTCACCCCAGTCAAGGCACAGCTGCATGCCGAGGCAGATGCCCATGAAAGGCGTGCCTTCGGCGACCTTCTTGCGGATGGCGTCGCTTTGGCCGAGCTCGTTCATGGTCACCATGGCGTCAGCAAAGGAGCCGACGCCGGGCAAGACCAGGCCGTCGGCTGCGAGGATATCTTTGGCGTCGCTGCTGATGAAGGTGTCGAAGCCGGCATCTGCCAGGCCACGTTGGACATTGGCGAGATTGCCCTTCTGGTAGTCGATAACACAGATACGCGCAGCCATTACAGCGCCCCCTTGGTCGAGGGAATCACGTCGGCGATGCGGCTGTCGATGGCGACGCAGTCCTTGAGGGCACGCGTCACCGCCTTGAAGGCCGCCTCGATGATGTGATGGGAGTTCTTACCGCAGATCTGGCGGATGTGAAGCGTAATGCCGGCGTTGGCCGCAAGCGCGATGAAGAACTCCTCCGCAAGCTCCGTGTCGAAGGTGCCCACGCTCGGAGCGGGGATGTTGAGCTCTGCGTGACACTGGCCGCGGCCGGAGATGTCGATCGCCGCCATGACGAGGGCCTCGTCCATCGGCAGGGTCACCGAGCCATAGCGCACGATGCCCTTGCAGTCGCCCAGGGCCTCGCGGACGGCCTGACCGAGCACGATGCCGCAATCCTCGACCGTATGGTGCGCGTCAACCTCCACGTCGCCGGTCGCGCGGACAGTGAGGTCGAAGAGACCGTGGCGGCCAAAGGCGTCGAGCATATGGTCGAAGAAGGGAACGCCCGTATCGATGTTGGTTGTGCCCGTTCCGTCGAGGTCGATCTCGACGAGGATATCGGTCTCCTTGGTGGCGCGGCTGATTGTTGCACTGCGGCCCATGAGCTCCCCTTTCGTCAAGCAGCTGATACAGCGTGTGTGATGTCGCGTATTGTCCCACACTTTAGCACGCTAAAGTGTTACTAGAGGATGAACGGCGCAGAGAAACGCACAAGGGTGGGATGTCAGGAAAAATACGTAGGGGAGGGACCCTGCCCCTCCCCATATCCTTGGCATTATCACTGGGCCCAGCAACAGCATGGACTTTGCAATCGAGTCCCCATTGGCATCGCATCGTGCATGGGGAGGGACAGGGTCCCTCCCCTACGGGCGCTGACGCTCTGCGAAGCTGCCGCAATGCCAACGGATGGCGGCAAAGGCGGGGTCGATATCCCAGTACCCTTAGTGCGCCTGGGCCCAGTTGTCGCCAAAGCTCACATCAGCGCGCATGGGGGCATCAGTTGCGACGACGCCGTTCATCACGCGCTCGACCATCTCCTCCAGGCGCTCGCGCTCCTCGACAGGGCACTCGAAGTCGAGCTCGTCGTGCACCTGCAGGACCATCTTGGCCGCAAAGCCGCCCTCGCGCAGCTCACGCGCAACCTCGATCATCGCCATCTTGATGATGTCTGCCGCGCTGCCCTGCATGGGATGGTTCATCGCCGTGCGCTCGCCAAAGGAGCGCAGGTTGGGGTTCTTGGAGTGGATGTCCGGGATATGGCGTTTGCGGCCGAACATCGTGACGGCATAGCCATCCACGCGCGCATCCTCCACCGTCTTGTCGAGGTAGGCACGCACGCCGGGGTAGGCCTCGTAGTAGCGGTCGATCATCTCCTGCGCCTCGCGCATGGGAATGTGCAGGCTCTGACCCAGGCCAAAGGCCTGCTGACCGTAGACGATGCCAAAGTTGACAGCCTTGGCGCGGCTACGCTGCTCCGGCATGACCTCCTCGACGGGGATCCCAAAGACCTGCGCCGCAGTGGCAGCGTGGAAATCCGCGTTGGAGTTGAATGCGTCGATGAGACCGGCATCCTGGCTGAGGTGCGCCAGCAGCCTGAGCTCGATCTGCGAGTAGTCCGCGCTCACGAAGACGCAGCCCTCCGGCGCGGTGAAGGCCTCGCGGATGCGACGGCCGAGCTCGCTGCGAACGGGGATGTTCTGCAGGTTGGGATCGCTCGAGGACAAGCGGCCCGTGGTCGTCACCGTCTGGTTGTAGGTGGTGTGCACGCGGCCGTCGGCCGGGTCGACCAGCAGCGGCAGCGCGTCGAGGTAGGTGCTGCGCAGCTTGGCCAGCTCGCGGTACTCGATGACCTTGGCCGGCAGCGGGTGGTCCTCAGAAAGCTTATTGAGCACAGCCTCGTTAGTCGAGTAACCGGTCTTGGTCTTCTTCGTCTTCTTGACGTCGAGGCCGAGCTTCTCGAAGAGAATCACACCCAACTGCTTGGGGGAGTTGATGTTGAACTCCTCCCCTGCCAACTCGAAGACCTCCGCCTTGAGGGCGTCGATATGATCGCCGAGCTCAGCGCTCATGGTCTTGAGCACGTCGACGTCGAGGTTGCAGCCCACGTACTCCATGCGCGCGAGCACGGCCGTGAGCGGCAGCTCAATCTGGCGCAGCAGGGTAAGGGAGCCGTCCTCCTCAAGTGCCTTGGTGAGCGGCTCGACGAGGGCGCGCGCAGCGGCAGCGGCGAACACGCCGGCACTGGGGGCGTCGTCACCTTGCGGGGCGGAGACGCCCAAACGCTCGGAAGCGAGGTCCTCCACCAGGTACTTGGAGCGCGAGGAGTCGAGCAGGTAGGCGGCAAGCGCGCAGTCGAACAGGCGCGGCGCCTCATCGTCATCAGAAGCGGTGGTAGCATCCGTCAGCGCGTCAAGCAGCTGCTCGATGAGCGCGGCGTCGAAGGCACCCTGGCCAGCGAGCTTGCGCAGCTTCTCCACAGAGGCTTTGGCGTCGACCATGGACGAGCAGCCCGTCTGCAGGAGCTTGGCAAGCAAGGGCACGGCTTCCTCGACGGGGACTTGCGCAACATGGGCGCCATCCGCAAAAACGAGCATAGCACCGGAACCAAAGAGGGAGAGCTCCTCCGGCTCATCGACGGCAACGCCGATGACGGAACCCGACTCGATGGCAGCGTTGACCAGAGCCTCCGCATCATCGGCAGGCTCCAGGCCCAGATCGCACGCAGCGGCGCTTCCATCGGCAGCGTTGGCAGCGGCAAGGCCCGTATCGCCCAGCAGGGCGAGGACATCGCGCAGGTGTTTGTTGAAGTGCAGCGCGCCAAAGGCATCCGTGACCGCGGCGGGCTCGAAGCTCGGGAAGCTGAGGGCGTCGAGGTCGATGTCGACCGGCGCATCCTTGCGGATAGTGGCAACGTCACGGCTGACAAGCGCGTCCTCGCGATGCTCGCGCAGGTTCTCGCCCATCTTGCCCTTGATGTTGTCCGCATCCTCGAGGATGGCCTCGAGCGTGCCGTACTTGGAGATGAGGTCTGCGGCCTTCTTGGGGCCGATGCCCGGCACACCGGGGATATTGTCGGAGGTATCGCCCTTGAGGCCGAGGAAGTCCGGCACCTGGTCCGGACGCACGCCGTAGCGCTCCTCGACAGCGGCAGGGTCCATGACCGCGACGTCCGTCATGCCCTTCTTGGTGGTGACAATGGAGGTAAGCTCCGTCGAGAGCTGGTAGGCGTCCTTGTCGCCCGTGATGAGGTAGACGCGGTAACCCTTCTCCTCGCCCATGCGCGCGACGGTGCCGAGGATGTCATCGCCCTCGAAGCCCTCCATGCTCACGCAGGGGATGCCCATGGACTCGAGCAGGCCGCGGATGAGCGGGAACTGAGCCGCGAGGTTGGGGTCCATGGGAGGGCGCTGGGCCTTGTAGCGCTCGAGCAGCTTCATACGCCAATCCGGGCGATGGACATCCCATGCGCAGATGACGACGTTGGGCTTGAAGTCCCCAAGCATCTTGAGCAACATGCTCATGAAGCCGAACACGGCGTTGGTGGGCGTGCCGTCCGGCGCGGTCATGTTGGCACCGACGGCGTGGAACGCGCGGTGGATCAAGGAGTTGCCGTCGATGACGGCAACGGAGCGATGGGCGTCGCTGGAGTTTGCAGGCATTGTTTCCTCCTGGTCGATTTGCTGCCCAAGAGTATACCCGCGGCCTGCGACACGAAAGTCGACAGCCAGCTCACGCATTGCGGGCGATGCCCGCGCGTCGACGGAGAGGCGCGCACTCCGCAAACCGCCTCAAATAGATGCGCGCGCAACCAAAGGCGTCACGGCACAGGCGCGTAATCCAAGTACACTGTACGGGACACTATTTCTCGATAGGGAGGTTTAAGCAAGATGATCGAGCTGAACGACGAGAAGGTCCTGTACGCGTTTTCCAAGGACCTCGAGCCGGTGCTGAAGGTTGAGAGCGGCGAGACGGTGCGCATCCGCACCAAGGACTGCTTTGGCAACCAGATCCAGACGAAGGAAGACAGCCTCGACTGCATCGACTGGGACATGATCAACCCCGCCACCGGCCCCGTCTACGTCGAAGGCGCCGTCGCGGGCGGTGCGCTCAAGGTCACGATCGACAACATCGAGTTCGACGCGCAGGCTGCCTGCGCCACCGGCCAAGACGAGGGCGTTTGCGGTGACCGCTTCGACAAGTGGTCCGTCGCTCTGTGCCCCGTGGACGACAAAACCGTCCGCTGGATGGACAAGCTCGACCTGCCCCTGCGCCCGATGATCGGCGTCATCGGCGTCGCCCCCGCCGGCGAGCCCGTCAACTGCGGCACTCCCGGCTCCCACGGCGGCAACATGGACAACACCGCCATCACCACCGGCGCCACGCTCTACTTCCCCGTCGCATGCGACGGCGCGCTGTTTGGCTGCGGTGACATGCACTCCGTGATGGGCGACGGCGAGATCGGCGTAGCCGGCGCTGAGACCGCAGGCTACGCTACCGTCACGCTCACCGCCCTGCCCGAGCTCAAGATCGCAAACCCGGTCCTGGAAAACGAGACGCACTTCGTCACCATCGCCTCTGCCGACACGCTCGACCAGGCAGCCGACATCGCAGTCCATGACATGCTCGACATCATCTGCTCGCGCACCGGCGCCGCAGAAGACGAGATGACGATGCTCTTCTCGCTGATCGGCGACGTGAAGGTCTGCCAGATGGTCGACCCGCAAAAGACCATCCGCTTCGAGATGCCCAAGTACGCACTCGAGGCCTACGGCTTCAAGTTCTAAACAGCGCGGAGGCAGCATAGGCGCAGCAAGGGGGAGGGACGCGAAGTCCCTCCCCCTTGCTTTTTAGGCATTCGATGTGCATCTGCTTTCGCAGCAAGATTGCATCGAGCCGAGGAGCATAATAGGCGATAGTTCGCTGAACGAAATGGGCAGATGCTGCCAGGCCTACTCCTATCCAAGAAGGGAACGAGTATGACTATGGGAAAAGAGGACCCAAAGCCGAGCTTGTTAAAACGCGGGGTGCTCGTCTTTGCTGTAGCAGTCGTTATCGTGCTCGGCATTGGGTCATTGGTTCCGACACTTATGGATCAGGCCCTTGAGAGCAACAGCAATGTCGAGGCGGTTGATGTCTCGGTTGATTTTCCTGGCTTCGAGGACTACGGCGGCGCATCGGCAAAAGAAGCTCTCAAGGAAGGCGAAGAGACTTACCTCCTGCTTCCCACATTTGACGACAAAGACAAGGCGATAGCTAAGGCGCGCGAAGATGCTTGGAAGAGCAACATCCTAACCGCGCTTTTAATGAACAGGCTCACTTGGAAGATTGCAATGGGCACAGTAGGAGGCTTCAACGGAGACGAAAGCACCTTGAATCTGCTCCAATTCTTTGACCTGTATGAAAACGATGAGAGCAACCGCGAGCTCAAACGCACAGCCTTCAGGGAAGGGCTGAGCAGCATTGACGGAAATTTGGTCATATACACGGGTCAAGATCGATATGACATAGGAGTTTCAGAATGATGCTGCGCATCTGCCTGTCGAGATTCACGCGCTTGTTGAATCGCCGCCAGCCCATTGCAAGCTGAGGGCGCCGACTTCGTCTGGCGCCTACGTGGGGCTTGGGGCTCGATGACGCTGACGCGAAAGTCAACAGCGAGTTGCGCGGCATCTGGGGAGGGACAGGGTCCCTCCCCTACGGGGATTGCAAGATCCAGATGCTAACGCGAGGCCAACTGCGCGTTGCAAGCTGAGGGCGCCGACTTCGTCTGGCGCCTACGTAGAGTCCGGGGCTCGATGACGCTGACGCGAAAGTCGGCAGGAGGCAGCATGACATTTGGGGAGGGTGCGAGATTCAGATGCTGACGCGAAGCCAACTGCGCGTTGCAGGGTTTGGGGTCGAATGAATTCGGCCCCTACGTATTTTAGGCGCGAGGTTATCGCGCAATTTGGCCTCACCGCGGCGAACTGGGTGGTTTTTGGCTTTGATTTCACGAACTGGGTGATTTTGGCGATGGTCGGTCAAGAGACTCCCAACGCGCGAGGCTCTGACCTGCGGTTTTGCAAATCGGAATCTGTCGCATCGCTTCAATATGCGAAACGAATCGCCCAGATCGCGAAATCAAAGACAAAAACCGCCCATTTCGTCGCATCAAGTGATCAGTCAACACTCTAGTCAGACTGATGCGAAGACCAACAGAAAACAGCACGGCGCCTGGGGAGGGACAGGGTCCCTCCCCTACGTGTTGTTGCAAGCCACTGGTGTTTACGCGATCAGCGCCACCACGTCTGCAGTGATGCAAGAGCGCCGCAGGCTCATTCCGAATAAAGCGCGCAGCTACACGTTGGCGGGGCGGATGACGGAGGCGTATTCAGCAAGCGAGTTGGCGTACTGCGGGGTCAGGTACTTCGTGGAGAAGAAGTAGACATCGCCGTTGGAGGCCTTGGTGCACTCGATGTCGGAGTACGCATCGCTAGCCTGGATCTTCTCCCAGGTCTCCTCGATCTTTTCCGCAGACATCCTGAAGGGCGGGTTCTTGAGATTGGTCGCCAGGTACGGGCGCGGGTAGACGCGGGAATCCTCGCGCACACACTCGGCAAAGGTCACGACAGGGTCGTCCTCGGCTGCTAGGTAGGCCCAATGCGCATAGCTGTCAGTCATCACGCGATTATCGTAAAGGTAGGTGTCCTTCAGACCGTTGAGGATGACGATATGCGCGCAGTCAATCTCCTTGCGCTTAGGGGCGACAGAGTCATCCTTGACGAGCACCATCTCGCCGTCGAGCATCTCCAAGCGGTAGCCGTCCGGCACGTTGAGGTTGGCCCAAGGATCGTCATCGGCAGCATCGGCAGCAGCCTCTGCAGCCTGCGGTGCCTCGGGAACGGCGAGCGCGCCTTCATCCTGCGCCGGCACTGCCTCAGCCACGGGTTCCTCAACCTGCGGCTCATCTGCCACCACATCGACCGCCGGCTCCGCAGCCACAGCCTCTTGCCCGGCCTCGTCTGCCTCGATCTGCGCCAAACGCCTGTTGGGAATCTTGGGTGGAACACCCACGGCATGCACGGCTGAGCGCACGCTCTCCTTGCGCTCGCGTTCCTCGCGCTCCTCTTGCTCGATCTGCTCCGCATACTCGAGCTTGTAACTCGCCAAGCGCTCAAGGACGAAGGCAGGGAAATCCGCTGCTTCCATATGATCTGGGGCGATGCCGGCCTTGGCCCAGCGTTGGGGCTTGTAGAGCTTGCTGTTCTTGTTCGCCTTGCGCACCAAGTCGAAGGCATCGGCAAGAGCGTTGTTCTCTGCCAGCTCGCGACGCGCTTCCTCGGAGTCGAGCACGTCCTCCTCGGCGTCAGGCGCCTCCTCGACGACAACCCCAGACGCCGCAACGGCCGCAGCCTCCTGCTCAGCAGCAACCTCCGGCTCTGCAACTGCTACCGCTTCTTGCTCGGCAGCAGCCTCCGCCGCTGGCTCCTCACCGTCTACCTCAGCAGCTCCGACCACACCCGCCGCCGCAGTCGCCATGGCCTCCTTCAGGCGCAGGTCGACGCGGCTGTCGCGCAGGGAGCAGTGCTCGCACATCAGGCAAGCGACGCCGCTCTCATCGCAGCCAAGGTACTCGTTCATCTTCTCGAGCGACATGCCGCACTTGTACATCCAATCGCCTACCAGGGCCTTGATGCACTCGGCTGCGAACATGGCAGTGTAGCGGCGACGCGGGGCCAAGCCGCCCACGGCGCGCTCGACATCGTCTTGCGTGATGCCCAGCGCCTGGCTGAAGGTCTTGCCCTCGATCATCGAGCAAGTCGCGCTCGCACAGCCGACCATCGCCACGCAGCCACGCACCTGGAACCCAACTTTGGTGAAGACAGGATCGGACACGGAGTCGTCGACGACGGCGAACATCCTCACCGCAACCTCTCCGCGCTTGGAGCGGCCGACCATCGCCTGCACGTTGTAGCCGTCGGGCTTGCCGCCGTTGGTGAAGTTCGCGACGATGGCGAGCAGCTCCTTGGAGTAGCCCTCGATGCCGGCGTCGAGCTCGGTCTGGTAGACGTCCTCGGTGCGGATGAGCGCTCGATCCTCGGGCTCGTGGTAAACGTCACGACCATCGCCAAGCTCGACGACATCGATATCCATGCTCATAATACTTCCCCCTCTTTGTCAGGCAAGGCAACCAGAGGTCACCTGAATCTCCCCTTCAGCGTGCTTTTGTCAGCTCAGAATAAAATCTTGTTACGATTTTGGACGATTTAAGGCATTACCCCTACCCTCTTTAAGGGCATAATCAGGGATAGAGACAGACTGCGTGCACCCGCACGCTGATGAGGGGAACACCATGACAGTTAAAGCGCCTTCCATCATGGAAGGCATCAAACTCATCTGGCCTGCCATGCTCGGCATGGCCTTGGCGCGTGCTGGCCTTATCGTCGCAGGCTACGGCAGCTACCACAGCACTGACGAGGGTCTCTTCACCGACGGCGCGATGCTCTTAGCCCTTCTCTTCATGCTGATCCTCTTCGTCATACTCGACTCGAGCAAGGCAAACATCAGCAAACGCGCAAGACGTGTGCTGTTCTACAGCTGCTTTGCCGTCCAGATGTTCTGCCTTGTCGCGCTCACCCCCGACCGATTCCTCGCATTCCCTGCATGGACGCGCATGCCGCTGTGTGCCCTTACCACCTTCGGCGCCTCGGGATGCATGTTCTTCTGGCTCCTCCACATGGCAAGAAGCGGCGGGCTCCTTGCAACGCTCTTCGCCTTTGGCAGCCTGATTATCAGCGAGCTAATGATCTTCACCTCCTACGAGCTCGGCCCCAACGGGTACTACGTCGTCGCCATCCTGGTTTTGGCTCAGCCGCTTCTGCGCGTGGTATGGGACAAGACGCATGACCCCAAGGAGCCTCTGGGAAAAGACCGCAGCCACGAGTTCGTCGGCTTTGCAAGGGACCTGCTCGCCAACAACAAGCTCCTTTGCATAGCCGGCTTGGGCATCGGGCTGCTGTTCTTCGTCGACGGCCTGCTACGAGGCTACCCCGTGGGCGCGCCAATCGCCTTCACCCCGCCCACCCGCCTTGCCAACATGCTCCTCACCATCGCCATATCCCTGGGAATCATCGGTATGGTCGGCACACGAGCCATCAAGCCGATCAACTCGGCTACCTTCATTATGCTCGAGCTGCTCGCTGCAGCCGCTTTGTTGCTCTATGCCCTCATGCCCAACGCGCTGGAGATCGGCGCCGTCTTCACCACCACCCTCAACGCCATGCTCTGCGCTCTCATGTGGTACAGCGCCATCGCCTTCATGACCTTTGGCTGGCGCGACCCCTACTATTACGCGCTCGGCAGCTGGATCGTCTGCATGGGCAGCCGAGCAATCGCGCGCATGCTCCTCGCCGTACTGGCCCCTACCATCGCCGCCGAGTCCGTAATCAACGCAATCATGGGCGTTATCCTGCTCGTGAGCAGCCAAGTTCTGCTCTACGGCTTCTTCTCCGTTGCCAGGGACGCCGCCCTGCAGGCAGCCGAGGAAAGCGATGCCAAGACCGCAGAGCTCGAACGCGAGATCTGCGAACTGCAAAAGAAGCTCGTCGACGAGGAGCTTGCCGAGCACCCCATCAACTGCGCCGGCCGCAGCGTCTGCAAGCTACCCGAAGCTACACCCAAGCAAGCCCCTGCAAAGAAGGTTGTATCGGAAAGTGCGTTCTCGCGCCTCATGGGCCTCGACAAGGCCGTGCTCGGCGAGAGCTCGCCACAGGAAACCATGCGCGTGCGCGCGCAACAGGTAGGCGAGCAGTTCATGCTCTCCGCCCGCGAGGTCGAGGTCCTCTCCTACTACGCCATGGGCTGGACTCAAAAGCGCGTCGCCGAGGAGCTCTTCATCCAGCCGGCGACCGTGCACGCGCATATCAAGCGCATCTACGCCAAGACCGATCTGCACTCCCGCCAGGAGATCTTGGACTTCATGGAGCAGTACTGCGCGTAGATTGCCAATCGAAGCAGTGGTGGCTCCCCAAGGGGCGTGGGGGTGGTG
>CAKUES010000031.1 GCA_934646835.1 uncultured Coriobacteriales bacterium
CTACAAGGGGATCGCGGCTCGACGGTGCTGACGCGATGCCCATTGACCCTAGCAGCGATGGGGCGGATAAATTCCGCCCCTACGTACTTGGCCTGCAGGCTCCGCAAGAATTGGGGATTAACAATCGCCGGAGCCCCGTAGGGGAGGGACCCTGTCCCTCCCCATACACCATGCATATTCATGTGCTGCAGCGACAAAAGGCGATTCCACATACGGCAGCCCCATTAATTGCAACGCATATGGGGAGGGACAGGGTCCCTCCCCTACGAGGGTTTGCCCTATCACCTGCGGAGCGAGCGCAGCAATGCGAAGCGCCAACAAGCCGCAGCTCACGGACGTCGCAGCGCCAGCTACGACAACTCTAGAGCGCGCGAAAGCGCGCAGCCATCTTCCCCTCGGCCTCCCCCAGCCGCGACGAGCAGGCCCTCGCACCTTGCAGCGACTCGCTGGCGCGGGCGAGCGCAGCGATGCCCGCCCCCGGGATGGCAAGCCGCTGCCGGCCACAGACACCGCCGGCCCCCGGTCCCGATGCGCGCTCAGGCGAGTCAAAACAATCTCGAGCCTGAGCGCGCATCGGGGCTGGGGGCCGGCGGCGCGTGCACCCAGGAGCCACAAGCGCAGCCCCCCCCCGCACGCATCAATCAACGAGTATCAACCACACCCAACGGCTAACCTCGATTCCTCATCGGAAAGAACAGCGCCAGCGACTCATCATCAGCAGGCTTCGTCGCAAGCGAGACCACGACCATAAGCACAAGCGACACCACGATACCGATCGTGATCTGATGCAACCCAAAGACCTTGATGCCCAGCGCCATGCAAGCGCAGTACGCGAGCGTGCCACCCACCATGGACGCGATCGCACCCTGCTTGGTCGCGCGGCGCCAGAACATGCCCATGACGAAGACCCAGCAAAACGCAGTCTCGAGACCACCAAAGGCGAACATGTTGATCTTCCAGATGACATCGGGCGGGACAATCGCCAAGATGAAGACGATGGCGCCAATGAGGAGCGTCACGATCTGGCTCGCAGAAACAACGTGCTTCTCGACCAGCTCCTTGCCCTGCTCGGCACTGCGATGCATCCACAGGTCCTTGACCACGGAGCTCGACGCGGCGATGAGCAGCGAGGACACGGTGGAGATGGACGCGGCGATCGGGCCGACGATGGCCACACCGGCGATGACAGGCGGCAACGTCGTCGCAATCGCCGCCGGGATGATGTTGTCGATGGTGCCGTAGGCGTCGATCGGCTCGGTGAGCACACCGGCAGCCAGAACACCCATGGAAGTGCCGACGATCATCATGAAGCCGATGACGACGGTGCCGATGACCATGGCATGGCGCAGCGCCTTGGTATCGCGCGCACCCACGCAGCGCACGACGCTTTGCGGCAGGCAGAAGGTAAACACGCCGACGAGCAGCCACTGCGTGAAGTAGAGGCCGTAGGGCATGCTGCCGCCAGAGAGCGGCTCCATCATCTGAGGATGATTGGTGTGGACCGTGTTCATGAGATTCTCGAAACCGCCGCCTGCGCAGATGAGACCCGCCGCAAGGATGACAAGGCCGAGAATCATCGCGATGCCGCACAGCGCGTCGGTCAGCGCGACGCCACGAAAACCGCCGATCGTCGTGAAGATGATGACCGCGATACCAAAGATTACAAGGCCGATCTCATAGGAGTAGCCGGTGACGGAGGCGAAAAGCTTTGCTCCGCCGACAAACTGCGCCACCATAGTCGCCGCAAAGAAGACGATGATGATGAGCGCGGAGGCGATGGCTAACGCGTTGGACTTGTAGCGCTCGCGCAGCACGTCGATGACGGTAACAGCACCCATGCGGTGCGAGACGAGCATCATCTTCTTGCCGAGGATGCCGTAGAGCAAAAACAGAGCCGTGACCTGCACGGTTGCCATATAGACCCAGCCAAAGCCGATGTTCCACGCCTGGCCAGGGCCGCCGACAAAGGAGCTGACGGAGCCGTAGGTGGCAACCGTCGTCATGGCGAGCACGAAGCCGCCCAGGGTCCTATTGCCGATGTAGTACTTGCTGGCGAAGTCTCCGCCCTCGCTGTCGCTCGCCTTGCGCGCCCAGATACTGATGCCGAGCGCGATGACGAGGAAGACGATGACGGGAAGCAGACTGATGAGGTTACCCATTAGCGCTCACCGCCCTTGTCCTGCGCGTCGTCGAAGTCACGCGTGTCGAAGTCGCAGAAAAAACGACGGGAAAGAACGACGGCGACGATGATAGCGAACACCCAGGTGCCCACCGTACCGGCAACCGCCCACAGCGGCATGCCCCAGATCCAGACGTCGACGCCTGCAAGGCCAAAGCCGCAGACGGCCCAGACAGCGATGGTCGCCACGAGGGCGATGACCGTCACCACGGCTTCTTTGTTGCATGCACGTAGCTTGGCGCCGTATGCATCTTCGTAATCGGTCTTCACCTTGTCCCCCTTTTTCGTTTCAGCTGCTCCCCCGTTTGGGGAGTCACCAGTATCAATGCGTCGATTTTGCAATGAAACCGTTACATCTCCGCAGCGAAAACCTGCAAAAATCCACTATTGACCCTATGGGTCGGCAACGAGCAGACACTCGGCAGCCCATGCGCGATGCACGCAGGCAGCTGCCGCTACCCTAAACGAGCAAAACGAGAGGAAAGCGCCTTGGCAGAAGAGATGATCGACATCTACGACGAAAACATGGAGTTCACGGGCCTCACGGTGCCGCGCAAGGGCGCCTTCATGCAGGAGGGGCAGTTTATGCTCTACGCGCTGGCCATCGTCGAGGACATGCACGGCAATATCCTCATCACCAAGCGCGCGATGGACAAGAAGTGGGCGGCAGGCCAGTGGGAGGTCCAAGGCGGCGGCGTCGACAGCGGTGAGACCCCGCTGCAAGGAGCCATCCGCGAGGTCTTCGAGGAGGTCGGCCTCACGGTGACCCAGGACCAGGCGCAGTTCTGCTACCGCTACACCAACGTCGACCTGCCCCGCGGCGACAACTACATCAACAGCATCTACCGCTTCAAGCTCGACTTCGCCCTCGACGACGTCTCGCTCGCCGCGCGCGAGGCGACCAACTGCAAGCTCGCCACCTGGGAGGAGATCACCGCGCTCAAAGAGCAGGGCCTCTTCCTCCACTACGAGCGCATCCAGAAGGCGCTGGGCAGATAGCGGGGTTCAAAGCCCTCGCATTTACGTCGCCCTAAGCGAAGCGCACAGCGCGGAGTCGAAGGATCTAGGAAAACGCTGATTAATGCAAGGTATATGGGGAGGGACTTCGGTCCCTCCCCTACGCAACCAGCGGTTTTGCCAATCGCGTGCGGCAAGCATCTTCCTTAATCTGCGTTTCCCTAGACGCGGCCTAACGTTGGCCTGCATGTAGATTCCTCGACTCCGCGCCTGCGGCGCTTCGCTCAGGACGTCAAGACCCACATGTCCCGCAAAAGACCAGGCCCCGATGGAATGCCGCCAAGTCGAAGCCAACCGGCACCATACCGCCAACGTAGCGCACATGGAGAGGGACAGGGTCTCTCCCCTACGAGGAGAAGCTTTCGACATGCCGTCTTCCTCTCATTGTCTGAACGATTTTTCGTTCAGACAATCTGCAGATTTCTCAAAATCGCCCCTTTGCGCCAATTGTCTGAACGAAAAATCGTTCAGACAATTTCGCGTAGCGCCCACTATCTGACAAAATCGTCATTTGCGTTTGAGAGCGGGGCATGACAAGGTAGGGGCAACCGATTTTTTGGAGTGGACATGCCCCTGATTTTCATCGTCGAAGACGACGCCGCCCTGCGCCGTGAGCTCGCCAGCCTGCTTGCGACAGAGGGCTACGACGTCGAGTGCTGCCGCGACTTTTCCAACGCCGTCGCAGAGGCCCTGGAAGCAGAGCCAGACTGCGTCATCATGGACGCCATGCTGCCCGGCGCCGACGGCCGCATGCTGTGCAGCGCGCTGCGCAAGAAAAGCGACGTCTGCATCGTCATGCTCACCTGCCTCAACTCCGAGTTCGACGAGGTCACCGCCCTCAATCTGGGCGCCGACGACTACATCACCAAACCCTACCGCCCCCAGGTGCTGCTCGCGCACATCCAGGCGGCGCTGCGCCGTCGCGGTATCGCGGACAAGCGCATGCTCTCGCATGCCGGGCTCACGCTCGACATCGGCAGCGGCAAGGTAACCTTTGGCGACAAGTCCGCGAATCTCACGCGCAACGAGGCGAGCATTCTCGCCCTGCTCATGCGCAGCGCCGGCAACGCCATCAGCCGCCAGGAGCTCATGGTCGAGCTGTGGGAGTCTGACGCCTTCATCGACGACAACACGCTCACGGTCAACGTCAACCGCCTGCGCAAGGCCCTGACGGGCATCGGCGCGCCAGAGGACTACGTGAAGACCAAGCGCGGCGTGGGGTACCTCGTATGAGCACGGAGCGCTACCAGTTCTGTCCGAGCGCGTTTCTTGCCGACCACACCGTCTCCATCGGCATTGCTCTTGCTTGCGCGCTGAGCATCGGCATCGCGGTCAAGGTGCTCGGCTGCCCGACGCAGGCAGCCCTCGTCCTTGCCAGCACCGTCCTCGTGTTCTTTGCCATCGACCTTAGCTGGGGCTACCTGCGACGCAGGCGCTTCTACCGCGATGTCGAAGGCGCCCTTGACGACGCTGACCGCGCCTACTACCTCCCCGACCTCGTGAAGCGCCCGCTCTTTGCCGATGGCAAGCTGCTCTATGACGCCTGCGCGGACGTCGCCGCCTCCGACGCAGCCCTCCTCTCCCAGCAACGCGAGGCCACCGCGCTCAACCGCGAGTACGTCGAGCTGTGGACACATGAAATCAAGACCCCCATCGCCACCTTGAAGCTTGCGCTATCGCGCATGCACGGTCCCGATGCCCTCGCCCTCAAGCAGGAAGTCGAGCGCATCGAGCTCGCCTGCGAGCGCGCCCTCTACAGCGCGCGCACCACCGAGCTCTCTCGCGACTACACGATTCGCGAGATCGGCCTCGCACGCTGTTGCAAAACGGCATGCAAGGACCTCGCCCATCTCCTCGTCCAAAGCGCAACGCAGCCTGTCTTTGCCTTGGACGACAAAGCAGAGGTACTGGGCGACGAGCAGTGGACGAGCTTCGTCATCAAGCAAGTCGTCTCCAACAGCGCCAAGTACCAGGCAAGCACGATCACCTTTACCACCCGTTCCCTGGAGATGGGCACGCCACACGGGCGCATCGAGCTTGCGATTGCCGACGACGGCATCGGCATCGACCCTGAGGAGCTGCAGCATATCTTTGCCCGCGGCTTCAGCGGCAGCAACGGCCGCGCGGAGGGCAAGTCCACTGGCATGGGCCTCTACCTCGCCGCCCAGGTCTGCAAGTCGATGGGTGTGGGGCTTACAGCAAGCTCCGCCAAGGGGCAGGGCACGACCATCACCTTGAGCTTTCCCATCGACCGCAGCCACCTCGAGCACTAAATCCCGACCAGGCACCAGCGTGACACGAACATAACGAAACAGTAAGCCGACCGTAAGCGCAATCGATGGCAGCAAGAGACCCGCTAGCGCACCATTGATGTTGCAAGTCAAACACCCCTTGAAGGAGGGAACCCCATGACATCAACAGCAACAGTTGCAAGCGTCTCGGCCACAAGCGGCGCAACGCCCGCGCTTCAGACAATCCAGCTCGAGAAGGTCTTTGGCAGCAAGGGTGCCGTGACAAAGGCCCTCGACGGCATCGACCTCGTCGTCGAGAAGGGCGAGTTCGTCGCCATCATGGGCCCGTCGGGCTCCGGCAAGTCCACGCTTCTCAACTGCATCGCAACCATCGAGAACTCCACCGCCGGCCAGATCATCGTCGACGGGCGCGACGTCACGCGCCTGCGCGGCAGGAACCTGACGTGTTTTCGCCGCGACGAGCTCGGCTTCATCTTCCAGGACGGCAACCTCATCGACACCCTGAGCGGCTACGAGAACATCGCCTTGGCCCTCAGCATCCAGAAGGCCCCCGCCGCAGAGATCGACGGCCGCGTGCGTAAGATGGCCGACGCCCTTGACGTCGCAAGCGTGCTCGACAAGCGCCCCTCCCAGATGTCCGGCGGCCAGCGCCAGCGCGTCGCGGCTGCTCGCGCGCTCGTCACCAAGCCCAAGCTCGTGCTCGCCGACGAGCCCACCGGCGCGCTCGACTCGCGCAACGCGCGCATCATGATGGAGAGCCTCTCCACCATGAACAAGCAATTGAGTGCGACCATCCTCATGGTCACCCACGACGCCTTCGCCGCCTCCTTTGCCCACCGCGTGGTCTTCGTGCGCGACGGCCGCATCTTCAACCAGGTCAGCGCCGGTGCCGAAGGCCGCAACGCGCTCTTCGAGCGCATCATGAAGGTGCAGGCCTTCCTCGGCGGAGAGGTGGCCCGCAATGACGCTTAAGCTCGCGCTGGGCAACGTCAAGCGTTGCGCGAGGGACTACGGCGTCTACTTCATCACCCTCGCGCTGGCCGTTGCCATGTTCTACGCCTTCAACTCCCTGCAAGAGCAAACCGTCCTCATCGACGGCTTAGACAGGGCCGGAAACACATCGAAGGCGATGTTCGACATGATGGGGACCTTCATGCAGATCTTCTCCATCGCCGTCGCCTTTGTCTTGGCCTTCCTCGTCGTCTACGCGAACCGCTTCCTGCTCAAGCGCCGCCGCCGCGAGTTTGGCATGTACCTCACGCTTGGCATGGGCCCGGGACAGGTCTCGCGCATCCTGCTGGTCGAGGTCGCCATCGTGGGTCTTGTCTCGCTGGCCGTCGGCATCGCGCTCGGCATCGCGGCAAGCCAGGGCATGGCGTTTGCCACAGCCGCGCTGATGGGCGCGACGATGAGCCAGTACCGCTTCATCGTCTCGACCTCCGCGCTCGTCATGACGCTCATCTGCTTCGCGGCGATCTTCGTGCTCTCCGCCATCGTGGATGTCGTCTACATCTCGCGCCGCAAGCTCGCCGACCTCATCAGCACGCACGAGCTGTCCGAGAAGACGATCATGCGCAACCCCGTCGTAAGCTGCGTGCTCTTCATCGCCTCCCTCGTCATCATTGGCCTAGCCTACTGGCAGCTCAGCATCAACGGCCTCGTCCTGATCGACAAGCACTTCTACCTTGCCACCGCCCTGATGCTCGTTGGAACGACGTTGTTCTTCTGGTCCGTGATGGGCTTTGTCAACGTCGTCGCAGCACGCTCGAAGACCCTGCGCTTCAAGGGACTGAGCTCCTTCACCCTGCGCCAGCTGAGCTCCAAGGTGAACACCGCGTTTGCCTCCATGACCGTCATCTGCGTCATGCTCTTCTTTGCGGCAACGACACTCGCCGTCGGCTTTGGCATGGTCAAGGCCTTCGTGGGCGACATCGACAAGTCGACGCAGTACGACGCCACCATTAGCGAGGTCTCCGGCATGAACGTCGCCTGGACCCCCAAGAAGGCCAAAGACGGCACGCTCGACTACGACACCTTCATCGCCAAGATGAAGAAGGCCGACCCCGAAGGTTACAAGGCGCGTGAGCACTACCACGGCGACATGGCAGCCTGCCTTGCCGACAGATCCGCCGATTGGGAGCGCGCTGTGAAGTCGAGCGCCCAGATGGACTTCTACCTCTGCGAGACCAGCCGCGACGAGCTCCTCGAGTCCGTCGGCAAGACCTGTGAGGAGTACGACATCGACAACACCGGCTACTTCAAGTACCCCACGGTCGTCTCCGTCGAGCAGGTCAACCAGGTCCGCGCCCTGACGGGCAAGAAGCCCTTCGAGCTGGCCGAGGACAGGTTCCTCATCCTCAACTCGCTGGGCGGAACCGACAAGGTGGCCAAGGCGTTGAGCGACGGCGGAGCCACCCTCACCGTGGGCGGCCACAAGCTGACGGCAACGAGGGACTTCGACGATATGGAGCTCAAGACCAGCGCCACTGCATCGACCGTGATAGAGATCGCCGTGCCGCAAAGCGCGATCGACAGCCTCAAGGCCAGCGGCGCCGTCCCCCGCGACTCCATCCTCAACGTGATGTACAAGACCGACCGCCCCACCGGCGATGAGCTCTTGTGGAGCGCAATCTGCGCAGCCTGCCCGTTTTCTGACACAGAGGGCCTCAGCGTCAGCACAGGCAACACCAGCGAGCACCTCTTCCAAAGCGCCGTCTTCCCGCTGAGCAGCGTAGTCACCGCCCAGGAGATGGTCGACCAGGCGATGGGCCTGCGCATGATCATCACCTACCTGGCGCTCTACATCGGCTTCGTCTTGATGCTCACAACGGCTGCGGTCCTTGCCATCCAGCAGCTATCCGAGACAGCCGACTCCCTACCGCGCTACCGCACGCTCTCCACGCTGGGAGCAGACAGCTCGCAGGTCTGCGCCTCCCTGCGCCACCAGACTATCGCGTACTTTGCCGCTCCGCTCGTCGTCGCCGCCTGCCACACGGCTTGCGCGCTGCAGGTGATCACCTCGACGCTCATGTCCGAGCTCGGCGTTGACATGGCCTCGCCCGTCGGCGCGACGGTGACAGTCATCTGCGTGATCTACCTCGTGTACTTTGTCATCGCCTACCAGGCAAGCAAGGCCATGGTGAAAAGCGTCTTGGTTTAAACGCGGTAACACCTGCAAAGCAGGGTCCGATATGTTCGGGCCCTGCTTTTGCTTTGGGTGCTCGGTGACACACTTTGTCCCAGTGACATTGTGTGTCGTGTCGAAAGTCTGCCGGTTAACGTGAGCCCTCTACATGACACACAATGTCACTGGGACAAAGTGTGTCACCGAGCGACGCTCAATCAGAACGTAACAATAAACCGGTTTACCAACTTGACGGCACATGGGAAACTAGAACCAAGAACACGCGGCTCCGCCGGAAAGGACACCATGCAACTCCACGACAAACTCGACACGCTCCGCAGCATGATCGGCGAGCTGGACTGCGCTGCCGTAAGCTTTTCCGGCGGCGTTGACTCGACCTTCCTTCTGGCCGTCGCGCACGAGGCGCTCGGCGGGCGCGTCATCGCCATCACGGAGTCAAACCCCCTCTACCCAGCGCGCGAGACAAGCGAGGCGGTCACCTTCTGCAGGGAGCATGGTATCCGCCAGTATCTAGTCGAGCACGATGTCGACGGCTGGGAGGCACTGCGCGACAACCCCCAAAACCGCTGCTACCTGTGCAAGCGTAAGCTCTTCACCATGCTGCGCCAAATCGCCGACAAGCGCGCGCTCGAGCTAGGATTCATCGAGGCAGGCCAGCGCATCCCCTACCTCGAGGGTTCCAATGCGAGCGATCTGCTCGACTACCGCCCCGGCCACAAAGCTGTCAAGGAGCTCGGTGCACTCAGCCCGCTCGAGGCAGCGGGGCTCACCAAGGACGAGATACGCACCCTCTCGCGCGAGATGGGCCTGTCCACGGCCGACAAGCCCTCCTTCGCCTGCCTGGCAACGCGCTTTCCCTACGGGGAGCCGATAACAGCCGAGTTGCTCAAGCGCGTCGACGCCGCCGAGCAGCTCCTCATCGACGAGGGCTTTGGACAGCTGCGCGTCCGCATGCACGACCACGGCAACATGGCACGCGTCGAAGTTGCACCGCAACGCATCGTGCAGCTGCTGGACTTCATGACTCGCGAGGGCAGCGAGCGTTTCCACGCGCTTGGCTTTTCCCACGTGAGCATCGACGTCGACGGCTACCGCACCGGCAGCATGAACGCGGGGCTGTAGGCGGCGAATCTAGGAAAGTGCTGCTTAATGCGTGGTTTATGGGGAGGGACAGGGTCCCTCCCCTACGTAATCGGTGGTTTTGCCAATCGCACGCAGCGGACAGGCGGCAGTTTTTGCAATCAAGCACGGTGCCATCTGCTTTAATTGGCGTTTCCGCGGGTCGCTAAACGCCCAAGCCGTCTCAAAAGCCGACCATCTGCAAAACAGCGGTGGGCAACAAGTAATCCGTCGATGCATCTGCCCGTGATATAGTCGAGAACTGACTACCAACCACACGCTACGAGCCCAAACAGCGAAAGGGACGCCATGGCTTTCTGGAACAAGAAAAACGATGTCAGCACGCAGAAGGAGATCTCCCCTGACATCCCCATCGACCAACGCCGCGTGAACCTCTTCGCCAAGCTCTTCGGCATCCTGTGCATCCTCGTCGGCGGCGGCGTCATCGTGGCCGAGGTGCTCGGCTTCATCTCCCTGTGGCACAAGATCTCCCAAGGCACGATCATCGAGGAAAACGCCATCGCCGTTGCAGGCTATGCCGCCTACACCGTCATCCTCGTCCTCATCGCAGCGGTGCATCTGCTGCTTGGCATCTCAATCATCAAGAACCAGCGCAAGTACGCCGCTCGCACGATACTCGTCCTCATGGCGGCGACCGGCGTGGTGCTCTTCCTCGACATCCTCGTCTTCGGCATCGGCGACATCACCTTCGTCCTCTTGGCGATTATGATCAGCCAATTTGCCATCTCGTCCTACCTCGACCCCTCCCTGCAAGAAGAGCGCCGCCTCAGCCGCGAGCTTCGCACCATGGAAGATCAGCGCCAGCTCGAGGCGGGCATGCTCGGCCGCGACCCCTCAGGCAAGGGCTACATCACCTTGAACTTCTTCAACTGCTTTTGGATCTTCCTCGTCTGCTGCATCTTGGGTGACTTCCTCGAGGTCGGCTTCGTGCTGATCAAGGACGGTCACTTCATGCACCGCAGCGGCATGCTCTTTGGCGCGTTCTCCCCCATCTACGGCATGGGCGCGCTGCTCATGACCATGGCGCTCAACCGCTTCTACAAGCGCAACCTCATCCCCATCTTCCTCATCAGCGCCGTCATCGGCGGTGCGTTCGAGTTCGCCGTCAGCTGGTTTTGGGAGACTGCCTTTGGCGTCGTGTGCTGGGATTACACCGGCACCTTCATGAACATCGACGGCAGGACCAACCTCTTCTACATGTGCATGTGGGGCATACTCGGCACCGTGTGGATCAAGCTCATGCTTCCGCGCCTGCTCGCGCTCATCAACTGTATCCCTTGGAAGTCGCGCTACACCATCACCGTCGTCGTCGCCGCGCTCATGCTCGTCAACGCCGTGATGACCGTCCAATCCATCGATTGCTGGACCAAGCGCGTCAACGGCCAGCAGCCCACAACTTCCATCGAGCTGTTCTACGACAGGAACTTCCCCAACGACTACATGGCCACGCACTTCGAGACGATGCACATCCAGCCGAGCGACCAGGGTGACCAGGGCGACCAGGGCGACCAGGGCGACCAATCGTAATCTGCCGACTGCGGACAGCACCCCTCATCGCGCTACATGTTGTCGTATAATCTGCGAGCACAAAACACGACAACATGTAGCACAAACGCAAAACGAGGTGGCAGATGAAGCAGGCAGAGCGCGTTGCGCGCACAAAAGCCGCACTGATCGACGCATTTTGGAAGCTGTACAAATCCAAGCCGATTGACCAGATCTCTGTGAGGGAGATCACGGATGCTGCCGGCGTCTACCGCTCTACGTTCTACCTCTACTTCAAGGATGCAAACACCGTGCTCGCCATGCTCGAAGACGAGCTGCTCGAGCGCCTGACGATACTGCTCGAGAGCGTCGAGAACAAATCCTCCTTTGCAGACCTCCCTGCGATCTTCGCCCTCTTCTACAAGAAGGAGGGCAGCTACCTCCACCCGCTGCTGGGCCCTGACGGCGACCATACCTTTGCCGAGCGTGTGCTCGGCCTGATTCGACCCGCGCTCGAGGAGGCCAGCGAGCTTGATGCCCAAGCCTTCGACATGAGCCTCAGGTTCTACTGCAGCGCCGTCATCGGCCTCTTTGGCGCCTACTACACGCGCCGCCGCAAGATCTCGCTCGACAGCGTGGCCGAGCTGGCCGCAGGCTTGATCGCAGGTGCTGTTGTTCCTGCAGCAAGCGAGGCTACCGAAAACATCGGGGAAAGCGCTGCTGACGAGCAAACACCTGCCGCGACACCGGCCGAGGCACCCGAAGCCGCCGAGGACAAGCCCAAGAAGAAACCCGCCAAGCCCAAGGCCAAGGCCAAGCCCGCTCCCAAGCCCAAGCCGGCACCTGTCGAGCCCGGAGAGGACGAGGACATCCAAATGGCGCTGTTCTAGCGGCATTTGCGACACCAGATGACACCAGATGTAGCAGTAGCAGTTGGCGTCGCGGAAGACTCAACATCCTTGTCTTTAATATTCATCTAATGATTCAAATTAATGGTCTTCTAATCGTAATCTAACGACTCGCTAATCTTTGCTCCATATAGTTCCTTCATGAGAGGCCGGGTTTACAAACCGCGACCAGAACCCTCCAATGAAAGAAGGAGCATTATGAGTTATTGCTTTGGCAAGACAGCTGTTTCCAAGACCGTCGCCTGCATCGCAACCGCAGCGCTGGCGGCGTCGATGACCCCCATCGCGGCATTTGCCGATAGCGCAACCGATACGGGCACCTCCGATGAGGTCGAAAACACCCAGAGCGGCGAGGCCACCGGCGAGGACGAGGGCAACTCAGACGAAGCCCAGACCGGTGCCGGGGAAGAGACCCAAGACGGCGCCGACGAAAACGCAGCACAGGAAGCCTCGGTGACCGAGGTCTCCGATGCTGACCAGCTTGCGGCTGCACTTGCAACAGGCGACAGCATCCTCCTGACAGCTGACCTCGACCTCGAAAAGGGCCTCACCGTCTCTTCGGACACCCAGCTCAACCTCGGCGGCCACACCCTGACTGTCGATGGTGGATCGGCACTTGACGTCTACGGCAATCTGGTCATCGACAACGGCACCGTCAAGAGCACCAACGTCACCAACGCCGCCGTTATCTGGGTCAACCAGAGCACATCCCTCACCATTGCCTCCAACGCAACCGTCGAGGCACCCGAGGACAGCTTCTGCGTTGCCTACTGGAGCGATTGCACTGCTGCCAACGTCACCATCAACGGCAAGCTGACCGGCGCAAACGGTGTCACCGTCAATGGCAACATCAAAGACACCGAGACCCAGAACAAGCTCACTGTTGCCGGCGGCAGCATCGAGGTTAGCGGCCACGGCATCTACCAGGCCGGCTACTCCGAAGTCACCATCGAGGACGGCTCCACCATCAACGCAAGCGCCACCGGCATCGAGACCCGCGCAGGCAAGCTCGTCGTCAACGGCGGCACCATCACCGGCGGCGACGCCGAGACCACGTGCACCGCAAACGGTGGCGGCACGACCGTCGACAACGCCGGCATCGCCATCGCCCAGCACACAACCAAGCTGCCGATCGACGTGGCCATCTCCGGCGGCACCATTACCGGAACAAACGCCGTCTACGAGGCCAACCCGCAAGAAAACGACGCAGACTCCATCGCTCAGGTAAAGCTCGCCATCTCCGGCGGCATCTTTACCGGTGCGATCTGCAGCACAGACCTCACTGGATTCATCACCGGCGGCAACTTCTCCGTCGACCCAACCGCCTTCGTTGCCGGCGAGCTCCCCGTCACCGCCGAGGACAACGGCACCTACACCGTAAACAAGACTGCCGAGCCCACCGAGCCGACCGAGCCCGCCGAGCCGACCGAGCCCGAGGCCCCCGAGCAGCCCGCAGAGCCCGAGGTTCCGAGCAACGTCACCATCACCGACAGCAACCCCACCGTCATCAACGGCATTGAGGCAGCGGGCACTGTCTCCTACGCCGCTCCCGACGATGCGACGGGCATCCTCTTGATTCCCACCACCATCGAGGTGGGCGACCAGACCTACGTCGTCACCTCTATCGCAGACAACGCCTTTATCGGCAACACCGCAATCGAAGAGGTCGTCATCCCCGACACCGTCACCTCCATCGGCTATGCGGCCTTCAAACAGTGCAGCAATCTCAAGAGCGTCGAGATTCCCGAGAGCGTGACCACCATCGACGAGCGTGCCTTCAGCCGTTGCAGTGCGCTTACTAGTATCGCACTCCCGAGCAGCATCACCTCCATCGGCCAGTACGCTTTCTACAGCGACTCCAATCTGGGCAGCATCGAGATCCCTGCAAACGTCGAGAGCATCGGCAAGTCCGCATTCAAGTACTGCACCGGCCTCACGGAAATCGTAATCCCCGGCTCCGTCAAGACCGTCTCCAAGCGCGCGTTCCAGGGATGCACGGGTCTTGCGAGCGTTACCGTCCCCAAGACCGTCGAGACGCTCGGCTACAAGGCGTTTGCAGGCTGCTCTGGAATCACCAGCGCAACGGTCAAGGCTCAGACCATCTGCGAGCGTGCCTTCCAGAACAACATCGCCCTCAAGAGCGTCACCATCGGCGACAAGGTGACCTCCATCGGCCAGGCTGCCTTCAAAAACGACGCCAAGCTGTCCTCCGTCACCATCGGAAGCAAGGTCTCCTCTATCGCCAAGTATGCCTTCAACGGCACCGAGAAGCTTGCCAAGATCACCGTTACCGGCAACAAGCTGACCAAGTCCGGCGTGAAGAAGAGTCTCAAGGGTTCCAGCGTCGAGAAGGTCGTCGTCGACTACAGCACCGCTTCCAAGAACCAGAAACTCGCTGAGACCTATGCGAGCTACTTCACGAAATCCAACTGCGGCAAGAAGGTCGCCGTCAAGGCCGCCAACTAAAAGCGGGCGACCACAGCGCAAAAACAGCTCCCGTCGTGGCACCACATGCCCCGTGGCAAAAGATGTCGCGGCGGGAGCCTCTCACACAAAGCGCTGACACCAAATATACCAGTGACAAAAGGTGTCACTGGTATATTTGGTGTCAGCGCAAAAAGCATCAGATCCCAAACGAGCCGTTACCCGCCAGAAAGCCCCATAAGCTCCTGCGTAACGTATAATCTATGGTTATGCAGAACACTGACTACATCGATAACGCAGGTCAGGAGGCGGCGGAGCGCAGGGCTCCGCTCGTCAGCATCATCCTCCCCATGTACAACTCCGCGCGCACGATCGCATGCTGCATCGAGAGCATCAAGGAACAGAGCTTCGAGGACTTCGAGGCCATCCTCATCGATGACGGCAGCACGGACGACACGCTCGCCGTCGCCGCCAAGAGCATCCGCGCAGACGAGCGCTTCACCATCGTCAGCAGGGAGAACCATGGCGTCTCCCCCACCCGCAACTTCGCCCTCCAGATGGCGCGCGGCGAGTGGGTCGCCTTCATCGACTCCGACGACTGGTTCGCCCCCTATGCGATAGAAGAGCTCGTCAAGGGCGCACAAGGCGGCGCCGACCTCGTCGTTGCGGACTTCTACCGCGTCAACAGCGAGCGCTACGCCCCCAAGGGCCTCGAGATGTCGGGCCTCTACAACCGCGAGGACTACGTCAAGTTCATGTTCAAGGCGCCGGCCAACTTCTACTTCGCCTGCCTGTGGAACAAGCTCTTCAAGCGCTCGATCATCGAAGACGCGGAACTGCGCTTTGACGAGCATATGCGCTTCAGCGAGGACCACCTCTTCGTCTTGCGCTACATGCTGTGCGCAGACAACTTCGCACTCGTCAACAAGCCGATTTACTTCTACGTGGATACGCCGGGCAGCCTCGTGCACAGTGCCATGAACATCGCGGACATCTCCAAGAGCCGCTCCATCCTCGTCGACTACTACGAGCTCGTCTGCAAGAGCATCGGGCTTTCCGACCCCCTGACAGCGGCAAACATCGCCGCCTTTGCGGTCTCCCCCGCAACGGACGGCATCGTCACCGCACTCGACGAGAAACTCACGATCGGCCTCGTCCCACCCGCAGCCGCAAAGCTCGACTCGCGCTTCAACTATCTGTTCTATTAGGGAAACGCTGATTAAAGCAAATGCCCACTACGTGCGATTGGCAAAGCCGCTGATCACGTAGGGGAGGGACCCTGTCCCTCCCCATAAACCATGCCTTAGTCAACGTTTCACTAGAGCGACAGGCATCATTGCCGACGTCGCCGCGCCTAATGCAGACGTTCGACCCTGTTCACCTCGAGGCGATCGCCTTCGACGGTGACTTTGAGGGCGCCTTTGGCCTTGCCCGTGAAGTTGATGCAGACGGCGCCGATAGCAAACGGCACCCAGAAGATGAGCCCGCGATAAGCCAGCGCGAGCGCCGCCGCCACCGTAGCAGGCGCACCGTAGGCGCTCATGAGCAGCGCAATCAAAACCTCGACCGCGCCGATGGTCTGCAGGATGAAGGTGGCAATGATAAAGCCCGCCACATAACCGGCGATAAGGTAGGGAATCGCCGTGAAGCCAAAGGCAAAGCCCGTCGCAATGAAGCAGCAGCAATCAAAGGCGTGCGCAGCGACGAAGCGCGCAAAGGTGAGCAAGGCGTCCTTGGGACGACCCACCGCCATGACAGCCGCGTCGTGGAAGGACCCCGTAACCTCCTCCTCCCAAGGCTCCATAGGCTGCTTCTTGAAGAAGCCGAGCACGGCGTTGACCTTGCGGCGCACCCAACCCATGAGCCTCAAGAGCCTTTCTTGGTCGCGGTAGCCCAACACCAAGACGAGGGCGACAACGCCGATCATCAGCGCCATGGCCGCGACGCCGGCAAGCAGGTAGAGCTGCATCTGGCCGGTGATGATGAGGATGACCATGCCGATGAGCATGACGACGGCAAAGCCGCCAAAGTAGCCGATCTTCTCGAGGAACACGACGCTCACGGACTTGCCGGCGGGCATGCCCTGCTTGTAGCACCAGCTTGCGATGAGGACGGAGCCAGCGGTGCCGGCGGTCGGGGCGCAGTCGTTGGCAAAAGTCACGCTGAAGACCAGCGGAACGACATGCGCGTACGGGACTTCCTCGTCTACCAAGCGGAAGAGGCCCTTGTAGGCAAAGGCATGCATGAGATAGCGGCCAAAGAGGCAGCAGAAGGCGATGGCAAAGGGGATGGGCTGGACGGCGCTGAGCGTCTGCACGAACTCGCCCAGGCTGTCGCGCTTGAGCGTCACGACGACGATCACCAGCACGATGACGACCAAGGGGAGTATGAGGTTCCAGCGCTTTGCCATGCGATGACTTTCACGTATCGACAATCCAACCTGTAAGAGTATAGAGAACCAACCCAAATCAAAGTTGCAGAATCGAAAGCATGCGCAGGGAAAACAAGGAGCGGCAAAGCTTGGGTGACACACTTTGTGCCAGTGACATTGTGTATCACGCAGAAGGCTCGCGTTAACCTGCAGCTCGACGGCGTGAAACA
>CAKUES010000032.1 GCA_934646835.1 uncultured Coriobacteriales bacterium
CAGCGCAGCGGGTACTCGTGCTTCTCGTCGCACTCAGCGAAGTAAGCCTCCCAGTTCTCGCTCTCCATGTAGTCGCGATAGCTGTCGACGATCAGTTCCTGCTCGTCAGTCAAACGGAATTCCATTGAATCCTCCTTTTGATTTCCAACGCCGCCTATTGCGACGTTGTGATTCCAGATATCGGGTAACGCTTTCGGCTTTGTTTAGAAGCCGCCGTGCTCGCGGAAGAACTCCGCGCCATGCTCGAGTGCCAGGTTGGCCTCGTCAAGCATCTTGGTGTAGTGCAGGAAGGCGTGGATAACACCCTCGAACATCTCGAAGCGATGAGGGATGGCATACTCCTCGCAGATCGCAGCGAGCAGTTTGCTGTCGTCCCTCAGGGGGTCGTACTCTGCTGCGGCGATGTACATGGCGGGCATGTCATGCGTCATGTCGTTCAAGAAGAGGTTCGCGTAGGGGCTATCCTCGAGTTCCTTGATGTCATTCGCATAGAGCTTCCTGTACCACAGCCAGTCTTCCTCGGTCAGACCGTCCCACGGACCGCCGAGCAGTCGCATGGAAGCAGAGTCCTTGAGGCCGAGCCAGCCGTAGTAGAGCAGCAGGCACTTCACGAAGTCCGATCCGCCCAGCTCCTCGCGGAGGTACATGGTTGCGGAAAGGCCGAGATGTGCGCCGCCGGAGTCTCCAGCGAAGGAGAGGCGGTTCCCATCGACGCTAAACTGCGCGCCCTGCTCGTGCAGGAACTTCGCAACGGCAGCGACTTCCTGCGTTGCAGAGGGGAACTTTGCCTCAGGGGAGAGACGGTAGTCGACGGCGACCAGCACAGCGCCCGTCTTCTCCGCGAGAACGCGGCAGATACGGTCGTGTGTGTCCAGGTTGCCCAGGACGAAGCCGCCACCGTGCACGTAAACGATAGTCGGAACCACTTCGCCGGCCTCGACGAGGCTTGCGCGGTCCTTGACGGGATAGTAGAAGCGGACGGGGATGGGGCCGTGGGGGCCGTCGACCGTCTGGTCGACCTTCTCAGCCATCTCGGGACCGCCCTCAACCCAGTAGGCGCGACCGGCGATGTAGTTGATGCGCATCTGCTCAAAACCAGCGCTGGTGTCGTTGGCATCACCGGCGAGCTCGTCTTCCTTGGCGAGAACGGCCTTCATGCCTGCGTTGATCTTAGAGAGAACGTCAATCTTATTCATAGTTGTTTTCTCCGGTTCCCCCGCCGCGCTCTCACGCGGCGGGATTTTCCAGCGAATTCAGGTGCCTTGAGTAAGGTTCTACTCAGCGGACTTCTCTGCAGCCTCAGCAGCTGCGTTCTTCTTCATTGCGCGGCGAGTCATGACCAGGCAGATGCAGCCAAGGACAGCGAAGACGCACAGTGCCATGAAGATGGTGTCGAATGCTGCAGCGCCCTGAGCATCGATCATGCCGCCGAACCAGGTGTGAACAAAGGTGTCGGGCAGGAAGCCGATGATGGACAGCAGGCCAGATGCGGTGCCGAAGATGTTCATGGGAACCTTGGCCTCAGTCAGAGGGGAGGAACCGATGGAGAACGCACCGTAGGTGACGAAGCCGAGCACGACGATCAGGACAGCGATGGGGATGACCAGCTCGGGAGTGCGGGGCATGAAGATGAAGGCAGCCAGAACGACGATGCAAGCTGCGAAGAAGACCAGAATGGACTTGCAGGGGCTCTTCAGCTTGTCAGCGAAGAAGCCAGCAGCGGGACCGGCAACCAGACCAATACCATAGGTACGGATGAGGCCGACGACGGAGACGACTGCAACAGGTGCTGCGAAGCAGGTGGTCATGAACGGGGTGGTGTAGGTGACACCCTGGTAGACCAGGTAGACGAAGAAGTAAGCCAGGCAAGCCCACAGAACGCCGGGGTGCTTGATGGCCTGAACAACCTCGGCCAGGGAGAACATCTTGGAGTTCTTGTCGATCTCGCCCTTGAAGTTGGGGACGAAGATGATGGACAGAACAGCCAGAACTGCGATGAAGACACCCAGGAAGATAAGCAGAGCCTGAATACCCTGGGAAGCGTCAGCGATTGCAGAGACGATAGCGGTGTTGATCAGACCAACAACCAGGCCAGCTGCGCCGTAGATGGAGTAGCTGATGCCGATCTTGGAGGCGTAATCCTCCTCAGAGCAGCAGAGACGAACGATCTTGAAGCGGGTGCCCCACCAAATCAGGATGGAGGTGATACCAAAGCCGACGAAGACGACGTACAGCATCTGGATGGAGGGAAGCATCGCGTAGATGAAGGTCAGGATCGCGGTGCCACCGAAGCCAACCCAAGACAGCGTGCGCATGCGCACCTTGTCAGCGAGGATGCCTGCGGGCAAGTAGGTGATCAGTGCCACGATTGCGTAGCAGGAAAGCAGTGCGCCGAGGTCGGCGTTGGTGCAGTTGAGGCCCTTCATCAGCGGCTCATAGAAGACGTTCTTCAGATAAACCGGGGTGTAGATGACAGAGGAACCGACGGAAACGAGAATGATGAGGAACCACTTGTGCAGACCGCTCAGGTCCTGGTAAGTGACTTCGCCCTTGCTCTTTGCGAGCATCGACATATTTGGTCCTTTCTCCTTGCTATAACGCCCTTCTTTCTATGGGCGCTTGGAACCTTAGTAAGAGAGATGCGGAGGAGGGGATTAAGAGGGTTGAGGGGCTCCCCTCCTCCTGAAGAGAAGACTGCGCAGGTTACTTACTTGCCCTGCCAGTTCGGGGTGCGCTTCTCGACGAAGGCCGCGGGGCCCTCGATGCCGTCCTCAGTCTTCTCGATGTAGCGGTAGGCCGCGTCGCAGTAGCGCATTGCGTCCTCCTCGGACATCTGGGAAGCAGCGTGGACGATCTGCTTGGTGAACTTGAGGGACAGGGGAGCGTTCTTGGCGATCGTGGAAGCGATCTCCAGAGCCTTGTCCATGAGCTCCTCGGCGGGGACGACGTAGTTGATGAAGCCGATCTCCTTGGCCTCAGCGGCGTTGACCAGGCGAGCGGTCAGGAGCATGTCCATAGCTGCCTTGCGGTTGACGTCGCGAGCCATGCGGACCAGGCCGCCAGTGGATGCGATCAGGCCGACCTTGGGCTCGGTGAGACCGAAGCGAGCGTGCTCAGCTGCAACGACGATGTCGCAGGAGACTGCGATCTCCATGCCGCCGCCTGCTGCAACGCCGTTGACAGCGCAGATGACGGGCTTGGGGCAGAGACGATCGGTGAGGCCGCCGAAGCCGTGATCGGTGACGGTCATGCACTCGCCGCCGCTGGAGAGCTCGGAGAGGTCCTCGCCTGCGCAGAATGCCTTCTCGCCAGTACCGGTGACGATGATGCAGCGCACGCGCTTGTCCTTCTCAGCCTTGTTCATGATCTCTTCCATTGCGGCAGAGGTCACACCGTTGAGAGCGTTGCGCTTCTCGGGGCGGTTGATGCGGATGATGAGAACGCCATCCTCGCGCAGGTCAGTAACAACCTCAGGGGTACCGTAGAAATCTGCCATTGCTCCTCCTTCATAGAGTGGTTTCTTAAGCCGGCCATCGGCCTTGTGCCGATTCGCACACCCCGAATTGGTGAATTCGGCGAGTGGCGTGCTCCTCATCCGGCTTGGTTCGAATCCTATGAACCACCGCGCTTTTGGGCATCACCAAAGCTTTGGTATCGGGAGAATCACAAGAAAGTGGGGCATCACTAGTTTTTTGTTACCCCTGCTCACAGCCTGCATAAGGCGCTTCTGAGGGGCTAATCCAAAGGAGAGTACAAAAACCGAAAAGGTTTCCAATTTGCGATGCGCAAGTGATGTTTGAGCGCATAGAGAGACGCTCCGCGGCGCTATGTCGGGAGTATCACAAAATAATCAGTAAAGGATGTTTCACAGACATCTAGGGATGCAAGCGGCCTTGCAAGGGAGCAAGATAGCGACAACACGCGAGCGATCGCATCGAAGCGCTGTAGCTTATCGCAACAGCAATGATTGCGCAAGAGCTCGCGGGGAAAATGCCTCTGTACATTCCAAAAGAAGGGAAGGCTCAAATGAAGATAGCCGCTGCATTTAAGGTAGTCCCCGACGACCAGGACATCAAGGTCAACGGAGACCGCACGCTGGACTACTCCAAGGCAAAGAACACCATCTCCGTCTACGACCTGAACGCACTCGAGGTTGCCGCTCAGCTCGCAGCCGAGAACGGCGCTAACGCAGTTGCAATCACTGCAGGCCCCGCTTCCATCGATGATTCCAAGCTCAAGAAGAACGTCCTGGCACGCGGCGTTGAGGAGCTCTTCATGACCGCCGACGACGCTTGCGCCGACATGGACGCACACAGCGCAGCGATCGAGCTCGCTAAGCTCGTCGAGCAGGCTGGCGACATCGACCTGGTCATCTGCGGCGACGGCTCCGCTGACAACTACGCTCAGCAGACCGACGTCCAGCTCGCTTGCAAGCTGGGTTGGCCCATCGTCAACGCTGCTTCCAAGGTGACCGTCAAGGGCGACGCCCTCGAGGTCGAGCGCACTCTCGAGGACGCAGTCGAGGTCGTCGAGGTTTCCCTCCCCGCCGTCGTCTCCGTCACTCCCGACGCAGCCGAGCCCCGCATCCCCGGCATGAAGGACATCCTGGCTGCCGGCAAGAAGCCCATGAACGTCGCTGGCGCAGCTGACGTCGCAGCTTCCACCATCACCGTCGTCGACTGCAAGGCTCCCCAGCAGGCCGACCGCAAGCTGGAGATTCTCGACGCAGCCGAGGATGGCGCAATCGAGAAGTTCGCAGCAGCCCTCAAGGCAGCCCTGTAAGTCCGATACCGAGCATTAGAAAGGCAGATATTCATGAAAGCATTGATCATCGCTGAGCACGCTGGTGCGGCTGCAGAGCTGGTTGCCGGTGCACGCAACATGGCTGACGAGGTCGTCGCCATCTCCTTCGGCGGCGCATACGAGTGCGGCGCCAACAAGGTCGTCAACATCACCGTCCCCGCAGAGCTGACCATCGACGCAGCAGTTGAGACCGTCAACGCTGTGTTCGACGCAGAGCAGCCCGGCATCGTCCTGGTCGAGGCAACCCGCCACATGAAGGTTCTGGCTGGCAGCCTGGCATTCCACGCCGAGACCGCAGTCGTGACCGACGTCATGGCATTCGAGGCCGAGGGCGCGAAGAGCATGTACTTCGGCGGTATCGCCGAGCGCATCCAGAAGCCCGCAGGTGCTGTCGCCATCTACACCATCGGTGCTGGCGCATTCGACGCTGCAGAGGCTGCTGCTAACGGCGCAGTCGAGGAGGCAGCCTTCGTTGCCCCCGCTCGCGCAGCAAAGATGGTCTCCTCCAAGGCCATCGAGAAGAGCGGCGTCGACCTGTTCAAGGCTGACGCAGTCGTCGCTGCTGGCCGTGGCTTCACCGAGGAGTCCCAGCTGGATCTGGCTCGCGCCCTGTGCGAGAAGATCAACGGCGGCCTCGCTTGCTCCCGTCCCCTGACCGAGGGCGTCAACTGGCTGCCCACCGAGCTCTACGTCGGCGTCTCCGGCCTGATGCTCTCCCCCAAGGTCTACGTTGCCGCAGGTATCTCCGGCCAGATGCAGCACATGGTCGGCTGCAACCGCTCCGGTGCTATCTTCGCCATCAACAAGGACAAGAACGCACCTATCTTCAAGCAGTGCGACTACGGTCTGATCGGCGACATCAAGAACGTTCTGCCCGCCATCACCGCAGCTCTCTAAAGAGGCTCTTTCCCCCATCGCGTCTCGCCAACCCTCTTCTCTCGGCTGCTTGCAGCTGATCCTCTTCTAAAAGAGGCGCGATGCGGGGGTCTCACCCGTAAGTAACCCGGCGGCCCAGCTGGCCGCCTTTGAAAGGATAGCGATATGTCAGATTTCGACGCGATTGTAGTAGGCGCAGGCTGCGCCGGCTCCGTCGCCGCGTACGAGCTTGCCAAGGCTGGCAAGAGCGTGCTCGTGATCGAGCGCGGCAACTTCGCCGGTGCCAAGAACATGACCGGTGGCCGCATCTACTCTCACGCTCTGAAGGCGGTGTTCCCTGACTTCGAGGAGGAGGCTCCCCTCGAGCGCAAGATCACCCACGAGCGCATCAGCATGATGGCTCCCGACGCAAACCTCACCATCGACTTCTCCTCCGACGAGATGCATGTTGAGGGCCAGGACTCCTACGCAGTCCTGCGTTCCACCTTCGATCAGTGGCTGGCCTCCAAGGCCGAGGACGAGGGCGCAGAGTTCATCTGCGGCATCCCCGTCGAGTCCCTGGTCAAGGACGACTCCGGCAAGGTCATCGGCGTTCAGGCCGGCGAGGACGAGATCACCGCTGACGTGGTTCTCCTCTGCGACGGCGTGAACTCCCTGCTGGCCGAGCAGGCTGTCGGCGCCAAGCGCCCCAGCGGCAAGTCCGTCGCTGTCGGCGTCAAGGAAGTCATCGAGCTGCCCGCTTCCACCATCACCGACCGCGTTCTCGCTGGTAACGACAATGAGGGTGCTGCCTGGCTGTTCGCTGGCGACGCAACCAAGGGCTGCTTCGGCGGCGGCTTCATGTACACCAACAAGGAGAGCATCTCCCTGGGTATCGTGGCCGGCATCGAGGCCCTCGCAGAGCATGGCACGACTCCGGTCTACCAGATGCTCGAGGATCTCAAGAAGAGCCCCGCAGTCGCTCCCCTGATCAAGGGCGGCAAGGTTGTCGAGCACTCCGGCCACATGGTCCCCGAGGGTGGCTTCGAGGCTATGCCCGAGCTCACCGCTGACGGCGTCCTGCTGGCTGGCGACAACGCCATGATGTGCCTGAACCTGGGCTACCAGGTCCGCGGCATGGACTACGCAGTTGCCGCTGGTATGCACGCTGGCCGCGAGGCTGCAAAGGCCATCGACGCAGGCGACACCTCCAAGGCTGGCCTGGCTGGCTACGTCAAGGCCCTCGAGAACTCCTTCGTCATGCAGGACCTCAAGACCTATGTGAAGGCCCCCGCCTTCATGGAGGGCTTCGACCGCATGTTCAAGGGCTACCCCGAGATGGCACGCGACCTGATGAACACCCTGTTCATCGTCAACGGCGAGCCTGCCAAGCACCTCAAGAAGAACGCAATGCCCATCGTCAAGAAGGTGGGTCTCATGAACCTCGCTAAGGACGGAATGAAGGCGGTGAAGGCACTGTGAGTAGGACCGATTTTACTGTGAACGTTGACGAGTACCTGGCCACCAACAAGTACGAGGTGGACGAGGAGAACGCTCACATCGAGCTGGCCGAGCAGCTGCCCGACGCAGAGTTCGACAAGCTGATCATGGTTTGCCCCGCTGCGCTGTACAAGCGCGACGCAGAGACCGGCGAGAAGACCTTCGACTACGCTGGTTGCCTCGAGTGCGGTACCTGCCGCATCGCCTGCGGCGGCACCATCATCGCCAAGTGGGTCAACCCCGGCCCCACCATGGGCGTCGAGTACCGCTTCGGCTAGGCCAAGGCTGATAGGCCCCATCAAAAAGCCCCGGCTCATCAAGAGCCGGGGCTTTTTTTGTTGCCTGGAACAGGTCGCGCGAAACCGAAACGTCTAACCACGGCGCAACGTTGAACTGCACTTAGGGAATGCTGATTAATGTGAGGTTTATGGGGAGGGACAGGGCCCCTCCCCTACGTGATCAGTGGTTTTGCCAATCGTATACAACGGTCACTTGCCCTAATCAGCGTTTCCCCAGACTCTTCGACTCTGCGCCGCACTCCATCGTAGGGGAGGGACCCTGTCCCTCCCCATAGCCGATGCGATGTCACTTGGCCCTGACACAATGGGGCAAGGGGACGCCACAAGCTACTTGCCTCTCCCTCTATCCAAAAAAAGCGGCCAGCAGATGGGACTCTCCCCTTCTACCGGCCGCTTTGCCGTCAGATTTGCATGCGCTCTACATGTCATCGCCTTGGCGGTTGATGTAATCGATGAGCTCCGAGCGCCTGTGGATGCCCATCTTCTCGTACACATGGCGGATATGGGTGTTGACCGTGTACGGAGAGATAACGAGCTTCTTGGCGACGTTATCAGTGGTGAAGCCGCGGCCGATGAGGCCGACGATCTCTGTTTCGCGAGCAGAGAAGGAGAACTCCACAGCCATTTCCTTGATACGGCGCTCCTGAGAAGACTCGTTTGCAGGCGGTGCCATCAGCTTGCCAATCTGGTACTCCTGGCGCACCAGCGGAATGGTGACCGCAGCCAGCAGACAGATGAAGACGATCGCGGTAGGGTCGGTCGCGATAGCGGCGAACTCAGGATTTGCCTCATAGAACAGAGCCAGAGAGTTACCCACAGCGATACCCAGGCGGATAAACGCTCCGCTGAGACCAAATGCGTAGCCAACAGTCACGTAGCCCTTCATGCCCAACACGCCAAAGTACATGACGAGCAGTACCTCGAGGATGGCAACAACCGCCAACGCGAGGAAGAATGAAGGCGAGTACAGCCATTCCTCTGCAAGGAACAAGCCAAAGGCGACCGTAGCGAGCACAAGCAGCCAGGGGAGAACCCTGTAGATATTGAGGCGCTCCTTCGACAGCTTGCTTACCAAGCCGATGCCGCACAAAAGCACAGCACCGCCCATGGAACCAAAGGTGAAAGCATAATCAGCACCGGGAAGGTCTTCCCAGGGAATGATCGCCACGAGGTAATAGCAGGCGACAGCCGCGACAAAGGACGTGATGCAGACGACGAGCATGGGCCGCGCGGCCTTGTCCGCCGTCGTCTTGGGCAGCAAAGTAGGATACGGCTTGCCATCGGCATCTTTGAGGCCCTGCTTGAACTGTAGGCACGCGGCCACAGGCAGCAGCGCGATGAACACCGACGCGATGCCTGTGGGAAGAACGATGCAGACCAGCGAGCAGATAAGCATGACCGCACCGATGACCGAGCCGATGCGCGCAACGGAAAACGAGGTCTTGGTGCGCGCGTACAGCTCGCCCCACATGATCCAAAGCAGCGCGTTGGTGACACCTACCACCACAGCAAGGAGATAGGCGATCATATCCGTGGGGAAGGTAAACCCGAGCAAAGTGAGCGCAAGGGTGGCGATGGAGGCAGCAGCCGTCAAAAACCAATGCAGGTGTTTCACATCGCAGAGATGATGTTCTCGACCCAATGTCAAGGCAGCGCCGAAGAACGTAATGGCAGCGACGCAAAGAGCAACGAGCCACGCATAGGTGACAGCGTCGTCAAGCAGTGCGGCGCCAACAAAGGAATCCGTGAGAAACCACAGATTGTAATGCCAAGCGAGCAGCAACGCGAATCCGATAAACCTACGCGTCGGATGAGCGAACGTTACTGCTTCCAGCTCCTCTGTTTTCGAGACCAAGTTCCCGATTTTCATTTCCTCTCCTAGTGTGCATGGTGGATCGCGGTAGTGCACGCCCTCATTGCAGACTATCTTGTCGCGGCAAAGCACAAGGGGGTTGCAGCCCTCTTGTGCTTTCCTGAACGTATTTGACGCTGCGCGTCGACCCGGCGTATACAGAGGAGGCTCTCTTCACTCCTCTCGCCAGCGACCGACACGACGGGTCTTGCGATTTGCAAAGCCCGTATACAACGCCGACCCCTACGTCCCCTAAACACGCAAGGGCTCATTCAGGCTCGGCGACATATCTGCCATGCTTTTGTTTATAGGGATTTTACACACTAAGCCCCGCGCAAGTGCTCAGATATCCACAAATGGGCACCAATCCGAGGGGACTGTTTCTTTTAATATGCGTACTAAACAAGCCGAGGGAACCGTCTCGCCAGATAGCCCTTTAACCTTACAGGGCCATTCTGAGCGGAGCGCCGCAGGCGCGGAGTCGAAGAACCTAGCCGCAGCCCAACGTTGAGTCGCAGCCAGATGTTTCGACTCCGGCCCTTCGGGCCTCCGCTCAACATAACGGACCTGCAGGTTTCCCCGGAATACGCCCTTCAGCGGTGATGATACACAATGTCGCTGGCACAAGGTGTGCCACGACGCTCAAAAAGTGCGCGAAGTGTTAAGGGTTGAGACAAGTTGTCATGTAGCCCGAAATCGGCAACGCTCTGACCTGCGATTTTACAAGCGTCAATTGCCGCCTACTTGGCCGGTCGCTTCAACCCTTAGCACTTCGCGCACTTTTTAACACGCAGCAAAAAAGGAGGCCCGTCTCCGAGCCTCCCCTCCTCTATGTATTAGTTGCGATTCGCACTAGGCAGCGTTTGCGGATGCAGCAGGGAGCTCTGCCTTGCCGTCATCGTCCTTGACGGGCCTGACGAGCATGAAGATAACGAACGCGACAATCACGATTGCAACAGCCAGGCCGATCGGGTTGACGCTGCCAGTGATGGCAGAGCCGATCTGGAAGATGCACAGTGCGACGCAGTAAGCGAAGCCGCACTCGTAGCCGACGCTAGCCCAGAACCACTTGGCATCGCCCTGCTCGCGACGGATGGCACCCATAGCGGCAAAGCACGGAGCGCACAGCAGGTTGAAGAACATCAGGCTGAGAGCAGCCGGGATAGTATAGGCCGCTGCGAGGTTGGCCCACAGGCCAGCGCCGCCGCCGTACAGAACGCCAAAGGTACCGACCAGATTCTCCTTGGCGATGAGGCCCGTGACAGAAGCCGCGGCTGCCTGCCAGTCGCCCCAACCGAGCGGAGCGAAGATGATGCAGACCACAGAACCCACAGCCGCGAGGATGGAGTCGTTGGTGTCGTCAACCATGCCAAAGCTGCCGTCGACAACGCCAAAGCTGGACAGGAACCAGATGAGCACGCAGGAGAGCAAGATGATCGTGCCGGCCTTCTTGATGAAGGACCAGCCGCGCTCCCACATGCTGCGGAGCAAATCGACAAAGCGGGGCAGGCGGTACTCGGGAAGCTCCATGACGAAGGGAGTCTCCTCGCCGCGGAAGGGCTTGGTCTTCTTCAGCATGATGCCGGAGACGATGATGGAGGCGATGCCCACGAAGTAAGCGAGCGTCGCAATCATGCCGCTGCCGCCAAAGAACGCGCCGGCGAACAAGGCGATGATGGGCAGCTTTGCAGAGCAAGGCATGAAGGTTGTGGTCATAACCGTCATGCGGCGGGCGGACTCGGACTCGATGGTGCGGCTCGCCATAATGGCGGGAACACCGCAGCCCGTGCCGATGAGCATCGGGATGAAGGTCTTACCGGACAGGCCGAAGCGACGGAAGATGCGGTCCAAGATGAAGGCGACGCGAGACATGTAACCGCAGCCCTCGAGGATGGCCAGCAGGAAGAACAGGATGAGAATCTGGGGAACGAAACCCAGAACAGCGCCGACACCAGCGACGATACCGTCGAGGATCAAGGCGTTGAGCCAGCCTGCGACGTTGGCGGCGTCAAGCGCGTCACCGATCAGCACAGGGATACCGGGGATCCAGATGCCGTACTCGGTGGGGTCGGGTTCGGCAACGTCGAGGGACTCGGCAAAGACCTCAGGGGTGACCTCGACTGCCTCGTCCTCGAGCAGCTCCCCGGTCTCCTCGTCCTCGGGGACGTAGGTTGCGGTGACGCCAGCCTCCTCGGCCTGCTCCTCGAACTTGGCGAGGGTCGACTCGTCGAAGTCCTCCTCGCTGTCGATGGCGTCTTGCATCGCGGCAGCGGTCGGGACACCGGCCTCATCAGCCGCAGCGACGTACTCGGCGATGCAGCCCTGGGCCTCATCGTACTCGCCGGACGCCTCGTCGAGCGCCGCCTGGGCGCCGTCGACCTGGACGATCGGGGACGGATCGAGGTACCAGCCATCGCCAAAGACGCCGTCGTTGGCCCAGTCGGTCGCCACGCCGCCGACGGTGGAGATGGCGATGTAGTACACCAGGCCGATGATCACGACGAAGATCGGCAGCGCGAGGATACGGTTGGTAACCACGGAGTCGATGCGCTCGGAGATGGTCTGGCCGCCGTGCTTGCGGTCGTAGACCTCCTCGATGAACGAGGTGATGTGCTTGTAGCGGGCGTTGGTGATGATGCCCTCGGCATCGTCGTCGAACTTGCCCTCGGCCTCGATGATGATGGCACGGACATCGGGCGCGGGGTTGAGCTCGTCCATCGCCTTCTCATCGCGCTCGAAGGCCTTGATGGCGAAGTAGCGCTTCTGAGCTGCGGGAACGTTTGCGGGGATCTTCTCCTCGATCTGGGAGAGGAAGGTCTCGAGCTCCGGCGCAAAGTGAACGGGCACAGGCGGAATCTTGTCGGTCGCAGCCTTGATGGCAGCTGCCGCGCACTCCTTGATGCCGTCGCCCTTGAGCGCGGAGATCTCGACCACGGGCACGCCGAGCTTCTTGGAGAGCTCGTGCGACTTGACGGTATAGCCGCGCTTCTTGACGATGTCCATCTGGTTGAGCGCCACGACGACCGGCACGCCAAACTCCATGAGCTGGCTGGTCAAGTAGAGATTGCGCTCGAGGTTGGTCGCGTCGACGATGTTGATGATCGCGTCAACGCCGCCCTCGGCCAGAAACTCGCGGGCGACAACCTCCTCCTTGGTGTAAGGGGACAGGGAGTAGATGCCGGGCAAGTCGATGATCTCGACGTCCTTGTCTCCCTTGAGCTGTCCGCCCTTCTTCTCAACCGTGACGCCCGGCCAGTTGCCCACGTACTGGTGGTTGCCGGTGAACTGATTGAACAAGGTGGTCTTACCCGAGTTAGGGTTGCCCACCAGGGCCAGTGTCAGTGCCATGCCTCATCCTTTCTTTACTCTCGTTCTTAAAGTAAGTGTTTGCTAACTCGCGTGCCAAAGAAAAGGCGCCTCGAAGCGCCCTCTCTCAGGTTGTCGTAAACGGCTATGCAACCTCGATGAGGTCTGCATCGGCCTTGCGCAAGGTCAGCTCGTAGCCGCGGACCTTAAGCTCGATGGGGTCTCCCAACGGTGCGACCTTGGTAACAGTGACCTCGACGCCCTTGGTGATGCCCATGTCCATGATGCGGCGCTTTACAGCGCCGTTGTCGTGGAGCTTCGTGACGACAGCCTGCTGGCCGATCTCAACATTGGAAAGAGTCATTTCTCGCTCCTCTTCTGCTCTCGCACTCATGCTTGTTAGACAGCGCTATCTTTTGTTAGCTAACGCTAACCGCAAGTGTAACCCATAGCTAACTTACGCGCAAGCGCTATTTATGCCGCAATCCTGGTCCGCGCTCGCCGCCCTCCCAAAATGCAACAAAGGCGGTCAACAAATCAGTCAGACTGAAGTGTTGACCGCCTTGCAATTGGCAGTTGGTGGTTGGTGGTTGGCAGCGAGCGGCTGCCCCCTTAGTGGGTGTGGGTCGTCCCATCGGCATGGGTGTGGGTGTGCGGATGATGGTGCTCGTGGGGATGCTCGTGCTCCCCGCCCACGACCGTCGTCACGAGGTCGCCGTTGAGGACACCCTTGGTGCCGAGCAGTGCATCCGCGATCTCATGGACCACGGAGCTCTTGCCGCGCATGATGATGACCTCGAGGCAGTTGCTCTCGTCGACGTGCACGTGCATGCTGCTCACGATCTCATCGCAATGCGCATGTTGGATGCTGTCGAGCTTGTCGCGCAGGTCGCTCGCATGATGGTCGAACACCATGGTAAGCGTCGCGAACACACGGGCATCGGGTTCCTCGACGGTCTCGGCGACAAGCGCGCTCCTCACCAGGTCGCGCACGGCCTCGGACCTGTTGGTGACGGTCCCGCGTCGCTGAGTATAGGCATCTAGGTCGGCTAGCAAATCTGCCGGCATTGCCACAGAGAATCGCACGAGATCGCTTTTCATCGGTACCCCTTATCCCAACGACTACATTTGAGCCAATAGTAACACGCGTGCGACAGGGCTAGCGACGCTTCAAGACGCGCGGGAGGCTCCTGTCGGCGGATCTGTCTTCGCAAGACGCGTCACTCTCGCCAAATCCGCCGTCGATCGCCTTCTCGACAGCATCGGCCAGAGCTGCGATCAGTTCCTCGGCATCGCCGAGCGCCGGCACGTAGGTGAAGCGCGCGTCCGGCCCCGCGGCCTCCATAAACGCCGCGCGCAAGTCGCGGCTTACCTCGAGCACGGTCTCCATGTTGTCGACCGTAAAGCCGGGGCACACGACGGAGAGGTCCTTGACGCCGGAACGCGCCATCTCGAGCACCGCGGACTCGGTAAGGGGCTGCAGCCACTTGCGATTGTCGAAGCGGCTCTGGTACGACAGGCTCACCGCCTCCGAGGGAAGACGCAAATCCGCCGTCAGCTGGGCGACTGTCTGCTCCACCTGGTCGCGGTAAGGGTCGCCGGCCTCGATGTCGGCAAGCAGCGTCGAGTGAAAGCTCACCACCAGGCGCGCACCCTCCGAGTAGCGCCAGTAACGTGCGACCTGGCGAGCCAGCGCCATACGATAGGCGTACTGGTCGTAGAAATACGGCACAACGACGAGCTCCGGCTGCCAACCGTACCTCTGCCCGAGACTTGCGAGCACCTCGCGCACGCGCTTGATGCACGAACCGGTGCAGACACGGACCTGCTGGGGGTACGACGGCAGGACGACCACACGATCGCAGCCTGCCACGCGCAGCTCGTGCAACCCGTCGAGCACCGACGGGTTGCCATAGCGCATAGCGACGACGACGCGCGTGTCCTCACCCAGGCGCTGGCGCAGCTGGGCCTCGAGCGCGCGTGCCTGCTTATAGCAGCCGTTGGTGAAAGGCGAGCCTTCCAGCGTCCAGAAGGCCTCGTAGTTGGCAAGCGTCTTTTGCGGACGATTGCGGCAGATATGGTTGACGATGCGCTTGCGGATGAACTCCGGCGCGCCGATGATCGCCGGATCCATCAAGAACTCGTGCAGGTATGTGCGGATAGCAGCGACGCTCGGCTCGTCAGCCGTACCCGTATTCATCAGCAAAACGCCAGTCTTCACGCGGCGTCCTCTCTCCAGTCTCTGGCAGGTAAACTCCACGCATTGTGACACATGCACAAGGAGTGCTGCCTCACCTGATGCAGGTGAACTCGGGCACCGAGCGCGACGAGGGCGTAAAATACGGGCACTAGAATCAAGAGGGGGATTCTCATGCCAAACAACAGCAAGGGCGGCCAGCCGAGGCTCTGGTCGCTTGTCTTCGTTCTCATCATCGCGCTCACCTTCTGCTGCTTCGTCATGGGGCAGGGTCTCAACAGCGGCACCAGCGTCTACCTGTCTGGAGAGGGTTACGGTGCAAGCCTCGCCGGCGCCTTGGCGCTGGCGTTTTCCATCGCCGCCGCCTTCTCGCGCCTGCTGATTGGCCCCATCATCGACAACGGCAAGTGCTCGCTCGTCGTCATCGCCGGCATCGTCGTCCTCGTCATCGGCACGGCGATGTCCGCACTCGTCCAGGGCATTCCCCTCTTCACGGTCAGTCGCCTGCTTCAGGGCGTGGGTTTTGGTGCGGCGACGACCGCCGCGTCGACTGCCGCCGCAAGCGTTTTGCCGCAGGAGCGCCTAGGCGAGGGCATCGGCTACTACGGCCTCGGGCAGGCCATCGCAATGAGCATCGGCCCGGCCTTTGCTCTCTACCTCGTGGGAACCGACCCGTCGACCAACCTCTACGTCGGCCTCTCGCTCATCGGCATCATAGGCCTAGCGATCGCGCTCAACGCCCGCTACGAGAGAAAGTGGCGCACCCTGCCCAAGACGAGCGCCTACCGCATCAAGATGGAAGCGGGGCAGGCAACGTCGCGCGAGGCAGGCGAGCATGAAGTCGCCGCCAGCAGCAACAGCGCCGCGACCGGCCAGCCGCGCAAGCGTACCCTGCGCGAGTCCTTCGACATCTTCGAGCCGCGCGCCCTACCCGGCGCCATCCCCCAGATGATCATGTGCCCCACCTTTGGCTTTGGCATCTTCTTCGTCGGCCTTTACGGCACCACGCTCGGCTACGCGCATGCGGGTCTCTTCTACACCATCAGCGCGGTGAGCATGATCCTCATCCGCATGCTGTCCAAGCAGTTCATGGACACCGTGCCGGCGATTAAGACGCTGACCGGCGCCGTTGCATGCGGTATTGTCTGCTGCCTCCTGCTGCTTGCCGCACCGAGCGGCGAGCCCGTCTTCCTTGCCTCCGGCATCTTCTACGGCCTCGTGCTCGGCATCAGCATGCCGCTCAACCAAAGCGTTGCGGTCAAGAACACGCCGCCCGAGCGTTGGGGCGCCGCCAACGCCCTCTTCTTGCTGACAAGCGATATCGGAATCGGCTTCGCGAGCGTCATCTGGGGCATGACAAACGACTCCTTTGGCTTCCAAGTGAGCATCGTCTGCGTCATAGCCTGCCTCATCGCAAGCTACGTCTCCGCTTGGGCCTTCTATCCCGCCAACGACAAACGCTGGCGAAGCTAGCGACCGCATCGCCGCCTCGCGGCTGTCCAGTCGCCCGCGCCGTCAGCCGCCCAAAGCCGACGCGCTCCACGCAGTCACAGCCTCGCTCCCCACGGCTGCACCGCCATCCTCTCCTCCGCGCCCGCGTCGTTGGTCGCCAAAGCCGCTCCTCCGCGCTCGCGTCGGCACCGTCAACCTGCCGAGTATCACGCGCCTCTATATGGCAATTCTCCGCCTGTCCAGTCTTTACCACACGACTGTCCGATCTTGCTGATTTTTACCACACAGCAATTACGACCAAAGCTTCTAGGAAAGCACCGTATCGACAAAAGCAGACCCCGAGATTCCCTGAACGACAAATCGTTCAGGGAACTGGGCGATGCCGTCATATGAACCCGATACGGAGATTCCCTGAACGGCAAATCGTTCAGGGAATTGCGAGACTCCGCTGCTTCGGCCCGATGCGCCAGTTCCCTGAACGGCATATCGTTCAGGGAATCGGAAGAACCAGGCTTCCCACCCACGGCGGCGGCTCCCTGAACAGCGATCGCTCAGGAGGTTGCGAGATTCCGCCACTTCGGCCCGATACAGCGATTGCCTGAACGATTGGTCATTCAGGGAATCGGAGAAAGCATGCATATCCGTACAATACAGAAATTCCCTGAACGAATAATCGTTCAGGGAATCGAATCGGCGCCGGGGAGGAGCGCCCCAAAGAAGAGAGGGGGTGCAGCCTGGAGCGCGTGTGCTCCAGGC
>CAKUES010000033.1 GCA_934646835.1 uncultured Coriobacteriales bacterium
CCCACGTCGTACTACGACCTCTGGCGCGTGGAGGACGGCAAGGTCGCGGAGCACTGGGACGTCATGGAGACCATCGCTGACCCGACCGACTGGCAGAATGAGAACGGCAAGTTCTAGCGCCGCAACAGAATAGGGCAAACGCCGCGGCGTCCTCTGCAAGAGGCGTCGCGGCTGATTGTGAGGAGGCAAGAGATGGGCTGGGAGAGAGCATGGCAAGGGCAGGAAACGACGGGGCAGGAAGCGCAGGGTGGCTATGGCCTGGCGGCATCCGGCCGCATCCCTGTCGCTGGCACCGAGCAGATAGATGCCGAGTACTGCCTGCGCTTCTTGAGGCACATCAGGGACTGCTCGTTCGCGACGGTCGATGCCGAGGGGCTTCCTGCCGTCCGTGTGATAGATGTGATGCACGTCGAGGACGGGAAGCTCTACTTTCTCGCGCCCCGCGGCAAAGAGTTCTATAGAGAGATCCTGAGCAATCCTGTCGTTGCCATCGTCGGGCAGACGACGGACTTCAGGATGTGCAGGTTGCGAGGACGGGCGGTTCGCGCCGCTGACGGGGAGCAAAAAGCGCTTGTCGACCGGATGTTCGAGCTGAATCCTTCCATGGACCAGCTGTATCCTGCCGAGTCCCGCTACGCCGGCGAGGTCTTCTACATCGAGGACGCCAGCGGCGAGTACTTCGACCTCGGCCAGAAGCCTGTCGTGAGGGTGCCGTTTGCCATAGGCCGCGCCTCGTTGAGCAAGAAAGGTGCGTTCGAGGTCTCGGAAGGGTGCGAGGGTTGCGGCGCATGCGCCGCCGTTTGTCCACAAGGCTGCATCGCGCGTGCCGGAGACGGGACGTTCAGGATCGATCAGAGAGCATGCCTGCGCTGTGGGCTGTGCGAAGAGGCGTGCTCGTATGGCGCGATACGGAGGATAGGAGTATGAAGCTGACGGAAGGCCTCACTTGCAGCGTCGGCTACCTGGGCACCGAGCGGCTCGAGGTAAAGAGGGCCTGCGAAACGGCGGCATCGCTGGTGTTCGGCATCTTCCTGGAATCGGACGAGAGGATCCATCATGACATTCTTTTCAGCTAACTTGTTCACCGGCGGTGGGTACGCATGCGCCCAGTGGAGCGCGGCTCTCGTGCGCGGGGCCGACGCGACGGCGGAGGAAGCGGCCGAGGCGATAAGGCGGGAGCTTGACGGGTGCGACGCCGTCCTGGTGGGAGCGGGCGCCGGGCTCTCTACCGCGGCAGGTTTCTCCTATTCCGGCAAGCGCTTCGACGAGAACTTCGCGGACTTTCGTGACCGGTTTGGGATAGGCGACATGTACTCGGGTGGCTTCTACCCCTTTCCCGACCTGGAGACCTACTGGGCGTGGTGGAGCCGTGCCATCCTGCTCAACCGCTACGAGGCGGGGGCCGGCAAACCCTACCTCGACCTCCTGCGCATCCTCGAAGGGCGAGATTACTTCGTTCTCACCACCAATGTCGACCACCAGTTCCAGCTGGCGGGATTCGACAAAGCCCGGCTGTTCTACACGCAGGGAGACTACGGCTTGTTTCAATGCGCCAACAACTGTTCCAACGAGACGTATGACAACGAGCGACAGATCCGCGAGATGGCGAGTCGCCAAAGGTGCCAGCGGGTGCCGAGCGAGCTCGTTCCCCGCTGCCCACGTTGCGGGGCGCCCATGGTCCCCAATCTGCGTATCGACGGTTCTTTCTGCGAGGACCGCGGATGGCATGAGGCAGCTTCCCGCTATCGTGCGTTTTGCGAGGCGCATTCCAGCGATCGCGTTCTCTATCTGGAGCTGGGCGTCGGAAACAACACGCCCGTCATCATCAAATACCCCTTCTGGAACGCCGTGGGTCAAAACGAGCAAGCGACGTACGCTTGCGTGAACATCGGAGAGGCATGTGCGCCAGCTGCCATTGCGGGCAGAAGCGTCCTCGTGGATGACGATATAGCGGGATTCCTTCAGAGCGCCTTGAGTTGATTGACTGGCGGCGCGCAAGACATCCCTCGGGATTGCAGGCCCGCGTAAGTGCGGTCGAATTCGACCCAGCATTTGCAAAATCACCCGCACTTGCGCGCGAACAAGCCGCAAACAACCGCGCTTATCCCGCCCCTAGCCTCTAATCACCCGCACTTGTGCCGCTAGCTCGCTGGCAACCAAAAAGGCGCCGCCCCTGTATCGAGGGGCGGCGCCTGTCAGGTTGCAGTAAGTTACAGACCGAGGTCGCAGCTGCGCGCTTATGCTGCCAGCAGTTTCTCCGCGGCGGCGAGCTTCACGCAGACGATGAAGACGTCGAGCGCCAGGTCGAGCTCCGCCAGCGGCGGCAGGGTGGGGGCGATGCGGATGTTGGAGTCCTTGGGGTCGTTCTTGTGGGGGTAGGTCGCGCCGGCACCGGTCATGGTCACGCCGGCCTCCTTTGCGAGTGCGACGACGCGCTTGGCCGTGCCCTCCGCAGCGTCGAAGCTTACGAAGTAGCCGCCACGCGGCTTGGTCCAGCTGCCGACGCCGCATGCTGCCAGGCCCTCGTCCAGCTTGCGGAGCACGAGCTCGAACTTGGGAGCGATGATGGCCGCATGCTTGGCCATGTGCTCCTTGAGGCCCTCGGCGTCCTTGAGGAAGAGGACGTGGCGCATCTGGTTGATCTTGTCGTGGCCGATGGTCTGCACACCCATGCGCTTCTTGATGTCGACGATGTTGGCGGGAGAAGAGGCCATGGCGGCGATGCCGGCACCGGGCAGGGTCACCTTGGAGGTGGAGGCGAACTTGAAGTAGCGGTCGGGGTTGCCGGCTTTGGCACAAGCATCCGCGATGTCGAGCAGCTGGTCCTGCTGCGCGGGGTCACTGCTCAGGTGGTGGATGGTGTAGGCGTTGTCCCACATGATGCGGAAGTCCTCCGCTGCGGTCTTCATAGAGGCCAGGCGCTCGACGACCTTGTCGCTGTAGGTCACACCGCCGGGGTTGGAGTACTTGGGGACGCACCAGATGCCCTTGATGGCCGCGTCGTTTGCAACGAGATCCTCGACCATGTCCATGTCGGGGCCGTCCTCGCTCATGGGGATGCAGATCATCTCGATGCCAAACTCCTGCGTCACGCCAAAATGGCGGTCGTAACCGGGGACGGGGCAGAGGAACTTGACCTTGTCGAGCTTGCACCAGGGCTCGTGGCCCAAGGTGCCGAACATCCAGCAGCGGGCGATGGTGTCGTACATGATGTTGAGGCTGGAGTTGCCGAAGACGATGACGTTGTCGGGCTCGTCGTCGAGCATGGTCGCCATGAGCTCCTTGGCTTCCTTCAGGCCATCGAGGCAGCCGTAGTTGCGCAGGTCGGTGCCATCGGAGGCGGTCATGTTGGAATCCGGGCCGATGATGTCGAGCATGGGCAGGGAGAGGTCGAGCTGGTCGGAAGCCGGCTTGCCGCGGGCCATGTTGAGCGAGAGCCCCTTGGCCTTGAAGCCGTCGTATGCTGCCTGCAGCTGGTCGAGCTCGGCTGCAAGCTCCTCTTTGCTCATCTGTGCATAGGTGGTCATCGAGACACTCCTAATGTTGCTTGGATACAATGCGCTCATATTATGCGCCCAGTCGAGGTAAAGCTCGCGTAAAGCATGCGGTAGCGGTGCGATTTTTCGCCGAGGTCTCCACCGATGTCCCTGTGTGTCGCAACGGTAGTGTATAAACAAGTTGCAATTAATGTAGCAACTCAATGCAAAGGGGATTGGATATGGGTCTTATCATCCTACTCGTCATCGCTATCGCGATCGTTGTTGCCGGCGCCTATGTGGTTCAGCAACAGAACATGGTCATCATCGAGCGTCTGGGCAAGTTCAACAAGATCGTCGGCCCTGGTTTCCACGTCAAGATCCCCTACATCGACCGCATTGCCGCGCACGTCAACATGCGCACGAGCCAGTCGAGCTTCCAGATCAACGCCAAGACGCAGGACAACGTCACGGTGGAGATGGATATCGCCGCCCAGTACCACGTGAGTGCAGAGCGCGGCTCCAACCCGGAGCAGTCCGGCGTCTACCGCAGTTACTACATGCTCCAAGACCCCGTCGCCCAGATGCGCTCCTACCTCATCGACGCACTGCGCTCCTCCATCCCCAACTACACCCTTGACGAGGTCTTTGCCAAGAAGGACGAGATTGCCAACGAGGTCAACGGTACCGTCAGCGCCCAGATGCGCGAGTACGGCTTCGACTTGGTGAGCACGCTCATCACGAGCATCGGCCTTCCCAAGGACGTCGAGGCCAGCATGAACAAGATCAACTCCGCCCAGCGCGAGCAGGTGGCTGCGCAGGCGCTCGCGGAGGCAGAGCGCATCAAGGTCGTCACGGAGGCCCGTGCCCAGGCAGAGGCCATGGAGCAGGCCGGCAAGGGCATCGCTGCCCAGCGCAAGGCCATTGCAGACGGCATCGCCGCCTCGCTTGACGCCATCAAGGACTCCGGCGTGAGCGCGGAGGAAGCCAACCAGCTCTTCATGTACACCCAGTGGGCCGACATGATGGAGAAGTTCGCCAAGAACTCCAACCAGTCCACCATCGTGCTTCCCAGCGAGTTCAACTCCACGGCGAGCACCTTCGAGCAGATGCTCGCGGCAACCAAGTCCAAGGCTGAGTAGCGTTGAAGCCAGTGCAGCAAGCGGGAAAGAGTGCCGACAACAAGCCCGTCGTCTCCTTCGACGATGTGCGCTTTGCGTATCCTGGCGAGGAAGCCCTGGCCCTTGATGGGGTGTCGTTGGGCGTCATGCCAGGGGAGTGTCTGGCTGTCATTGGCCCCAACGGCGGCGGCAAGTCCACATTGCTTTTGCATATGAACGCTCTGCTCGTCCCTGATGGCGGGCACGTGCGCGTGTTTGTCGATGGGCGCGAGCTCGATTCTTGCAATAAGCGCGATTTGCCTGAGATCCGCCGCGCTTGCAGCATGGTGTTTCAAGACCCCGATGAGCAGACGGTGGCGAGCACCGTGGAGGAAGATGTCGCCTTCGGGCCGGAGAACCTCGGCTTGCCGCGGGAGGAGACGCGCCGCCGTGTTGACGAGTGCCTGTCCATGGTGGGACTTGATGGCTTTCAGGAGCGCATGGTCTTCGGGTTGTCGCGCGGCCAGCGGCAAAGGGTCGCGGTTGCGGGAGCCCTCGCCATGCGCCCGGCGGTCCTGCTTTGCGACGAGCCCACCGCGATGCTCGACGCGGAGGGCAGGCGCGACGTCATGGGCATCTTGCAACAGGTCCACAAAGAGGGGACTGCCGTTGTCCTCGTCACCCACGATATGGAAGAGGCTCTCATCGCCGACCGCATGGTCGTTATCGAGGGCGGCAAGATTGCGATGAAGGGCACGCCGCGCGAGATCTTCTCGCATGAGAACGTCGCGCGTCTTCAGAGCGTGGGCCTGGAGCTGCCGGCTCCTGCCCGCTATGCGCTCGAGCATGGCTTGCCGGGCGAGCTGCCCCTTACGATCGACGAGCTTGTAGAGCGCGTGACAGGGGAGTGAGGGCGGTGTCTGCCGCGCTGTCTCGCATCCAATGTGTACCAAGTGACAAGTTGGATGCTGCCTACGTAGGGGAGGACCCTGTCCCTCTCCATGGGCCTCGCATTAATCGGCGCTCCCCTAGCGCTTGATTTTCGGAGCGTTTTGAAGGAAGAACTTGCAGCTGTGGCAGTTTTCCTTGAGCGCTGCGGAGAAGTCGACGTCTGTTGCAGAGAAGGTCTCCATGCCGCTTGCTTTCTCGTGCTGTGGCTTTTGGCAGATGGTGTAGACACACGAGCGCGGGCATAAGTGAGCGGTGTAGTGGGGGCAGGCGTCTGTGACTCCGCCGCAACCGCGTTCTTCCCAGCATTTCATCGATAATCGCCTCCGTGACTGTTGTCGCCCTAGGGAAATGCTGATTAGGGCAGATGCTTAGTGCATACGAACAGCAGACCCCTGGTTACGTAGGGGAGGGACCCTATCCCTCCCCATAAACCTCGCATTATCAGCGTTTCTCTGGCTGACAAGTGTCGTTCACTTCGCCGCAAAGCGCACCCGTCAATCTGCATTTGGGCATAAAAAAAGACCCAACGGGTCTCAAATAGGCGCGTCTGGCGGAGAGCTAGGGATTCGAACCCTAGATACCCTTGTAGGGGTATACTCGCTTAGCAGGCGAGCACCTTCGGCCTCTCGGTCAGCTCTCCGCATACGCAAGGTAGGATTCTAGCAGACAATTTGGCATTCTCAACCGAGAACTTTTCCCAAGTGAATGTTTCTTCTCTTTGTGTGCGTGCGATAATTTCAAGCCACAAATCAACTAGCCGGTTTCACAACATCGAAAGGCGCATATGGCACTGGCGATTATAGGGAGCTTGCTCATCATCGGAGCCCTTGTCTGCTTCGCCCTCTCGTTCTTCGCCCTCAAGAGGAAGGGCATGCTGCCTAAGACGGTGGCGATGTTGTGCATAAGCGTGGGTACAGCTGCGATTCTGTCGCTGGGTCAGCTTGCCACCGACGACGAGCCGCTTCTCCGCGTCGTCGATGCCTTCTACTTCGTCGCTCTCGACATGGTTATGCTCTCGGCCTTCAGCTATGCGGGCGAGTTGTTTGGAAGGCACCGCCGCCGCCTCCAATCCCTCGCGGTGGTCTTTGGCGTTTTCATCCTCGTCGACGCGCTGCTCTTCGGCCTCGATGTCTTCCAGCCTGTCATGGTGGTCTACATCCCCATGGACTTTCCGGACTTTGGTGTCACAACGGGTCTCGAGAGGGTGCTGCTGCCGCTGTTCAACTACCATCTCGTCCTCGACTACACCATAGTCTTTGCCACTGCAGCGCTCTTGGTCGCCAAGCTCGTCCACACACCGGCGATGTATCGTGCGCCGTACTTCACCATTCTCGCCACCTTCCTCGCCATCGTTGTCGTCAACGTCTTGTACATGGCGAGTTATATCGACACTCCCACGGACTGCAGCGTCATGATCTACGTCGTCGGCGTTTGCGACTTGTACTGGGTGACCTTCCGTGCGCTGCGTAGCAACCGCTACGGCCAGGTCATCAAGACGATTACCCAAGGCTTCAAGGGTCCTATCGTTTGCTTTGGCGATAACGGCGCCCTCGTTGTGATGAACGACTCCGCACGCGAGCTCTTCGACATCGAGGACTCCGACTGGGACCCTATCGACATCAAGGCCTTTGGTCGGGAGTTCGACATGCCGGTCCTTGTGGATGTGGATGAGAGCTGCACCTTTGTGTGGAGCCCCGAGGGAGAGAGCATCGGTTCTTACTCCTGCGACTTCACGGTTGCAGACGACGAGCTGGGGCGCCGTCTGGGCTATGGCCTCGTCATGCACAGGTCCTCCGATGCCATGGACAGCAGGACCGGCCTTTTTGGCGAGGACGGCTTCCGCGAGAGGCGTGAGGCCATCCAGGAGTCACGCGCTTACCCCGTCACCTTTACCAGCGTCATACTCGGCTATGTCTCCGCGATGAACGACAAGTGCGGCAGGCTGCGCACAGATGCGTCCATCGCTGCGTTTGCCCGCAGCCTTCAGCGCGCCTGGCCCAAGGACGGGGAGAGCTTCATCTCCTACCGCGGTGCGTCCGACTTCGAGGTCATCTCGACCGGCCTTGAGACGCAGGAGATCGAGAATGCTCTTGTCTATCTTGCCAAGACCGTCGAGTGGGATGTGCCGGAAGGCCTCGACGCCAGCTTCGAGTACGGTCTTGTCGTCGCCGATGGCAAGGAGTACGAGGCTCTCGAGGCATCGCGCAAGGCACACAAGATCGCCAGCTACAAGCTGCTTGCCTCTGACAACTCCCCGCGCAGCATGGCGGTGGACGCGCTCGTCCGCCCGCTTGTTGACCGCGGCTTCACCACGCGCAGTCGCGTGGATGCCACGGCGCGCCTTGCCAAGCGCCTCGCCCGCCATATGGGTCTTGACGAGGTCGAGGTCTACCGCTGCGTCTTGCTTGCCCGCCTCTCGGATGTTGGCAAGGTGGCGATTCCCGACAGCGTGGCCTTCTGCGTCGGCGCCTACACGCGTGGTGCGCGCGTCCTCATGGAGCGCCATGTCGAGGTGGGCTACAGAATCCTCAAGGGGACGGTTGGCCTCTCCTCTTTGGCGGTGCCCCTGCTCCATCATCATGAGCATTGGGATGGCAATGGATACCCTGACGGTCTTTCCGGCGAGGAGATCCCGATGGAGTCTCGCGTTGTCGCCGTCGCCAGCGCATTTGACGAGCTCGGTGAAAACGGTGTGGGCGGCATGGACTTTGCGGATGCGGTCAAGGAGATCGCCAAGGGCGCGGGAACGCAGTACGACCCGGCGGTGGTCGAGGCGCTGGTGGCGGTCTCGCAAGGCGAGGGCAAGCTCATCAAGGCGCAAGCCAATACGATGCTCGACGAGGTGCAGGCCCGCGCTCGAGAGCTCAAGGCGCTCTCGAGCGATAACGAGGCTGCGTCCTCTCAGCTGAGGGCCCTGGTCGTCGACGACCAGGAGATGAACCGCGCCATTATCGCGCTGAACCTCGAGGATAAGTACGAGTGCGTCGAAGCCGCCAACGGGCGCGAGGCGATGGACATCATGGCCGCAAGTCCGACGCCCTTCGACATTGTCTTGCTCGACTTGATCATGCCGGTCATGAGCGGCCTCGAGGTTTTGACGGCTATGCGTGAGAAGGGCCTTGCGGAGGAGGTTCCCGTCATCGTCGTCACGGCTGACGAGGAGGTCGAGACTTGGAAGAAGTGCCTCGACTTGGGCGCGGTCGAGATCTTGGGCAAGCCTGTCAACAGCGACATCTTGCGCCGGCGCGTCGACAACGCCGTCGAGCTGTTCTCGACGCGTAAGAGCCTGCAGCTCAAGGTCGAGAAGCAGGCGGCGGATATCATGATCAAGAACGAGGAGCTCCGCAACCAGGCAAGTCGCCTCGAGCGCTCCAACGACCAAATCAGCACCATCCTCCACAATGTCATGGATTACCGCGATTGCGACTCCGCCGGTCACCTCGACCGCGTGATGAGCTTCACGATCGCCCTCGCTTCGGAGATCGTCGAGAACCATCCGAGCTACGGCCTCACCCAGGACGAGGTGGTCCCGATGGGACGTGCCTCCGCGCTGCACGATATCGGCAAGGTAGCGGTGCCGGACAGCATCTTGTTCAAGGTCGGCCCGCTTGACGAAGATGAGTTCGCCGTCATGAAGGCCCACACAGTTTGTGGTTACAACCTCATCCGCGAGCCGCTCGAGTTTTTGGGAGACGACGACTTCGCGCGCTTTGCCCTCGAGATCGTGCGCTGGCACCACGAGCGCTGGGACGGAGGCGGCTACCCGGACGGCCTCAAGGGGCGTGAGATCCCGCTGTCTGCGCAGATCGCCGCGTTGGCAGACGTGTACGACGCCTTGACGAGCGAGCGTCCCTACAAGGAGCCCTACAGCCACGAGAAGGCTGTCTCGATGATCTTAGCGGGGGAGTGTGGCGCATTTAGCGACACCATGCTCGAGGTCTTCGAGAAGGTGTCGAAGGTCTTTCCCCAGTTCAAGGCAGAGGAAGGTGCCGAGAGCTACAGTCTGGGTGAGGAATACCGCCAGGCGCTCGTCGAGAGGTACGGCGAGCTTGGAGGCGGCCAAGTCACCATCGACAACGGCGCGTCCATGGAGCATGTGGTCCGCATGCTCCTCGACACGAACAAGAGCCTGCAGACGGTGAACCGGTTCGACCTGCCGACCGGTGCATACAACCGCAACGCCTACGTGGAGTATCTGGCCGGCTTCAACACGAGCGGCTTGGACTGCATGGCGGCGGTGTACTTCGACGTGAACGGTTTGCACGAGTACAACCGCGAGCACGGCCACTCGCAAGGCGATGTCATGCTCGCCGATGTCGCCGCCACGATTATGGAGGTCTTTGGAGACTTCAAAACCTTCAGAACCGGTGGTGACGAGTTCGTGTCCGTGTGCGAGAATGTGTCTGAGAAAGACACTCTCGATATGATTGATAACGTGAAGCAATTGTTTGCGGAGCGCAAGCTGAGCTGCTCTGTCGGATACGATTGGCGCGATGGCGATATCGACATGGGAGAGATGGTCAAAGCCGCCGACAGCAGCATGTACCAGCAAAAGGCGGTGTTTTACGAAGAGAAGGCCGGTGCAAGGTTGCAAGGCCAGCTGCGCTAGCCAAAGAAGGGTTGAGAGGTCGTTATGAGCGACATGTTGGATGCACTGCGCAACGCGGGCAACGATGTCGATGGCGCGGTGGCGCGCTTCATGGGCAACGAGGCGATGTACACCAAGTTCTTGGGCAAGCTTGCCGATGACGAGAGCTTCGATAAGCTGCAGGCGGCTTTCGTCGATGGGGACGTGAAGGAGTGCTTTGCTGCATCCCACACGCTCAAGGGCGTCTTGGGCAACCTCGGCCTGACCAAGCTCGTCGAGCTCAACACCCCCATCGTCGAGACCGCACGCGGGGGCAGCATGCCCCAGGACGCAGACGTCGATGCCTTCACGGCGGCGTATCTTCAGACGTTGGAGATCCTCAAGGACTAAGCGTTGGATGCGCATGGGCCACGCGCTATCTGGTCGCGGTCAATTGAATAATGCATGGGATATGGGGAGGGACAGGGTCCCTCCCCTACGTGTGCTGGAGGTGCACTCCAAGCGGAGCGCCCTGCGTCAGCGTCAACAGCGCGCAACAAAAAAGCGGCCCCGCGAGTCATTGCGAACTCGCGGGGCCGTTTGGTTTGCGGCTTGGGTCAGCGTGCCTTACAGCGTCTTCTTGACTGCGGCCTCGACGCCAGCAGTGTTGCCGTCGATGACCTCCTTGAAGCGGATGGGCACATCGTCAAGTGTATCGAGCGCGGGCGGCACAGCGTAGGTCCCCGTCACGCCGGTCAGCTCGACGACCTTGCGGTTGAGCTGGGCGCCGGTAAGCTCGGCGACCTTTGCGGGCAGGGGGGCGTCGGCCGGGATGCCCTCGAGCGCGCGGTAGACCGCGCCGCCGAACTTCGCCCAGCGAGCAGTGCTGACGACGAGCATGGGGTTGGCGCCCTTGTTGCGCTTGGCGACCTTCCAGGCGACGGCGGTGTGTGGATCGAGCAGGTAGCCGTGCTCGTCCATGACCTGCTTGATTGTCTCCAGGGAGGCCTCGTCGCTCACGGAGCCGGCGCGGTACTGGCTGGTGAGTGCGGCGAAGGTCTCGTCGTCGATGGTAAAGCTGCCTGTGGTCGAGAGCTGGCGCATCCACTCGGCGACCTTGGCGCCGTCGCGGCCGGTGAGCTCGAAGAGCTGACGCTCGAGGTTGCTCGAGATGAGGATGTCCATGGAGGGGCTGCTCGTCAGGACGAACTCGCGGTCCTTGATGGTGTAGGTGCCCTCGTGGATGAAGTCCGTGAGAACGCGGTTCTGGTTGCTTGCACACACGATGGTGCCGATGGGCACGCCCATCTGCTTGGCGTACCAGCTCGCGAGGATGTTGCCAAAGTTGCCGGTGGGGACGGTGACGTCCATTGGCTGGCCTGCCTCGAGCGCACCCTGCGCGACGAGCTGCGCGTAGGCGCTCACGTAGTAGACGATCTGGGGCATCAAGCGGCCCCAGTTGATGGAGTTGGCGCTGGAGAGGACGACGTTGTCGCTTGCAGCGAGGACCTCGTTGAACTCCTTGTCGTTGAACATCTGCTTGACGGAGGTCTGGCAGTCGTCGAAGTTGCCGCGCACGCCGTAGACGGTGACGTTGTCGCCGGTCTGGGTTGCCATCTGCTTGTACTGGATGTCGCTCACGCCGCCGTCAGGGTAGAAGACGACGATGGAGATGTGGTCGCGGTCCTTGAAGCCCTCGAGCGCCGCCTTGCCGGTGTCGCCAGAGGTGGCGACGGCGATGAGGTAGTCGCAGCTGGGGCCGCCCTCGGCGCGCTGCTTCTCGATGCTCGCGCTGAAGAAGACGGGGAGGCACTGCAGTGCCATGTCCTTGAAGGCGCTCGTGGGGCCGTGCCACAGCTCGAGCACGTAGGTGCCGTCCTCGCCGACGGGGACGACCGGGGCGATGGCGGGCGTGTCGAAGTTGTCTGCGTAGATGATGTCGAAGAGCTTGTCGATTTCTTCGCGCGTGAAGTCGATGCCAAAGAGCTCGTAGATAGTCGCTGCCTGCTGTTTGTAAGGGAGCTTACCGAGTGCGACGATCTCATCGAGCGTCATCGTGGGGACTTGCTCGGGGACAAAGAGGCCGCCGCCGGGAGCGATGCCCTTGATGACAGCTTGGGAGAATTTGAGTGGCTCTGTAACGATGCCGCGCGTGTCGATATAGCGGATATCCATGTTCGTCCTCCGAGTCGAGGTGTGCATCACAGTATTCGAGCATACTACCATCTGCCCGTGTAAATACGATGTTACAGCTGCTGTGCGCAGGGTGGGTGGAGTTTTGCAAGGTCCCTGGGCGCCGTGCGAGCCGAGCGTAAGCAGGTAGATGCAGGCGTTATTGACGGAGATTTTTTGACAAATAGGTATAGAAGGCGCAAAATCCCGTCTTGATTAACTGATTGTGAGATAAAATGGTTCTCGATTAAGATAGAGGCTCAGAGGGTTGTTTTTTCTGTTAGGGGGATGTCCATGTCCGAGGGTGTGAAACTTCATTCGTCTATCAAGCTAGTGGTGACGGCTTCCGATGACCGCAAGGGTCCGAGCTTTGGCAAGGGCGCTGGTATCCTGCTCCACGGTATCGAGGAGTACGGCTCTCTCAACAAGACCGCCAAGGTCCTGCACATGGCTTACAGCAAGGCCTGGAGCATGATCAAGAAGGTCGAGGAGGGCTTGGGCTTTCCGCTGATCGAGCGCTACGGCGCACGCGGCTCCCGCCTCACCCCGGAGGGCAAGAGGTTCCTCGAACTCTATGACGAGTTCGAGAAGGATGTCGAGGAGTACTCCAAGCAGTCCTTCGAACGCATCTTCAAGGACTTCTAAGAAGAGCGGCCATACAGATGGCAAAGACCCGGAAGGCTTTGAGCTTTTCGGGTCTTTTTGTTGCTGCGATTCCAGGCTTTGCAGAGGAAGAACCTGTTTGGTTATGCTCTTGCGCTCTGCCCTTCGTAGGGGAGGGACCCTGCTCCTTCCCATATGGCGCGCATCTGGCTGTTGCAATCAGACTGGTATGCCCCTGGCTGGTTTGGCGCCGCATTGACAATGCCTGGTCTATGGGGAGGGACAGGGTCCCTCCCCTACGAGGATTGCAGGTCCCGCAATCGTCATTGCGGGACCTGCGGGCAAAAGAAAGGTAAGCGCTCAATAATCCGCAACTGGCATCTGACCTCCCGGTCCTCCATCATCTTGCTGCAGTGAATCAGCGCGATCGATGGAGGACCGTATGGCAACACGCGACGAGGCGAGCGCCTGCAAGCGCGACAAGGTAGAGCAGTACCTCTCCTGCGCAGGGAGCATGACCGCGAGCACCTGGTGCAGGCTCAACCACGTCAAGTCGTCCACCTTCTACGAGTGGCTCGCCCACTTCAGGGACACCGAGCCCGAGATGTTCGGCGGCTACGAGATCGCCCACGCCGGCGACGGCAAGAGGCGCTGGTTCGAGGAGGTCAGGAAGGCGATGGCCGCTTCGCGCGCCATCGCGTCGGCCCCGAGGCCCGCCTCCTTCGCCATCGTCGACACCGCGGACCTCGCCCCCGCGCCGGAGCCGGAGCCGCGTGCTGCGAGCTGCGCGGGCGCCATCACGCTGAGCCTCGGCGGCGCGGTGCTCACCATCCCCAGCGGGACGCCGGAAGGCGACATATCCGCGGTCCTGAGGGCGGTGAGGTCGCTGTGAACCCGTTCACCTGCCCCGACAAGATAATCGTCTACCGCTACCCCCAGGACATGCGCTGCGGGATACAGCGCCTGTCCGAGGTCGTGGCCGCCGAGATGGAGCTCGACCCGATGGACGGCGGCATCTACGTCTTCGTCAGCCGCGACTGCAGGAAGGCGAAGATGATCAGGTTCGAGACAAGCGGGTGGTGCCTCTACTACGTGAAGATGGTCGAGGGCGCCTTCAAGTGGCGGCACTCCGAAGACGGCGAGGTGGTGCTGCAAGCCGAGCGCCGGCAGCTGCTGTGGCTGCTGGAGGGGCTGCCCATGGAGCAGCCGCAAGCGCCGTCGCCGGTCACCGCCCATGGCATCCTCTGACCGGTAAAAACACGCTCTGACCTGCGCTTTTGCATGAATCTGGGATAATATTGCCATGCAAATCTCACAAGACATAACGGCAGGGATGAGCCGCGAGCAGATGGCCGCGGCGATCGCCTCGCTCATGTCCGAGAACGAGACCCTCTCCAGGCAGGTGGGCGTGCTGTCCGCCGA
>CAKUES010000034.1 GCA_934646835.1 uncultured Coriobacteriales bacterium
TCGCCGCTGCCGACGAGGCCGCAGCCCATCCCGTCAAGCTCGACGTGGAGGTGAGGGAGTAATGCTTATCCTTGGAAACCTTTGGTTCGTCATCATCTGCATCCTGATCATCGGCTACTTCGCCCTTGACGGATTCGACCTGGGTGCGGGCGTGCTGTACCCCTTCTTGGCAAAAGACGAGCGCGACAAGATGCGCGTCATGCGCGCAATCGGCCCAGTGTGGGACGGCAACGAGGTCTGGTTGCTCACTGCAGGCGGCGCCCTGTTCGCGGCGTTTGCCCAGGCCTACGCGACCGTCTTCTCGGGCTTCTACCTCGCTATCATGCTCGTGCTCTTTGGGCTTATCTTCCGCGCAGTGGCCGTTGAGTTCCGCGCTCACGGCGGCGACATGCCGGCGTTGTGGGATGCCCTCTTCTTCATCGGCAGCCTGCTTCCCGCACTGCTTTTGGGCGTTGCCATGGGCAATATCGTCCAAGGCCTGCCCCTTGACGCCAACGGTGACTACATCGGCGGCTTCTTCGCCCTGCTCAACCCCTTCGCCCTGCTCTGCGGCGTGCTCGGTCTCGTTCATATGCTGGCCCAGGGCGCGGCGTGGATCGCGCTCAAGGCACCCGAGGGCTCCAGGCTGCGCGCCAAGGCAGCTGGCTTGCGTCGCATGCTCTCCATCGCCGACATCGTCGTCTTCGCTTTGACCTCCGTCATGTTCTTCGTGCTCGTGAAGCCGAGCCTGCCCTATGCCCTTGGCAATGAGGCGCTGGCGATTATCGGTGCCCTTGTCTTCATGGCGAGCATGCTCGGCGTTGTGGTGCTGTGCAATGCAGGTGCCGCTAAGAAGGATGCGCTCGGTCCTGTGCTCGCCGGCGTCGGCTGCCTGGGTCTGGTGCTCATCCTCGCCGCAACGCAGTTCCCCAACCTCGTTCCCGCGCTTGATCCCGCTCTCAGCCTCACCGTGGCCAACAGCGCCTCGAGCAACACCGCGCTCTTTGCCATGACCATCATCGCCTGCATCGGCGTGCCCATCGTGCTGGTCTACCACGTCCTGGTCTACCGCGCCTTCCGCGGCCGCATCAGCTAGAGCGGGCCTGTGTTCGACCGCAATATACTGCAGCTTCCCGGAGCAGGGCGCATGTTCGCCCTGCTCTTGGCATGCGCTGCCATCGATGCGCTCTTGATCGTCGCGCAAGCGCTGTGCCTCGCTGCCGCGCTTGCCTGGATGTGGAATTGCGCGACTGCAGGTGCTGCCGAGCACCTTGTCGACGGTGCCATGCCTGGTGCCTTTGGCTTTGCCGGCGCCTTCATAGCGCGCAATGCGCTTGACACGCTGCGAAGCGGCATGGCTGACAGGTACTCGCGCCAACGAGCCGCTGAGCTTCAATCAGAGCTCGTCAGCGCTACTTACGACCAAGGCGCCGCAGGAGTGCAGAGACGAGGCAGCGGCTCGGCTGTCCAAGAGCTCATTGACGGCATCGCCAACATCAGAAACTACATCGCGATCATCTTGCCAAAGCTGTCCGACTTGATCGTCATCCCCGTCATCCTTGCCATAGCGCTGTTTGCCGTCGATTGGATCAGCGGCACTATCGCACTCGTCGTCCTTCCCTGCATCCTCGGCTATATGAGGCTGCTCGGCGCACACGCAAAAGCGCAGGCAGCAGCACAACACAAGGAATACGACCGACTCGCCAACCACTTCATGGATACGCTGCGCGGTCTGCCGACGCTCAAGGTCTTTGGCCGCTCGAAGCCCTATGCCAAGCAAGTCTTCGACGTATCGGAGGCTTTCAGGGATGCGACGGTAAAGACCTTGAGAACTGCAACGCTCAGCAGCCTGGTGCTCGATCTCTTCAGGACCTTCGCGCTGGCAGCTGTCGCGATCATGCTTGGATTCAGGCTGCTCAACGGCTCCGCGCAGCTCGAGTCCGCGCTTGCGGTGCTCATCATGGTGCCCGAGTACTTTGCCGCCGTGCGTCGCTACTCGACGGATTTCCACGCCAGCCTCGACGGTCGCAGCAGCCTGGCGAGCATCTTGCGGACGATTAACGAGCCAAAGGCGGATGTCGGAGCGCGTGCACAACAAACAGAGCTGCAAGCCTGGAGCGCCGGATCTACTCTCGAGCTGCGAAACGTCAGCTATCGTCACAATGCAGAAGGACCCCTCACCCTCGACGACGTGAGCTTTGCGGTCCACGGAGCATGTAGGATTGGAATCGTCGGCTTGTCAGGATCTGGCAAGACCACCTTGGCGCAGCTGCTCGCTGGCTTCACCAGCCCCTCATCTGGTGAAGTTGTCGTCGATGGGATCGCGCTTTCCACGCTCAACTTCCCCGCATGGCAGCGCCAAGTCACCTACATCCCGCAAAACCCACATTTATTCAATGCAACGCTGCACGACAACGTCGCGTTTTACGTTCCCGGTGCCTCTGACGCGCAAGTCGAGGCGGCGATTCAACTCGCCGGACTCGACGAGCTTGTCGCCAAGCTGCCGCAAGGGCTCGATACGGTGCTCGGCCAACAAGGCAGGCAGCTCTCGGGCGGACAGGCCCAACGCGTCACACTTGCGCGTGCCTTCCTGGACACGCAACGCAAGGTGCTGATCTTTGACGAGCCGACTGCGCACCTCGACATCCAGACGGAGCTGGCCTTGAAGGAGCGCATGCTGCCGCTGATGGAAGGCAAACTCGTGTACTTTGCAACTCACCGCCTGCATTGGCTGGAGAACATGGACCAAGTGCTGGTGGTTGAGGACGGACATATCGTTGAGAGCGGCGAGCCGCACGAGCTTATGGCAAGCGGTGGAGCGCTGTCGCAGCTTATCGGCAAAATGAGAGGCGGTGAGCTGTTGTGAACAACGAGAACTGTAAAGAACGTGATAGCCGGCACATGCTCAAGCAGCTTGCCGGCATCTGGGCGCTCGACACCTGGGTAAAGCCGTTCTTTAGCCGCTACAAGAAGACCCTGGTCGCCTCACTGGGACTCGGCGTGTTGACATTGCTCTTTGCCGTGATGCTCATGTTCGTATCCGGTTTCCTCATCAGTTACGCATCGCTTCCGCCTGAGCTCGGCCTTTTCTCGCTCTACATACCCATCGGCTTCGTGCAGGTCTTTGGGTTGGGCAAGCCGTTCTTTGGCTACTTCGAGCGCCTGGCCAGCCACGACTGGGTCCTGCGGATGACGAGCACACTCAGAGAGCAGCTCTATCGCGTTCTTGAGGCTGACGGCATTGCCGGCTCCAAAATCATGGAGTCAGGCGAAGCCCTCGGATTGCTGAGCGAGGACATCGCGCATGTTCAAAACCTCTATCTGCGCACCGTTTTCCCGCTCGTCATCGCCTGGTTGACCGGCGGCATCGTCGTGCTTGCAATCGGCGCCATGAGCGCCCCATGCGCCGTCATGCTGTTCATAGGGCTCATCGTCATCACGGTGCTGCTCCCCTTGGAAGCGCTGCTCGTCAACGGAGCGCGCACGGCCAAAGCTAAAACGCTCAAGGCCAAGTTATATGCAAGCGCATATGACAATGTCATGGGCATCGCAGACTGGGTTTGCGCCCAGAGGAGGGCCGATTACCAAGACTCGGTTAGCTACGCTGCAGCGCAGATCGATGCCGTCGAGCGCAAGCTCGCCGCATCGTCTCGCCATCGCGCGTTGTTGCTCAACGCGCTGTTTGCCCTGTTGGTTGTCACGATACTGTTGTGGGCAGGCGGGTGCTTTGGGGATCCCAGCACCGCCGCAGCGGAGGCGCTGGGCTCGTTGTCCGACAACCAAGCTGGCACTTGGATTGCCGCCATCGTTTTGGGATTCTTCCCCTTGCTCGAGGCTTTCCAACCTCTGCCCGACGCTGCATCCGGAGCAGCTGCCCACCTTGGCTCCATCGAGCATCTCAACAAGTTCGAGCAGCCTTGCGATGATGCCGACGCGACCGGATGCGACAAGCCGTCTGGTATGGATATCCGCCTCGACAAGGTGGGCTTTGCCTATGCGGAGGGCGATGCAGCCCTGCTCAAAGAGGTGTCCCTGGAAATCAAGCACGGCGAGAAGCTGGCGATACTGGGCGCCAGCGGGTCGGGCAAGTCAACCTTGCTTCACCTGCTGCGCGGCGACCTCGAGCCAAGCAGCGGTACCGTCACTTTGGGTGGCGTGAGTGCAACTACACTCAATGAAGCAGGCAAGATCCATCAACACGTGGGGTATATGCAGCAGGACTCGTATCTCTTTGCGCAGACGCTCATGGGCAACCTCAAAGTCGGCAATCCCAAGGTGACGCAAGAGGAGGCTGTCGAGGCTTTGGAGGCAGCTGGCCTGGGGCCGCTGTTTGAACGGCTGCCACAGGGTCTGGCTACGCCAGTCGACGAGGCCGGCCTCAGGTTCTCCGGCGGCGAGCACCAGAGGATTGCACTCGCGCGTCTGCTGCTAGCGCAGACACCTGTCGTTTTGCTCGACGAGCCCACTGTGAGTCTCGATCCGCTGACGGAGGCAAAGCTCCTCGACACGGTCTTCGACGTGCTTGAGGACCGCACGGTGATCATGGTCACGCATCATTTGCAGGGTATCGAACACATGGACCGCGTTTTGCTCATCCAGGACGGCAAGATCGCCCTCGACGGTAGCCCTCACGAGCTCGCAGCTACAAGCACGCTCTTCCAACAGCTGCTCGCCTTCGACCGGGGCCTGGAGCTATAGGCGAGCAGGAACATGACACTGAATGCACCAGTGACCATCGCAAGCCGCCATAAGGCCCCTACTTACAACCCGTCTCGCACTCCTCGAACCCAACGAAGCGCTCAACAGCAACATTGTCGCCATCTGCTCGCCACATCATGTGGACGTCCTCGTACTCCTCATCGCCTGTTAAGGGGATAAAAACCAGATTGATGGCATTCTCTATCTTCGCGATGCTGTAAGACGGGATGATACTAACGCCCTCCTCAGCTGCAACCATCATGAGCACGCTTTCGATATCGTTGCTCTTGAGCAAGATGCGAGGCGTGAAGCCAGCTCGCTCGTACAGGCGCATGAAATGCGCATCTCCAGCAGAGTCGCCGCGCTTGGACGGCGAGTAGTAGAGGAGCACTTCGTCCTTGAGATCAGCGCGCATCAACGAGTCCCTGCCAGCAAACGGGTGCGAGGAGTATACCGCCAGCGAAAGCGGGCTTCGTAGATCGAGCCTGCTCTCAAAACCGGGCTCATTGAGCAGGTTGGTACCCTCCCAGCTAAAGACAAGGTCCAGCTCCCCCGCACGAAGCATGCTGGCGAGGGTGTCGGTGTCCTCTCGAAAACATGAGATAAGGATATTGGGATACGCACGATGAAAGCGCCCCAAGCGCTCGGAAAGGTCGGAGCGCTCATAACCCTTTGCGTAGCCAACGCGCAGGGAGCCAGTGATGCCCGTCGCAGCCTCCGCCGCCTTGGCAATGGCAGCATCGGCTCTGTCAAGAATCGCCCTAGCCTCGCGGTAGAACACGTTGCCGGCAGGCGTGAGCTCGATGGGGCGCTTCTTGCGATCCAGCAATGCAAAGCCCACAGTCTCCTCAAGGCTCTTGATTTGCTGAGTGATGGCCGCTTGGGATATGAAATGGAACTCTGCGGCCTTGGTAAAGCTGCGCAAACGCGCCACAGAGACGAAGCACCTCAGCTGGTTGAGATTCACGGGTCCTCCTAAATTGAAGACATCATAAGATAATCTAATTCTATTATGCAAAACTGGCGGTTGAGCGCGTCAAATTCCCTCAATAGAATCGTCACTGGTTAATTGAAGGAGAAGAGCATGACTCAGATGAAGACGAAGAAGACAACAGCGCTCACATTCTTGCAGCTTGTCACCGGCTGCGCACTGACGGCATGTGCCTTTGGCATGATTATCCTGCCGCTCGGCCTTGCGGCATCTGGCGTTACGGGCGTCTCGAGCGTACTGGCCGGCATCATACCCATCCCGCTTTCACTTATGGTGCTGGCGATTAACAGCGCGTTGCTGCTTGTCGGTCTCGTCCTCATGGGCAAGGCCTTTGCGGCAAAGACCGTGGCGGCAAGCCTGCTCTTCCCGCTGATGCTAGAGATTGCCTCGCAGTTCCCGCTGCACTTCCTGTCGTCGCACATACTCGCAGGCGCTTTGCTCGGCGGATTGATGCTCGGTATCGGCATCGGGCTCATCCTGCGCAGCGGCGCCTCCACCGGCGGATTCGACATCATCGCCGTCGTCCTCAACAGCAGGTACAAGATCCCCGTTGCCGTGACGCTCAACATCACCGACGCGAGCATCATCCTCATGCAGGCATTCAAACAGGGCTGGGAACTCACCCTGCTCGGGGTCCTCGCCGTCACGGTAAGCGCATTTGCCGCTGGCAAAGTCGCAACGCGTAAGGGAGGCAAGCCTGCGGCAGCGAGTGCCGGCAACGCAGCAAAAGGCAAACGCAGGCTGCAAGCTGCATAAGAGCATCTGGCTCGAAGGGCGGTCCATTGTGCGCCAGTGACAAGTTGGCTGCCCAAGGCGGAATAGGCTGCCGTCATATTGGATTCCGCGCGCGTTCCGTGACACTTGGTGCCATTCTGCACTGATACGCGATGCGGCAAGAAGAGCGGGATATTTAACGTTACTATCGTTTGAAACAATCAAGCGATGGAAAGCTGCACCGATGCCCGTCAAAACCAAACCATATGTCTTCATCACCAGCTTTGGCCTGGTGAGCATGTTCATGGATATCGTCTACGAGGGTGCCCTCGCCGTGCAGGGCCCTCTGCTGCTGTCCCTGGGGGCATCCGCCGCGCTCGTGGGCCTTGTCAGCGGCCTTGGTGAGGTAACCTCGCTTGCCGGAAGGCTTTTGACCGGACCAGCTGCAGACAAAACGGGGCGCTACTGGCTGTTTGCGATAGCAGGCTATGCGATAACGGCGTTGGCGGTCCCCGCCATGGGCCTTGTCGGCAGCGTTACCGCTGTAGCCGCTCTCATCATCTTGGAGCGGCTTGGCAAAGCGGTGAGGACACCGTCGCGCGACGCCATGCTCTCGCATGCCAGTTCTGCGGTCGGGCGTGGCAAGGGCTTTGCCTTGCACGAGGCTCTCGACCAAGTGGGCGCTGTCACCGGCCCCCTCGTCGTCGCCGCGATACTCTGGGTAACGCAAAACAACTATGCTCCCGCGCTCGGAGTCCTCGCCATACCCGGCGTGATCGCCATCTGCATCCTGCTGCGCCTGCGCTCCAAGGTACCCAACCCTGCGGAATATGAGGCTGCGGCATCAGAGGTGCCGGGCTCCAAAAGCAGAAATGTTGAAGAGCGCCAGAAATCCCACGTCAAGACTCTGCCCAAGAGCTTTTGGGCCTACTCGATCGCCTGCGGCCTATGCCTTGCCGGAACCGCCACCTTTGCCGTCATGTCATTCCATGCGGTGTCCATCGACGTGCTCAGCGCCTCTCAGGTGCCCGTCGTGTATGCCGTCGCCATGGGCGTCGATGCCGTCGCCGCACTTGTCACCGGCAGCTTGTACGACCGCCTCGGGCCCAAGACCTTGCTCGCCTTACCCGTCGCATGCGCGAGTATCCCCTTCCTCGCCTACGGGCACTCCCCTGTCATCGTTATCGGCGGAGCCATGCTCTGGGGCCTGGCAACCGGCATCCAGGAATCCACCATGCGCGCCTATGTAGCGGATCTTGTGCCGCAGAAGCTCAGGGCCACCTCCTACGGCATATTCTCGATGTTAATCGGCATCGGCACCCTCGTCGGCGGCACGCTTGCCGGCAGCCTCTACCAGACCATCGGATCTGCCGCCATCATTGCAGTCAGCTGCATCATCCAGCTCGCAGCCTTCATCTTGCTGCTGACCCTGCTCAAGCGCAGCAAGCGATAGCTGCTCCCTTGCAGGTAACACGCTCGCCCCGCGCTGAACGTTTGAGACCTTCCGTTCAAGCCGAAGGCGTTGAGCGGAAATGACCAGTTCTCAAACGTTCAAAAAGCAATGAGCAAAGCAGCCCGTGACACCAAATGTCACTGGTACAAATGGTGTCACGGGCTGCAAGGTGGTGGGAACGGCTACTCCCCTTGCGCCATGCGGCGATAGCGATCGTAGCGGCGCAGGGCGTCTTCCTTGCTCTGCTCAAAGAGCCTCTCCGCCTCCTCGGGGAAGCTCTTGGAAAGCGACGCATAGCGATTCTCGCCAGCAACGAAATCCATGTAGTCCATGCTCGGCTCCTTGGAGTCCAGCGTCATGGGATTTTCCTTGCGCGGGTCATAGTGGTACAGCGCCCAATAGCCGCTCTCCACAGCGCGTTTCATCTCGCCTTGGACGTCATGCATACCGCACTTGAGGCCGTGTGAGGTGCAAGGCGCGTAGGCGATGATGACGGCCGGGCCGTCGTATCCCTCGGCCTCCTTGAGCACCTTGACCAACTGGTTGTAGTTGGCACCCATGGCCACCTGCGCCACGTAGACGTTGCCGTAGCTCATGAGGATGGAGCCCAAGTCCTTCTTGCCGGTCTTCTTGCCGCTGGCGGCAAACTGCGCGACAGCACCCGCCGGCGTGGCCTTGGAGCTCTGACCGCCGGTGTTGGAGTAGACCTCCGTGTCGACCACGAGCACGTTGACGTTGGCGCCGCTGGCAACCACGTGGTCCAAGCCGCCAAAGCCGATGTCGTAGGCCCAGCCGTCGCCGCCGAACATCCAGAAGGTCTTCTTGGCAAGCTGGTCTTTGAATTTGAGAACCTCCTCGCAGATCTCCTTGGCACTGCAGGTCAACTGCTCGAAGGAGCCCTCGATACAGGCAACGAGTTCATCGGATGCCGCACGGGAGCCATCAAAGTCATCGAAGGCATCCAGATAGCGCTCGCACACGGACTTAAGCGCGGCCAGCGCCTCAGGATCCGGCGTGTCGCCCTTGTCGGTCTTGAGCTTCTCCAAACCATGTGCCAGAGCCTTGACAAGCTTCTCGACGCGCACCCTCTCCGCTGCACGCTGCTGCGTGGAGCCCAGGTAGAGACCCAAGGAGAGCTCGGCGTTGTTCTCGAAGAGGCTGTTGGTCCAAGCAGGGCCAAAGCCGCGCTTGTTGGTGGTGTACGGGATGCCCGGATAGGGCGCGCCCCAAGCCTGCGAGCAGCCTGTTGCGTTTGCCCAGTACACGCGCTCACCAAAGAGCTGGGTGAGGAGCTTGGCATACGGCGTCTCGCCGCAACCGGCACAGGCAGCGGAGAACTCGAGCAACGGCTGCTTGAACTGGGAGCCCTTGACGGAGTACGGGTCGAAGAGACACCCCTTGTCAGAAAGCTCGATGCAGAAATCCCACAGCGCGCGGCTTTCGTCGTCGAGCTTTGCCGGCTCCATGACAAGAGCATCAGACGGGCACACGTCGGCGCAGCTGCCGCAGCTGGTGCAGTCGAACTGGCTCACTTGCAGACTGAAGCGAATATCCTCGGGCAGGTTCTTGCCGCCCTTGAGCTTTGCAGTCTCGAAACCGGCAGGCGCTGCCGCGGCCTCCTCGTTGCTCACCAGGAACGGACGGATAGCGGCATGGGGGCACACGAAAGCGCAGCGGTTGCACTGGATGCAGGCGTCGGACTTCCAGCTGGGGGTCTTCACGGCGATGCCGCGTTTCTCGTAGGCAGTCAGTCCCACGTCGATGATGCCGTCCTCGTAACCGGCAAAAGCACTGACGGGCAACTCGTCGCCCTTCTGCGCGTTGACGGGCTGCAAGATGTTCTTGACGATGGCGGGCAGGCCCTCGGTGCTGGCAGGCGCCACGAGCTCGGCATCTGCCCAGCTCACGGGAACGTCAATCTCGACGCACTTTTGCGCACCTTCCTCGATGGCGGCCACGTTCTTGGCAACCACGGCATCACCCTTGCGCGCATAGGACTTGCGCGCAGCGTCCTTCATGTAGTCGAGCGCCTCCTCGACAGGCATAAGCCCGGAAATCTTGAAGAAAGCTGCCTGGAGAACGGTGTTGATATGGCTTCCCAGGCCGACGCGCTGGGCAACCTCGACCGCGTCGACGGTGAAGAGGCGGATGTCGTTTTGGGCGATGTAGCGTTTCATCTTGCCGGGCAAGTTCGCGTCGAGCTCGTCAGCCGTCCACCTGGTATTGAGCAGGAAGACGCCACCGGGCTTGACCTCCTGAACCATGTCGTACTGCTTGACGTAGCTTTGGTTGTGGCAGGCCACGAAGTCAGCGCGCTTCACATAGTAGGTGCTGCGGATGGGCTTTTTGGACAGGCGCAAGTGCGACTTGGTCACGCCAAAGGACTTCTTGGAGTCGTACTCGAAATAGGCCTGTGCGAACATGTCGGCGCAATCGCCCAAAATACGGATGGTGTTGTGATTGGCTCCGACCGTGCCGTCGCCGCCCAGTCCCCAGAACTTGCAGCAATAGGTGTCTGCGTCGTCAAAGTCCTCGAGTGCATGAACGGGAAGCGACAAATGGGTCACATCGTCATCGATGCCGATGGTGAAGTTGCGCGTGGGCTCGCTGGCGGCGAGGTTCTCGAAGACCGCGACGATCTGCGCGGTGTCGGTGTCCTTGGAGGACAGGCCATAGCGGCCGCCGATGACGAGGACCTTGCCCGCGCGCTCGCTGTTGTTGACAACGCTCGAGACATCGAGGAACAGCGGCTCGCCGGCAGAGCCCATGCACTTGCAGCGGTCGAGGACCGCAATGCGCGCCACGCTTTGCGGCAAGGCGGCCAGGAAGTGCTTGGCAGAGAAGGGACGATAGAGGTGCACCTGCAAGAAGCCGTAGCGCTTGTCCGCACCAGCGGCCACGGCCTTGGCATTGAGGTAGTCCACCGCCTCCTGCGCAGTGCCGGACACGCTGCCCATGGCGATGACGACGTCAGTTGCATCAGGTGCGCCGTAGTAGTCGAAGACATGATGCTCGCGGCCAGTCACGCCGGCAACCTGGGTCATGACCTCCTCGACCACATCGGCCAAGTCGTCGTAGGCGCTGTTGTTGGCCTCGCGCAGCTGGAAGTACACGTCGCCGTTTTGCACGGTGGCGCGCAGCATGGGGTGCTCGGGGTTGAGGGCGCGCGCCCTGAAGCGCTCGAGGGCCTCGGTGTCCATGAGCGCGGCAAGCTCCTTGGTATCGGGCATGTCGATGCGGGACAGCTCGTGAGAGGTGCGGAAGCCGTCGAAGAAGTGCATGAAGGGGATGCTTGCCTTGACTGCGGCGAGGTGGGCGACGGCTGCCATATCAGCAGCCTCCTGTACGCTACCGGAGCTCAGCTGCGCAAAGCCCGTGTCACGGCAGGCCATGACGTCGGAGTGGTCGCCAAAGATGCTCATGGCATGGGTGCCGACGGTGCGGCTCGCAACGTGCAGCACGCCTGGCAGGCGCTCGCCGGCGATGCGGTAGAGGACGGGGACCATCAGCATGAGGCCCTGGCTGGAGGTGAAGCTCGTACCCAGGCCGCCTGCCTGGAGCACGCCGTGGATGGCGCCGATGGCGCCGGCTTCAGACTGCATTTCGGTCAGCTGGACGCGCTGCCCAAACATGTTGAGACGGCCCTGGGCACTCCAGCGGTCCGTGTGCTCGGCCATAGGCGAGGACGGCGTGATCGGATAGATCGCCGCCACCTCGGTGAAGTCGTAGGCAATGTTGGCCGCGGCCTGGTTGCCGTCGACGGTTACGTAGTTGCTCATCGCGCAAGGCTCCTCTCCGCAGTGATGCGTTGCAGATAAAGAACGGGGGCGCACGCGACGCCCCCGTATAAGGTGTATCTCAGTGACCGTTACTTCTTAGCGACGTCCTGAAGTCCCAGCTCCTCAACGGCAGCTTCCCTCATCTTATACTTGAGGATCTTGCCGGCGGCGTTCATCGGGTACGAATCGACGAAGCGGATGTATCGGGGCACCTTGTGGCGCGCGATGTTGCTCATCATGAACTCGCGGATCTCCTCCTCCGTCATGGTCTCGCCCTCCATGAGGATAATGCAGGCCATGGCCTCCTCGCCGTACTTGGCGTCCGGCACGCCGACTACCTGGCAGTCGCTCACCTTGGGATGGGTGATGACAAAGTCCTCGATCTCCTTGGGGTAGATGTTCTCACCGCCGCGGATGATCATGTCCTTCAGGCGGCC
>CAKUES010000035.1 GCA_934646835.1 uncultured Coriobacteriales bacterium
GCGTTGAACTGCTCATATGCCCCGTTGCACCGCCATCGGCAACTAAGATGACGCGCACAGACCCGTGAGCGCTATACTTGCTACCAATACTCTTACAGCCCCAATAGGTGGAGGACACATGCTAGATATTCGCTTCATCCGCGAGAACCCCGAGAAGGTCGCGGAGAACTGCAAAAACCGCAACAACAAGTGGGACATCAACGAGTTCCTCGCCGTCGACGAGAAGCGCCGCGAGGTCATCGGTGAGGTCGAGGCCCTCAAGGCAGAGCGCAACACCGTCTCCAAGGAGATCGGCGCGCTGATGAAGGAGGGCAAGAAGGACGAGGCAGAGGCCAAGAAGGAAGCCATGCGCGTCGTCGGCGACAAGATCGCCGAGCTCGACACCAAGCAATCCGAGCTGGACGCCCAGCTCAAGGCCCTGGCCATGAGCGTGCCCAACATGTGCGTCGAGGCCACGCCCGTCGGCAAGGACGAGGACGACAACCCCGAGGTCCGTCGCTGGGGCACCCCCCGCGAGTTCGACTTCGAGTTCAAGCCCCACTGGGACCTCGGCCCCGAGCTGGGCATCATCGACTTCGAGCGCGGCGTGAAGCTGGCCCACAGCCGCTTCAGCGTCCTGCGCGGCAAGGGTGCAAGGCTCGAGCGCGCCCTCATCAACTACATGCTCGACGTGCACCTGGACCGCGGTGCCACCGAGTTCTGGGTTCCCTCCCTCGCCAACAAGGAGACCCTGACCGGCACTGGCCAGCTGCCCAAGTTCGAGGACGACCTCTTCAAGACGACCGAGGGCCTCTACCTCATCCCCACCGCCGAGGTCCAGCTCACCAACCTGCACCGCGACGAGGTACTCGACGGCGCCGAGTTGCCCTTCCGCTACTGCGGCTACACTCCCTGCTTCCGCGAAGAGGCCGGCTCTGCTGGCCGCGACACCCGTGGCCTGATCCGCGCCCACCAGTTCGACAAGGTCGAGATGGTGCGCTTTGCCAAACCGGAGGAGTCCGACGCAGAGCTCGAGGACATGACCTACGAGGCAGAGCTCGTCCTGCAGGGTCTGAACCTCCCCTACCGCGTCATCTCCCTGTGCACCGGCGACATCGGATTCGGCGCTCGCCAGACCTACGACCTCGAGGTTTGGCTGCCCAGCTACAACGCCTACAAGGAGATCTCCTCTTGCTCCAACTGCGGTGACTTCCAGGCACGCCGCGCCAACATCAAATACACCGACGAGAACGGCAAGAAGCGCCTCGTCCACACCCTGAACGGCTCCGGCTTGGCTGTCGGCCGCACCATGGCCGCCGTCATCGAGAACTACCAGAACGCCGATGGCACCATCACCGTGCCCGAGGCCCTGCGCCCCTACATGGGCTGCGACGTGATCGAGGGCTTCTAGACCCCAGTCGCACGGCAACACAAAGCGCCCCGCAACTCCACGCGAGCTGCGGGGCGCTTTTGTTTTTTTGGGGGGCTGGGACAGGCTAGGGAAGCTGAGCGCATCTGACCAGGTCAGATGCGCTCAAAACAGCACATGGGCGGCACCCAAAGAAAGGCGCGCATATAACAAAAAAGCCCCCGATTGGGAGCCTCTTGAGGATTTGATGGTGCGGGCGAGAGGAGTTGAACCTCCACGGGGTTGCCCCCACATGGACCTGAACCATGCGCGTCTGCCATTCCGCCACGCCCGCATTTGTCAAAGCGCTTCATCAGCGCAGGTCGATATATTACGCGATTGCGAGAATTGCGCAAGACCCTATTTTCAAACTTTTTCGAATTTAGGGGAAATGGAGCGTTTTCGCTTGCTCGCTTGGGCACCCTCCCCCGTGACACACTTTGTGCCAGTGACATTGTGTGTCATGCCATAGAGTCGCAGAACACCCCGAGCCTTCTGCATGACACACAATGTCACTGGCACAAAGTGTGTCACGGAAGACGATGAACAAGCAAGGTTTCGCTCGCGCCCCGGATGGGACGCCTTAACTAAACGTAAGGGAACAAGCACGTCACAAATCCATGGCGTCATATGGTCTTAATGCTCGCATGCTATACTTTCCGAACATGCACGTATCCGTGTAAAACACAGCTCAAACACACAAAAACGGAAACGAGGCTCATCGTGCCAGGTCCATTGATCTTGGACCGTTATCGCCCGCTCAGCACAGCAGGAAAGGGCGGTAGCGGTACCGTCCAGATTTGCTGGGACACGCGCATTCAGCGCCGCGTGGCCATAAAGCGCATCAGCATCCCGGAAAGCTCGCCGGACGGAACCATCCCCGGCTTGTCGGAGGCGCGCACCGGCGCGATGCTCAAACACCCCAACATCGCCAGCGTCATCGACTTCGAGACAAGCGGGCAAGAGGCCTTCCTCATCATGGAGGCCATAGAAGGCCCTTCCCTGTCGCAAGTCATCGACAACACACACCGCGGCGAGCTCGACCTCGACATCATCGCCGCCGTTGTGGAGGCCGTCGCAGAGGCGCTCGACTTCGCACATGAAAACGCCGTGCTGCACCTCGACATCAAGTCGGACAACATCCTCATCGACCAAAGCGGCATCGTGAAAGTCACGGATTTTGGCATCAGCGAGCTGTCGCACGCAGGGGGCTTCGGGCAGGCAAGCGGCGGGACCATCGGCTACATGCCACCCGAGCAAGCCAACGGCGACGACCTCGACCAGCGCGCCGACGAGTTCGCGCTCGCAGTGGTCGTCTACGAGATGCTGACGGGGAGCAATCCCTACAACGCCAAGACCATTGCCGACAGCCTTCACCGCATGCAAGGCGAGCTTGCGCCAGTGAGCCGCACGCGCGTCGACACCCCACCCGAGCTCGACGACATCATGGCAAGCGCCATGAGCCCCCAGATCGAGGAGCGCTTCGAGACGGTCATCGAGATGGCAGATGAGGTCATGCCCTACCTCGGCGACGTCGCAGAGGGCAAGCGCAAGCTGCAAGCCCTCCTCAGCGACGAGCCAGACGAGGAGGAAGAAACCCTGTACCTGCGCCCAAGCGATGTCTGGGGCCGCGTCAATCCACGCGTCCGCACACTCGCGGGCCGCGCGGCATCGGCGCTTCTGTGCTGGTGGGTCGCGGCGCTGGGCTTCGTGGTCATGGGAATCTTGAAGACCGAGTACGCGATGCTCTTCGCCGTGGTAGTCGGCGCCGTGGGGGCGCTTTTCCCCGGAATCGGTGCGCTGGCGGCCATGGCGTTTCTCGGCAGCGGCATCATCGTCAACCCGGGACTGCCGCTTTGGCTCGGCATCGCCGTCATCGTGCTTGCCACCGCATGGTGGGCGATGGCCGGCAGGGAGCGCACCGCAGCGGCAAACACGACGCTCGCCGTCACCCCCTTGGGGCTCATCTGGGCAACACCCCTGGCCCCGATGCTCGCAGGCTTCACCTTAAAGCCGATTGCGGCAGGCGTAAGCGCCGCGATGCAGAGTGGGCTGGCGCTCGTCATGGGCGCTATCACGGCGACCGGCAGCATGCAGCACGCAGGGCTCGGCTTTGTGAACAGCGCCGTACAGGAGCTCCCCCTCGGAGCCATGATCACCGACCCGGCGACATGGATCACATGGGCGAGCTGGATATTAGGTGCAGTTTGCATGTCCGCCCTCTGCTCGCGCCAATCGCGAGTATTATCGATGGTTGGCGCTTTTATCGGCGGAGCGCTCCTTGCCGCGGGCCAGACCCTCGCGGTTTACGCCACGACGGGCGCTTGGGCTGCCCCCGGCTTCGCGTGGTGCGCGGGCATCGCCGCCGCGACTATATTGATTGCAATCATCGGCGCCATGGGCGCGCCGTACAGGTACAAGGAAGAGGATTAGCATGGGCCTTTTCTCCCGATTTGAAGACAAGGCAGAAGACGTCATCGAGGGCGGCGGACGCGGCGGCATCGAGCCCGTCAAGCTCGCCAAACGCGCTGCCAAGGAGATGCAGCGCGAGAAGATGATCGGCGTGGGGCACGAGTACGCCCCCACGCTGTTCAACGTGCTCGTGAGCATCGAGGACGACCGCAAGATGGGCGGCTGCTACCCCTCCATCGCGGGTGAGATCGAGACCTTCCTCACCAGCAAAGCCGAGCAGTCCAACCTCGTCTTCGACTGCCCGCCGCTTGTGCGCTTCATCGTCGACGAGGGCCTCAAGCGCGGCAAGTTCGACATCATCGCGGAAAACGTCTCCCCCGCCATCATCGAGGAGCTGCGCCGCGAGGAGATGGAGCACTACGGCCTCGACAGCCGCATCGATGTGAACCCCGTCCTGCGCAACAGCACAAGCCCCGCACCCGACAACTACGAGGCCTCCTCTGCCGACGAGTTCGACCCCTTCCTGCCCGCGGACATGCAGTCCGCCCACTACATCCCGGAAGACGCGCCGGCACCCCAGCCCCAGCCTTCAGCGGCCGAGCCCGAGGACAGCGACAACGAGCCCGCAGAGGCAGCCGAGCCTGCAGCGCCCGGCGCTGAGGCAGACGAGTCCGCAGCGGAGACCGTCATGTTCAACAAGAACACGATGTCCGCCGGCACGCGCGTGTGCCTCTACGACTTTGCCAAGGATCGCCGCTACCCGCTCATCGGCCTGCGCGCGACCCTGGGCCGCGGCACCGACAACGACATCGTCATCTCGGACCCGGGCACGAGCCGCCACCACGCAGAGGTCGTCTTCAACGGCGACGACTGGTCCGTGCGCGACAACAACTCGACCAACGGCACCTTCCTCAACGGCGAGCCCGTCACCCAGCACATCCTGAGCAACGGCGACGTTGTCGAGCTCGGCACCACACGCCTCGAATTCAGGGAGGACTAGCGTGATCGACCTTCTGCTTCTCGTAGGGCGCATCCTGCTCGTCGCCCTGCTCTTCCTCTTCCTCTTCGCCGTGATGCGCACCGGCATCGGCCTGGTCAAGGGCCAGGGACGCAAGGCCGCCCGCATGTGGACGCTCACCGTCGCGAAGGGCCCCGACACCCTGCGCGGCGTCAAGCTCAACGTGGTGGGCCCCATCATCGTGGGCCGTGCCCCCGGCGCGGACATCCTCATCCCCGACGACGTGGTCAGCCGCAAGCACGCGCGCTTCACGCTGATGGGCGGCGACCTCATGGTCGAGGATTTGGGCTCCTCCAACGGCACTCGCCTCAACGGCGAGCCCATCACCCAGATCCAGCGCTGTAACGAAGGCGACATCATCCGCATTGGAGGCGTCGACATCAAGGTCAGCCGAAAATAAGCGTCGCCTCGCGGCGGCGCGTTGGCCGTTTGGTCACGATCAAACCGGATATTCAGATCCAAGGAAGCTTTTTATGAGCACTGAGCACGACAAGAACAAGCAAGACGCCAAGACGCCGGAGGTCTACGCAGCGCGCACGGACGTCGGATGCGTTCGCGAGCACAACGAGGACAGCTTCATCGCCGCAACACCGCTCTTCGTAGTGGCCGACGGCATGGGAGGCCACGAGGCCGGCGAGGTAGCGAGCGAGATCGCCATCCGCACGATGCTGGAGAAGGCGCCCAACTCCCCCGACGGCGACGCGCTCGCAAACGCCGTCAAGACGGCCAACGTCGCCATCATCAGCGCCGCCGCCAACGGCGTCGGCCGCCCTGGCATGGGAACGACCATGACCGCGGCGCAGATCTTCGACGACCAGCTCGTCATCGCCCAGGTGGGCGACTCGCGCGCATACCTGCTGCACGAGGGCACCCTCCAGCGCGTCACGCGCGACCACTCCCTCGTGGCCGACCTCGTCGAGCAAGGCCGCATCACGGAGGAAGAGGCCCGCGTCCATCCCCAGCGCAGCGTCATCACCCGCGCCCTGGGCAGCGACGTCACCGTCGAACCCGACATCTACATACTGCGCGTGAGCCGCGGCGACAGGCTGCTGCTGTGCTCCGACGGCTTGAGCAGCATGATCGAGGACAGCACCATCGCCAACGTCCTGCGCTCCAACGACGACCCCGAGTCCTGCTGCGACGCTCTCATCCGCGAGGCGCTGGCGGCAGGCGGCCTCGACAACGTCACCTGCATCGTCGTCGACCCGCTGCGCGACCTCGACACCAGGCCCAAGACCACGGGCGCTGCCAGCTGGCTCAAAGCCCACCTCGCCCCCATCGCCTTCGCGCTCATCTTTGTCGCGATCTGCCTCGGCGGCGTGTGCGGCGCCTACGCGTACGCGCAAAACAGCTTCTACGTCATCGCGCAAGACGGCTATGTCTGCGTCTACCGCGGCCTGCCCGGCAGCTTTGGCGGCATCAAGCTGAGCTGGCTCGAGGAGTCCACGAACATCCCCGTGAGCAAGCTCGCGCCCACCACGGCAAGCCGCCTCGAGAGCGGCATGAGCGTCGACAGCCTCGACGCAGCCCAGGCTCTGCTCGCCGACTACCGCCACACCACGGGCATCGAAGCCGACGACGGCAGCGCAGACCCGGACGCCAAGTCCGCAGCCGACGCCGAGCCCGACGCGCAAGAGCCCGCAGACACCAGCAAGAACCAGTAACCCAGGAAGCCACCAATGCACTCTAGACGTACCACAGAACTCTGGCTTTTGATCGCGGCAGCGCCCGTCATGCTGCTGCTCTTCGTCATGTTGCTCGTCAACCAGGGATCCGAGCTGACGGTAGCCAACTTCGCCGTGCCCATCGGCCTCATCGTCGCCTTCGTGGTGGCACACATCTTCACGCGCATCTTCGCCCCGCAGGCAGACCCGGGCATCCTGCCCATCGCGTTTTTGCTCGCGGGCATAGGCATCTGCTTCGTCTTGCGCCTCACCCCGGAGGAGACGGCCCTGCGCCAGGTGGTGTGGCTGTTTGCCGCCATCGCATGCATGGTGCTGGTGATCGTTTTCGTCCCCAGCATCGAGAAGATCGCCGAGTACCGCTACGTCATCCTCGCCATCGGCTTGCTGCTGCTCATCAGCCCCATGCTGCCCGGCATCGGCCGCGAGTACTACGGCAGCCGCATCTGGCTGAGCATCGGCGGCCTGAGCTTCCAGCCTGGAGAGCTCGCCAAGATCTGCATCGTCTTGTTCCTAGCCAGCTACCTGGCCGACCACCGCGAGATGCTGTCGACCTTCGAGCGCGGCCCGCTCAACATCCCCATCCCCCACTGGCGCACGATGATGCCCGTCATCGCCATGTGGCTTATCGCGATGGCCGTTATCGTCTTCGAGAAGGACCTCGGCAGCGCGCTTTTGCTCTTCAGCGTCTTCATCGCGATGGTCTACGTGAGCACCGGTCGCATCTCCTACGTCATCTTGGGCCTCGCGCTCGCTGCAGGCGGCTGCGTGGTCCTCTACGGCCTCTTCGACCACGTGCAGACCCGCGTCGCCATCTGGCAGGACCCCTTCGCCTTCGCACAGGAGAGCGGCTACCAGCTGGTACAAAGCCTCTACTCCCTCGCTGACGGCGGGCTTTTCGGCCTTGGCATCGGACGCGGCATGTGCACGACCATCCCCATGGTCGAAAGCGACTTCATCTTCAGCGCCATCGCCGAGGAGATGGGCCTGCTCGGCGCGAGCGCGGTGCTGATCCTCTTCGTCCTCTTCGCAGTCCGCGGCCTGGCAACGGCCGCACGTGCAAAGAGCGACGTGGCCGCATTCACGGCCGCCGGCCTCACAGCGGCAATCACCTTCCAGGCCTTCATCATCGTCGGCGGTGTCACCGGCCTCATCCCCTTGACCGGCATCACTCTGCCCTTCATGAGCCAGGGCGGAAGCTCCCTCATCTCGAGCTTCATCATCGTCGGCCTGCTGCTCAAGGCAGGCAACGAGGCGACCGGTCTGTCCTGCGAGATGACCTCCACGATGCAGATCGGCCGCATCAAGGCCGCGATCAGCGAACAGGGCATCTTGGGACGCGCCTCCCTCGGACACCGCCTGACCATGCTTGTCGGTTGCCTCTCCCTGCTCATCGCCGTGGCGATCGGCAACCTCACCTACGTGCAAGTCGTCCAGGCAGAACAGCTGCAGAGTCGCGAGGGTAACAACCACACGCTCGCCCGCCAGGCGCAGCGCGAGCGCGGCGCGATCCTCACAAGCGACAACGTCACGCTCGCCAAGAGCGTCAAAAACGACGACGGCACCTACAAGCGCGTCTACCCGGCAGGTTCGCTCGCCTCGCAGACCGTGGGCTACTACAGCCAGCAATACGGCAGCGCCGGCCTCGAGGCCTCGCAAAGCTCGACGCTCGTCGGTGACGAGCACTTCGAGACCATCGGCGACGCCGTGCGCTCCGCCGCAGGCCTGCAGAACTCCGGCAACGACATCGTGCTGACGCTCAACTCCAAGATCCAGAAGTCGGCCGAGGACGTGCTCGCCGGAAACGTGGGCGCCTGCACGGTCCTCGACACGAAGACCGGCGCGGTGCTCGCCCAGGCAAGCTCGCCCGGCTACGACGCAAACGACGTCGCAGACCTGGTCACCGGCAAGAAGGGCAGCAACGGCGAGCTCGTTAACCGAGCAACCCAGAGCCTCTACACTCCTGGCTCGACCTTCAAGGCGATCACGCTCGCCGGCGCGCTCGACAGCGGCACGGTCACCGCGGACACCGAGTACGCCAGCCCGTCCTCGATGGAGATCGGCGGCGGCAAGGTTACGACGCACCGCGACAGTGGCACCATCTCCGTGAAGACGGCCACCGCGATCAGCTCCAACACCGCCTTCGGCCAGATAGCCGTCGACATGGGCGCTGACAAGCTCGTGAGCTACTGCAACGCCTTTGGCTTTGGCAGCACGGACATCGCCAAGGACTTCAAGGTCACGGCAAGCGTCATGCCCGACCCCGCAGAGATGACCACCTGGGAGACCGCATGGGCGGGAGCCGGTCAGCCCGTCGGCCAGCACGCAAGTCCCGCCGGCCCGCAGGTCACCGTCACGCAGATGGCCGTCGCCATGGCGGCAATCGCCAACGACGGCGTCGCCATGAAGCCCTACCTGGTCGACAAGGTGCTCTCGAGCAACGGCTCGATCACCTCGACGACCACGCCCTCCCAGCTGGGCCGCGTCATCAGCAAGGAGGCCGCGAAGTCAGAGCAAGACATCCTCAAGTCCGTCGTCACCAACGGCACAGGCACTGCCTGCCAGATCAGCGGCGCAACCGTGATGGGCAAGACCGGCACCGCAGAGGTCGCCGGTGGCAAGGAAAACGCCTGGTTCATCGCAACCGCCAAGGTCAAAAACCAAAGCGTCACGATCGCCATCGTCATCGAGAACGCTACCGACGAGGGCGCCGTCATCGCCGCTCCCAAGGCGAAGGTGGTCCTCACCAAGGCATTGCAGGAGCTGGGGGCGATGTAGCGCTGGCAAAGAATCGCAAGCGGGAAAAGTAACAGTCTTTTTGTGAAGACTTCCTTCATGGAAAGAGCGCGGGTGCGCAAGGATAGAATGGATGAAGCACGCCGAGGGGCGCGTTGATATTGAAACAAGGAGTTGTCGTGGACAAAAAAGTGTTTGGGGAGCGCTACAAGATCACAGAGCGCATCGGAATCGGAGGAATGGCCGAGGTCTTCAAGGCCCAGGACTCCACTCTGGGCCGCACGGTCGCGGTCAAGGTAATGCTGCCCCAATACGCTGCAGATAGGACCTTTGCCAAGCGCTTCCGCCAGGAGGCCCAGGCAGCTGCCAACCTCACCAGCCCCTACATCGTCAACATCTACGACTGGGGCCAAGATGATGGCATGTACTACATCGTCATGGAATACGTCCGCGGCACAGACCTCAAGTCCGCCATCCAGAGCAGGGGCTCCATCCACCCCCGCAAGGTCGCAGAGATCGGCTCCCAGGTCTGCAGCGCACTGAGCGTCGCCCACAGCTACAACATCATTCACCGCGACATCAAGTCCGCGAACATCATGGTCCAGACCGACGGCAACGTTAAGGTCATGGACTTCGGCATCGCACAGGCCGGCAACTCCGACATGACCCAGGACTCCAACGTCCTCGGCACCGCCCACTACGTCTCCCCGGAGCAGGCCCAGGGCAAGCAGCTTGCCGGCACGAGCGACCTCTACAGCCTCGGCATCGTCATGTACGAGGCATGCACGGGCCAGCTTCCCTTCGACGGCCCGGACGCCGTGAGCGTCGCCATGAAGCAGGTCTCCGAGCAGCCCGTCCCGCCGCGCGCCATCAACTCCTCCATCGACGCCACCCTCGAGGCCATCATCCTCAAGGCCATGTCCAAGGACCCCAACGAGCGCTACGCCACCGCAAACGAGATGAAGCAGGCCCTCGACGACTACCTGTCCGGCCGCGGCTCCGCAGCTGCCACCACCGTCATCGGCGCGGCAGCGGCAGCACCCGTCGTCGGCGCAGGCGCGACGTGCGTCATCGACCCCATCAGCGAGCCTGTCTCCGGCAGCTACGCTGACTCCTACAACAGCTCCTCGAGCAAGAGGGACAAGGGCGGCTCCGGCGGAGGCGGCAAGGGCAAGATCGTGGCGGCCATCGTCGCCGTCGTCCTCATCCTCGCCGCCGTCGGCGGCGGCTACGCCCTGTCCCAAAAGAGCAAGGCGGAGCAAGTCGTCGTCCCGGACGTCACCAACCACACACTCCAGGAGGCAACCGGCATCCTCGAGCAGTACGGCCTGGGCGTCGGCAGCGTCTCCTACCAGACCAGCGAGACCGTCGAGAAGGACCTCGTCATCTACCAGGACCCCACCTTCAACAGCTCGCTTGAGAAGGGCGCCAAGGTCAACCTGACCATCAGCCAGGGCAAGGGCACCAACGGCATGGTCTCCGTCCCCAACCTGATGAACCTGACCGAGGAGCAGGCACTGAGCGCGCTCGAGGCGCAGGGCCTGCTGGGCAGCAGCAGCGAGGGTTACTCCGACACCGTAGAGGCCGGCAAGGTCTACGAGCAGACCCAAGCCGCGATGAGCGAGGTCCCCAAGGGCACGACCATCCAGTTCAAGATCTCCCTGGGCAAGAAGGAGAGCAACGTCCCCATCGGCAGCTATATTGGCTGGAGCGCCGATGAAGCCAAGGCCGACCTCGAGGCACAGGGCATCAAGGTCACGCTCAAGGACGGTTACTCTAACAACGTGAGCGTGGGCGAGGTCATGGACCAGAGCATCGCAAGCGGCACCTCCGTCGCAGCGGGCAGCTCCATCACCCTCACCGTCTGCCGCGGTAAGCAACAGCAGGAAGAGACCACCGTCCCTGTTCCCAACGTCACGGGCATGAGCGAGAGCAAGGCGACCAGCAAGATCAGCAGCGCGGGCCTCAAGTACAGCGTCAGCTACGAGTCCGGCGAGAACGGCAAGGTCATCTCCCAGAGCCCGAGCGGCGGCTCCGTCAAGAAGGGTTCGACGGTGAAGATCGTGGTCGGCACCGGCTACAACGACGGCGAGTAAACCCACAGCACTCCCACACGAAGAGAGGGGCTGGCAACTACCAAGTTGCCAGCCCCTCTTTCTTTGTAAGCGGTCAATAATCCGCAGCCGACATTTAAGTCAGAAACGCCCCATCTCCGCGCTGCCATAAAAGGCGGCATG
>CAKUES010000036.1 GCA_934646835.1 uncultured Coriobacteriales bacterium
CCCCCTCCCGGGCCCTCGGGGCAGACACCACTGGATTCAATGCCGGCCCCTCTAGTCGAGGCCGTGGTACTCCTTATTCGTGGCGTCGTTGATCTGGATGTGAGTGTGGTTGCCGTTATCGCCAGCGGCCGTGTAGTCCTTGAGCTGCATCTCGTCACCGATGTAGGCATAGACATCGCGGATCTGCGCCAGCGGCGTGACACCGCCAACCACTTGGTCGCCCTCCTGCACCACCGCGTTTTCCAAATGGATCAAGACCACGTCGAGATCGGGGCGACCCTCGGGCTGGATGTGCACCTGGACATCCGGGTAGGCCTCGTTGTTATAAAGCTTGTAATCCTTGACGCGCACAACCGTACCGCTCACAGGGGCATATACCGTTGCACCCACAGGACCACCGCAATCGATAGCGCTCATTCTCGGTCCCGCATTGGTAGACCTGAAGCAGCGGATGAACTCACCCGTGAGCCACTCGTCGCCCGTGGGCTGTTCATCGGCATTGCGACCAGTACCATGAGCGGCCATGACCTCGGTGTTCGTCGCCTCCACAAGCTTGGTATCCAAGGCATCCGCGTAGGAGTAGCTCGCATTGTGGATTAGGACCTCTGTCAACTCGTCAGCACGCACAGCGCTGTGCAGCTTGATGCCGCCACCCTCTGCGATGTAGGGAGTTGGCAGGTAACGCTCCTCTACGGCAGTCGTCTGCTCGATTTCCTCGATGACGCTGTCCGCTCCAGTCCGGGGCTTGGTGCTTCCACCGCAGGAGACCAAGCGCGTCAATCCAAACGCCACCAGCGCGACGACAATCAAGACGAGTGCAATGATCACAGGTAGGGAGAGCTGCGGCGCCTCCACAACGGGCTTTTGCGGGCTTGTCCTGCTCGGACGCTCGTGGCCGCGCGAGGTACCACGCTCGACGCCGCGTGTGGCACCATAGGAAGGTCTACTGCGCTGAGCAGCCTGCTGCTGCCTCGTCGCCGCCTTGCGATCGCGCACACGGTACTCGCCGTTGGCACGGGCCACGGCTCCGTTGTCGCGATTGCGCGCATGATAGTTTCTCTTGTCGTATGTCTGCGAACTCTGCTCGCCCGTGCGCCTTGCACGGCGGCGTTCGCTATCGTCTCTGTAATCAGCCATTGATCTAAGATAGCACTGCTTGCGCCCCTGAACTCGAGCGCCTGACATCTGCGACGGAGTTCTCGTGAATTCATCGGTATTTGCACATTACAGACGATAAGGGCCCCTCCCCTGGAGCTGCCATCCCCCAATTGTCTGAACGATTCATCGTTCAGACAATGTATCCAAAGGCCTCCTCAATTCTCTGAACGCCTATTCGTTCAGAGAATTGAGCTTGGCGTCCCAAATCACGATATTCGCCAATTGCCTGAACGCCCAATCGTTCAGACAATCTCGGCAAGCTTCTCAGCCAACCCAAAGGTGCGCACAAAAAAGCGACCCCACCTCTTTCGAAGTGGGGTCGCCGGGTTTCTCGCAAGCGAGAGGGCCTAGAAGCTCAGCTTAGGCAGCAGGCTCCTCGGTCTCCTTGCGCAGAGGATGGTAGTCCTCGGGGGCGTGACCAAGCAGGTCCTCGCCGTCGATGCGCTGCTCCTTGGAGTTCCAGGTCAGGCCGCCATGCTCCTTGCGGAAGAACATGATCATCGTGGGAGCAAAGCCCTCGATGTTGGCCAGGTAGATGTGGATCAGCATGAAGCACAGGAACCAGAACAGGCCACAGTAGTGGATGATGCGAACCTTCATCAGGCCACCAACGAGGTTGGTGAACCACAGGAAGATGGGCAGGTTGGCAGTGGTCTGCCACAGTGCGAAGCCGGTGTAAGCCATGGCGAAGATGCCGATGATGACGAACACGAAGTAAGCGATCTTCTGGGGAACGCCGTACTTACCGGACAGCGGGTGATCCTTCTTGATGAACAAGTAGTACTTGATCCAGGGGATCAGCTGATGCTTGTTCTCCTTCTGGGGCAGGAAGGTCAGTGCGTCCATGACCTGCTCGCGGGTACCGCCGACGTTGGCGGACTTACCGAAGAAGGACCAAATCAGACGAATGGTCAGAGCCAGGACGAGCACGATGCCGCAGAAGATGTGGACACCACGTGCAACACCCATCATGGTGGGGAGAACCGGATAGTGGATCTCGATACCAGACAGGATCAGAAGAACCATGCAGATGAGGTTGACCCAGTGCCAGATGACAGTGGGCATCGGATGAGCCTCACGGTAATGTGCCATATGTGCCATGACTATCGACCTCCCCAAGGAGTAGTGTGGAGCTCGAATTCCTTGCCGGTCTTGGGCTCAACTACATGGATTGCGCAGGCGATGCAAGGATCGTAGCCGTGGACGATGCGCAGGGCGTTGATAGGAGCCTTGACGTTCTTGACCGGGGTGCCGATCAGAGCCTGCTCGATGGTGCCGGGCAGGTCGTCGTTGTCGCGCGGGGAGATGTTCCACGCGGTCGGGACGACTGCCTGATAGTGCTTGATCTTGTTGTTCTCGATCTTCTCGCAGTGCAGCAGCGCGCCACGGGGAGCCTCCCACAGGCCAACGCCCTCGCCGGTCTTGCGAGCGGGCTCGGTGAAGAAGTCAGCGCCGCCCTCTGCCAGGTAGGCAACGAGCTCGGTGAGCCAACCCTCCATGAGCTCGACGACGACACCAGCCTCGAGCGGGCGGGCGACCAGGCGGCCAGCTGCGGAGTTCAGCTTGCGCAGGTCGGTGATGCCCAGAGCCTTGAGTGCGTAGTCGACCTTCTTGACGGTCTGGGGAACGCCGGATGCATAGGCAACGAGTGTACGGGCCAGCGGACCAACCTCCATGACCTCGTGCTTCTCGCCGTAGCGGGGAGCCTTGCACCAGGAGTACTTGGCCTCGGTGTCGTAGCCGGGGAACTCCTTGGGCGGGTTGGTCTGACCCTCCAGCGGAGCCAGGGAGTCGGAGTCGCCCTCGTAGGGATCGTAGTAGGAGTGCTTGACCTGCTCCTCGATCTTGGTCCAATCAAACTTCTCGAGCTTGACGTCGCCAGTCTGCATGTTCATGCGGACGATGCCGGGAGGCAGGACGCGCTTGTTGTGGTCGTACTCGGTCTCGCCACCCTCCTCGTTGATCTTGGCCTCGAACACGCCGTAGCACATGAAGTTGCCATGCTTGTTGTTGCCGAAGGAGGTGACGTCGTCCAGGTAGACCTTGCCGATGGCCAGGGCATCCGGGATCAGGGTCTCGTTGATGAAGCGGTTGAGCTCCTTGATGCGAGCCAGGATGTCGTCGAGGCGCTCGATGTTGGGGTAGAACGCAGTGCCGCCGGGGCGAGAGGTCATGACGTGCGGCATCTTGCCGCCGATGATCGCGGAGATCTCGTCTGCAGTGGCCTGTGCGTCGAGGGCCTCGATGTAGTGAGCAGTGGCAATCAGGTCGACCTCAGCCGGGAGCTTGTAGCCCTCGGGAGCCTGGCCGTCCATGAACCAGCCGCCGGACAGCCAGGAGTACTGGCCGTTCTTAGCAAACTCCTGCAGACGCTTCTGGACGGATGCGAAGTCAGAGACATGCATGCCGTTGGCAACTGCGAAATCAGCAGCGGCCTTGGGGTCTGCGTTGAGTGCGTTGAGCGGGTTGACGTAATCCAGGGCGTTAAGCTGATAGAACCACAGGATGTGGGAGTGCAGGAACTGAGCACCCTCCAACAGGTTGCGGACCAGGCGTGCGCCCTCGGGATGATGGATGCCGTATGCTTCCTCTGCTGCGTACACGGATGCGTGGCAGTGAGAGGTGGGGCAGACACCGCAGATACGCTGTGCGACAAGCGCGGCGTCATGCGGCTCGCGGCCCTCGCAGATCAGCTCGAGACCGCGGAAGAGACCACCGGAAACCCAAGCATCGGTAACGACGCCGTTCTCAACCTCCATCTCGATGCGCAGGTGGCCCTCGATGCGGTCAATCGGGTCGATAATAGACTTCTGCTTTGCCATGGCTTACTCCTCCTTTGCGTTCTCGTCAGCGGACATCTTGGTCTTAGCGGCCGCGATCTCCTCGGGTGTGACATTGCCGTGCTTGATATCCCATTCCTTGGCGGGCTCGAAGTCCGCGCCGCCGTCCATGCGGCCGGTGACCTTGAATCCAAAGCCGTGGACAACGAGTGCTGCTGCGACGACACCGGTGATGCCCAGGGCGATCGGGGTGACGTTCATGCGCAGGCTGCCCAGACGGACGGTCTTGAGGCGACCGAGGACGGGCGTGTTGGAGTCGAACCAGTTGTAGGAAGTGGTGGTCGGGTCTGCGCAAGAGCAGCCGATGCAGGGGGAGCCGGAGTCAATGCACCAGCTGACGCGGCGGTTCCAGCGAACCTGTGCGCAGTTGGCCTTGGTCTGGGGACCCTTGCAGCCCAGGGGATACAGGCAGTAGCCCAGGGACTCTTCCTTGGTGCCGAACTTGTAAACGAACTCGCCGTTCTCGAAGTGACCGCGGCGCGGGCAGTTGTCGTGAATGGTCTGGTCGTAGAAAGCAGACGGCATGTTGAATGCGTTGAGCTTGGGGAGCTTGCCGGTGAGGATGAACTCGACGATGACGGCAACCAGGCGAGCCGGGTTGACGGGGCAAGACGGAACGTTGACACAGGGAGTGTCGATGCCGTTGTCCTTCATCCATTTCTGCATGCCCACAGCACCCATGGGGTTGGGGTATGCAGCGACGAAGCCGCCGTCGACAGCGCAGGAGCCTGCGGCGATGACAGCTGCAGCGTTCTTGGCTGCGTGTGCGAGCGGGCCGTCCGGGGTGCAGACAGCAGTGGGCTTGTGGTCCTCGCCGTCACCAACGGTGAGGGAGTAGCCGTCGCAGCCGGTCATGACAGCACCCTCGATGACGAGGACGTACTTGCCTGCTGCCTTCTCGACGGTCTCCTCGCGAGCCTCCTCCAGGGAGTAGCCTGCAGCTGCGCAGAGGGTCTCTGCGTAGTTGAGGGAGATGTACTCCATGATGATGGTTGCGGGATCGGGATCGTCGGCCTGAGCAAAGGACTCCGTGCAGCCTGTGCAGGAACCGAGCTCCATCCAGATAACCGGGAGCAGCTTGCCCTCGGCGGCGCCGATGAGAAGCTTCTCCTCGATCGCCTGAGCCACTTCGACTTCCGTGATGCCCTCGATACCGATTGCCGCTGCAACCGTACCGCAGAACGCCAAGAAAGAGCGACGGGTCACGCCACGTGACGCCAGCGGCTCACACAATGTATCTGTCATAGATACCTCCATAAAGTGTGAGACACCTGCCGCGGAGCCTCCCTCTCATCCATATATATAGATGCGAGGGGCCAGTAGGCCTTAGCGGCAGTTTTTAAGCGCAACGATAGTACCAAAGAACAGCTTTCCAAATTGCTGGTTAACGGATTAGTGACGCATTTCTTTTGTCAGCGGGACAAATAATCGGCGCCTGCACATTTTCTTCATATTGAGGATGAGCTCTCTTTGTCATACCCGCGGCATTTGCGCAGGTGAAAGGTTGAGATACCCCGCAAGCCGCCTGTCAAGCCCAGATTCTGGAGACGACAAGCGCCCCTCCCCTTCTGCCGATCAAGCGCTCAATGCTCGGCAAGTTTTCCATTGTCCAACGGATGAAGAGCTCGTCTTCAGCCTTAGCGCATGCATCTGCTATCCTCTGGCCTATGAGCAAACAGCGAACGAACATAGCCAAGAACCGCAAGGCCTTCCACGATTACTTCGTGGACGACACCTACGAGTGCGGCATCGTGCTCACGGGCACGGAGGTCTGCAGCTTGAGGGAAAACTCCTGCCAGCTGCGCGACTGCTACGCGATGGTCCGCAAGGGCGAGGTCTGGATGCACGGCGTCCACATCGCACCGTACAGCCACGGCAATGTTTGGAACGTCGACACGGAGCGCGCTCGCAAGCTCTTGCTTCACAAGAAGCAGATCTTGAAGCTGTCGCAGATCGTGAAGGAGAAGGGCTTCTCGCTCGTCCCGCTGAGCATGTACTTCGACGAGAACAACCGCGTCAAAGTCGAGCTGGGCGTGTGCCGCGGCAAGAAGAACTACGACAAGCGCGCAAGCATCGCAGAGCGCGACGCCAAGCGCGATCTCGAGCGCACCATGAAGGAGCGCTACCGCTAAGAGCTGTTGGCCGCCATGAGCGAGGCGGCGTGCTCGGACTTTGACAACGCTCGAAAACCGGGGGTGACTGGTTTCGACATGATAGCCTTGACAGGGGCAGCAGGCCGTGGTCTCCTCGCCACGTTAAACAGGGGTACCGCCAATTAACTGGCAACGTTGTTTCTTTCAAGGGTCAGCGTCAGCTGGCTCTCGCTGCTTAATCTAATTAAGTTCAGCACCCTCAATCCGGCGCTCAATCCCTGGTGCCGGTGCGAGGTCATTTAAGGGGATTGCACTTGCGGACGTAGCCGGTATGCCGCAAGCCAAGATCGAACCGGCAGGGGTTCGCGACGTTTGTCGTTTCACCGACCGTTCCCCATTCTGAGAACCGACTGAGCCTGGAGACACCTCTCGATTAGCTGTTGTGGACAGGAGTTCGACTCTCCTCACCTCCACCACGTACTCCACGCCGTTGCAACCGCAGCGGCGTTTTTTGTTTAGAGGCCCTCGCAGGGAGAGGCGAACTCCGGGAGAGTGAGGCCGTTAAGAAAGAGCGCCAGTGGCGCTCTTTTAGGCCGAACACCCTGAGCGAGGCGGCAGCCGAGCGAGGGGGCCGGATGCGCGCAGCGCATACGGGCAGACTCTCCTCACCTCCACCACATGTTCAACGCCGTTGCATCCGCAGCGGCGTTTCTTGTTTGAAGGTCCCGCATGGAGAGGCGAACTCCGGGAGAGTGAGGCCGTGAAGAAAGAGCGCCAAGACCCCCGTAGGGGAGGGACCCTGTCCCTCCCCATACACGATGCGACATCGAACACTTGCAAATCGTCCTGTGGCACTTTCTTGATTATTCAATAAACACGCACGGCACATGGGGAGGGACAGGGTCCCTCCCCTACGGGGGTCCTACAAATCAAAGGCACTTACGCGACGACGCTTCCGCGCCTGCTGCGGTTCGAAGCATTGCGTCAGCATCGCCGAATCCCAACTCCCCCGTAGATCCAGACGAAGTCGGCGCCATCTGAGCGCATCAAGCAAAAACGCAGCCCGCACGTCTATAATCATCAGCTATGAATAACTTACCAATCGGCATATTCGACTCCGGGTTTGGCGGGTTGACGGTCGCGAAGGCGATTCACGACAAGCTGCCCCAGGAGTCCATCATCTACCTGGGTGACACCGCCCGCTGCCCGTACGGCCCGCGCCCGCAGCGCGAGGTTCGCAGCTTCGTGCGCGAGATCTGCACCTGGCTCACCAAGCAGCGGGTCAAACTCATCGTCATCGCCTGCAACACGGCGACTGCCGCCGGACTGGCCATGGCGCAGCAGGACTTCGACGTCCCCGTCATCGGCGTTGTCGAGCCCGGCGCCCGCGCAGCGGCACGTGCAACCATCAACCGAAAGGTCGGCGTCATCGCCACACAGGGCACCGTCGACAGCTGCGCCTACAGCGACGCGATCCGCGCGCGCGACGCCGGCGTCACCGTCTTCTCCACCGCGACCCCGCGCTTTGTCGAGATCGTGGAAGACGGCCTGCGCCGCAGCGACTCCCCCATCGAGAAGATGACCGCAGACGCAAGCGACGTCTACCTGCGCCCTGCCTTCCAGGAGATCGCGCGCGACTACCTCGACCCGCTCAAGAAGATCGGCGTCGACACGCTCGTGCTCGGCTGCACGCACTTCCCCATCCTCGCTCCGCTCATCCAGCAGGCAGTCGGCGAGGGCGTCCAGCTCATCAACTCCGCGGACGAAACCGCAAAAGACGTCGCCACGACGCTCAAGCGCCGCAGCCACCTGCGCCAAGACGGCACAGGCGAGATGCGCTTCTACACCACCGGCGACGATATCGGCGACTTCATGGGCCTTGCGCGCCGCGTGCTGCGCATGGACGACATCGACGTCAACCATATCGACCTGCCCTAACACCGCAAACACAAAATCACGCGGCAGGCGGACACAACGTCTGCCGCGCGCCAAACCCGCACCCACCTGACAGGAAGGACAAACATGACGACGAGCATCGGCCTTGGCCGCAGCTACGGCCGCAGCGCTAACGAGAAGCGCCCGACGAGCATCACCACCCACTACCTCGAGAAGGCACCTGGCAGCTGCCTCATCCAGACCGGCGGCACCAAGGTGCTGTGCGCGGTCACCATCGACGAGAAGGTGAAGCCCTGGCGCCGCGGCAGCGGTTTGGGCTGGGTCACCGCAGAGTACGCGATGCTGCCCGCCGCCAACGGCAAGCGCACCGCGCGAGAGCGCGCCAACCGCAACGGCCGCAGCATGGAGATCGAGCGCCTCATCGGCCGCAGCCTGCGCGCGGCAGTCGACATGAGCGCCATCGGCGAGACGACCTTCAACATCGACTGCGACGTGATCGAGGCCGACGGCGGTACGCGCACGGCGAGCATCACGGGCGCCTGGGTCGCGCTCTACGAAGCCTTCGAGTTTTGGAAGGGCGCGGGCAAGATCCGCACTAACCCCATGGTCAGCCAAGTTGCCGCCATCAGCATCGGCCAGGTGGGCGGACGCCTGCTGTGCGATCTGGACTACCAGGAGGACAGCCATGCCGAGGTCGACATGAACGTCGTCATGAACGACAAGAACGAAATCATCGAGATCCAGGGCACCGGCGAGCAGGCAACCTTCGACCGCGGCAAGCTCAACGGCATGCTCGACCTCGCAGAGGCCGGCATCAAGGAGCTCATGGAGGAGCAACGCCGCGCCCTGGAAATCTAGGGGACAAGCGGCAAGCAGGACGCAGACGACAAACAGACAGGAGTTCAACGATGAAGAAGGTCGTTGCAGCGACTAACAACGCAAAGAAGCTCGAGGAGATGAACCGCATCCTCACCCACCTGGGCCTCGAGGTCGTGAGCCTCAAGAGCTGCGGGGACTTCCCCGAGCCCGTCGAGGACGCAGACAGCTTCATGGGCAACGCGCGCATCAAGGCGCTGACTGCCCACAAGAACACCGGCCTTGCGGCCATTGCCGATGACAGCGGCCTCATCGTCGACGCGCTTAACGGCGCACCCGGCGTCTACAGCAGCCGCTACGCTGGCGAGGACGCCACCGACGCCGACAACAACGCCAAACTCCTGCGCGAGCTGGCAGAGGTGCCCGCAGGCCAGCGAACGGCACGCTACGCCTGCGCAATCGTCTTTGTCGACGAAGACGGTACCGAGCTCGAGGCCTTTGGCACCTGCGAGGGCAGCATCGGCTACGAAGCCGCCGGTCAGGGCGGTTTTGGCTACGACCCCTACTTCCTCTCTGCGGACTATCCCGGCCAGACCCTGGCCGAGGTAGACGCCGACGCGAAGGACGCAATCAGCCATCGAGGAAAAGCTTTGCGAGACTTGGTCGCAAAACTCGGATAAATCAGGTATACTTCTTCCTCGCGCCGCCGTAGCTCTAACGGTAGAGCAGCGCACTCGTAATGCGAAGGCTGCCAGTTCGAATCTGGCCGGCGGCACCATCTTGATGATGAAGCGACCCCGAGAACCCAACGGTTCTCGGGGTCGCAGTGTTTTTGCGGGTGATGCGATGGCAAGCAGCATGCCTTTCGAGCGACGTGACACACTTTGTGCCAGTGACATTGTGTATCACGCAGGAGACTCGGGGAAACCTGCGGCCCTATGGCGTGACACACAATGTCACTGGCACAAAGTGTGTCACGTAGGTCTGTAAGCGGTCAATAATCCGCAGCCGACATTTAAGTCAGAAACGCCCCATCTCCGCGCTGCCATAAAAGGCGGCA
>CAKUES010000037.1 GCA_934646835.1 uncultured Coriobacteriales bacterium
GACACACTTTGTGCCAGTGACATTGTGTATCACGCAGAAGGCTCGCGTTAACCTGCAGCTCGACGGCGTGAAACACAATGTCACTGGCACAAAGTGTGTCACGCCCGCCCCCGGACCCCATTCCACCTCAAAAATCAACGGCTCGTTATCGTTGTGCTTAAGTTTGTGTGCAGCTTGGGCAAGGCCCGCATCTGCGGCGCACGACCTTGCTAAACTAAGCGAATTCGCCTGAAGAAAGGACTGCTATGCCCGGCAAGCTTGTAATCGTGGGTACGCCCATCGGCAACTTGGGAGACATGACCACGCGCGCGTTCGACGCCCTCGAGGCGGCGGATACCGTCTGCGCAGAGGATACCCGCGTGACGGGCAAGCTCCTGCATGCCCTGGGTATCGAGGCGCATCTCGAGCGCTGCGACGAGAACGTCATCGCGTCGCGCGCCGCCAAGCTGGTCGAGCGCATGCAGGAAGGCGAGGTCATCGCCTTTTGCAGCGACGCTGGCATGCCCGGCGTGAGCGACCCAGGCCTCGTGCTCGTTGACGCAGCACGCGAGGCAGGCGTTTCGGTCGAGGTCCTGCCCGGTGCGAGCGCGGTCACCACGGCGCTCGTGGCGGCAGGTTTCAACGGCACGGCCTTCTACTTTGGCGGCTTCTTGCCGCGCAAGCAGGTCGCGCGCGCCAAGCTTCTCCAGCAACTCAAGGCGCTTGACGCTGCGCTCATCTTCTACGAGTCCCCCTACCGCGTCGTCGCCAGCGTCGAGGGCATCGCCGCAGAGTACGGCAGCCGCCCGGTTGCCATGTGCCGCGAGCTCACCAAGCTCCACGAGGAGGTCTTACGCCTGCCGGCAGACCAGCTGGCGGCAGAGCTTGCAAGCCGCGAGGCCGTCAAGGGCGAGATCGCGCTCGTTATCGCGCCGCCGCGCGAGGAGGACCTTGCCGTCGACCTCACCGGCGACGACATCCAGGAGCGCATCCGCCGCGAGCTGGAGGCCGGCACTCCCAAGTCCGCGCTCGCCAAGCAGCTGGCGCGCGAGCTGGGCATCAGCAAGAACGAGGTCTACGACATGATCCACTCCCTGTAGCGAGAGGAAGCTATGCAATCCCAAGCGCAAGAGCAGCACACCGATACCGCCACTGAAAACGCCTTCAAGACGCCTGAGAGCGGCCTGACCGCCGCCCAGGTGCGCGAGCGCATCGCTGCAGGCAAGGTCAACGCAGACGCCGACGTCAAGACCAAGACGATCCCGGAGATCTTCCGCGACAACATCTGCACGCTGTTCAACCTCGTCAACATCGTCATCGCCGCCGCGATCTTTTGGACGGGTGCCTACCGCAACTTGCTGTTCATGGGTGTTATCCTCTGCAACATCGTCATCGGCATCTACCAGGAGATCCGCTCCAAGATGACGATCGACAAGCTCTCCGTCATCACGTCCTCCAAGGCGCACGTCATCCGCGACGGCAGCGCGCAGGACATCTCGCTCAACGACATCGTGCTCGACGACCTTGTCGTCCTCAAGCGCGGCGACCAGGTACCGAGTGACTGCCGCGTGATCAGCGGCAAGTGCTCTGCCAACGAGAGCCTGCTCACGGGCGAGAGCGACCTTGTGGCCAAGGGCGTGGGCGACGAGCTCTACTCCGGCAGTTTCGTGAGTTCCGGCAGCTGCACGGCGCAGGTCGTCGCAGTCGGTATGGACAACTACGCTACCCGCATCAACAACGAGGCCAAGGTCCACCGCAAGGCCTCGAGCGAGATCATGGATGCCCTCAACCGCATCGTGAAGTGGGTCACCGTGGCCATCCTCCCGCTGGGCACCTTGCTCATGGTCAAGGAGGTCGTCTGGTCTGACGGCGCCCTCTCCGACGCAATCCTGCACTCGAGTGCTGCTCTCATCGGCATGATCCCGCAGGGTCTCATCCTGCTCACCTCCTCCGTGCTCGCGGTCAGCGTCGTGCGTCTGGCCCAGCACAAGGTCTTGGTGCAGGAGCTCTACTGCGTCGAGACCCTGGCGCGCGTCGATGTGGTCTGCCTCGACAAGACCGGTACCATTACCACGGGCGCCATGATGGTCGACGAGGTCATCCCCACTGATACCCATACCTACGACGAAGCGCTGCATGCACTCGTCGCGCTCGATGCGGTGGTGGACGACGCCAACTCCAACGAGACGAGCAAGGCGCTGCACAGCTATCTCGAGGGCCTGCAGGAGCGCCCGGACGCGCCGCCTGCCGTCGAGGGCCAAACGCGCCTCATCCCCTTTAGCTCCGAGCACAAGTACTCCGGCGTCATGTACGGCTCCGATGCGAGTAACTACGTCGTCGGCGCGGCGGAGTTCGTCTTGCGCGACCACCCCAAGCTCCCGCAGATCCAAGACGCCATCACGCGCTTGGCCGGCGTGCGCCGCGTGCTGGTGCTCGCAAGCGTCGACAGCTTCGACGAGGAAGACGCCATCTCCGGTCATATCGAGCCGCTTGCGCTTGTCTTCATCAAGGACTGCGTGCGCCTGACGGCCCCGCAGACCCTCAAGTACTTTGACGAGCAGGGCGTGCGTATCAACATCATCAGCGGCGACGCGGTGGAGACGGTAAGCAACATCGCCCAAAGCGTCGGCGTCCCTATGGCGGATCGTTGCGTCGACATGTCGACGATCAAGACACAGGAGGAGCTCGAGCGTGTTGCGGAGGAGTGCCGCGTCTTTGGCCGCGTGAGCCCGGAGCAGAAGAAACAGCTCGTCATGGCGCTGCAGAAGAAGGGCCATACCGTCGCGATGACCGGCGACGGCGTCAACGACGTCCTTGCCCTGCACACGGCCGACTGCAGTGTGGCCATGGGCAGCGGCAGCGACGCGGCGCGCAACGTCGCCAAGCTCGTGCTGCTCGACGACGACTTCGCCTCGATGCCGCACGTCGTGGCAGAGGGCCGCCGCTCCATCAACAACCTGCAGCGAAGCGGCAGCCTCTTCTTGGTGAAGACGATTTTCTCCGCCTTCCTCGCCGTGGCGTTCATCATCATCCAGGCATACTCGTACCCGTTTGTGACCATTCAGCTCACGCTCATCAGCGCGCTTACCATCGGCCTGCCGAGCTTCGTCCTCGCGCTCGAGCCCAACAAGGAGCGGGTGAGGGGAGACTTCCTGCGCAACGTGGTCACCTTCGCCCTGCCCGGAGCGGTGATGGTCATCGCCGCGGTGCTCATCTCCTGCATCTACAGCTCGGTGGTGGGCCTGTCCCAGGCGGAGTTCTCGACCCTGTGCGTCGTGCTCGCGCTCGTCGCCGGCCTCAACCTGGTCGTGCGCCTGTCTATCCCGTACAACCCGGTGCGCGTCGTGCTGAGCGTGGTCTGCATTGGCGGCTCCCTGCTCGGCGTCACGGTCCTCGGCGGCGTTTTCAACATCGTGGCCTTCAACTTTGGCATGCTGATCGCGACCGGCATCCTCGCCGTCGTCATCACGCTGGTCTTCCAGTTCCTCTACGGCATCGCGAAGCGCAACCAGGAGAAGTACCTGGCAAGGCTGTAGGGATTGCTGCCGCTGTAGGCGGGCAGGAATAAAAGAAGCAGGGGCGAGCTTTTCTCGCCCCTGCTTCTTATACTCGGCTGATCGCGGTTATCAAAAGCGAAAAGCAGGTGATCGCCAGTGCCAACGATATGTATTCTCTTGGATTGAACAGGTATGTACCGTTTGCTATCTCGTGGATTGCTATCGTTGCGCTTATGGCGACGGTAGCAATCGTGCACCATTTCAAGTTCTCTAATGCTGAGCTGATAAAAGGTGGTTTGGGCTCCTCCGTCCCCTCTGGGGATGTGTTGTTGCGGATGCTGAGAAATGGATCATCTCTGCTCATGAAGCCTATCACCCCAAAGATTGCAAATAACCCCCAGTGCAGAGGCTTGGGTTCTAGGCCGAGCAGATAGTCAAAAAAGAAGACAAGCGCCAACAATGCGCAGCCTATTGTTTCCCCTTCTAGTACGGAGAGGATGCCTCTCTTCATTAGTCGTTCCTTATCCGATCAACGATTCGATTTCTTCCCTGCTTTTCTCAAGGCCGTAGAAGAGCGAGTAGAGGTCTTGTATTTCTGCTGCAAGATCATACGAGCTGGATTCAGGATGGAGCATTTTCGAGAGCCAGAGGACGCCTGCCGACTGCACGAACACGATAGAGCCAAACCAGCTCTTCATAAGTGAGGGAGAGACAATAAAGCGGTTCCATTCGATTGCTGGAATCTTGCTCCATTGGAAGCTTGTCTCATCGCCCTTGTCTTTTAGGAGAGAGGTGATGCCAGTGTCGTCAAATACGATCATGTCAGGGTCGTCTTCCAGGAGAGTCGCGAAGCTAACCGTTTTATTGCTGTAGTCGTAGGCACTGGTTATGGGCTGGGCGCCAACGTGCTCTATCGCAGCTGCCTGAACCGAGACCCCGCTGCCAACTTTTATGCCGTTCTCCCTCGGGGCATAGAAGACTTTTGCTGGCGTTGAGTACTCTGAAGAGGCCATGCTGAGTTCGAGTGCGCGTTTTGTTGCGCTGGCAAGCTCCTCGCCTCTGGAAGCGCATCCCAGCAATACAGATACCTTTCTGAACGCGTCTGGCAGCTTGCCGAACGAGATGTCGATGAATGCGCAAGGGATCCCCGTCTCCCTTTCCAAAGCGTCGAGCTCGCTCTCGATATTGTCTTTGGGTGTCCCGACATCAAGAATGAGCGATGGCTTAATGTCGTCGGTTTTGGTTGCTCTCAGCTTGCGAGCCGTGTTGTGAAGGTCCCCACGCTCCCCTTTGGTTTGGGAAAGGGAGTCGAGCTTCAACATGCTGTTGTTGGCGCACTCGGCGGCCTCTTCGCTGACGGCGACAACGAGAGAGGCCAGGGAGTCTGGACACAACATCTCCAGAAGGGCTTGGGCGTTTGGGCCCAGGGGAATGATGCATCTCTCAACGGCATCGCCGAGCGATACTGGCCGCATGAGCGAGTCTGTAATCTCGGAAGGTTCCTGTCGGGTTGAGGCAGACGCTTCGGTCGGGATGAATGCTAGCCCGGCACCGGCTGCTGCCAATGCAAGGAAGGCTCTGCGGGTTACGGATGCTGTGTTCTGGTGATTATCGGTTAGAGTCAACATGATTGTGTCCTTGATTGTGGTTATGGCTATCATTTGAGTGGTCTTCTTCTGATTCTTCGTCCTCTATGTTGATTGGGATCGGGCCGACGCGTACGATCTTCTCTCTGCTATGTGGAGAATTGCTTGCTTTGCGGCTCTCCTCTATCCAAGTTGCTAATCCAATAGAAAATGGCGGAATAAGCAAAACGCAGATTGAGGGGGGAGACGACATTTCAAGGACATGATAAATTGCGAGGTTTGCAAGGCCAAAACCCAAGAAGGCCAGTAATGCGTTTCTGAGTGTTATTGCGATCTTTCTGAGCATCAGTCAGGCCTTTTTGTGGTCAATCGGAAGATAACTCATCAGGTACTGAAGGGCGCTGTCTAAATCGTTGCAGGTTATGTCGTCAATCAGCTTGCTGTAGCTTGGGTCCTCGTAAAACAATGTGTGCGTTGCATAGCCGACGGGGTCGTAGATGGGATCTGAAGGCGTGTTCCACGCTGCGTTTCTGCATAGTTCATACCAGCGAGTCTTGTAGTAGATGTTGCCAATGTGATGGTCGATGTAGTCTTTTGCGATGCCGTTCGCTGCTGTGCTGATGACCGTGGAGGCGATTGAGGCCTCTGGTCCTAACTCGGCTGTTGCAATCGAAATTACAACATTTGCCATGTCAACGAGCTCTTTTGCGTCTGTGTGGGTTGATGATGTCTTGAGCCCCCTCCGGAACCACTGGTACGGCGCTGGGGCTGTTCCGACGCTGCCGATGTCGGCCGTTGAGCCTGAGCCTGTCGATGACATGCTTGCTTCGACCGCATCGAGTTCGTCAGCGGTCCAGTATTGGATCTGGGGTTTCTCATAAATCAGCTTTGGCATGGTAAGTCTCCTCTGACATAAGTCGCTGTCTTTCTGCGTGCAGTATCTTGCTCAATCTCGTTCTGGTCTCCTCTCTGTCGCGTCTGTTTGTTTCCGGGCGGGGGCATAGCTGCATGGAGAGTGCTGCAATATGCTTTTTGAACTCTGGGGGAAGATCATAGTCGCTCCATTTGTCCATGCCCTTTAGTTGAAATGCGCAGGCAACCCCAAGAATCGATTGGAGCGGAACTATTTCGCCCTTTCCCGAAAAATCTCCCTTGGTAAATGCTGCATCGTTGTCAATGTTGACGATGCGGTGGAGTGCAAAGTCGTTATTAGGAGGAGCTATAAGGCATATGTCTCCAGTGTGAATTTGTTGTCCAGATCGAATGAGGGCCTTATCTCCCGAAATGAGGAACGGCTCCATGCAACGTCCGTCCAAAGTGATCTCAACTGATCCCTTTGTAATCAATATCGCTTTAATGACGTCTCTAATCATCGAGAATCACTAGCTTATGCTTGCTCAGCTTGCTCATGAAGTCGGCCAAGTCTCTGGATGCCTCGTCGCGGCTGACGAGGAAGTGCTCGCAAATCGCATCAGCGATTTCATTGACATCGGTTTCTTCAGTTAGCTTTTCGAGAATCCATGAGCCTGATGAGTTGAGTACGGCTGCATCTCCGTTACCTGCTAGCAGGACCAAGGTTCCGTCAACGTTGGCCGGGGATACTTGTTCAGCTATCTGTACGCGCATTTTCAATCTCCTTTCTTATCTCAAATTTGTTGAGCAACGTCAGGGCCGCTGCTTCGACATCTGCGAATTCAAGCTCAAACAGTTCGATGTTTTGTGAAGCGAGCATCGAACTGAACGCAGCAAAAATAACGGATTGGGATTGCTCCCCTATGAGTGATGAGAGAATGGATTGAGAGCATTCAACATAAGGCTTTTTCCTGAGTTGGGTTTTGGGGTTGTCCGAGGAATACGAGGGAATAACGATCGCTTTGATAGGGAATGACATGCTGCATGACCACTTGAGAGGGAAATAGAATGTGAAGCCGTGCTCGGCGCTGTTGACTTTAAGCGGTGTCTGGTTCTTCATCCTAGCCAGGAGATCGCTGTTCTGTTGTTTTATATTCAGCGGGTAATTCTCGCACCGTGCTTCTCCGGATTCCATGTTGACCAGGGCGCACTCGTCGCCAAGTACGACTGTTGACATTGAAAGGGTGCTTGCAAGACTGCTTTTTCCTGACCCCGATTTCCCCATCAGGAGAATGCAACCGTCCTCTGTTAGAACAGTCGCAGCGTGAGCTGCCAAAACGCTATCATGTGCTTCGTGGACGATTCTCTTTTCTATTTCATCCATGAAAATGGCATACGCGTTGCATGCAGTTTCATTTCTAACGAGAAATTGATTCTCTAGCGACAGCGAATAACCTTTTGCAGTTTTAAAGAGCGCATATGAATAGAGTTGTTTGTCGCATCTGGCTTGAAGGCGCCCCTCAGATGCATTTGGGAACAATTTTGCTATTTGCTCGGCGTCTTCAGGGCTGTTGGTGGTCACACGGCATATACATTCAGACATTTCTATCTCTGATGTTTGGTAGTCATTCCTGATGAAGTGAACATCACCAAACGCCAAGTCGTCATCTACCAACCACTTTGGGTCTCCTGAGAGCCAATACACGTTGGAATGATGGTGCTCATAGAGGTTAAGCTCCGCACAAAATGGTGGTGCGAAGGGGGCAGAGACGGAAATGTTCCAGAAATCGCCTTCTGCAGAGGAGATTCTTGAGACGGGGCGCTCTGCTCCGTTTTCTTTCCGGAGCGTCGCACCGCTAAGCAGGCGTTTTGATGCTCTGGCAAAAACGGTACAATTGCCGGAATTTTCAATAAGATCGATTTTGAAAGCGGCAATGTTAACGCTGCTGTCAAGTGGGTATATTGCGAGTTGAAGCAGCTCGTCGTTCTTTAGCAGTGATGCAGGTATGTTTAATGTCGCAGTTGTGCTGTCCCCGTCTGACTCAAACGCTATTCCTGATCTGTTTCCTTGATTGTGCTTGCTGTTGCCCTGAGCCGTTCCCAGAGGTCTTGAGGAGCTTATCTCCAGGAGCTTTTTGCGTAAGCAATGTAGACCGTGTTTTCTTGCAATATCGGCATCGACAATGCGGTTGATAAAGGAATATCGATCAATCGGGTTCAGGGAGTTGGCATTTGGATTGCGTAGCAATGCGAATTCGTTTGTTGGATATAGATAGTGGAGGTTTTCAGCAACTTTTTTCGCCTTTGCTTGCAAGCCAAGGGCACTAATTGCGCTAGAAACGATATTTTGACTCAGTTGATTGCTGTACTTGCGGAAAAAGGAAGCAAGGTCGAAGTAATCACGAAGGCAAATCTTGTGGTCAAAACAATTGCTAAACAATGACTCCGAATTGTCATACGTTGTGACAATGAGGAGAACCAATATATCAAGCGGGTCTGTTATCAGGCGAAGACTGGAGAGGGTTGCAGCATTAATAAGATGATTCAAGTATTCATCGGGCAGGCTGCGAAAAGAATCATGAACCTCAATTGTCGGAGAGCTGTGTCTAACGTATGGTGACAATTCTCCCTTAAACGGATGTCTCCTTACTGGTCCATCAAGCGCAAGGTCCCTGGTGTTTTGCGAAGCGCGAATTGCCGCGAGTGCTCGAGAGGATGCGTCTGCGGATCCCATGCTTGAGGGGCCGGTTTGCTGTTGGTATCCCATCGACAGAAGGGTTTTGTGCATGACGCCGATATCTGACGGACGAACAAGGATGTCAATATCGGACATGTCACGTCGTTGGCTGCTTCCGTAGATGCAACGCTCAAACGACAAGCCTTTGACGATCGCATAGCGTGCGGCGGTGCCAATTCGACTGCTTAGTTCTCTTGTGATTGCGACAATTGCTTTGTGCTGTTGCTTTTGAGAGTCAAGCAATCTTAGGGCGCTGCTCGCTTGAGTGTCGGGCGAAATAAGCGATGAGACAAGTCGTTGCTTTGCAAGAAACGTGAGCTCGGCATCACTGAACGGATAGTCGGGCGGCAATCTTCTGCCAGTCTCTATCCCCTCTAAAATGATTTTCGGTACGCTATTCACTTGACTTCACTTCCACTCTGTCAATTGTAGATGCATTAAGTCATTTTATAGCTTCGCTCAAATATTTGCAATCATATATAGTATTAGAAAAGAATAAAGAATGACAGCGAGTTACAGGCGAGTAAACCGCCGCAAGTTAATGGCGCAGTACTCCGAAACCACGAACTAGTCGGTAGTGAAAATATTGACGTGCTTTCGTCGTACGCGTATTGTTGTCGTTGCAACAGTTGTAATGACAACAATACGGGAGAGCAATCAATGTTCATGTCAGACATCTCGATCATCGTCCGCAGGATGCGAACTTTCTCGGAGCGCGCCTTCGCCTCAAGCGGGTTGGGTTTCCCCGAGCAGCTGGTCATCATGCATCTGGCCGCCTACGGCTCCTCCAACCAGGAGAGTATCGCATCCGCGCTGGACATCGACCGCGGTGCCATCACCAAGACGATGGGCAAGCTCGAGGCAAAAGGCCTGGTTGCGCGTGAGGTCAACAGCGCCAACCGTCGCGAGAAGATCATCACCCTGACCGATGAGGCGATGCATGTCATCGAGCAGATGAAGGTCGTCTACGAAGACCTCCAAGGGGTCCTCTTCAAGGGATTTGAAGAGGAAGAGGTCGAGACGCTGACGACAAACCTCTCCAAAGTCGCGGGCAATCTCTCGGAGGAGATCAACCAGGAGAAGGAGGGGCTGCGATGATGGGTCATCGTGGGA
>CAKUES010000038.1 GCA_934646835.1 uncultured Coriobacteriales bacterium
ATTGTTTGGCTGATTATTATCTGCGTGCAGCTATAAAGATTCCCCATGCCCGAAAAGACTACGTTGAGGCGCGAGGACAGGGGATTCGGAAGCCGTCCGGACTGCCGCCGGAGGGCAGCTTTACGAGGTGCGCTGCCCGCTGGCGTCGGATACGCCGGCACCTCTCAAACACGAGAGGGAATCGATTCCCTATCCTCTACTAGGAAAGGAGGATGCTAGAAGATGAAGATCTCCAACGCATCCAAGAAGGTCCTGGCCTCCGCGCTGTCCGCGGCCATGGTCGTCGCCTTCGCACCGACCGTCGCCTTCGGCGCTGCCGACACCGCAACCGCCGACGGCACCAAGACCGTCGCCGTCACCTTCAACGCCAACGGCGGCACCGTCACTGCCGGCTGCGCAGGCTTCACCACCGAGCTGCTCAAGGACGCAGACGGCAAGTACTTCGTGAAGGTCAGCGGCACCAACACCGCCACCGACGCCTCCTACGGCCCCAGCACCGGCTGGTTCGTTGACGCAGACGGCGACGGCCTGTACAACTCCGAGACCGAGAAGATGGTCACTAAGGTCAACGGCAATGACTACGTCGAGGTCGCAGCCGACACCACCGCCGTCGAGCTCAAGGCCATCTACCCCATGCCGACCGTCAGCTTCGCAGACGGCGCATTCACTGCAGGCGGCGTTAGCTACGCTCCCGCTGGCGGCGTGGTTAGCGACAGCGATGCAGCCTCCCTTGCTGTCAAGACCGGCACCGCCGGCAAGGCTGGCCACACCTACGTCCTGACCGTCAAGAACCCCAACGGCGACACCGTCGGTACCAAGACCTTCGGTGCAAACACCGCTGCAGGCGAGGTAGCGGTCTCCGAGCTGGCGAATGACCAGACCGTCACCTTCACCTCCAACCCCCTCACGGGCGACACCATGGCAGCCTGGAAGGACAAGCTGGTCTCCGGCGAGTACACCGTCTCCCTGACCGACAACGGCAAGGAGATCTCCGTTGCCAAGGTCTCCCTGGCAAAGATCACGGTCAAGGTCGGCGACAGCACCGATAGCAAGCTATTCCAGCTCAAGGACGGTAAGAACAGCACCGTCAAGCTCGAAGACATCAACGCCAAGACCACCGGCTACGTCGCATACCTGGACGCAGACGGCTACAGCATGGGCGACGGCTCCGCAGCCATCACCGTCACCGGCGACGCGACCTTCACCGCCACCAAGGTCGCGCAGGCCGTCAGCACCGTTGCGTACACCGCTACCGCAGGCGACCACGGCACCATCGGCTTCACCCTGGCTGCCGGCGCAGCGAAGTACGCCGTCAGCATCTCCGACAAGGACGGCGTGATCTACACCGGTACCTACAAGGCCAGCGGCGCAAAGACCGTCTTCTTCGACGGCACCATCGGCGAGGCGCACACCAGCGCCGTCGAGAAGGCCGGCTCCTACGTCGTGACCGTCGTCGCAACCGACTCCGACGACAACGAGACCACCTCCAAGGCCAAGATGGACCTGACCGAGGTCAAGTACGCCGTCGGCGAGGGCGCCAAGTTCAACGACAACTCCGGTGCAGCTTCTGGCGATACGACTAACTGGACCAAGGCAGCCTTCCAGACCGCCTACACCTCCGATGCGGCTCCCACCCCCGCAACAATCGACACCGTCACCTCCGCCAAGGACGGCTACACCCCGGCTACCGCATGGCAGCTCAACGGCAAGGCCTACGATGCCAAGGAGAACAAGCTGAAGGTCGGCGAGTCCAACACCCTGACCGCCGTCGCAACCGCCAAGACGCTGGCAGCCGCCCCCGGCTACACCGTCGAGAAGTCCACTGCCGGCACCACCACGCAGTACGTCCTGACCGTCACCCCCGCTGCCAACACCCAGGTCAAGGTTGAGGAAGGCGCCAACACTCTCGCCACCATCGCCACCGCCAAGGCGTTCATCATCGACGGCACCAATGACATCACGCTGACCGCCTCCAACACCGCCCCCGGCGTCGGCAACAAGGTCATCACCCTCAAGACCGCCAACGGCCTTGTCAAGGCCTGGAACACCGCCACCGCCTCCGGCAGCTCCAAGCTCGAGCTGCTCGAGGGCAACACCGGCGCCAAATGGTCCGCCGCCGCTGGCGTGAAGGCCGCCATCGAGTCCGGCAAGGCCGCCTACGAGGCCCTCGCAGCCAAGTACTACGTCTCCGCCGAGGAGATCACCGCTGTCGACCTCGCCGCCAACAAGGCCCTCTACGAGGCCATCCTCGCCGAGGCGAATGCCCAGATCGCATCCTACAAGGACGGCGCGAACGTCGTCGCCGGCACCAAGGTCTGGAACATGACCGCGGCCAATTACAAGGACGCCGTCGAGAAGCTCGCAGGCGAGGAGAAGAAGCTCGCCAAGGAGCTCAAGGATGCCACCGAGGCAGCCCAGGCAACCGCTTACGACAAGTACGCCCTCGGCACCGCTAGCCTGATCAGCACTACCAACACCCTTCTCAGCAAAGTCACCGAGAACAAGGCCATCAAGGCAGCTGACGTCAAGGCAGCCACCGAGGCCACCGCAGCCCTGAAGGCGGCAAAGACCGCCGACGAGGCCAAGGCAGCCCTCGAGGCCTACTCCAAGCTGTCCGACGACGCCAAGAAGCTCGTCGCGACCGCCGACGTCGCCGCCGCCCAGAAGATCGTCTCCGACGCAGAGATGGCCCAGAAGCTCAAGGACTCCCAGGACCTCGCAGCAGCACGCGACCTGAACGGCAAGAAGGTCACCGCCAAGGCCAAGGTCGGCAAGAAGGCAACCGGCAAGTCCTTCACCTACAAGCTGGCCGCCTCCGAGTCCGGCGCGAAGGCTTCCTACAAGAAGGTCTCCGGCTCCAAGTACATCAAGGTCTCCAAGTCCGGCAAGGTCTCCTTCAAGGCCGTCAAGGTCCAGAAGAAGGCCAAGACCTACTCCGCCAAGGTCTCCGTCACCTACGGCACCCAGACCGTGACCAAGACCGTCAAGCTGGTCGTGAAGAAGAAGTAACTGGCTTCCCGATGATCGCTTCGCCGAGGGTTGCATAAGCCCGAGGCATGATGAAAGCCCCTCCGTTCGATTCGAGCGGAGGGGCTTTTGTTGTTCGATGCATGGTAAGTTGCCAGCGCCGCCTCCGGCGCGACCCGAAGCGCTGGCTCGGGCGCTCCCTTGTCTTTGCAGGGCTGCCCCGGCTAGGAGAGCTGCTTGCGGTCGAGTTGCTTCTTGAACGACTGCGTGAAATTGCGCCGGCTGCCGAAGAACCTCTCATGCGTCCTCGACTGCCTCCCGGCATCGTAGTCGTCCGAGATGCGGGCGACAGTGCAGATGTAGTCGGCGGCCTGGAGCAGCCTCCTCGCAGCCGGGTCGGCGTCGCGGTAGTCGGCGACGTTCCTGGCGAGCACGAAGTCGAGGGCGTCGTGCAGCGCGGCGCTCACCGCCCCCTGCCCGTTGTCGTAGTACACAGCGATGGCTTCGAAGCCTTGGAAATACGCCAGCTTGTCGAAGACGAGCGAGGCCAGGTCGCGCCTGATCCTCGACTCGAGCTCGTCTCTGCCGTGCACGCTCGAGCCGTCGTATTTCAACGTGAAGAACGCGACCGGAAGCTCGCGCACGAAGCGGGCGAACTGGACCAGAAGACGCTTCCTGTCGCCGGGCGAGACCGTGCGATAGCCCTCGTTCCCGTGCAGCAGGTCCTTCCCGTGGAAGGGGATGTCGGGGAGCCCGGCGGAGGAGAGCCTTTCCTCGTAGCGCGCAATCGCAGCGCCTATGTCGTCGGAGTGCTCGTGGAGAACGACCGCGACGATGTACCGGCCCTCCGAGAGGTCCTGGCTGCCGGACTCGTCGATGTGCAGGTTCAGGCGGTTGGTCATGCGGTCCTCAGATTAGGTAAAGAAAAGGCGAGGTACGTACCTCGCCGTTCTGACACCTACGGGGCTCGTGGCCCTTTCGGTGGCTTGATTATTGCACGTCGCAGCCCCTCCTATCAAGGTGCGTGTCACAACAAGTCGGCGTTACTTTGATGGGGGTCGCACCCTACCAGCCGGTTGCGACCATGCCGGAATCGATGCCCGCAGCATAGCGCACTTGGGCCGACATGCAAGCCACCGACGAGACGTGCTCGGCCCCGCGTCCCTTGCCGACCTTCAGCGGTACCCTCGTGTCGACCATCGACGCCAATGCCCTCATCTCCCTGGCCTCGGCGCGCCTCCTGCGCCTGGGGGTGACGGACAGCTCGCGCGTCAGCCTGGGCAGCTCGCGGTGCGACGCCATGCGGCTGCGCACCCTCGCCATGGCGTCCGCGCCCGCAACCGACCAGCCGCAGGGCACCGAGTCCATCCTCGCCCCGTAGACGTGCTGCTGCTCGGCCTCCATGGTGCCGAGGCTGGCGGCGCCGGGGCGGTATATGGCCTCGGCGTTGTCGCGCAAGAAGGAGGCCACGTCCGCGTAGCTCTTCTTGGCGATGCCGAGCTTCCCGGCAAGCTCCACCAGGTCGGCCGCGACGGCCGCGTCGCCGTCGATCACGACGCCGAGGATGTTGTCGGCGAGCTTCCTGTCCTCCCTCCCGAAGCACGAGCGCACCTTGCGGTTGACGTGGAAGGGGTCGATGCTGTGGACCTCGTCGCAGCCGCAGCGCAGGAAGCCGGAGAGGTACTGCGCCTCCCCGTCGCTGCCCATGTGCGCCAGCTTGACCTTCGACAGGTCGAACCTGGTGCCCACGGCGGCCGTCGACTCCTCCCAGAACTCCCTGGGCGCGCGAGTCGCGCAGCCGTGCCTGACGGCCTTGGCGCGCAGCACCTTGCCGCCCTCCGCCAGCTTGCCGGCGTACGCGACCATGGCCTTGACCTCGACGGAGCCGCCGTCGGGGCCCTGCAGCTTGAAGTAGGTGCCGTCCGACTCCACGCATATCTCGCTGGCCTCGCACTCGGCGTCGGGGACGACGCCGTCGCCGACGAGGGATTTGGCGGCCGCGGCGTCCTCGTCGGCGCAAAGCTCGCCGGCACGGTGGACGCACCTCATCACCGACACGGCGCTCACGTGCGAGCCGCCGGCCATGCCGAGCAGGCCCGCGGACTTGGAGAACGACACGTCGGCTTCGGCGGCCACCAAAAACGACCTGGCGGCGGGCGATATCCTGGCGTACCACGGGAAGTCCAGCGCGTCCGCCAAGGGCACCACCGTGTTGCCGTACGCGTCCCTGAACCTCCTGTAGGAGAAGCGCACGTCGCCCATCTTGGTGGCGATGGTGCGGCTCCTGCGGTCGTGGGGCCTCACGTCTTGCGCGAGCCGCGAGCGCAGCGCGCCGTCGAGGCGCTCGAGCGCCAGGCCGAAGGCGGCGGCCATCAGCTCGTGGCCGGCTGCGATGCAGGCGTCCTCCATGTGCTCGAGGTCGCCGCCCTGGGACATCATGATCTCGGCGAAGGCCGACGTGAGGAAAAGCTCGGCTTGGGCCCTGTCCGATGCGGCTGATGCTGTAGTATTCGTTTCCATGGGGTCTCTCCTTCTTCTCAGTTTCGCAACCAAGATGATAGGGGAAACCCCTCTTCCGTTTAACGCGTCACCCTCTCGGCGGGCTCAAGGCCCGCACTCGCGGGTGCCGGGGCTACGCCCCCAAAAACGTAACGCCGTGTCACAACAATCTGAAAACGATTGACGGAGACATTGCAATATGAAATTCAAAGCAGAAAACGTTCTCTTGCTTTCTATCTTCTGGCAGATATAAAGATCCCCCATGCCCGAAAAGGCTACGTTGAGGCGCGAGGGAGGGGACCGAGGGCGCGTCCAAACTGCCGCCGGAGGGCAGCTTGACGAGGTGCGCTGC
>CAKUES010000039.1 GCA_934646835.1 uncultured Coriobacteriales bacterium
TGCCTAATGCAATATATTGCAAGCAAGCGTTGACCTGTTGCGGGCGCTTGGGGATGCACGGCCGCAACTTCGCTTCTGTCGGGTATCCTGAATCCCAATGCAACCGTCGAGAAGGGGTGGCACCGGTGATACCCGAATCAGAGATTGCCCGTGAGTGTTCCGCTAAAGCGACTATCGCCCGTGCGCGGGAGATAGCGAAAAGCGGCAAGCTCATCTTCGATCGCCAATGCAGCTACAAGGTGCGGATGACGGTGTTGAGCGCATGTGTGACGAGCAGTTCTTGGATTGAAGATTACGATGTGCAGGTGTGGCTTGACGAGAGCCGCGGCAGCATCATCGGCTACGACTGCACATGCCCTGCTTTCCGCAAATACTACGGGATGTGCAAGCACGTCGCGGCGCTGGCTCTCACGTTCAACAAGAATCCGATGAGCTTTGTGGGTTATGGCATCGGCAAAGAAACCCGCACCGCTCCCTCTATTACGGGGTTTATGAAGCGAAAGGCGCCAAGCAAGCTCGCGCCCAGGCTTATGGATGAGAAAATTCCTGCAAGAAGCGTCAGCTTGGAGCCGACTTTGGAGCCCCTTGTGGATTCCCGTTGGAGCGTGAACTTCAAGGTTGCCGCAGGTAACTCGCGCTATGCGCTGAAGGACATCTCGTCCTTTCTTGACGATATCGATAGATGCTGCTGGCACGAATACGGCAAGAAGCTGGCTTTCACGCATGCCGAGGACATGTTCACGGAGCAGGCGTGGAAAGTCGTCCAATGGATGCGGCACATCGATGGCAGCGGCGTGGAGTGGTGGAACGAGCGCAGGTACTCCTATGGTTCGTCACGGCGCACCATGTATGTTACAGACTCCCAAATCGCCGAGCTCTTCGATTTGTTCGTTGGTTGCAAAATTTTCATGGTGCTTCGCGATTTTCGCACTTATCAGAGGTCCAAACCCGTCCACTTGGAAGTCGTTGACGAGGACCCGTTCATCGATATGGAGATCGTGTCCTTGAAAGAGGGCGGTTATCGCTTGAACCGCAGCGTGGGCCTTGAGTTCGTCGTCGCCGGAGACAGGGTCTATGCTTACGATTCTCAGTGCCTGTATCGCTGCAGCGACAAACTCGGCGCTTGCAGGGACTTTCTCGAGGAGGTTTATCTCTCCAGCGACGATAGCCTCACGGTGAGCGAAGCGGATGCGCCGCTGTTTTGCAAGACGATTCTGCCCATGTTGCAAGATGCCCTTGACGTTGCCGTCCCGTCGGAGATGGAGGCCATGAGGCCCGTTGAGGGGCGTCTCGAGTTCTACTTGGATATCGTCGGCGGAAACGGAGAATGCAAGGCCAAGGTCTGCTATGGAGAAACCACCTACAATCTCTTCATCCCTGGAGGTGAGAAAGGTGGACCTGCTCGCGACGAGGTCTTGGAGGCTTCTGCCCGAGCGACGGTGCGGCGCTATCTCCCGGCTTTCGACGAGGAAGAGAACGTCGCTTATACGGTGGACGACGATGATTTGGCCGAGCTGCTGTTTCATGGAGCGGGGGAGCTTCGCCGCCTGGGCGAGGTCTTCGTCACGGAGGCCTTCAAACGCCGGCGCTTGGACAGGCGCCCGAGCGTGCAAGTGGGGCTTTCCGTCAAAAGCAAGCTCGTCAACTTTACGGTGCGAGCCGAGGATATGACACCGGTTGAGATTGCATCGCTGCTGTCAAGTTACAGGGCCAAGAAGAAGTACCACAGATTCAAGGATGGCAGCTTCGCCAGCCTTGAGGATGACTCCCTGACCGCCGATCTCGAGCGCCTTGACACGATAGCCCAAGAGCTTGACATGTCCTCGAGAGAGCTGGCTACTGGAGAGATGGAGGTGGCGCCTTACCATGCTTTCTTACTGGATTCCCTGGTTGACGATGCAGAGAAGGAGAATAGCTTCCGTAAGTTCGTCTCTGCTTTCGAAGACGGGCGCGGGCAGCATCACGAGTTGCCCGAGGGCCTCGAAGGCGTGCTGCGCCCCTATCAGGTAGAGGGTTTCAACTGGCTTTCGATGCTCGCTGACACTGGTCTTGCCGGCATTCTCGCCGATGAGATGGGCCTGGGGAAGAGCCTGCAGGTGATCAGCTTCTTGCTTGGACGGCAAGCCGAGCTTGATGGCGCTCCCGCGATGATCGTATGTCCCGCCAGCTTGGTTTACAACTGGCAGGCGGAGTTTCGCAAGTTCGCTCCCGGCATGAGGGTGAGTCTGCTTGCAGGCACACGGGCCCAGCGAGATGCAATCAGAGCCAAGGGCGGCTATCAAGTGCTTGTCACCAGCTACGATACGCTGCGCATCGACATTTCCTCCTTCGATGGGATGAGCTTCTCCTGCCAGGTCATCGATGAGGCGCAGATGATCAAAAACCACAACACGAAGGTGGCCCGGGCTGTGAAGGAGGTGCGGGCAGGGTATCGGATCGCACTCACGGGCACGCCGATCGAGAACCGCCTCTCCGAGCTGTGGAGTATCTTCGACTATCTGATGCCGGGCATGCTTGGGCCCTACAAGCGCTTTCGCGAGCGCTACGAAGCGCCGATTATAGCTGGTGACGAGGAGGTCTCCGCGCGTCTCAGTGCGAAGGTCGGCCCCTTCATCTTGCGCCGCTTGAAAAAGGACGTGCTTGCCGATCTGCCGGACAAGCTTGAAACCTCTGTTCGCGTCAAGCTCGAAGGCGAGCAGCTGAAGCTCTACACCGCGCATGAGGCGCGTTTGCGTCATGCGCTCGCCGAAGGGGATGACGACTCGATCAGGGAGGGGAAGATCGCTGTTTTGGCAGAGCTTACCCGGTTGCGCCAGTTGTGTTGCGATCCGAGGTTGCTCTATGACAACGCCAAGAAGCATGGCGCGAAGCTGGGGGCGATTGTCGAGCTTGTGCAGGCTGCCCAAGACTCTGGCAACAAAGTGCTGATTTTCTCGCAGTTTGTGAGTTTTCTGGAGCTTATCGGCGACGAGCTTGCTGCGCGTGGGTGGGCTTATCACGTCATCACCGGCTCGACTCCCAAGAAGAAGAGGCTGGAGCTGGTTGATCGCTTCAACTCGGATGACGTCCCTGTGTTTCTCATCAGCCTCAAGGCAGGGGGTACGGGTCTCAACCTGACTGGCGCCAGCGTTGTGATCCATGCTGATCCCTGGTGGAACGTCGCCGCGCAGAACCAGGCGACAGACCGCGCGCACCGTATCGGCCAGACCCAGGACGTGAGTGTTTTCAAGGTGATTGCGGATAGCACTATCGAGGAGCGCATCCTTGAGCTGCAGGAGGCAAAAAGCAATCTGGCTGACGCTGTCCTCGCTGCCGATGGCACATCCTTGGCATCCTTGGATCGCGACGAGCTCATCAGCTTGCTGGGCGGGGATTAAGAGTACTGCGGGGTCGCTTGCGCCAGTTTGCGTGCCAGGAGCTTCAGGCTGGCAAGTTACGATGATGTCGCTGCCCTGTCAGCCGATTGCCGCACGTAGTGCGCTAAAATTGTCTGCAAACCGCGCGCACGCGTGAACAAAGCACTTCGAGCAAGAGCCAACAGGAGCAAAGCACATGGAAATGACAAAGACGATGATGATCTTCAGCGGTTCTGTGAACCATCCCCTCGCGGAGGAAATTGCTGATCAGCTCAACATGAACCTCTCCAACGTCAAGCTTGAGAAGTTCGCCAACGGCGAGATCTACGCCCGCTATCTGGAGAGCCTGCGCGGCAAGGAGGTCTTCCTGGTCCAGTCCGTGTGCTCGGGCAACGGCTTCGACGTCAACGACAGCCTGATGGAGCTCCTCATCATGATCGATGCCGCCAAGCGCGCATCCGCCCGCCATATCTCCGCCGTCATCCCCCACTATGGCTATGCTCGTCAGGATCGCAAGGCCGCTCCGCGTGAGCCGATTACCGCAAAGTTGGTCGCAGACCTGTTGACCGTCGCCGGTGCGGATAACGTCATCGCGCTCGACCTGCATCAGGACGCTATCCAGGGCTTCCTCGACATCCCCGTCAACCACATGACTGCCATGCCGATGTTCGTCGACTACTTCAAGAAGAAGGGCTTCACCGCAGAGGAGCTGAGCGTTGTCTCTCCTGATGTCGGCCGCGCCAAGGCTGCCAAGAAGTTCTCCCAGCTGCTCGAGTGCGACCTTGCGATCATGCACAAGGACCGCCCCAAGCACAACCAGGCAGAGATCACTGCTCTGATCGGCGACGTCACGGGCAAGATCTGCATCCTCAACGACGACATGATCGACACCGCAGGCACCCTGTGCGCAGCTGCTGCAACCCTACAGGCCCGCGGCGCCAAGGCCGTCTACGCATGCGCTACCCACGGCATCTTCTCCGGCCCCGCTTACGACCGCATCGAGAACTCCTGCTTCGAAGAGGTCATCGTCACCAACGCAGTTCCCGTTCCCCTGGAGCGCCAGACCGGCAAGGTCAAGGTGCTCTCCATCGCCCCGCTCATGGCTCGCACCATCAATGCTGTGTTCGCCGACGGCTCTGTTTCTACCATCTTCAACTAGGGGCCTCGTAGCCTAGGGAAACGCCGATTAAAGCAGGCGTCCACTGCATGTGATTGACAAAATCGCTGGTTACGTAGGGGAGGGACCCTGTCCCTCCCCATAAACCTCGCATTATTCAGCGTTTTGCTAGGAACTACCGCATTGCAGCGGGGGCGGGACGTGGTCTCGCCCCCGCTGCTGTTGAGTCGGCCCTGGTGTTTGTGCAGTCAACACTTTAGTCAGACTGATTTGTTGACCGTGCTGCAAGGCACGGCTCGTCATCGTATCGAGGAGGTTCACTTGACCATCAAGCTGATCGTCGGGTTGGGAAACCCCGGCGCAGAGTATGAGAACACGCGTCATAACGCGGGCTTCATGGCCATCGACAAGCTGGCCGGCGAGCTGCGTGCGACGTACTGGAAAAGCGAGCTTGGCGCGCTGACGGCTCACGTCAAGTACAAGGGCGAGGAACTCATCCTTGCCAAGCCGCAGAGCTTCATGAACACGAGCGGCGGCCCGGTCTCCAAGATTGCCGCCCAGTACAAGATCGCCCCGGAGGAGATCATCGTCATCCACGACGAGCTTGACCTCCCCAACGGCAAGGTGCGTATCAAGGTTGGCGGCGGCCATGGCGGCCACAACGGTCTGCGCAGTATCCACGACAAGCTCGGCAGCAACGCCTACTGCCGCGTCCGCGTCGGTATCGACCATCCACCGGGACGCAAGCCTGTTGCGGATTACGTGCTCTCGAGCCCCAAGGGCAAGGATCTCGACGACTTCGAGCTGGCGATTGCCACTGCCGCCGACGCCGCGATGTCCGTCCTCAACCAAGGCGCCATCATGGCGATGAACCGCTTCAACTAAGCTCGCTGTGCACGACAAACCGATAATCACCAACGAGGGCCGGGGCATGCGCCTCGGCCCTCGCGCGTTGCGTCGCAAGCCTTGTGACGCTGACGCGAAACTCGCCGGCGCCTGCAGCGTGGGGCCGACTTCGTCTGGCCCCTACGTATGTGACATGCACTCAATTGAGAAAACGCTGCAAGGCGTAGGATGGCCTCGCATCAACGCCGCCGTTCCGCGAGGACGCGTAGGCGCCAGACGAAGTCGGCGCCATCGGGTTGCAGCACCTCCGGGGAGGAGGTCGGCGAAATGCCTCGCACAACCGTTATCCGTATAGTTGCGCGGAGCGGAGCGCACGAGCCGAAGGG
>CAKUES010000040.1 GCA_934646835.1 uncultured Coriobacteriales bacterium
GCATCCCCCGTCTTGCCCCAAGGTCGGAACGCCAGTCACCGAAGCCACTTCAGGGGAAAACTCCTTATAGGTTGATGCGCCTGGTCTTTTGTGGGTCAACGTGGTCAACTTGCACCAGTGACAAAGTGATCAACACAGGAGATCAACATCAAACGCAAGCCGTCTGTGTTGGTCACTTTGTTACTGGTGCAAGTTGACCATATGCCTCAAAAACTTGGCGCTGCTCCCCGATTTGTGGGGCCAGCGCAGGCAGTCGACCTTTAACATATTACGGATGCGTTAAACCTGCGCATCCTGTACCAATATCTACACGGCCATGAGGGGGATACATGCCTAAGCGTGAAGACATCCACAAAGTACTCATCATCGGCTCTGGCCCGATCATCATCGGACAGGCCTGCGAGTTCGACTACTCCGGAACCCAGGCGTGCAAAGCGCTGCGTTCCCTCGGTTACGAGATCGTTCTCGTCAACTCCAACCCCGCCACCATCATGACCGACCCCGTGACGGCCGATGTCACCTACATCGAGCCGCTCAACGTCGACCGCATCGAGCAGATCATCGCCAAGGAGCGCCCGGACGCCCTGCTGCCCAACCTGGGCGGCCAGTCTGCGCTCAACCTCTGCTCCGAGATGGACAAGGCCGGCATCCTCGACAAGTACGACGTCAAGGTCATCGGCGTCCAGGTCGACGCCATCGAGCGCGGCGAGGACCGCCAGGCCTTCAAGGACACCATGGCCGAGCTCGGCATCGAGATGGCTAAAAGCGAAGTCTCCCATACCGTCGAGGAAGCCGTTGAGATCGCCTCTCGCCTGGGTTACCCCTGCGTCCTGCGTCCCGCCTACACCATGGGCGGCACGGGCGGCGGCCTGGTCTACAACGTCGAGGAGCTGCGCACCGTCGTCGCGCGCGGCCTTGCCGCATCCCCGGTGACCGAGGTCCTCGTCGAGGAGTCCATCCTCGGCTGGGAGGAGCTCGAGTACGAGGTCGTCCGTGACTCCAAGGGCCAGATGATCACCGTCTGCACCATCGAGAACATCGACCCGCTGGGCATCCACACCGGCGACTCCTTCTGCGCCGCCCCCATGCAGACCATCTCCCAGGAGGTCATCGACCGCCTGCAGGAGAAGAGCTACAAGATCGTCGACAAGGTCGAGGTCATCGGCGGCTGCAACGTGCAGTGGGCACATGACCCCAAGACCGACCGCGACGTCATCATCGAGATCAACCCGCGCACGAGCCGCTCCTCCGCGCTGGCATCCAAGGCGACGGGCTTTCCCATCGCCCTCATCTCCGCCATGCTCGCAAGCGGCCTGACCTTGGACGAGATCCCCTGCGGCAAGCACGGCACGCTCGACAAGTACGTCGCAAGCGGTGACTACATCGTCTTGAAGTTCGCCCGCTGGGCCTTCGAGAAGTTCAAGGGCGTCGAGGACAAGCTCGGCACCCAGATGCGCGCCGTCGGCGAGGTCATGAGCATCGGCAAGACCTACAAGGAGGCCCTGCAGAAGGCCATCCGCTCTCTCGAGATCGGCCGCTACGGCCTGGGCTTTGCCAAGGACTTCAACGAGAAGACCAAGGAGCAGTTGCTCGGCATGCTCGCCTTCCCGACCTCCGAGCGCCAGTTCATCATGTACGAGGCGCTGCGCAAGGGCGCCACGGTGGCAGAGCTGATGGAGCTCACCGACATCAAGGAGCACTTCATCACCCAGATGGCAGAGCTGGTCGAGGAAGAGGAGGCTATCCTCGCCTTCGCCAAGAAGAACCCCGGCGAGCAGCTGCCCGCCGAGCAGTTCGCGCAGGCCAAGAAGGACGGCTTCGCCGACCGCTACATCGCCTACCTGATGAACCTCAACGAAGACGACGTCCGCGCCTACCGCCTGAGCCTGGGCGTGACCGAGGCCTGGGAGGGCGTGCACGTGTCCTCCACGCAGGACAGCGCGTACTACTACTCCACCTACAACGCGCCTGATAACTCCCCCGCAAGCGACAAGGATAAGATCCTCATCCTCGGCGGCGGCCCGAACCGCATCGGCCAGGGCATCGAGTTCGACTACTGCTCCGTCCACGCGGCCAAGACCTGCAAGAAGCTCGGCTTCGAGACCATCATCGTCAACTGCAACCCGGAGACCGTCTCCACGGACTACGACACCTCCGACAAGCTGTACTTCGAGCCCCTCACCGCTGAGGACGTCCTCTCCATCTACGAGAAGGAAAAGCCCCTCGGCGTCATCGCGCAGTTTGGCGGCCAGACGCCGCTCAACCTCGCAAGCCAGCTCGAGGCTGCAGGCGTCAACATCCTGGGCACCTCCCCGGAGATCATCGACCTGGCAGAAGACCGCGACCGCTTCCGCGAGATCATGGACGAGCTGGGCATCCCCATGCCGGAGGCCGGCATGGCCGTCACGGTGAACGAGGCCCTCGAGACCGCTCACTCCATCGGCTACCCCGTCATGGTGCGCCCGAGCTACGTGCTCGGCGGCCGCGGCATGGAGGTCGTCTATGACGACCACAACCTGCGTGCCTACATGGCAGCGGCCATCGGCGTCACGCCGGACCGCCCGATCCTAATCGACCGCTTCCTCAACAACGCGATGGAGTGCGAGGCCGACGCCATCTGCGACGGCACCCACGCCTTCGTTCCCGCTGTCATGGAGCACATCGAGCTGGCCGGCATCCACTCCGGTGACTCCGCCTGCATCCTGCCGTCCGTCAACATCTCCGAGGAAAACCTCGCCAAGATCAAGGACTACACGCGCAAGATCGCCGAGAGCCTGCACGTGCGCGGCCTGATGAACATCCAGTACGCCATCGAAGGCGACACCGTCTTCGTCCTCGAGGCCAACCCGCGCGCAAGCCGCACGGTGCCCCTGGTCTCCAAGGTCTGCGGCGTCGAGATGGTGCCCCTGGCAACAGAGGTCATCACCATGCCCCTGACCGGCGCGGAAAGCCCCGTCGGCAAGCTGCGTGCCCCCGAGTACAGCCACTACGGTGTCAAGGAGGCTGTCTTCCCGTTCAACATGTTCCCGGAGGTCGACCCTGTTCTCGGCCCTGAGATGCGCTCCACCGGCGAGGTCTTGGGTCTGGCGAGCACCTTTGGCGAGGCCTTCTTCAAGGCCCAGGAGGCGACCCAGACCGTGCTGCCCACCAGCGGCACCGTGCTGATCAGCGTCTGCGACCGCGACAAGGACCAGCTGACGGAGGTCGCCAGCGAGTTCATCAAGGCTGGTATGAAGATCGTCGCAACCGGCGGCACCTACCAGCACCTGGCCGACGCCGGCATCGAGGCTGTCCGCGTCCTCAAGAAGTCCGAGGGCCGTCCCAACCTCATCGACATGATCATCAACAACGAGGTCGACCTGGTGATCAACACGCCGTCCGGCACCGCCAACAGCTCCGAGGACGGCACTGCCATCCGCAAGGCCGCCATCAAGGCCCATGTGCCCTACATGACCACGATGGCCGCCGCCAAGGCGACCGCGCTCGGCATCCAGGCTGAGCAGCAGGTCGAGGAGCACCGCGTCGTGAGCCTCCAGGAGGTCCACGCCAAGCTGCGCTAATCGGCGACAGACTGTAGATACGCGAGAGGGGGAAGCGAGTTCAAGCTCGCTTCCCCCTCTCTTTGCTCCTGCCGATTTACGCGCCGACAGCTACCAGTCGACCTTGATCCCGAAGTCGCCCTCGATTACCTCGCGGACCTCGTCGTCATCGAGCTCGCGGCTGATCTTCATGGCACCGCGCGTGCAGCTGTAGCTGTTGTTGCGCAGATAGACGTTACCGTCCGGGAGACGGCGATTGAGGATACGGTTTTGGACGAAAGGCGAGTCCGGGTGGTTGTAGCACCAATAGCTCATGAGGTCGAAATCCGCCTCTTGAGCGGGGCTTACCATGAAGTTCACCACAGGCTTGAAGGGCACGTCCTCGTCAGACCCCGTGCGACGATAGCCGATTTGCCACCAGGCGTCGTCGAGCTGACGCACCTCGAACTCCTGCCCATAGCTCTCTACGCGCGCGCCGTCCTCAACGGGAAACGAACATGCTGGCATGGGACCGCCGTAACCGACATCCGCGCAATGCAGCTTACCGTCAATGCGGATAATCTCGCTGCGGTGCATGATCGCCGGCAGCTCGTCGCTGATACCGCCAGCCGTATTGCGCACATTGCGCCCGATGGTCGGCCATACCTCGAAGCCGCAAGCCTTGAGCAGCGCTTCGAAGGATTTGTTCTGCTCGAAGCAATAACCGCCGCGGCGCTTGACGACGATCTTGTCATAGAGGTCGCCAAGGTCGAGCGATACGGGCTTCTTGAAGTCATGCGAGTCGAGGTCCTCGAACGGGACCATCAGCTGATGGGCTTCCGTCAGCCTGTCGAGCAATTCAACGCTTGGCTCGCCGGGCGTGAAGCTGACGAGTCCCATGCGCTTCAAATACGATTTCAATTGCTGCTGGTTCATAACCCTCTCCCCTCTTAGAGCGGCTGTGACTGCACTTCGATACAGCATACAGCACAGCCCCTACCCCAGCGCAACCCACAACATCGGCTTCGTGGGTTTGCCGTTTGCGTGCGATGCGTTGTCGAGAAAAGTGTCGAAGTGTGGCAGTAATCCATGGGAGGCCGAGTAGACAGCGTTTTGCGAATGAAAAACCGCAGGTCACGGGCTTGTGGTTTTCCGTCTACTTGAGGTCTCGCAGATTTGTGCCACACTTCGGCACTTTTCTCGACATAGGTTGTGCGTTGAAAGGAATCTGAGGCATGAGAGGCGTGGACACGGCAGCCCATGACCACGAGATGAAGTGCGCAGCGTCATTTAGAGGCTCGCCAACTCGCGGAAACCTATGGCGCCGACTTCGTCTGGCGTCTACAAGGGGATCGCGGCTCGACGGTGCTGACGCGATG
>CAKUES010000041.1 GCA_934646835.1 uncultured Coriobacteriales bacterium
TCCTCGCGCCTCAACGTAGTCTTTTCGGGCATGGGGAATCTTTATAGCTGCACGCAGATAATAATCAGCCAAACAATTTATGATTTGCATTTGTTTTGGAACGAGATCGAGCCTCTTTGCAACCGCGGCTCCGCCTGTCGGCCACTCGCTGCTATATACTTAGCCTCTGACAAAGAAAGGCTCTGTATGCTTACGATTCATTACGGCGACATGGAAGGCGTCGTGTACAACACGTCGGTCTTCTTCAACAACGTCTACTCTTCAAAGTGGTTCGAGGACCCCTTTGCGCAGAAAGTCATCAAGGCGGTCGATCGCGGCACCGTGCTGGGCCCAAACGCCATAGAAACGAAGGTCCTCGGCGTCATCCCCCCGGAAAAGCTCTCGAGCGGAACCAAGACGCTCTTGCTCATGCACTTCATGCCGGAGCGGGTGTACAACGCCTCGAACTGCGGAGATAACTGCGCGCGATGGATTCTGGCAATCGGCAAAGCGCAAGACGTCACGGTCAACCTGTACCATCTCATGGACTTCGGAAACCGCCGTTTCGAAATCCGCGTCGCGAACACCGGGGAGATCGTGCACACGATGGACGAGCTCGTCCTGGCGGCGGCGAGGTGCCTGCGCGAGGAGGCGCGATGAGGGGCTCCTACCTAGTCGTGGTGCGCAACAACAAGGTGCAGATCAAGCTGACGATTTCTCGAAACCTGACGATTCTCCAGGGCAACAGCGCCACCGGGAAGACGACCTTGGTCGACCTCGTGGCCGCCTTCGACGAATACGGCGAGGACAGCGGCGCCGTGGTCAATTGCGACGTGCCCTGCAAGGTTCTCTCCGGGCGCCAATGGGAGCGCGACCTGGCCTCCATCGAGAACAGCATCGTGTTCATCGACGAGGACAGCGCCTTCATGAAGACGCATGAGTTCGCGCATGCGGCGCGCTGCAGCAGCAACTACTACGTGCTGGTCGCACGCGAGTCGCTCCCCCAGCTCCCCTACAGCGTCGATGAGATATTCGGGCTGAGGAACAACACCCGCTCGACTACGAAGTACCCCGTGTACTCCCGCACGTATGCCTCGACGTACCGCATCTACGGCGATGCGGTCTTCGACGGCTCGAAACCGGACGTGGTGGTCGTCGAGGACAGCAATTCGGGATTCGAGTTCTTCAGCACCCTGTGCCAGCGCAGCAGCATCCCCTGCGTGAGCGCAGGCGGGAAGGCGAAGATCTACGACACCGTCCTCGAGAGGCGGGAGCGCAATATCCTCGTTATCGCCGACGGCGCCGCGTTCGGGCCCGAGATGGAGTTTCTGGTCTCGCTCCAAAGGTTCAAGAACATACAGCTCTACCTCCCCGAGTCGTTTGAGTGGCTCGTGCTGAGGTCCGGGCTGTTTCCCGACAAGCAAACGCAGGACATGCTCAACAACCCGGCGGCCTACATCGACAGCGAGCGCTTCTTCAGCTGGGAGCAGTTTTTCACCCACGAGCTCCTTGAGGTGGCGAGGGGGACATACCTTGCCTACAGCAAGTCGAAGCTCAACGGCGCGTATCTTGGCGAGTATGCCAGGCAGAGGATCGAAGGCCAGCTGCCGCAACTCGGGTTGCGGCCCAGCGCATGACAGGGTGCCAGAGGGCGGTTGCCGCCCATCCGGCACCCCGACGCCCCGGGCTTCCCAGCAGGGAACCAGGAGAGATCCCGGCACGCCCCCAGCTCGTCAAGCGAAAGCGGGCTGCAGGCGCGGAGCCGTTGTCGCCCCTGCGGGATCCGGATCCCGGCTGTGCCGCACGGGACTCGGGTCTCATCTGGGAAAAACGCACTGCGACAATGCGTTTTTCGGCGGATATTGCACTGTGACAGTGCGTTTTTCTGCAGGAACCGCACTGGGACGGTGCGGTTCCCTGTCATCGCCCTGGGCTTAGACGGGCGTCGGCACCAGGTTCAGATTCGCGGCCCCTTCAACTAACAGCGACGACAGCTGCCAGCGAATGCAATAATGGCAACATGCAGCCGTAATTGGGCTGGCGAATGTAGGGAGCCGACTCCTCTGCAGTTCATTCAGTCGCCGGCATTCGTCGCCAACAAGCGAAAGCCCCCGCAGCACGTGTTGCTGCGGGGGCTTTCTCGCGCCTCGGGCTATATCGCCCTCGGCGAAGTCACGTCAGCTGTCAGGTTTACTTGGCGACCTTGACGATGACCTTCACGGTCTTGGTCTGGGTGCCGACGGTGGCCTTGACCTTGACGGTGTACTTCTTGCCGGCCTTCAGGCCCTTCTTGAC